>CAYJLC010000036.1:3164-22624 GCA_964370735.1 uncultured Oscillospiraceae bacterium
AAACTACGAGTAAAATTGAGATAAAAAGCAAAATAGAGTATTTACTTTTAACAGTTACCCTCTGAATGGATACGGAGTCGATATATTTTTTTACCACTTCTTGTGCTGAAAATAAGAAGAAAGTGGATACTATCACTATAATTGACTCATAAACACTACCGTTTAAAATTTGCTGAGGTGAAATTTTTGTGAAATGGCTAAATGTAGTAGTAAGTGGTGTTAGAAAGGCTGAAATATGTAAAACAAAAATTGAAGCTCCGCAGAAAATCTGTATGAAATCCGTTTTAGAGATTAGCTTGAATTCTATTATCAATATAACAAGAAAACAGGAAATTAGTGAATAAAACGGCAAATTTGACATCTGATAAAGCGCAAAGAATGTAGTATTAATTATTGATAATGCTAGAAATAAAAGATTGTTTCTTGAACTTTTGACTAATATGCTAGAGGCATAGGTAAATATAGAAAACTGATATATCAGCATGAAAATAAGTGATACAATCATCAGTATATTTTCTATGTTAAATGTCATTATAAACTCAACTCCTTTAAGGTAAAATAAGTTATTGCTTGTTAGCTATAATGCTTTCAAGCGGTTGAGGCTTACTAAAAAGATAACCCTGGGAATAATCAACATTATACTGTTCTAAAACAGCTTGAATGGCATCATTCTCAACAAATTCAGCGATAGTTTTTGCACCAATTAGCTCTGCTAAGAAACATATTGCACGCAAAATAATAAGATTATCTTTCGATGTAGCAACATCTTTTATTATTGTACCATCGATTTTTATGAAAGCAGGAGAAAGAGAGATTATTGCAGAGTAAGTTGCGTATCCAGAACCAAAATCGTCTGCTGAAATATGGCAACCACGTTTACGAACTTCACTTACAAAATCAAAAAGCATTTCATTTTGGTAGTTTTCAGTTTCGACAAATTCTACAACGATTTTAGAAGTATCAGGGTGATTGTCAAGTTTTCTAAAAAACCATTCTCTGAAATTTTCGTTTGCGATATCATAGGCAGAAATATTAATCGAAAGTTGTTCAGGTCTGTCCAAAAATTCTTCTAAAGAGCGTTCAATCATCATTTGACTTAAACGTATGTAAATTTTATATTTTTTTGCTGTGTCTAAAAATACATACGGAGAATAAATATTTCCTTCGGCATCTGCAATACGCATAAGTGCCTCGTATTTTTCGATTTTGCCAGTTTTATTGTTACGAATTCCTTGATAATATGGGATAATTCGATTTTGTTCCATAGCGAAATTGATTAAATCCAGAGTCTTTGCATCCTCATGTGCAGTAGTAATCATTTGCATAACGTCTGGTGTTAAAATAAAGTTTTCGTGCAAATCCTTTGCAACAAGGTGTGAATGAAGTGCGCGCTCAATCAGTTTATCTTCTTGTAAAACAACAACAAACCTAGAAACACCACTTACTTCAACTTGCGAAGAAGATGATGATTCAAATTGATTATAAAATTGTTTCATAACATTTGTGAAATCCTCTTTAGAGATATTATCACCTGCTGCTAAAACGAAATTTTTATAATTAAAATTGTATAAAAAGATAGATTCAGATAATCCGAACGCATCAAGTGCACTTTGTACGCCTGCTAAAACATCTTTGCACCCTGCAAAATATGTTTCTTCGCCGTATGCAGCAATCGATAAATCGGCATTTAAAACTTCAGTCATACAAAGCTTGTTTAGTAAACCATCTTTGATGTCCTGTCTGAGTTTTAAAGTATTTGCTACGCCTAGAGTATGATCTAGGTAAATATTACTAGTAGCCATGGTGCTCTCCTTTAATGTAAAAACATTATAATATTATATATAAAATTATAAAATACATTTGTAAAAAAATGTAATTTTATGTACCCCTATTATTATATCAAATTTACCATACAAAAACAAGCAGTATTATTTGTATATAATTAAAAATAATTGTTAATGAAAAAAGATATTTAGACATAAATTACATAAAATCTAAAAAATAATGTAAAAAATTCAAACATTGTACATCTTAACTATAAAACAAAACACAAAGCTGTGATTAAACTGTGTTTTTTGAAAGTAAAAAGGACAACTTTAGAAATTGTCCTTTTTGTAAGTATTTTTTAAAATTGTTAAAAATTAACGTCTGCGTGATGGAGAATAATACCCTTGACTTCTTCTTACTTGACGACGTTTTTTTAGAATTCGACGTTTTCTTCTAATTTGTTTTTGTCTATATTGAAGTAGGGCACTAAATGCGATTAAGATTACTAAAATTAGAACTACGAGATAGAAAATAGAACTTTGGAAAAAGCCCTCTATAATATCCACATAATATAAAACCATAGATACTTCGACATCGTTTACAGCAAGTAAATTAGATGTACCATAGCTAATTCCGTCATAAAATACTTCGACAGTACCAATTATTTGGTTTTCTGTGATAGGAGCATTTACATTTTCAGGAATAGTGGAAATTTTTTCGATTTTTGTAGCGTCATAGTCAGATGGAACTAGTCCATAAACAGTGCTTTCTGGCTTTAAAGAAACACTATCAGCTTCCGAAGATAGTTTTACAGAAACAGTTTCCATAGGAACTAAAATATCAAGCATACTGACATTTGTATAAGCAGAAAATCCCCATTCGAAAAGTTTTATAGTTTCTTCAAAAACTAAATTTGCACCTGTTTCTGTGTCAGGAGTTGTACCAAAAATTAATGAAAGCAGACGTTGGTCGTCTTTTTCAGCAGCAGAAACTAAACAGTTTTTAGCCTCGCCAGTGTAGCCTGTTTTTCCACCTAAAGAATATTTATAATATCTAGGGTCTGAAACACGAAAAATATTGTGATTTGAAGTTAAAAGAAGACGCTCTTCAGATAAATTTGTAGCTGGAATTCTCTTTTGAGCAGTAATCATTACTTGTGCTAAAAATTCATTTTCAAAAGCTTTATCAGCGATAAGCGACATATCATAAGCAGTTGTATAGTGATTGTCGTCGTGGAAACCATGCGAATTTGTGAAATTAGAGTCATAAGCACCTAAATTTGTGGCATAAATATTCATCAGACTGTGGAATACTTGAGGGTCACCATCTCCGATATGGTATGCAAGCGCCATAGACGCCTCGTTTGCAGATTGAACCATTACACAATATAATAAATCTTCGACAGTTAATATTTCACCAGCTAAAAGTCCTGCGTTTGAAGAACCAACAGGTAAATCGTTTATAACTTGGCTTGTCACCTCAACTTCTTCGTCAAGATCAAGCATTTCTAGTGTAACAAGTGCAGTTAAAAGCTTTGTTGTAGATGCAGGATATACTCTTTCGTACATATTTTCCGAAGCTAGGACATTTCCTGTGTTCATATCTAAAAGCATATACGCAGCTGCGTTCATATCTGGTGCGTCAGCTAGTGCAAATTCATTGTTAGCACTTACTGTTGAAATCAGTGTAGAAGCACTGACTATTATAGTTAAAATATATGATAAAAATTTTTTCATTTGACAACTCCCATAAAAAAGTTTATAATTATTAAGATAAAGACAATAAATCAATATACATTATAGTATAACATATTTATTAGATAATTTCAAGAGTTAATTGGAGGGTAATATGGATTTTAAATTTGACACGAAACTACTTCACACAGGTTATACATCTGAAGAAACAACAAAATCGCGTGCTGTACCTATATATATGACGACTGCTTATTCGTTTGACAGTGCAGAACACGCAGCAAACTTGTTTAATTTATCTGAAGCTGGGAATATTTATACGCGACTTCAAAACCCAACGACAGATGTTTTAGAAAAAAGACTAGCTGATTTAGAGGGTGGGGTTGGTGCTTTATGCGCAGCTTCTGGACACTCGGCTATGTTTATGACAATTATCACGCTTGCATCTGCTGGTGATGAAATTATTTCTTCATCGACAATTTATGGTGGAGCTGTGAATTTATTTGACAAGACGCTTAGAAATTTAGGAATAGATGTAAAATTTGCTAATGCAGACGACCCTTCGTCGTTCGAAGCATTAATAACAGACAAAACAAAGGCTATTTTTTATGAAGTTGTCGGAAATCCAAACGCAAATTTAATAGATCTTGAGGCTATTGGAAAAATTGGTGCAAAATATGGCATTCCTGTAATCGCAGACAACACTGTGACAACACCATATTTAATTCGCCCAGTGGAATTTGGTGCAAATATCGTTGTACATTCGACTACAAAATTTATCAGCGGTAATGGCACATCTATGGGTGGCGCTACTATCGATTTAGGAAATTTCAAATGGGAAGGAAATCCGCGTTTCCCACAATTTAATAAGCCAGACCCAAGCTACCATGGTGTGGTATTCGCATCTTTAGGTGCACAAGCATTAATCGTTAGAATGAGAACACTTACTTTGCGTGATATTGGTGCGTGCCAATCTCCTATGAATTCGTGGATTACACTGCAAGGGCTTGAAACTTTATCACTTAGAATGCAAAGACATTGCGAAAATGCAATGAAAGTTGCAGAGTTTTTAGAAAATCATCCATTGGTAGATAAAGTTAACTATCCATCACTTCCGAGCAGTAAATATTATGAAATTAGCCAAAAATATTTACCAAAAGGTGCAAGTTCAGTATTCACTTTCGAGATGAAAGGTGGAAAAGAAGACGGTGCGAAATTTATAAACTCGCTTAAACTTTTATCACATGTAGCAAATTTAGGTGACTCAAGAAGTCTAGTTTCACATCCAGCATCGACAACGCATTCGCAACTTTCGAAAGAAAGCTTAGAAAAAGCAGGTATCAAAGAGGGGACTGTTCGTCTTTCGATTGGTATCGAAGATGTTAACGATATAATCGCAGATATTAAACAAGCTCTAGAAGCATAAAAAAAACACCTCGAACGTTGAAAGCCGTTTCGAGGTGTTTTTAATTAATTTAATTTGTTTTTAGGTACATTTTTCGCTTTATTTGTATTATTCGCCCACTCTTTAACAAGTGTGAAAATAACTGCAAAAGTAGGAATTCCGATTAAAATTCCTAAAGGACCACCTAGTCCACCACCTAAAAGTATTGCGAAAAGTAGCCATAATCCAGAAATACCGATTGAACCACCGACAACTCTCGGATAGATAACATTTCCTTCGAATTGTTGTAAAATTACTAAGAAAATCACGAAAATCAACGCTTCAACAGGGTTTACAAGTAATAAAATGATAACCCCTGGCGCTGCTCCGATAAACGCTCCGAAAATCGGGATAACCGAGAAAACTCCGATTAAAGTTCCGATTAAAAATGCATAGTCTAGTCTTAAAATCATCATACCGATAGTTGTGAGCGAACCTAAAATCAATGCCTCTGTAAGCTGACCACCGATAAATTTTCCGAAAATATTATTAGCTAAACGACCGATTTCAACTACTCTGTCTGCGATTTTCATACTAAAAACTGCGTATAATACTTTTTTCATTCCAATAATTAGACTTTCTTTGCTAGAAAGCATATAAATTGAAAGGATGAAAGACATTAGCATATTTATAGTCGAACTTGCAAATCCGATAGAAACATTATAAATAAATGGCACTATTTCCGAAAGCAAGCTAGTCACAAATGCAATAATTTCTTGTAGTTTATCTTCTAAGAAAGTGATAACTTCGGCTGGGATTTCAAATCTTGTGACTAAATTTACTAGCCATACTTGAAGTTCATCTGCATTTTGTGATGCCGATGAAGAAATAGTTGCGATACTATCTACAACTTGAGGATAAACAAAGGAAATTATTACTCCAAAAAGAGAAAAAACAAAGATGAAAGTTAATGTTATTGATAAAGCTCTTTTTTTACCACTAGAGATTTTGAGTTTCTTTAAAATTTTATTTTCAATAAATCTCATTGGCAAATTGAGAATAAAAGCAATTGCAATAGCTACAAAAAACGGCGATACATAGCCATATAATGTTAGCCCGTAGTTAAAAATTCTTTCATAATTTAAAACTGCAACGAAAAGCACAATTGCATAGGTAATTGTAGCGAAGTTTAAACCGATATTTCCTTTAAACTTATTTTTGAAATTTTCATTCATATAAATCCTCCTAAAAAAACAACCACAGAAAAAATCTTCTGTGGTGTCATTTTAACATATTTTTACAAATAGTTCAAGTCTATTTTGACATTTTTGCAACTTCAGCTGCGAAATCGTCTTCTTTTTTCTCGATACCTTCACCAGTTTCGAAACGAGTGAATGCAACGATTTCAATTTCTCCGCCTAATTCTTTAGCAACTTTATTAGCATATTCGCCAACAGAAATTTTGTTTTCTTTAACGAAAGCTTGGTCTACTAAGCAGTTTTCAGAGTAGAATTTATCAATTCTTCCAGATACCATTCTTTCAGCGATTTCTGGTTTTTTACCTTCGTTGATAGCTTGGTTGTAAAGAGTTTCTCTTTCTTTTTCTAAGTGGTCAGCAGTTACTTCAGAACGGTTTAAGTAACCTGGACGCATAGCAGCGATTTGCATACAAACGTCTTTACCTAAAGCTACAACTTCTGGAGCATTTTTGATGCTGTCAGTTACGTTCATAGAAACTAAAACACCAATTCTACCACCCATGTGGATGTATGGTACGTTTACAGTAGTAGCGTCTTTTCTTACGAAACGTCTGATTTCTAATTTTTCACCGATAGTTAAGATTTTTTCAGTTAAAACTTCGCCAACTGTTGAACCTGCCATTGGGCAAGCTTTTAAAGCGTCAACGTCAGCTGGGTTTTCGTTCATTAAAACGTTTACTAAGTCAGCAGTGAAAGCTTGGAACTCAGCGTTTTTAGAAACGAAGTCAGTTTCAGAGTTAACTTCGATGATAGCACCGATGCCAGCTTCATTAGAAGCAGAAACTACCATACCTTCAGCAGCAACTCTACCAGCTTTTTTAGCAGCAGCAGCTAAGCCTTTTTCTCTTAAATATTTAACAGCACCTTCGAAATCACCGTTTGATTCAGTTAATGCTTTTTTACAATCCATCATACCTGCGTTTGTTTGTTCGCGTAATTTTTTTACGTCTTGAGCTGTGAAAGCCATATTTTTGTCCTCCTAAAAGAATATATAATTATTATATTTAAAGTCCGCAAAAATATTTACGGACTTGTGGTTTATTATTCAGCAGTAGCTTCAGCTGGAACTTCAGCAGCAGCGTCTTGCCCTTGTTTCGCTTCGATTACAGCGTTAGCCATACACTCAGCGATTAATTTGATAGCTCTGATTGCATCATCGTTACCAGGGATTACGTAGTCAACTTCATCTGGGTCACAGTTAGTGTCACAGATAGCAACAACAGGAATACCTAATTTGTGTGCTTCAGCGATAGCATTTTTTTCTTTTCTTGGGTCGATAATGAATAAAGCACCAGGAATTTTTTTCATGCCTTTAACGCCACCTAGGTATTTTTCTAGTTTAGCAATTTCAAGACCTAGTTTGATAACTTCTTTTTTAGGAAGAAGGTTAAAAGTACCGTCGTCTTGCATTTTACGAAGTTGGTTTAATCTGTCGATTCTACGACGCATAGTTTTGAAGTTTGTAAGCATACCACCTAACCATCTAGCGTTAACGTAGTACATGCCAACTCTTTCAGCTTCTTCTTTAATAGCGTCGCCAGCTTGTTTTTTCGTACCTACGAATAAAACTTCTTCTCCGTTTGCAACAACGTCGCGTAGGAAGTAGTAAGCCTCTTCTAGTTTTTTAACTGTTTTTTGTAGGTCGATAATGTAAATACCGTTTCTTTCTGTGAAGATGTATTCGTCCATTTTTGGGTTCCATCTTCTTGTTTGGTGACCGAAGTGTACACCTGCTTCAAGAAGTTGTTTCATTGAAATAACTGACATTAATATGTCCTCCTTTGGTTTTTTTCCTCCATGCAGCTCCAAGACACCAAAGTTCTGTGCCACATGTGTGTATTATTTTTCAACCCTGTTATTATAACACACAAAGAATTAAATTGCAAGTATTTTTTAAATATTTTTTCATACTTAATAAACGCTATTGATTTTGAAATTAATATGTGTTATACTTTACACAATGACGTTTAATAGTTACGAGGTGATTTTTTTGGAAAGATTCGGTTTTATTAGAAACAAAGACGATATTAAATTTTTGATTTTATATTCTCTTACATTTATAAAGTTCCCAATTACTTTTGACAATATTTATGATGTTTGCACATGGTGTGACGAAGGTTTTAACTATTTCGAGTTTAATGAGGCATTTTTGGAGCTTATTTCATCGAACCATCTTGATAAAGTAGATGAAAAGTTTCAGATTACTGAAAAAGGCATTAAAACTGCCGAAGAGTTTAACTCAAGATTGCCTGCAAGCGTTAAAGATATAGTGCATATTTCGGCGCTAAGAGTTATTAGAGAAATTCATAGAACTACACACATTAAGACAAAAACTACGAAGATTTCTGATACAGATTATGTAGCAAGCCTAGAAATGGAAGGAGTTTTCTCTCTTAATTTTAATGTAGCAAGCCCTGAGCAGGGGATTTTGCTTGAAAGCCATTTTAAGAAAAATGCAGAGAAAATATATGACGACTTTTTAAATTCGCTAACGAAATAATATTAAAAGACCTGTTTTATCAGGTCTTTTTTCTATTCTGTAAGTCTTTTTTCGTAATTACCGATTACATCTAGCCCATTACTTAATATTATAAAAGCGTCTTTGTCGCGACTTTTTATAAGATATGTAAGTTTTGCAACCTCTCTTTTCGAAATTACTGTAATGAAAATTAGTTTGTCGTCCATAGTATAAGAACCTTTTCCTTGCCACTGAGTAACACCACGATTCATTTCTCGAATGATATCAGCAGGAAGGTCTTGGCATTTTGTGAAAGTAATTGCCATTATGCGAACGTTTTGGTAATGCCATCTGTCGGCGATATATGAAAAAATAAAAATACTAATTGTCGAATAAATTGCAGTTGAAATATCGAATATAATGGCACAACCAGTGAATAGGGCAGTGTTAAACATAATTGAGAAAGTGCCAACCGAAAGCGAACGCAATTTTGAACATAAATACATGCCAGCGATGTCTATTCCACCGGCAGTAGCACCACTAGAAAGAGTGAAACCAATACCAATTCCAGTTATAAATCCACCTATGATACAACCAGTTAAAACATCGTCGACAAGAGGAGTTGTTGGTGCTGGAAGCAAAGAGAATATGAGTGTTTGCAGCATTAAACTAAAGGCAGTTTTTGCAACAAACATTTTCGATAGGCCTTTGTATCCTAGTGCAAAAAGAGGCAAGTTTATTGAAAGACTTATTATGCCAGCGATATCAATTCCGATATTGTCAACACTCGGAAAAGCATTTAATATAAGTGTACGAATTAATTGGGCAAGCCCTAAAACACCACCACTATATAGATTTGCAGGTACTATAAAATAAATTGTTCCAAGACAAAAAATAACAGTGCCAACCCCACAAAGAGCAAATGATTTTATATTTTTTTTAAACTTAGTTTCTTTCATACTTTCCTCCGAAAATTATATTTCAAGGGATATTCTAACATATATAAATATAAAAAACAATAGCAAAATGCAAAAAATACGAACAAATTTATAAAAAACTTAAATAAATTTGTTCGTATATAAAATTTTATTTCATTAATAAAGGTTCTTCGATGTGGAATTTGTGGATTTTTTTTGCAAGTTGAGTAATTGGCATTGGCTTTGCAAAAAGATATCCTTGGATATAGTCAGTTTTATTTGCAATGGCAACCTCAAGTTGTTCTGGTGTTTCCACACCCTCAGCGATTAGGTCTTTTCCAGCGATATGGGCTAAATCGACCATAATTCTAAACAGATTTTGCAGATATTTATCATTTTCGATATTTCTCATAAATCTGTTTTCGGTTTTTAGAGTGTTTACAGAATAATCTCTTAAACTTTGGAAAGAAGAGTAACCAACTCCGAAATCGTCTAAAGCTACTTTTATTTCATTTTCGCGCAGATTATTTAGTGCTTGATTAATTCTGGTATTCCCCATAAGTTCCATGCTTTCAGTAATTTCAATGCATAGTTTTCTAGGAGGGAAGTCATATTTTTTTAGAACATTCATAACTTTATCTTCAAGTTTTATATCAGAAATTTGCAAAGGAGAGAAGTTTACATCGATAAAGAAATCCTCGATTTCATCAAATCCCCATTCTTTACATTCCTTAATAGACTGTTCTAAAATCCATTGACCTAAATATTCCATAAGCCCGAGTTTTTCGGCTTCGCTTATAAAAATCCCAGGTGAAATAATTCCAAATTCAGGGCTGTTCCATCTACATAATGCCTCAACACCAGTCCATTTTCCAGTATGAATGCTTACAATAGGTTGATAATTTACGGAAAAGCCAGTCATTCCTTGGTTTATTGCATTTCTAAGGCTAAGCCCTAGGATAAGTTGATATTTAAAGGCTTGGTCTGCTTCTTCGTCATAAACAGAAACTGCACCTTCGTGCACGACAGTATCCATAGCACGCTCGATAAAATCTTGCAAACTATCGTCTTCGCCGAAAGAAATATGCCCATCTATGATACAAATTTTCGCGTCGCAGAACACATAAGCGATTTTTCCATTTATATTAACAATCCATTCTTTGCCAAATCTATCAAGTAGTTTTTCGGCAAATTCTGTGACAATAGTTTTGTCACCAGCTCTAAAATAAACAGCGAATTCGTCACCGTCAACTCTGTAAACTTCGGCACTAGTAGAAACTTTTGCTTTAATCCAGTTTATGATGATTTTAAGAAGTGAATCGCCCATAATACGGCCATAAGCATCGTTTACACGTCTAAATTGTTTAATATCAAAGCAAACTAAATACTTGCATTCGTCATTTGATTCAGAAAAATCTGCGACAAGCTTTAGCATATTTGGTATATCCATATCTTGGTCATAATAAGCAAGATTTTTAAGCCTATCTTGAGCCTTTATTTCGTTTGTTATATCGGTAAAAGTGATAATTAGAACTTTTCTATTGCCAACCCAATCGATAGATTCACAAGTACGCTTCCACCATTTGCCATTTTTAAAATACTCGCTTACAACTTTTTTTCCTAAGGCAAATTCTTCGGCACAAAGGGTTTCGTGAGGGCATTTTATAGCTTCGTCCATCGCGATAAGCGTATTGTAATGCAAACCGACAATTTCGTCTTTAGGCATTCCGATAATTGCTTCCATTTGTGTGTTTGCAAGCAAAAATTCTTTTGTTTCAATGTCGCATACACACATACCAACATCGGCAGAGTCAGCAAAGTTTTCAAGCATCGAGCTTAACGCACGAAGTTCGTCTGTTATTTTTAATAAATTTTTATGTTTTGAGTCGATTTCAATTTTTGCATTAGCAAGTTCGATAATAGTTTTAGTAGTATTTACAAGGTAATCGAAAATCATTTCGAACTGCTCTTTTGTAATTAAAGTTAAATTATCAATAGCTTCGCTTAAAATACTAACATCTTGATTTATTTCATTTGCAGTAGTTTGTAAATCAGATTTACATGCTTCTTGCATTTTTATTTGACCCATAATCCATGCACCAAGAAGGTTGTTGCCGTTTAAAATTGGTACAGCAGCAGTTATTAGCCCAGAATTCGGACATTTCCTGCTTGAAGGTTTTTTGGTTTCAAGACATTCTTCTATAAGACTAACATTTGCATTAATGCATTTATGGGAAGTGTTTTCGTTTGTGCTGATAGTTTCACAAATGTAATTTAGATTACTAGGCACAGTGATAGGAACACCTTCAGGAGATACAATAACTGAGCAAATTCCTGTTATATTTGAAAATCCATCTTGCAAATCCTGCAAAATCTCTTTGCTTATAATTTTTTCTAAAGTCATACAATAATACTCCTATTAATCTGCATTCAAATTACTCATTTATTATATCATATTTAAAGAATGAGTTCAACATCTTTTGTTAAAATTATTGAAGATAAGAAAGCATGCTAGAGATAAATTGCCTTGCAGTTCTTGGTGAGCGACTGCTTTTATGCAAAGCAAAACGTTCTGCAAGGATGAAAAGTTCGCTTTTTTCTGTTTTTATATTACTTTCGAGCGCTAAAATCTCGACAAGTGCTAAATATTCTTTTTTAGAAAGGTCAGAAAAAGTTATTTCAATGCCAAATCTATCAGAAAGCGAAGCTGCACTTTGTAGCGCATCACGAAGATGAACTTCGTCGCCCTCTCTGTCAGAAAAACGCTCTTTAATGATATGTCTACGGTTTGAAGTGGCATAGATAACCATATTTTCAGGTTTTTTTGTGATACCACCCTCGATAAATGCTTTTAGCGAATTGAAATTTTCATCTTCAGAAGAAAAACTGATATCGTCTATATAAACTATAAACTTAAAAGGGCTTTTTGATACAAATTCATATAATTTATGGAAGTTTTTAATCTCTGGAACTTTAAGTTCAATGATTTTTAGGCCTAAATGAGCATATTCGTTGACAATAGCTTTAACAGTTGAAGATTTACCAGTGCCCATATCTCCATAAAGCAAGATATTGTTGGAGATTTTACCACCAATAAACGATAAAGTGTTATCTATTATTGTTTTTTGCTGTTTTTCATAACCTTTAAGGTCGAAAAGGCTAATATCATCGATATTTTTTGCAAGTTGCATTTTGCAATCTTTAAAGTAGAAAGCTTTGCCTTTTGCAAAAAAGCCGTAACCATTTTTCTTATACAAATCTAATAATTCATCGCAGTTTTTGATATTAAATGTATTTTTTTGTGAAATTACAGGCATTTTTTCAATCAAAGATGCATTTTCTGGAAAGTTTTCCTTAGCTATTGCTAAAAAATCGTCTATATTGCAAATTTCATTTATAATTTCAAGGTCAAAATTCACACATTTTTTTAAATCGCTCGAAATTACGCTTGCTTGGTTTAATTTATTCTCATCATAAATAATTTGTTCATAAATATACTGAGAAATACTCTTTTCTAGTAAAAGTCGATTAAGTTTTGCATATTTTTTAGAAAAATCGTCAAAATTTTTCGATTTAATTAATTTTGTAATGCATTTAATCGCATCTAATTTTAAAATTTCATCAAAAACAGTAATTGATAGTATTTTTGAGTTTAATTGTTTTAATTTCATAATTCATCACCCATATTTATTATATATTTTTATGAAGAATTTGTCAATTGTATAGTTACTTTTTGGTTAGCAGGTGACTTAAAAGTACATACTTTACAAATAAGACAAATGGGTGTATGATAAATAAAAAGGAGTATTTGGTATGAATATTAAAGAAATATACGAAAAATTCGATAAAATTGGATGTCTTTCGTTCACAACTGTCGACGAAAACGGATGTCCTATCAGTAGAATTGCACATCTTCGTGGATTTGACGATGATGGAATTTATTTTATGACGATGTTTACAAAAGATTTTTATAAGCATATTATGAAAAATGGGAAAATTTCGATTTGTGGACTTAGTGCAAAAACCGAGGTGGAACACAATGAAAATGGTGAACCTGTTTTTGATAACGGATATGCAATTCGTATGTCTGGAGAGGTAAAAGAGGTTTCAATCGAAGAAATTAAAGCGAAAAATAATCCGATTTTTGATTTTTGTATCAAAGATTATGAAAAATATCCTGCAATGGTCGTGCTATGTATAAAAAAAGCTAGTGGCGATATTTTCGATTATGACTTCGAAATGATAAGTCGAGAAAACAAGCTAGAGCGCATATATTTTTCGTATAATAATATGGAAATTAAGTATAAAGGTCTTAAAATCGACGAGAAAAAATGCATTTCTTGTGGTATCTGCGAGAAAAAATGCTCTTTTAAGGCGATTTCTTCGGAAAATAAGAAATATTGCATCAGCAAAAATCGTTGCGACGAATGTGGGGATTGCTATCTTGCATGTCCTGTGAAAGCAATTTCGTATTAAGGAGTAAAAATGAAAATTTACGATATTTTTAAGGTAATTCACGAGGAAATCCACGCGACAGTTTTTGCAACGGTGGACGAGAAGGGGCTTCCTGTGACCTCAGTGATAGATATAATGGATGCCGATGATAGTGGGCTTTATTTTCTTACTGCAAGGGGTAAAAACTTCTATAAAAGACTAGAAAACACTGGTTTTGTGTCACTTTCGGGTATTAAAGGAGAGGGCACGATGTCGTCTGTGGCTGTGAGTGTTCGTGGTCATATTGTGAATTTGGGAACCGATTTAATCGAGGATTTATTCGAAAAAAATCCATATATGAAAACAATTTACCCGACAAAAGAAAGTGCAAAAGCGCTTGATGTTTTCAAGATTTACAAGGGCGAGGTTGAATATTTTGACCTGAGAAAAAAGCCTATCGAGAGATATAGTATGTCTTTTGGCGATGCAAAAGTTTCAGAAAGTGGATATTTTATCAAAAATGAGTGCACTGGCTGTGGAAATTGTTTGACAGTATGTCCGCAGAATTGTATAAATTCTAGCAATGTGCCTTTTGAAATTTCACAAAAAAATTGCTTGCATTGTGGGAATTGCTTTGGAATTTGTTCATTTAATGCAATAGAAAAGCGAGGTTAAGATGGAAAAAATAGATTTTTTGCTCGATTTTTTATCAAATGAATATAGCGGTGAACTACCAGTTGTAACGACTTTTGATGAAAAATTCAATTTATATAGAAGTTTAGCAAATATTCGTCGACCAAAAGCACTTTCGAAGGAATATTTAGCTGTCGAAGATGAGTTTTTGAAAGAAATTAACAATAAAATTACAGATTTAGCCGAGTTAGAGGAAATTTGCGAAAATATTTATCTATGGCAAGGCGATATCACAACACTAAAATGCGACGCAATCGTAAATGCTGCAAATAGTGCACTTTTAGGGTGTTTTATACCCTGTCATCGTTGTATTGACAATGCAATTCATACTTTTTCAGGGACTAGACTTCGACTAGAGTGCGACGAAATTATGCAAAAACAAGGCAAAGAAGAGCCAACAGGTTCGGCAAAAATTACAAAAGCATATAATCTGCCATCAAAGTATGTGATACACACCGTAGGACCAATTGTCTACGACACGCTTACAGAAAGTCTGTGCAAAGACCTTGAAAATTCATATATTTCTTGCTTAAAAATTGCAGAGGAAAACCAAGTGAAAAGCATTGCTTTTTGCTGTATATCAACAGGAGAATTTCGTTTTCCAAACGAAGAGGCAGCAGAAATAGCTATACAAACTGTTGAAAAATACTTAAAAACAACAAAATCTGACATAAAGGTGATATTTAATGTATTCAAACAACTCGACTTCGAAATATACAAAAGACTTCTATCAACAAATTAAAACCAAGATACAAGAGGCCGATGCTGTCGTTATTGGAGCAGGTGCTGGACTTTCTGCATCAGCAGGATTGTTGTACTCTGGAAGACGATTTACAGACAATTTTTCTGACTTTATTGAAAAATACAAACTACAAGATATGTACAGCGCTGCATTTTATAGGTATGCAAATTTAGAAGAATATTTTGCATATTGGAGCAGACATATTTCGATAAATAGATATGAAGATTTAGGTACAAAAACATACTCAAACTTGTTTGATTTAGTGCGAAATAAGGAATATTTTGTACTTACAACGAATGTAGACCATCTATTTATTAGAAATGGATTTGATAAAAAAAGAGTGTTTTACACGCAAGGAAATTACGGTCTTTGGCAATGTTCTAAACCTTGTCACGATGCTACTTATGATAATTATGACGATATAACAAAAATGCTTGAACAGCAAAAAAATATGCAAATTCCATCGGAATTAATACCATATTGTCCGAAATGTGGTGCAGTTATGACGACTAATCTTCGAAAAGATAGTGATTTTGTAGAAGATTATGGTTGGAGAGAGGCATCAGAGAGATATACGAATTTCTTAAACGAAAATAGTTCGAAAAAAGTGCTGTTTTTAGAACTAGGAGTAGGCTTTAATACACCTACGATTATAAAATATAGCTTTTGGAGAATGGTTTATAACTTTGAATCGGCGAATTTAGTAACAATTAATATCGGTGATATTGAAGTTCCAGACGAAATTTCTAAGAAAACTATTTGTGTTAATCACGACATAGATGAAGTGCTTGAAAACTTGAATAAAATTTAATCTAGGGGCTGTCGAACTAAAGTAATATTACACAAAATGTTTGTCAAGTTTTTTAAAAACTTGCTCAATCCAACCGAGTAGGATGGTTGCATTCGCAAATGCGAAACACTTTTTTTGATAAATATCCAAAGTATACAGTGTGAAAAACTTGTTTTTCACAAGAAATTTATCAAAATCCAAAAGTGTTACGTAGTCACAAAACGTAGATTTTATGCAATATTAAAAGAGGCTGTCGCAATTGCGATAGCTTCTTTTTTTATAAAAAACAGTAGATTTTTAATGGTAAAATATGGTATAATATGGTATAATTATTCAAAGGACTAGTTTTTATTATGGAGGGGACTTTATGGATAACATACTGTTAATTTTTGTGATTTTGATTGCTATTATTGTGTTTGCAAGTTATATTAATGAAAAAATTCTGAAATTACCAACAGAAATTGCATTACTTATTTTTTCTGTTGTAATAGGCATTGTTATTTTTGTTATAACAAAATTAGGGATTAATATCGAAATTTTTAAATTTGAGCTTAGTTTTATAAACAATTTCCTTGTAAAAGGCGTATTATGTTTTATGCTTTTTTCAGGTTCTTATGGAATTAGGATGAAAGTCATCAGAACTCAATCAAAACCAATCGCATTACTTTCGATATTTACTACTTTGTTATCTGCAATAATTTATGCGTTGCTATTTTATGGATTGACGATTTTATTCGGGCTTACTTCGCTCTCATTTATGCATTGTATGCTAATGGGGTGCATTATTTCGCCGACAGACCCTATTGCAGCTATGAGTATTTTAACGAAAGTTGGACTGCCGGAAGATACTGCTATTACTATTGAGGGTGAATCTCTTTTTAATGACGGTGTAGGTGTTGCACTTTTTGTTGTGGTATTAACAGCAATTCAAAATGGACAGTCTATGATTGACCCTATGATGTTTTCGTGGTTGCTTGCAAAAGAAGTTTGTGGTGGAATATTGGTAGGTTTAATAATTTCATTTTTATTAAATAAATTATTTGCAAGTACAAATGATTCTAATGTGAGAATTTTCATAAGCTTGCTTACAGTGTCTTTGGCGTATGTTTTATGCGAAAAAATAGGTGTATCAAGTGCAATTTCCTCGGTTGTGTGTGGGTTATATTATGCAAACACATTGTGTAAGTTATATGAAACAAAAAGTGAGCAATATGCACTGTTTAAAGATTTTTGGGAGGTTTTTGACAAACTTTTGAACGGTTTAGTATATGTAATTTTAGGGCTTGCGTCTATCAGTATTATAGGATATATAGACAGCACCGTAACATGGGTGTTTATGGCTATAATTTGCAGTGTATTAGCAAGGTATTTAGGCGTGGGTATTGTATCATTTTTCATAAAACCAAAACCAAACAACCTATCCACGAGTAAATTTGTAAATTTATTCACCTCTGCAGGGTTGAAAGGAGCACTAAGCCTTGCACTTGTGATTGATACGATGGATGTTTTAGAATACGAACCGTTTCATATTTTATTACTTTCAACATTTGGAATTATTCTTTTTACAACAATTTTTCAAGGGCTTACAATTGGAAAATTCTATAAAAAATATTATATTTAAAACATTTAAAAGACTGTTAACTTTAGTGGAAAGTTAACAGTCTTTTTCTATATTTGCGATTAGTTTCTTATATTATTAGTGGCAAAGGTCTATAAAATAATGCAGATAAGACCACCAGAACCTTCGTTAATCACGCGAGTTAGGGTATCTCGGAACTTAAATCTAGCATCTTCAGGCATTTTTGAAAGTTTTGTGACTAAACCTTCAGAAATGAGCTCGTGCAATGTTTTTCCAAAAATATTACTCTGCCAAATTTTATTTGGTTCATCTTCAAACTCGCCTAAAAGATAATGAATTAACTCTTCAGATTGCTGTTCCGAGCCAACGATAGGGGAAATAGTGGTTTCAATATCTGCACGGATTAGGTGTATAGAAGGTGCAGTAGCTTCGAGTTTTAAACCATATTTTCCGCCTTGTTTTACAATTTCAGGCTGTTTTAAAGTAAGTTCATCGATAGTTGGCATAACAATTCCATAACCAGTGCTGTAAACTTGTTCTAAAGCGCCATTTAAACGCAAATAATCTTTCTCGATTTTCGAAAATTTGCATAATAAAGGAATAATATCGGCATCAGAAACAATATCAAAACCAGTTTCATATTTTATGATATTATAGAAAATATTTTGAGGAATATTTATATGTAAATTACAAATTCCACAACCTAAATCACTATTTAAAAGCGTACAAGTATTAATGTTGTCGATTGTTGCAATATTTTCTGCAAGTTTTTTAGTATCACGCATAGTTTTGCAATTTTTAGCAAAATCTAAAATACAGGTATAAATATTGCATTTAATTTCATTGTTTATCGGTAAAGAATTTAGCCAAGATGGAGTTTTAATCTTGATTTCATCAATCGGAAATTCATATAACACAGATTTTATAATATCATTAATTTCTTTATCAGAAAGGGTCATACAATTGACACAAATTGCATCTATTTGGAACTTATCCATAATTCTTGCCTTTACAGCTAATGCAGAGGCACCGAGTGGATTATCTGTGTTTATCAGCACGACAAAAGGTTTTCCGATTTCTAAAAGTTCTAAAATCACTTTCTCTTCGGCATCAATGTAATTTTCAGCATCAATATCTGTGACAGAACCATCAGTAGTAACAACCAAACCGATTGTTGAATGCTCGGTAATAACTTTTTTTGTGCCTATTTCAGCCGCAACCGAAAGTGGCATTTCCTCTTCTTGCCATGGTGTTACAACCATACGAGGCAAATCATCTTCGTAAGCCCCTAGAGCACCATCGACCATATAGCCGACACAGTCCACAAGCCTAACCTTGCAAACTCCACCGTCAACCTCAATTTCGGCAGCTTCCTCTGGGATAAATTTCGGTTCAGCTGTCATAATTGTTCTTCCTGACCCGCTTTGTGGCAGTTCATCGCGTGCACGTTCTTTTTTGTAGATATTTTCGATATTCGGTATCACCATATTTTCCATAAATCGCTTGATAAATGTCGACTTTCCAGTTCTAACTGGTCCGACCACTCCGATATAAATATCCCCACCAGTTCTAAGTGCAATATCCCCATAAATATGTTCCATAATTCTCCTCCTAATGTCCTTTTTGTTTAAGTATATGAGAAGATGGGAGGGGATATGCAAAAAAACTCTACCGAAGTTGGTAGAGTTTTTTGATATAACATGAAAGGCTCGAAACTTAACTAGCAACCACTGGGTCTTGTTGCGT
>CAYJLC010000037.1:0-13475 GCA_964370735.1 uncultured Oscillospiraceae bacterium
TGTCTTGTATATTTTTCAAAAATATATTATAATGGTAGAATGAATTTTCAAGGAGGTTTATTTGTGGCAAAAATTCTCTTAGTAGCTTCCGGAAAAGGAGGAACAGGAAAAACAACTTTGTCATCAAACTTAGCTTATTCTTTAGTTAAAAAAGGCTATAAAGTACTACTAATCGACATTGATAGTAGCTTTAAAGGGCTAGATTTAGCTTTAGGGCTTTCTGAAAAAATGGTCTATAATTTTTTAGATGTTTTGCAAGAAGAAATAAGTTTCGACGATGCTGTTTTAATTAAAGATGATATTCCAAATCTTCATCTTTTATCTGCTCCATTTTATCACATTCCAAAGGATATTACTATTTCGCATGTTTCTCGCCTAATCGCTAGCATTTATGATAGATATGATTATATCCTGATAGACTGTGCAGCTGGGCTTACTTATGAAACAACAATATTTGCAAAATGCGCTCACGCAGGAATTATTATTTCTACCCCTGACGCAATTTCTTTAAGATCTGCCGACAAAATGGCTTTTGAACTAAATAATTTAGGGCTTTCTAAAAATTATTTAGTATTAAACCGCCTACGTCCAAAGCTAATACTTAAAAAAAATGCAATTAATATCGATGATGCGATTGATGCAACATCATTACCACTTTTGGGAATTATCCCAGAGGATGAACAAGTTATAGCGTGCCAAAATAATGGCAAAACAGTTTTTGAGGCAAGAAAATCAAAAAGTGCTGTCGCTATAAAAAACATTTCAGACAGGCTTATGGGTAGACAAGTACCCATTATGAAGCTTTAAAATTATAGAAAAGAGGAGAATTTATGTTAAACATTGCTCTTATTGCACAAGACCAAAAAAAGGAACTTATGATTCAATTTTGTATGGCTTATTGTGGCGTTTTATCAAAGCATCATGTATGTGCAACGACAACAACAGCAAAACTCGTATCTGAGGCAACTGGCCTTAAAATCGAGAAACTACTTCCTGGAAATCAAGGTGGCGAACAACAAATTAGTGCTCGTGTATCTTATAATGAAATCGATTTAGTTTTATATTTCCGTGACCCTATGGAAATCAAAACTTATGATGCTGATATTCATTCAATCGTTAGACTTTGTGATGTTCATAATATTCCAATCGCGACAAATGTTGCGACAGCCGAGATGTTAATTCTTGGTTTAGATAGAGGGGATCTTGACTGGAGAAGAGTTGCCCACCACAAATTTTAAGGAGAAATAAATGAAGATACTAGCACCAAAGGGTTTAAATGACGTCTTACCAAAAGAGTCATATAAATGGAGATTTATTGAAAATAATGCGCGTAAAATATGCAAAAGTTTCGGAATTGACGAAGTTCGTGTGCCTATGTTTGAGCATACCGAGCTTTTTCATAGAGGTGTCGGCGAAACTACGGATGTAGTTCAAAAAGAGATGTACACTTTCCTAGACAAAGGAAATCGCTCTATAACTTTGCGCCCAGAGGGCACTGCATCTACTGTTAGACTTTGTCTTGAGCATGGACTTTTCAATGGTACTCTACCTCTTAAAACTTATTATTTTGTACCAAATTTTAGATATGAAAAACCAGAAGCGGGACGTCTTCGTCAACATCATCAATTCGGAGTTGAGTTTTTTGGAACAAAAGACCCGTCGGCAGATGCTGAAGTAATTTCAGTTGGGTATACACTTCTAAAAAATGTCGGCATTAAAAATGCAAGTTTGCATATAAATTCAATAGGTTGCCCTACTTGTCGACCTGTTTTCCACGAAAAACTTAAAGCATATTTCGAAAAACAAAAAGAAAATCTTTGCGATTTATGTAATGATAGACTTTATAAAAATCCAATGAGAATTATCGACTGTAAAAACGAAAATTGTGGTGAAATTTCAAAAGATGCACCAAAAGCTATCGAAAATTTATGCGAAGAATGCCACGATAGCTTTGAAAGTGTAAAAAAATATCTTACTATCTTAGAAATCCCATTTATTGTTGATGAAAAAATCGTAAGAGGGCTTGACTACTATACAAAAACTGTTTTTGAATTTATCTCAAAAGATCTAGGTTCTACGATTTTAGGTGGTGGACGATACGACGGTTTAGTCGAAACTTTAGGTGGAAAACCACTCCCAGCTTTAGGTTTTGGTTCTGGGATTGAGCGCTTAATTCTGACTTTAGAAGCAGAAAAAGGCGACTTTGGAACAATCGATTTACCTGAACTTTTCATAGGTTCAATCGGTCAAGAAGCACGCGACTTTGCCTTTAAACTTACTTATGATTTAAGACAAAAGGGCATTATTTGCACAAATGATATCGCTGGCAAAAACCTTAAAAATCAAATGAAATACTCTGATAAAATCGGAGCAAAATTCACTGTTATTTTAGGTGATGGCGAACTGGAAACTGGCGTATGCAAACTAAAAAATATGACTTCTGGCGAAGAAACGGAAGTTAATATTTCGAATATAGAAAATTTTTTAAACGAGGTTAAAAATGATTAGAACTAATTATGCAATAGAAACAAAAGATGTAAATCTAGGTGAAATTGTTACAGTTTCAGGTTGGATTTCTAAAGAAAGAAACTTAGGTGGCGTACTTTTCGCCGATATTCGTGACAGAACTGGTATTGTTCAGTGTGTTTTCAACGAAGAAGACAATGCAGAGCTTTTCAAAGAATCAACTGTTTTAAGAACAGAATTCGTAGTATCTGTAACTGGTAAAGTGCGCGAGCGTTCTTCGAAAAACCCTAATATTCCTACTGGAAATATCGAAATTGAAGCTACAAAACTTGTAATTCACTCAAAAGCTGAAACAACTCCATTTGAAATTAACGATGATATTGAAGTTAACGACGCTTTAAGACTGAAATACAGATATTTAGATTTAAGAAAGCCTTCTATGCAAAAATCAATGGCTTTACGTCATAAAGTTGCTATGATTGCTAGAAATTACTTTGACGACCATGGATTTTTAGAAATTGAAACTCCAATTTTAACAAAATCAACTCCTGAAGGTGCTCGTGATTATCTAGTTCCATCAAGAGTTCATGATGGTAAATTTTATGCATTACCTCAATCACCTCAACAATACAAGCAACTTTTAATGCTTGCAGGATTTGACAGATATATGCAAATCACTCGTTGTTTCAGAGATGAAGACTTGCGTGCAGACCGTCAACCAGAATTTACACAAATCGACCTTGAAATGTCGTTCGTTGACCAAGATGATGTTATGGCGATTAACGAAGGTTTCCTAAAAACTGTTTTCAAACAAATTCACAATGTTGATATTGAAACTCCGTTTTTAAGAATGCCTTATAAAGAAGCTATGGAGCGCTTTGGTTCGGACAAACCTGATACTCGTTTTGGTTTTGAGTTAGTTGACATTACAGAAGAAATGAAAAACACTGAGTTTAAAGTTTTCAGAGAAGCTTTAGACGGAAATGGTGTTGTTAAGCTTATAAATGTTTCTGGTTTTGCTAGTAAATTTACAAGAAAAGACATTGATAGCCTTGTTGAATACGTTAAAACTTACGGTGCTAAAGGTCTTGCTTGGATTAAAATGGCTGATGGAAATGTTTCTTCTTCATTCACAAAATTCCTTTCAGAAGACGAAGCATCAGCACTTATGAGCAAAGCAAATGCAAAAGATGGCGACTTGATTTTAGTTTGTTCTTCCCCTGATGTTGATGTGGTTTACAATTCGCTAGGCGCTTTAAGATGTGAAGTTGCAAAACGCCTAAATATTTTAGACGAAACACAATACAATTTCTTATGGGTTACAGACTTCCCTCTTTTTGAGTATGATGCTGAACTTGATAGATATTTTGCAAAACATCACCCATTCACAGCTCCTTATGATGAGGATTTAGCAAAACTTGAAAGCGACCCTGCTTCAGTTCGTGCAAAAGCTTATGATATCATATTAAACGGTGTTGAGCTTGGTGGTGGTTCTATTAGAATTCATGACTCAGAAGTTCAAGAAACAATGTTTAAAGCTTTAGGATTTACAAAAGAGTCAGCGAATGAGCAATTCGGTCATTTAATCGATGCATTCAAATACGGTGCACCTCCGCATGGTGGTTTAGCGTATGGTTTAGACAGACTTTGTATGTTACTTTGTGGAATGACATCAATTCGTGATGTTATCGCATTCCCTAAAGTACAAAATGCATCTGAACTTATGACAAATGCACCTGATTTCGTTGAAAAATCTCAACTTGATGAACTTTCAATCGCAGTAATTAAAACTGAAGAATAAAATCCAAGGGGGATGTCGAAATACGACATCCCCCTTTTTCACATTATTTTTGCCACCATATTTACAGTTTCTTCGACACTGTAAGCACCATTGCCATATTTCTCAATTTCCTCGGCTGTGAAAAATAGGCTTAAATCAAAATCTTCTTTAATTTCAAATCCACATTTTTCATAAGTACGTATTGCCGTAGGATTTTTAATCCATGGTCGCATCATAAAAGTATTAATATTGTACTTTTTATTAATATACTCTTTCATCATTGAAACAACCTTTGTGCCAAAACCTTTTCCTGTATGATTTTTTGAAAGAAACCAAATGTGAAATTCCACATTTTCTATCGGTGCATTATGATATGTATGATAAAAAATACCGATAATTTCGCCTTTATATTCAATAAATAAATATTTGTTTATACTCGCGATTTCATCGAAAAATTCTGCCTTTTCATCACGAATATCTTCCCATAAAAAATCATTCGGATCATCAAACATTGATAAAATGATATCGCTATCTGCAATGCTCAAATCATAAATTAAACGCCTATCGCTCTCTTTTGCAAACAGCATATTTATTTCATTATCAGAGATGCATTTTCTCCTTTTCACTAACATTATCCTCACTTTTAAATAAAACTTAACTTTAATTATACTAAAAATCAGATAATATGTCAACTTTTGTCGCGTATTTTCTTTGTCATTCTTTGATTTTAAAAGTATTCGGTGCAACTTTATACGCGATTGGAATAGAAATAATTACATATAAAATACTAAATATTGTTACCGAAACACCAAAAATAAATGCTGGTGGATTAGATTGCATTGCAAAAAAGCACACAAAATATGTGACAGCTTTTATGACAGTATAAATAGGATTTTTAACTTCCAAATCCTTATTAAAAGGTTGAAATACGTAATAAATAACAAGATTATGTATACAAAAGAACATTGAAAGTGACATAATGCTCATAAATAATACAACATACTCAAACGGATTTTGCGTGCCACCAGTGATATACAATAAAACAGGAAGCCCTAAAGCTATCGGCAAATTTTGCCCCCAATCCATTAAAACAAGTGTTTTCAGCCTTAACGTGAACATCTCTAAAATCGCGCGTGGCTTTTTATAAAACCTAAAAGTTAGCATTTTGCTGTCGCAATTCGTAAACAACACGCGCACAGTTCTCTCTCCACAATTAAAAAAATAGAGAAAATATGTCGTAATTGGCAACAGATTAACCACACTTTCGTTAATAAGTTTACTAAAATCAGTAAAAATTAAGCTTGCAATAATTGCCATAATCACTAGGCAAATTTCGATTAAAATTATATTAATCGTTGTTTTTGATAGCAATTTTCTATGCCTTTTTATAAATAATTCATTCAAGAACGCATATCCAGTCTTTTTTGAGTCATATTCCTTTGAAACTTCAATATATTTCTCGGCAGCAGTTCTCGAAATTCTCTTACTATTTGGCTTGTTTGTTTTTATATCATCCATCATTGAAAACATATCTTTATACAGTTTCAAAAAATTCGGGAACTTACTTATGTATTTTATAGCTAAAATCGCTAATATTAAGTATAAAATTGCAATTACAGCCAGAAAAATCGTATTTACACTTAAATTAACTAACGAAATGCCTACACCAATTGCAAAAACCAAAATTCCAAGTGCCGATTCAATATAACTGTAACTCAAAAGTTTTAGCTTTGACCTTTTTGTCCTTGCGTAAATTTTTACAGCACCACCGACTAATTTGCAACAAATCAATATCACAAGCAAGGAAACAATGCTTATTACTCCTAGCTCATTTGTGAATGGTAGTAAAAAATATATTATCGAAAAGCCTACAAATGATGACAGCAAAAACTGCGTTAAACTCGAAAAAACGACTTTTTTTGCATCCATTCTTAAATGAATTAACGCATAATTTATTTCTTTTTTCGGTTCGATGACAAAGCAATTGGCTATTCCTCCTGCAAGTGTTCCGAAAAATATTAAATTAAGTATAATTTGACTTTGTTCGATGTTTACAAATTCCAATTCACCTATAAAAGTGGCGAGTGAAAATATCAAAAATAAATATAATAATTTGTAGACAAATACCATTATTATTTCGTATTGCACATTCAAAATCGCAAAAATTGTCTTCCAACTCGGTGATTTGTGCCAACTATAAGGTATGAATTTCCCCACTATCGGAAATTTCCTCAGATAAAAAAGCACTCCGTTTGACCGATATGTATTTTGGATTAAAAAGAGATTTTTGAGTGTATTAATCATTAAAATCCCTCCTTAGTGTTTCAATTATCACTTCTTTATCCTTTGGTACGCTTTCAAGCATTCCTTGTGATAATATAACTATTTCATCGCAAAGTTCGAGTGCAAGTTCCATAATATGTGTAGAAAATATAATAATACAATCATTTTTTATTGATAATAATATTTTTTTCATCTCATCAGCCACAACGACATCAAAGGAAGTTAACGGTTCATCAAGCAGTAAAATTTTAGGATTTAGCATAAAATTTACCAGCATTTGAATTTTGTTTTTCATTCCCAGTGAATAATCTTTCAAAAGCCTATCTTTATCCTCATCAGCTATTCCAACTAAATTCAAGTAATCATCGACAGTTTTATCAAAATTCAGTTTTTCACCATTAATTTCGATAAAAAACTTAATAAATTCTCTTGCTGTAAAAAAAGTAGGAACGGACGGCGAAGACAAAACATATCCCACATCATCAGCGGTTATTTTATTCACTTGACCATCTAAACATAAAGATATTTTCCCAGAATTTATGTCAATATCCTCATTTATGCAGTTAAAAAGTGTAGTCTTCCCCGAGCCATTTCGCCCTAAAAGCGCATATATTTTGCCTTTTTCAAATTCAAAACTTGCACCTTTAATCACCTCTTTTTTCTCATACGATTTATATATATCTTCTATTAATAGTTGCATAACATCATCCCCCTTTATTTTTATTCACTACCATATTATACCATTTAACTGACAATTTTGCAAGTAATGAACATTTTATTTTAGAAACGATAATAAATCTATTTTGAATATAAAAAACACCACAACTAAGAAAAGTCGTGGTGTTTTAATCTATATTTACTATTTATGAGTGATATCCACTCCATTTTCGTATATTTTAAACTGTAATCTGTCTAGGCTTATAAATGTTCCATTATATTCAAATTCAATCCTATATTCAGCTTTATTTATATAGAAATCAAATTCAGACGCGCCTAATTTTCTACGGTAAATTAATACATTTCCTTCAGAAAACAAGAACTCTAGGTCGCCATTTATCATACATTCGTTTTCCGAGCGAAGTTTCCCTAAGTAAACAAAGAAATCTAATATGTCTTTGTCTTCCTTGCCCCATGGATAAGTTCCACGATTCATAGGGTCCTCATACCCTTCCATACCAACTTCGTCACCATAATAAAGGCAAGGCGAACCAGGCATAGAATACGATAATAAGCTTGCAATTTTCATTCTCAAAACAGCAGTTTTACGTTGCTCATCTGAAAGTTTCGCATGTGCTCGCTCGCCTCTGCTTTCGAAATGTTGTTTTGATAATGTTGTTAAAATACGTTTTGTATCGTGGGTTCCTATTATATTCATAAGACTATAAAAGAAATCTTTTGGGTAATTTTCTTTCATAGTTTCAATAGATTCTCTGAAATTTTCTGCTGAACCATTGAGTAAAAACTCAATAATCGCATCTTTAAGAACATAGTTCATAACACTATCTAAATATTGTCCATAAACATACTGGCGACGTTTTGAATATGCCTCTTTATTTGATGCATCTTCCCAAACTTCACCGATGACAATTGCATCATTTTTCGTTTGCTTACAGACTTTATTAAGTTCATTAATAAACTCATCTGGTAACTCGTCGGCAACATCTAGTCTATACCCAGACGCACCAAGTTCCAACCATTTTCTAAGAACACTATCTTTATCGTTTATGATATAATTCATAAAATCTTCGTTAAGTTCATTTACCTCTGGCAGAGTATAAATTCCCCACCAAGATTGATACTCTTTGTTCCAATTTTTGAAAGAATACCAATTATAGTACGGCGAACTCTGCGAATTAAACGCACCAACACTGTCATAATTATTTTTTCCATTGAAATATAGGCTGTCATATCCTGTATGACTAAAAACTCCATCAAGAATAATTCGTATACCTTTATCTTTTGCTTTTTGACAAAGTTCTTTAAAATCCTCTTCAGTTCCTACATATTCATCAATAGTTTTATAATCACCAGTGTCGTATCTATGATTTGAGTATGCTTTAAAAATTGGGTTTAAATAAATTGTAGCCACACTTAAAGACTTAAGATAGTCAAGTTTTTCGATAATCCCTTGTAAATTACCTCCAAAGAAGTCATTATTTAAAATTTCTCCGTTTTCATCTGGTAAATACACAGGAATATCGTCCCAATTTTCATGGACAACTCTATTTTTCATAGGTTTTGGAACTTCGGTTCTATTAAATCTATCTGGGAAAATATTATAAGTAATTCCCTCTCCATACCAAGACGGAATTTTATAGGTACTGCTTGCAACTGTCTGCTGGAATGCAAAAACTTCGTGTGTGATTTTGCCTTCGCCACCAAAATGCTTACTTACAAACCTATCCCCATATTTTGTTGTGATTTTAAAGAAATACCAATAAGGCGCGGCACCTTTATCGAATTTGTATTCTGCTTCAAAAGTACCATATCCATCTGCAACTTTAATAAAATACATCGGAATGTATTCAAAATCCGAACCATCTTTAGCCACGCATAAACAAATATTTGTGGCATTCAAATCTGATGGAAGCTTGATTTTAAAAGTAACAGTTTCGCCATCTAAAACAGCACCTGTTGGGTATTTATAAAAATTATTTCTCGAGTTGTATATCATTTTACACCATCTTATCGTGTTATTTTGAGTTGAATTTTACAGGAACTTTCCAAATATCTTTTGCATATTCAGAAATTGCTCTGTCGGCTGCAAAAATTCCTGCATTCGCAATATTAATAAGCGAACTACAGCCCCAATTTTGTTTTAATTTATACATAATATCGGCTCTTTCATGCGCTTTTACATAGCTATCAAAATCACCTAAAACCATGTATGGGTCACCGTTTCCAGAACTTCCGTTCATCAAAACATTTACTAAATCGCTATAACTTTTTCCATCAGAAAATCCGTAAGAAAGTTTATCGAAAATCTTTCTGATAGCTTCGCTATTTTGATAAATTTCGCTTGTGCTATAACTTCCAGAGTGAAGAACTTCTTCTACTTCGTCAGCATTCATACCAAAAATGAAAATATTTTCAGCACCAACTGCATTGTTGATTTCAACATTTGCACCGTCTAAAGTACCTAAAGTAAGCGCTCCATTCAGCATAAATTTCATATTACCAGTACCAGAAGCTTCACGTCCTGCGATTGAAATTTGCTCCGAAATATCACATGCTGGAATAATAATTTCAGCTTTTGATACATTGTAATCCTCGATAAATACGACTTTTAGTTTGTCGCCAACCTTAGGATGATTATTTACCTCAAAAGCAATACTGTTTATAAGGTTTATAATTCTCTTTGCAACATGGTATCCTGGCGAAGCTTTTGCACCAAAAATAAATGTTTTCGGTGTCATATTAAAGTTTGGATTTTCTAATATATTTTGGTATAAATAAATGATATGAATTGCATTTAAAAGTTGACGCTTATACTCATGTAGTCTTTTGACTTGAACATCGAAAATCGAATCGATATTAATATCAATATCGTTATTTTCCTTGATGTATTTTGCTAGAGTAATTTTGTTTTCACGTTTAATTTCTGCAAGCTCATTTAAAACACTGTTGTCACTTGCAAATTTCGTTAAAACTTTAAGCTCTGATGGATGAGTTTTAAAACCGTCACCGATTAAGTCTGTAATAAGCTCTGTCAAACGTGGATTTGATAAACATAACCAACGTCTATGCGCGATACCATTTGTTATATTTCTGAATTTTGATGGGAATGCATCATAAAAATCTGCAAAAATCCCTTCTTTTAGTATATCTGAATGAAGTTCTGATACACCATTTACAGAAAACGAACCTACAACTGATAAATTCGCCATTCTCACTTGATTATGGAAAATAATCGATAATCTATCAACTTTATGAGGGTCATGAGGGTACATAGACGACATTTGCTCGCAAAATCTGACATTTATTTCATTAACAATATTTAAAATTCTCGGTACAATCGAACGCATAAGGTCTACATTCCAACACTCAAGCGCCTCTGACATAACCGTATGATTAGTGTATGCAAAAGATTGAGAAACTATCCCCCAAGCATGCTCCCAAGAATAGCCCTCTTCATCTAAGAAAATACGCATAAGTTCTGGAATTGCAAGCGATGGATGTGTGTCGTTTATGTGGATAACATTCTTCGCAGCAAAATTACGAAGTGTGCCATAACGTCTTTTATGTGTTCTTGTAATATCTTGAATTGTAGCAGAAACTAGGAAGTATTGTTGCTTCAAGCGAAGCGCTTGTCCTTCTATATGATTATCCTCTGGGTATAAAACCATACTGATAACCCTTGCTAACGCCTCATCTTCAAGGGCTTTTACATATTGCCCCCTTGAAAATAGAGATAAATTCATCGGAGTTAAGCTTTTTGACTCCCAAAGTCTAAGTCTTGCTACATTCTCTGTTTCATAACCAGAAATTGGCATATCATAAGGGATTGCTGAAACGACTGTATAATCCTCATAAACCGGTTTCATTTGACCGTCTACAAACTCTTCGTGCACTCGACCACCGAATTTTACTTCGCATATATCATTATCAGCAGGTATAAGCCAAATATCCCCTCTGTCAAGCCATGTATCTGGTAATTCAACTTGATGACCGTCGACAATTTTTTGCTTAAATAGACCTTGCTCATATCTTATCGAATACCCATTTGCGACAACTCCTGTCGTCGCAAGTGAGTCCATAAAACAAGCTGCAAGTCTACCTAAACCACCATTTCCAAGACCTGGATCTGGTTCATTTTTGAAAATATCATCTGGGTTTACTTTCAAATCTACAAGTGCACCACGCATAGAATCTAACATATTCAAGTTTGCACAGTTAGTTTCAAGCGAGCGTCCTAAAAGAAATTCTATCGATAAATAATGCACTTGACGAGGATTTTTATCGTCAGCATCATTTTGGATTTTAACCATTCTATCGACTAAAATATCACGAACTACAAGCGCACACGCTTTAAAAATTTGTTCATCAGTCGCATCTTCAACATCTTTACTAAAATGACGTGTTAATTTACCAATAATGGCCTTTTTTATGTCAATTTTGGTATACTTCATTATTTTCTCCTTAATTTTCGCAGATCTTTTCGTATAATTTTAAATATTCATCCGCAGATTTATCCCACGAAAAATCTTTTTTCATTGCACTTTTAACAAGAGAATTCCATGTATCTCTGTCATAGGTAAATAAGTCACACGCCGCTTTAATTACATAAAGCATATCGTGAGCATTAATATTTTTAAATGAGAACCCATCTCCAGCTTTTAAATCTGGGCGATAGCATTCAACTGTATCAGAAAGTCCACCTGTTTCACGAACGATAGGTAAAGTTCCATAACGCATTGAAATCATTTGTGATAAACCGCAAGGTTCTGAAATCGATGGCATTAAGAATAAATCTGAACCCGCATAAATTTTGTTTGCTAAGTCCTCAGAGAATTTAACATTTACAGAAATTTTATTCGGATATCTTCTTTGCGCCTCGTTAAACATACGCTCGTATTTATAATCACCAGTTCCTAAAACCACAAGTTTAACATTTTCTTGTAAAATATCGTCTAAAACATTTTCAATCAAATCAAAACCTTTGTGATCTACAAAACGGCTAACAATACCGATTACAGGCACTTCTTTTTTATATTCTAAGTTTAAAAGTCTTAATAATTCTTTTTTATTCTTTTCTTTAGATGCAAGTCTTCTTGCATTAAAGTTGAAAAACAGCGATTTATTTGTTTCAGGATCGTAAAAATCAACATCAATTCCGTTTAAAATTCCTGTTAATTTTTGGTCAACATAACGCAAAATCGGAGCTAAACCATGCGAATAATAATCTGTTTTTAACTCTTCTGCATAGGTTCTACTAACTGTGTTTACAGCATCTGCGCTTAAAAGACCTGCTTTTAAGTAGTTTACATCACCTTGGTGCTCAATATATCCTGTTTCAAAGAAAAATTTATTGATACCAACAGTTCTTTCAAGGATTTCAGCACCATATCTGCCTTGATATCCAATATTATGTATTGTAAGCACTGTTTTAATTTTATTATAAAATGGATCACTAGAATAATTTAATTTAAGATATGTTGGGATTAAAGCTGTTTGCCAGTCGTTTGCATTGATAACATCTGGACAAAAATCAATTTCTTTTAAAGAATCGATAACTGCTTTTGAAAAATATGCAAATCTCTCCCCATCATCACCATGAGAGTATAATCCATCTCTTTTGAAATAATATTCATTATCGATAAAATAATATTTCACGCCTTCAGCCTCTAATAGAAAAACTCCACAATGCTGCTTTCTCCAGTCTAAATCAACATGAAAATCTTTGATAAATTTCATTTGTTTTCTAATTTCATCAGAAACAGCTTTATAAAGTGGTAGAAAAACTCTAACATCATGCCCTTTTTCTGCAAGTTTTTTCGGCAATGCACCAGCTACATCTGCAAGACCACCTGTTTTTACAAATGGTACAACTTCGCTTGAAGCATATAAAATTTTCATCGACAGCCCTCCTAAATTATAACGAACTATTTTTTGCAACTACAATAGGATATTTTTCATGACCCATCATAACTTTACCTTCACTTACAGAAACTTTTTTGTCTGTAACGATATTAAGTAAGTTTGCATCTTTTGATATTGACGCACCTGCTAAAATGATTGCATTTTTAACAGTAGCACCACCTTTTACATGAACATCACGGAAGATAACACTGTTTTCAACATTTCCTTCAAGTGTACAACCATCTGCGATTAAGCTTTCGCAAACTTTTGACTTATCACTATAATAAGTTGGTTGTTCATCGTGAACTTTTGTTAAAATAGGGCTATTTTTCGCAAAAACTTCTGCTCTAACATCGCGAGATAATAA
>CAYJLC010000037.1:13485-17218 GCA_964370735.1 uncultured Oscillospiraceae bacterium
AATATCAGTTATTTTCGCTGCAAAAGTATTGTGAACATACGCTTTCAAATTGTACTCTTTTAAAGCCATACCCAAGCCTTCAAGTTCAAATTGTTTGTAATTTTTAGATGCCCAAGCAGTAACTAATTTCTCTAAAAGTTGTTTTTTCAGAACATAAACACCAAGACCTGTGTATTTACATTTTCCGTTTATATCAACACTAACACAGATATCTTTAATATTTTTTTGTCTATCAACTTCGTAATATGTATCATGTTTGCTCTCTTCGTTTTTCGGAACACATACACAAGTAATATCAGCCTCAGACTCAATATGTGTATCAACAACTTCTTCAAGGTCGATGTTTGTAACGATATTTCCGTCTGATAAAATGATATATTCTGCTTTTGTTTTTTGAATAAAATCCATAATCCCGATTAAACCTTCGATTTTATAGCGTCTTTCAGCTAAGTCGAAAAGAAGAGTTTTCTTTGTAGAATATGAGTATGGAGGAAGAAGTCTAATCCCACCAATTTTTCTTGCTAAGTCCCAATCTTTACCAGTACCGATATGGTCTATTAATGATTGATATCTATCACAAAGTACAACTCCTACGTTGTTGATGTTTGAGTTTACCATATTTGACATCATAAAATCGATAATTCTATATCTGCCACCGAAAGGAACTGCCGCCACTGTTCTTGTGTCAGTTAACTCTTTCATCTCATCGCTAGGGTCAAATGCCATAATAAGGCCTAACACATTTTTTTTCATATTTTCACCTCTGCGTCAACTTTTTTCACGTTTTTAGAAACCATAGATTTTGCAGCAACTTTTGCGTTTGCACCAACTTTTACAGCAGGTCCTACAACAGTGATGCCCCATTCTTCATTAGGGTTTACAAACGGCGCACTTCCAACAACTGCGTCCATTGAAATTACGGCATTTTCAGCAACAATTGAATACTCAACTGACGCGCCATCTTCGATTACTGCACCTGGCATTAAAATTGAGTAATTAACTTTCGCACCAACACCAATCGTTACATCTCTAAAGATAACCGATTGATTTACTTGGCCATAAATTTCACAACCCTCTGAAATAATACTATGAACAACGCTTGCGTCTGAAGACGTATAATGCGGAGGTGACGCATGGTTTTTACCGTAAACTTTCCATGTTTCATCGGCTAGATTTATGCCTGAAGAAGGAGAAAGCAAGTCCATATTTGCCTCCCAAAGGCTTTCGATAGTACCAACATCTTTCCAATATCCTTCAAATCTATAAGTGTTTAGTTTACAGCCATTTTCAAGCATATTAGGGATGATGTTTTTACCAAAATCGTTTTCAGATTTTTCGTCTTTTTCATCTTCAATTAGGTATTTTTTAAGTGTTTTCCAAGTGAAAACATAGATACCCATTGATGCAAGTGTGCTTTTTGGTTTTTTTGGTTTCTCCTCGAATTCGTAAACACTACCATCTTCGTTACAATTCATAATCCCAAATCTTGAAGCTTCCTCAAGTGATACATTTAAAACTGCGATTGTTGCATCTGCACCAGTTTTTTTATGCTCAGAAATCATTTTCGCGTAATTCATTTTATAGATATGGTCACCAGATAAAATGATAACATATTCAGGGTCAAATTCTTCAACAAAGGCGATGTTTTGATAAATCGCATTCGCAGTTCCTTTATACCAAGAAGATTTATCTGAGTTTTGGTAAGGAGGTAAAGTATATACACCACCTGAGATTCTATCCAAATCCCAAGTGATACCACTGCCGATATATGAGTTTAATTTGTGTGGCTCATATTGAGTTAAAACTCCAACAGTGTCAATGCCTGAGTTAATGCAGTTTGAAAGAGGGAAGTCGATAATTTTATATTTACCTCCGAACGAAACTGCTGGTTTTGCAACTTTGCTTGTCAGTGCATATAGTCTGCTACCTTGCCCACCAGCAAGAAGCATTGCTACGCACTCTTTAGACTTTGCCATAAAAAATCCTCCTTATTTTGTTATCTTGAAAAACATCGCTGCATACGGTCCGACTTTTACTCCAATGCTTTGTTCAAAACCATGTTTCGCTTCATTTTTCGTATGTAATTTATCAATATTTATAAATCCATTTCCACCGTATTCCAGTGCATTTGAATTAAATATTTCAGCGTATTTCCCAGCCTTTGGAACACCTATTGTGTAGTGCTCGTGCGATAAAGGAGAAAAATTCATTACAGCAATTATTTCACTGCCGTCTTTTGCAATTCTTCTAAAAGACACCATGTTATTTGCATAATCATCGTGACAAATCCAAGAAAACCCATCCCAGTTAAGGTCGTTTTCCCATAATTGTTTGCTTTTAGCGTAGAATTTATTTAAGTTTTTAACATAATCTTTAAGTTGACTATGTCTTTCATATTCTAAAAGGAAGAAATCTAGCTCTCTCTTATCATTCCATTCGATAAATTGTCCAAATTCACCACCCATAAACAGAAGTTTTTTACCTGGATGTGCCATCATATAGCCATATAACGCACGAAGTTGAGCAAATTTAGCATCATAATCGCCTGGCATTTTATCTAAAAGTGATTTTTTACCGTGAACAACTTCGTCATGCGATAGAGGCAAGATAAAGTTTTCTGAAAAAGCATACATAAATGAGAAAGTAATTTTGTCGTGTGAACCGCCTTTGAAAAGCGAATCGATTGACATATAACTTAACATATCATTCATCCAGCCCATATTCCATTTATAGTTAAACCCAAGTCCACCCATATATCCTGCTTTTGTAACAAGAGGGAATGACGTAGATTCTTCTGCAATCATTAAAACATCAGGATGTTCTGATAAAATAAGCTCGTTCATTTTTTGAATTAGGCTGATAGCTTCTTTATTTTCTCTACCACCATCAACATTTGGACGAAAATGCTCTCTTTGGTAGTCTAAATAAATCATAGACGCAACAGCATCAACTCTTAAACCATCAATGTGATATTTTTCTATCCAGAACATAGCCGAAGACATAAGGAAAGAACGAATTTCGTTTCTACCGTAGTCAAACGCATGAGTTCCCCACTCTTTGTGCTCTCTTTTTAATTCATCATCATATTCATATAAGTGTGTACCATCGAATTTATAAAGACCATGCTCGTCTTTTGGAAAATGTGCTGGAACCCAGTCTAAAATTACACCGATACCGCTAGTGTGGCATTTGTTTACAAAGTACATAAAATCTTCTGGCGTACCATAACGCGCAGTCAGACTAAAGTAACCTGTCACTTGATATCCCCAAGAACCATCGAATGGATGTTCCATAACTGGCATAAGCTCGATATGAGTGTATCCCATTTCTTTTACATACGGAATTAACATCGATGCAAGTTCTCTGAAGTTATAAAATTCGCCTGGCTCATTTTCAACACCATTTTCTGGTTTTTTCCAAGAACCTAAATGAACTTCATAAATATTGACAGGTTTTTCAAAATGAAGAGCATCTTTTCTCTTCTCCATCCATTTATCGTCTTTCCAGTTAAATTCTGGTAACTCATAAATTTTCGAAGCTGTCTTCGGACGAAGTTCGCTATACACCGCATAAGGGTCAGCTTTTAAAACAATATTCCCTTGCACTTGCTCAACACTGTATTTATAATTTCCGTCAAAATTTGCTTCCGACGAAATAGCTTCCCATATACCATTGTCTGTAACTTTTTTCATAGGACAATTTTCTCTGTCCCAATTATTGAAATCACCTACAA
>CAYJLC010000037.1:17228-18424 GCA_964370735.1 uncultured Oscillospiraceae bacterium
TGCATTTGGTGCAAAAACTCGGAAAATATAGCCTTTTTTTCTGCCTTTATTCCCATAATGACAACCCATAAAATCGTATGCTCTACAATTGTTGCCTTCGTGGAAAAGGTAAGTATTAAAATTGAACGTTTCTTTTTTTGTTATTTTCGACATCTGTTTTCTCCTTAAATTGTGCATTTTGACATATTGTTTAGTTCTGCGTTAATTTAACTTGTTACTTTTTGCCAAATTTTAAAAGCAAGCTTTAGAAATATTTATAAATTTCTTAGTTAATTGTAACATAATTTTAAACTTTTGTCAAATATTTCTGACACAAAAAAATAATATTTTTTTAATAATTTATCAAACTAACACATACTAAAAAGTATATTCAAAACCCTGCAAAAATATGTCTTTTTTAAAAGAAAAAAACTTGATACTTTATTCGAATAAAATCTACAAAATATTACAGTTTAAAGAGAGAAAAAGTTATTATTTTTCGTGTTCAACATTGTTCAACAAAGTATAACATATCTTTTATTTGACATTTTTTGTTAAAAATTATATAATGTATATATAAGGAGAACTATCATGAAAGAAAATGCAAATGAACGAATCGGCTTTCGAATTTCAAAGTCGGAAAAGGAAATTTTGGAAAAAATTGCTAGCGAACAAACTCGCTCTGTTTCAAATTTACTCGTAAATATCATCAAAGACTATGTTTCAGATTATGAAAAAGCTAAAAAAATGATGAATCGATTTTAAGGAGGTGCGAAATGAAAAACGTATTTGCTTTGCCTGGACTCACTGCTTCTTTCGGATTTTTGAGTTTTATGCTAAACTTTGCCTTCGTTTTTATTCTTTCCACCTTCTTTATATCAGATGGCGACGGATGGGACGATGCAAGCACTTCCCTATTCACCAATTTTTGGCTAGTCACCTCTACCGTTTTATTTTGCATATTATGTGTTTTCGTCAGAAAAAAACTGGATTTTAACACTTGCCTAGTTTCGGTCATCATAATCTCTTCTTATATTTCATTTATTTATTTCGCGGAATATCTAGTTACCGAATTCGACCTCACTTTCCTTTATAGTGTAGTTTCTTTTCTACACTTCCCAGTTTACCTCTTTCTCTCTTTTAGAGATTTTGTTTCTCACTACCAAAGTCCAAGTTATATATATTTTTCGATACTTTTTTCCGTACTCTTACCATTT
>CAYJLC010000037.1:18434-20616 GCA_964370735.1 uncultured Oscillospiraceae bacterium
TAAAGAAACATTTTGACCATGGGGGTCAAATCAACTGAATGCAAAATGAAAATGCTTGTACATTAATTTGTGCAAGCATTTTTTAATATTAGTTATGATAAAAAATATGTAGAAATATCAAAAAAATATAGAAATATAATGATATCTGTGATATAATATTAGAGGCGTATAACAAAAAGAAAGGGCTATTGGTATGACAGTTAATTATAGTAAGCTATGGAAAATACTTATTGATAAGCAAATGAATAAAACTCAGCTTAGAGAACAAGCGCAAATAAGTAGCAATGCTATTGCTAAAATGGGTAAGGGCGAAAAAATTTCTATGGACACCGCTGCTAAAATTTGTAAAGTTTTGAGTTGTGACATTGGAGATATAATGGAATTCAATGAAGATTTAGGAGAACACAAATGTTAAAGGTAGCAACAGTTTTTAGTGGTATAGGGGCAATTGAACATGCTTTGAAAAGAGCGAATATCAAACATGAAATAGTATTTGCATGCGATAATGGTGATGTTGATATACTTTCTAAAGAAATAGAAAATGACATTCAGGAAATGCATTCAGAAATAAAAATTCTGAATAATGTCATAAATAATATAACCCCATCAGATAATAATGAAATAGAAATTAAAAATAAATTGTCATCTGATTTGAGTAAGGTGAGTCAAAAATTAAACACAAAAGTTTTAGAATTAAATGTTTTCGATGATTCAATTGTAGAAATTTGCGAATCATCTTTGACAATTTTGCTTCAAAATAATGAAATGAAGAAAGTTAGAATAAAAGAGTTTTCTGACTTGCTCAAAAAATTAAGAAATGCTAATGAATATAAAGTCTTTGATGCAATGAAATGTTGCGTGAAAATAATTACTGAATATTCAAAAGATAATAATATAGAAAATCAAAACGAAATGACATTCGAAAGTAAAGATAATGTTCAATGGATAGATATTAAAAATGATATTTTAATAATTCAAAATTTACTATCTGAAAATAACTTTCGCAAGACGATTAAAGAGTTTAAGCTGATTTCTGAAACATTGTCAATGCTACACGAAAGAATAAATACACTTGAAATCACAAATCACTTGAATACTTTAACAGATACAATAGAAAAGAAACAATATATTGACAGTCTATATGAAAACAAAAAGAATCAAAACAAAGTAAGACAAAGCTATCTATCAAATTATGATTTAGATGAACAGCACTTTCACTGGAATGTATCATTTTTAGATGGCGAAACATACAAGGATAAAGTTGACTTATTTGTCGGCGGAAGTCCTTGTCAAGCATTCAGCTTAGTTGGAAAACAGCGTGGATTGGAAGATACAAGAGGAACTTTATTCTATGAGTTCGCAAGGCTTGTAAAAGAGATACAACCTAAAGTATTTATTTATGAAAATGTAAAAGCTGTATTAAGTAATGATAACGGTAGAACTTGGGATACAATGAAAACAGTATTTGATGAGCTTGGATATGAATGGAAAGATGCCGTTTTAAATGCTAAAGATTATGGAATACCGCAAAATCGAGAACGTGTATTTGTAGTCGGATTTAAAAAGGGATTAATGCTTGAGAGTGAATATAAATCCCCTTCTCCAAAGACCCTTGAAAAAGTTATGCAAGACTTTTTGCTGGATAATGTATCAGGCAAATATTATCTTCCTAAAAAAGGAGTTAAATTTGTAACTGATGAAAAAAATCTATCAAAGAGATACACTCAAATAGATGGAGAAGTCCAATTATGCCAAAAGAAGAACCAACAGTTCAATTGGCATGGTGACTTCGTATTTGTAGAAGAAAACAAAGATATGGAAAAGACGATGGAAGAGCTTGAAAAATACTTCCTATCTGAAAAAGTAGAAAAGTATGTTATGTCAAGTGGGACAAAAGGGTTTTATTCTAAGCCTAAAACAGATTTAGAAGTAGCCAGACCACTGTTAACAACAATGCATAAAATGCATAGAGCAGGTGTTGATAATTATGTAACTACACAAGGTAGATTAAGAAAGCTAACCCCAAGAGAATGTCTAAGATTAATGGGATTCTGTGACAGCTTTAAAATAGAAGTATCAGATACAGCAATGTATCAGCAAGCTGGAAATTCCATTGTAGTAGATGTTCTGCTTGCAATATTAAACGAAATAATAAATGCATATCCGAATTTAATTATGGAGG
>CAYJLC010000038.1:0-18049 GCA_964370735.1 uncultured Oscillospiraceae bacterium
AAAAAACAGCCAGAAAAAGAAAATCCTCGAAAACCTGTATTTATCAGGATTTTCGAGGATTTAGTCTATTTGATATCCAAAGTTTTCATCATATAATTTTTAAATTCATCATTTTTCCAAAAACCTAAACGAATCCCATCGATACCTCTTGTAAGAAGGACATAATAAATATTTAGCACAAAAAGAGTGAATTCTTCCTGATTCATCGGATCTTTCATTTCTTCGTTTGTAAAAGTGCCATTAACATTATGAAAATTGTCTGGATTTGCTCTTAGTTTTCCGTTGCTAGTTACTTCTAAATCACTACCTATTAAAACTCCAACTTTATTTAAATCAATACCTTGTACAGCAAATACTGAGCCTATTTGTTCCTCTGCATCACTATCTTTGCTATTAATCCAGTTTTCTTGTATAGAGTTCCATCTTAGCTCAATACCATCTGCAACCCAATGCATTATACTTGCATCTTTACCATCACTTTGTGCCTTTTCCATTTAGTGCTTCACTTAAACCTTTAAATCTTGCTAAATCCATAACATATCCACAATCAGAAATTATGTCAGAGAAACCTATATTTTTTGTAGGTGAAAATGTATTTTTCAAGTAAGTGATAAGTCTGTTTTACTCTTCTTTTGTATATAGCTATCCAATTTAGTATTAAACTTAGCTCTAACACGCATTAAGAATGTGATTTTATTCGCAATTAGTCTCTCTATTAGTGCTTTTTGAGGATATCCTCTATCAAAAATTATCACACTTTTTTCGGCAATTCCAAGCTCACAAAGTCTGTCAATATGTCTTAAAGCAATGGTATGTTCAGTAGTTTTGTAAGTATCTATTTCTGCATCGGCTATCCAATCATTTTCAATATCATACAGTAATGAAACTTTTGCCGTTGCAGAATCTTTTTTACATCCTGATGCTCCAAATTCTTTGCATAAACTTGGTTTATCCGGTAATGCAAGCGTTGTTCCATCTATTGCGAACAAAAATTTACCCAAAAATTGTTTTGTTTTCTCGGTAGAATACTGCTCTTTTGTGCTTTCTCGTATCATTTCTAAAAATGGTAAATGGTCGAAGTGACCTCGTGCCTTGCTAAATGCTTGCTCGCTTATCGTTTTATCCTCTTTTCCAATTTTTTTGAAAAATCGATTAAGGCCAAGCTGTAAACTTTCTTTTCCTGGTGACAAAATATAGTAAACTACTTCGCTAAATGTCATATTTCGATTTCGTGTAAAATACTTCGGATTTATCCGACTTTTTTCCTTTATAAGTAATGATTCTGCTATCGCTTTTGTTATCTCAAACATTCTTTTTACGTCCATTTTTGCCACTCTCAATCTGTAAATAGTGAGTTTCTATTACTCCTATTTCGATTGTGACAGCGATGCTTTTTTGTCAATTCGCTTTTTGTACAAAATTTCAAGGGTTATTTTGTGTGCATTGCGACTTTTTCTTAAGTTGTTGACATTGAATAGCTACTTTAAAATATATCCAAAAAACTTGTGACAATACGCTAAAAAATGTCAGCATTTGGAAATTTTTTTATACAACTACTTGAAATTAAAATTTAAAGTATGATATAATTTAGATATATAAATATCAACAAAAAATGAAAGGAATGTTTAAAATGGATAGAATTATTTTATCAAAACAAAGAATAAAACTGTTTATTTTGGTGTCTTTCGTCCTTATTGTTGGGATTTTTAGTGAATACATCCCGCAAAATACTACACATTCGTTTATACATTTCAAGACACTTATTTCAGGATTTATATTCATAGGTGTTTTTGTTTATTGGATATTTAGTATTCGTGAACGGATAATGTATCCACAAGTTAGAAGATATTTGTTTTTGGTGGGTGCGAGCATTGTTTTTTGGATTTCAATTCGTACTATCAAATTTACTTGTTTGCTAACAACTCCTGTTCTTGATAGAATTGCTTGGTATTCATACTATATTCCTATGATTTTCATTCCCCTTTTGTTATTTTATGTATCATTTACAATTGGAAAAGATGAAAACTACAAAATCAATCCTAAATGGTATCTTTTAAATATTCCAGCTGTTATTTTATTTCTTTTTGTAATCACAAGTGAATTTCACGATTTTGTGTTTATTATTGATAAAACTAAGCACGCGTATAAACAATCTTACTCTCATGGATTTTTTTATTACTTAATAGTTGTATTTATATTTACAATGTTTGTTTCTGCAACGACAATACTTGCAAGAAACTGTCGAAAATATAGCAATAAAATACCCATATTCCCTATCGCCGTTATATCACTTGGGGTAATTTATACTGTGCTTTATGTCACAAATGATTGGTTTTCAAAATATTTCTTCTTAGATTTAACACTTTTTGGGTGTTTTATAGTAATTTTGCTTTTAGAATCTTTTGTGTATTGTGGACTTATTCATTCTAATAAAAACTATAAGGAATTCTTCGAAAAAGCAAATCTAGACACACAAATTTTAGATTTAGATGGTGAAATTAAATATATTTCAGATAATACATCAAGATTAAACAAAGATGATTTTAACAGGCTAAAAACAGAAAAAAGTATTGAAATTAATGAAAATATTTTGCATTATATGAGCGAAATTCGTGGTGGGTACATAAGTTATACAAGTGATATTTCGGATTTTCGTCAAAAAATCAATGAGCTTGAAAGAATAAACTTAGATTTATACGAGGAGATTGATTTATTAACGCGTGAAAATAAGCAAAAAGAAAGTACAATACTCATTAAAAAACAAACCGAAGTTCAAGATATTTTGCTAAGTGAGTTTAAGCATAAAAGCTTGGAAATGCGCGAGAATGTTGACAATATTCAAACAGAAAATGCAAAATCTGCGTTGTTTGAACTCCTTTTAGACTCAGTTTATATCAAACGAAAAGTAAATTTAATACTAACAGCGCAAACGACTGAAAATATTTCGGTTAAAGATTTGGGATTTTGTTTTGATGAAACATTTAGAATTTTAAAGCTTCAAGATAAAGCTTGTGCCATTAATTTTCTGAAAACATTTGAAATGTCTGCAAATTCATCAATGTTATGCTATGATTTGTTCAATAAAGTTATAAAACTTACGCATAATGATTTTAATGCTGTTTTAATTTCATTTAATGAGGCTCAAGGTAATGTTGTTTTTATAATTCGAGCCGATTGTAATGCAAAAGAACCTTTAGCACTAGCAGAATTTGAAAGCGATAAATTAGCCTCTATAAATGGAAAAATAGCCGTAATAAATGACGACGATGATTTGCATATCGAGTTTGTTTTTAAAAAATAGGAGGAGGAAAAATGAAATATACTTCACTTAGTTTATTAGAACAAGTATTTATTAATACAATGCTTTCTGTTAGTCTGCTTATTTTGTGTATAACATTTTTGTATCTTCTTCAAAATAAAGGCAAAAAAAGCACCCAAATTACGATATTTATTTTATTTTTGATAATAATAATTGATACATCATTTTTATTAGAGCTACATTATATTGATTTTGCTGAAAAAACTTATAATTCCACTAATATCAGTTATATATTCGATAATATTCCAGTTATTTTTCATTTAATATTGATTTTTTTAAGCTCGATATTTGCAATATTCTTATTGATTAAGAAATATCGGAGTGTAAAAAATCAAATTACGGATTTATCTATCAAAGAGGGACTCGAGAATTTGCCGACAGGGCTTGCTTTTATTTCAAATGACGGTGATATTTTTCTGTCAAATCGAACTTTACATAATTTAAGTTTCGAACTTACCGGAAAAGACTTGCAAAGTGGTAAAGAGTTTTGGGGTGATTTAGAAATGCTCAAAAAAACAGAAAGCTGTGTTATTACGAGTGAGAAGCCGGCTTTTATTCTGCAAAACAATGAAGTTTGGCAATTTTCAAAAGAACTTATTACCATAGAGAACACAAGCTATTTCAAAATAACTGCATCAAATATCACCGAAATTTTCACGATTACTGAAAGCACCGAAAAATTAAATGTTAATCTAAAAAATCAGCAAAAAAAGCTTAAAACTCTTATAGATGACATCGAAAAAAATGCAGCTTCACAGGTTGCGCTCAGTATGAAAGTGAATTTCCACGATAGTTTTGGTAATTTAATTGCAGAAACTAGAAAAGATTTTAAAGAAGGAAATATGCAAATATCAAGCAATATTTTAGGTAAACTTGAAAATCTTGAGAGTGTTATTGCCGATTTGGCAGACGGAAAAGAGCATAATCTAACACTAAACCAAATTATGGCTTTTGCAGAGAGTTTAAAGTGCAAAATCACAATTTCGGGCGATAAATCTAGTGATATACTAAAGAACAGTCTAGTCCTTACAGCTATAAATGAAATGCTTAAAAATGCTGTATATCACGCAAATGTTACGGAACTTTTTGTTAATATATCAGAAAAAGACACGAATTATGAAATCGAAATTTCAAACGCGAATACTAAGAGAATTATTGAAATAAAAGAAGGCAACGGACTTTCTTCTCTTCGAAACAAGATTTTGCAGTATGGTGGAAAAATGGATATTACTGCGCTAAACAATATAACTCTAAAAATAGTGATACCACAGTTAAACACTGAGAAAAAAACGACTAATGTATAAATTATATCGCAATTTAAGGCTTTCAGTTTTTTCGCAAAAGACATGGCATTAATAAATGTGCCATTCGGCACATTTATTTTTTTATCCAAAATGGTACAATAGTATTGTAAAGTGAAATAAATTTATAGTATAGTTTTATGATAGGAGGATTTATTATGAAAAAGTTAGCGATTTTACTATTATCAGTTATTATCCCGTTTGCAATGATTGCTTGTGGTGGAACTGATGAAAATGCAGACACAGCAAATGAAGGCGAAGTGCAAATAGAAGAGGGTTCTTTAGAGGGCACTACCCAAAGTGCACCTGATTTCATCGCACCAGGATATGGCACAGAGGACACAATATCTGTCGAAACTCTAAAAAAACCGTCGGCGTGGTATGGAACTATAACTGTTTCAGACTATGACGGACCTTATCCAGAAACAGAAGGTGAATTTGAAGCGTGGGCATATCTTGAAACAGATGCAAGTGGGATAGATTATTTTGAAACGTATGTGTTGGCACCTTATGGCGAAGAAAATTCAGTAGTCTTTTCATCTTGGAGCATAGAACTTCACGACTACACTTTCTTCCCTATTGTCGATGATTATGCTTGGATTTTAGACGCACCACTTAAAGAAGAAGACAATACTTGGTATACACCAACACTCACAAACGGTGTATTATCGGCGAGCTATGATTACGATTATAACGGCGAAACTTTCACTTATGTTTATGAATTTGCTCAAATTGACGACGGAACTACGTTTAAAAATGTAGAAGAAGAAACTGCACCTGATGAAAATACTTCACAAGAAGAAAGCCCAGTTGAAAGCACCGAAGTAGTAGACATAGCACCATCTTTTACCGACGAAGAATTACAAGCGATTGCTGATGCAATGAGAGCAGATGCACCACAAGATACGACTTATGGAGATTGGTCTGCTGGCATGAATTATGCTACTGTTTTAGAAAAATACACAGGTGGCGTAGAGGGTGTGCCTAGTATTGATGAAACTTGGGGCACTATCAAATACCACTGGTTTGCAACAGATAATGAAACATCTAATTTCTATGTTGAATTTGGTTCAGCAGAAGAAAGCTCAAATCTTAGATCTTATGGATATAGTGCATTTATTTTAAATTAAATAAAAAGGAGAATAATTATGGGACTATTTGACAAAAAATACTGCGATGTATGCAGTGAAAAAATCGGATTACTAGGCAATAGAAAGCTTGAAGACGGAAATCTTTGTAAAGAATGCGCAGGAAAACTTTCGCCATTTTTCGATGACAGAAGAAATTCGACTGTTGATGAAATCAAATCTCAACTGGCTTATAGGGAAGAAAATGAGGCTAAAGTAGCTGAATTTAATCCTACAAAAGTTATCGGTGGCAGAAATTTAATTTGCATTGACGAAGACAACAAAACGTGGCTTTTCTCTCGAACTAGAAAATGGAAAGACAATAACCCTGATATTATTGCATTTTCGCAAGTAACTGGCGTTAATGTCGATGTGGATGAAGATGAATACGAGGTTTATGACGAAGATGACGACGGCAAACGCGTAAGTTTTGACCCACCGAGATATGCTAAAATTTTCGAATTCAATATTACAATCTACATAAATTCGCCTTGGTTTGACGATATTAAATTCAAATTAAATGATGATGAAATTGATAGTCGTTTTAGCCACGAATTTAAAGAAGCAGAACGCGATGCCGAAGAAATAAAGAGCACTCTTTTAGGTTTAAGAGAACAGTCACGCGAAGAAGTTTTAGAGGCTAATGCGCCAAAAGTGGCTGTAACTTGCCCAAATTGTCAAGCAACTACCATCCCAAATGCATCTGGGTGCTGTGAATATTGTGGCGGTGCAGTTTAGAAGGGTGATTTTATGAAAAAATTACTAAATATCGCTTTGTCAATAATTTTAATACTATCACTCGTTTCCTGTGCTCAAAATACAGAGGTGAGTGATGAAGTTTCAAATTTTGAAACAGAAACTACTACACCTGAAACGGTCGAAACAGATAAAATAGATGAAACTGCGGATGAAAATGATGAAAAATTAGAAGAAACCGAAACGGTGGAGATTGAAGAAGACTTATCAGTTTTAAATAGAGTTTTAGGAACTTGGATTTTTGACGCGTATTCAGTTGAAGGTTCTGTTACCGATATTTTAGACCAAGTAGACAAATTAGAGCTTACTTTTTTTGAAGACGGTACGGTAAGTGCCTTTTCGATGCCGACATATAATTACTTTTTTGATTTATATGATGAAAATTTTGGTGAATATGTTATAGATGAATTTGGCGATGTTCTCATCGAGTTTTCGGAAGATTTGAAATATCGATTAATACTAGACGGAAGTTTAAACAGGGCATATTTGCTTAATGATAATTATATATTTTCGCTCGATGGCTACAACACGAATTTCGCAGATGAATTTTATCTTAGCGGGCCACTAAATAATATTAGAGGGTATTATAAAGCGACGCATACTGTTTTTGATAAAAATCATTATTTAAGCGATGAAAATGGTGCTTATGAAGTCGAATTAATCTATGAATTTTTAAATATAGGCGAAAATTCCTATATAAAATGTCGTATTGATGGGCTTTATTATAATAAAAACGAAATGCCACTCATAAGCGGTGGTTTAGAAGATTTTCATACGCCATATATAATGTCGATAAGTTCGATGACTTATATGTCGGACAATAATTACAAACTAGAACTCAAAGGTTCTGATGGTGAAACTGGTGCATTAAATTTAGTGATTAACAACAAAAATCTGTTGCTTGACGGTGTAGAACTCGCGTATATTGGCGCGACTATGCAAGATGTATTTGTAAATTCGTATGGGGCAGACGCTTTAAATGGCCTTATTTATAGTGATTATTTTTATCAAAATGCATTTGATTTCGACGAAGATTTTCTGGCAAATTATTGTTATAGCGACGATGGAACTAGTGTTTTGGAACTTTTCATCGATGGTACTTTCGGATATGTCTGCCAAGGTACAAATTTTAGTGGACAATATTATTTTTCAAATAACATGCTGAAATTAATGCCTTATGATAATAGCAGAGGAGAGATTACACTCGAAGTAACAGATACAACATTAATTTTAATATCAGGCGAGATTTACGGTTTAAAAGTTTATGAAACATTAAATATTGGCTATTAAATTATTGATTTTTTAATGAGTTTGTGGTAATATACTATAAAATAGCGAATTACTTTTAATAGCAGTGCTAAAAAGTTAGCTATAAAAGCGAGGAATATTATGAAAAAGATTTTAATTGTAGATGACCAAAAAAGCTCACGCGAATATCTAAAGTTTATCGTCAAGGACCATTTTGATATTGTAGGATTTTTAGAAGATGCAGATTTATCAATGGACTTCATCAAAAGGCACAAAGTAGATATAATTTTAATGGATATTTATACTTCGAAAAAGAATAATGGCATATTAGTTTCGAAGGAAATAAAAGAAAAATATCCGAATATTAAAGTAATTATTGTAACTTTTTTAGTAGAACGCGAGTACATCGAACAGGCTAGACGTTTTGATATTGATGGATTTTTCTATAAAGACCACACAGACGAAAATTTATGTATGGTGATAAATCGAGTGCTGAATGGTGAAAAAGTTTACCCTGATACTATGCCGATGGTGTCTATCGGAATTGCCGACTCAGCCGAGTTTACAAAAAAAGAGCTAAAAGTTCTTAGATGCATAGTAAATGGCAAAAAACACGCCGATATATGTGAAGAACTGGATATAACACGCAATACCCTTAATTTTCATATTGCAAATATTAAGGCGAAAACAGGACATGATAATATTTTAAAACTTGCGATTGATATTGTTATGAAAAAATTTATTGTTCCCGACCTTGATGATTTATAATTTTAAGACACTGACATTAATTTGTCGGTGTTTTTTTGTATTTTTTTACAAAAACTAAACAGTTGTGTAGGCAAAAAAAATTCAAAGTTTGTTAAAATATAAGTGTAAATGATATTTTAGAAGGGAGAAAAATTATGAAAAAATTAATACTCTCAATTATTTTATTATTATTTGTAATAGTATTTTTTGTGCGTTTTGATGATAATAATTTAGAAATAAATAAATCGAGTGAAGAGATTTTGAGCGATTTTATTGATAATTTTGGTGAAATTTCCATAAATAGCACAAGCCACGATACGGCATTTAGAAATCTGACGTATGGTGACAGTGTATTTTTGAGCGAAGCCGAAGCAACTCCCCTACTAAATTCTGATTATACTTTCGATAAGCTTTACACTGATTATGTGGTCTTTGTCGCAAATACCAATAAAGTTTCTGAGAAAAAATTAAATTTTACAGATATTTTGCAGAAAAACTATGAAATCAACTTTGATTTTCCTGAAAAAATTGATAAAAATATGTGGGAACACCCAAAAACTCACCATATCGTGCTGTCGATGGCAAATTCATTATACGGTGATTATAAATCTGAAAAAGTATATCATGATATAAATAAAATTCAAAATGAAAATCGGTTTTTTGCATGCGATTTAGAACGAGATTTAACAATAACTCTTTTTAGTGATGCATTAAAAATAGTTGAAAAAAATGATAATTTTGAAATAATCGTGCCAAGTGACGGTGTTTTATATATGGATTACGGGGTTTTTCGACCTAAAGATATCGATTTTTCGTATAATTTAAGTGAAAAACGCGAACTTGTTCTCATAGAAGATAGTAGTAATAAAGTGACAGATTTTAATGAATACATAAGCGAGGCGCGAAATGTTTCAAAAAATTTGATGCAAATTTCACTTAAAACCAACTCGTATTCGTTTGCAAACGCTAAAGAAATTACCGCTTTTTTCTTATTGCTTCTTTTCGCTTTAATTGCATATTTGGTCTTTTTAACACATAGAATAACTGATAAAAAGATACTGTTTGCATTAAAAATCGCATTTTTCACTCAAATTTTATTCATCGTTTTAGGTGTTTTAAAATCAATCTCCTATGAAAGTGCTGCCTTTGAAATAATTGTCTGGTATTTATATTACATACCGATTTTAATGCTTCCTGCGTGTTTAGTTTACATAACTTTTCACAGCACAAATGCGCGTAAAAAGACATTTTTCGACAAGTTTTACAAAGTATATCTCACAGTTTGCATCTTACTATTTATTGTGGTTTTCACGAACAATACACACGAATTAATCTTTGAAGTAGAGGTTTTTTCGCCTTCTTTCTATACATATTCGTATAATATAGGCTATTATTTCGTCATTTCTTTTATAATGATAAGCTTTGCGGTGTCGCTTGCTTCGCTTATTTTCAAAAGTTTTAGCTCACCTAAAAAAATCGCGTTTGTTTACCCTGTAATTGTTAATGTTTTGCTTACAATTTACATAGTTTGTTATGTAACAGGGGTGCAAATTGTTCGTGAATTTGAACTTTCTTATGGAAATACGATTTTCCTATTCCTTTACGCAGAAACGTGTATGAGAAGTGGTCTTTTTCCGAATAACAAGGGCTATGACAAACTTTTTGCAAATTCTAGCCTTGCTATGAAAATAACCGATAAAAATGGAAAAATAGTAGAAAATTCAGCAGTTTCACTCGATATAGACGAGAATTTCATCCCAAAAGAAACAGAAATAATCGGTGGGAACTTCTGTTATTTTGAAGATTTTACCTCGATAAATACAGCGCTTCGCAAATTTGCAAAAGTAAATAAAACGCTCAAAAGAAATAATGATTTTTTAATAGAAAATGCATCTATAAACGCTGATATTTCGGTACTTAATGCAAAGCAAACTGTGTATAAAAATATCGACAAAACACTTATTGCAGGCACAAACAGGGCTAAAGTTGAACTTTTAAAGCTAAAAGAAAATCCAAATGACAAGCGACCACTTATAAAAATTAACGCAATTATTTGTATGATGAAACGTGATTGTATGTTCCGAATAAATATGCTTTATCTTAAAAAACAACAGCTAGGGATATTCATCAATGCTTTAAATGAAATTAAAAATTTCGCCACATCGATAAATATTTTAACAAATTCAAGCGTCACGATGAGTGTTCATCCGAAATGCGTGCTTTCGATGTATAATTTTTTTAGCGAAACTGTACTAAGAGCGCTAGATTTAGGGACAAAAGTCTTAGTTGTGCAACTTTATGAAAAAGGCGAGCACCTAGTTTTTTCGATTATAAGTCACGATGAAATTTTTGCAAAAAATGAAATTATTGAGTTTAACAAAACAACATATTATGAGGCAGAATACAAAGAAATTGACGATGGATTTTCGTATATTTTGAAATTTAAGGAGGAAGATATCGATGTATAACTTATATTTTCTCTCTTTTACAGCACTTATTGCACTATTTATAATGTCGGTTTTACTATTTTCAATGCAGTCTTATTTACTAGCAACACTCATTTCGAACAAAAAGCTTAGAAATGCGAAAAATTTAGTCACAGAATTTGCACTAATTTTGCATATTTCTGGCTTATCACTGATTTCTATAATCACGTTTTACAACAAAAGGTATGGAATTGTGCATTTTTCAAATGTTAATAAAACACTGGTCATAACAGGAGTTTTCGCGCTTATGTGTTTTATTTGCTTTATTAAAAATAAAGCTAGATTTTTTGTGATAGTTGCTGTTTTTTTAAGCATATCCCCTATTTTTTGCTCAGTTTGTTACGCTGGCTCCATAGTTTTGCTTATTATTCGCTCATATTTTTACATAAAAGAGTTAAAATTTAAACAGAAACACGAACTTTCCCCATTTTCAATTAAAGAAGGGCTTGATACTTTGCCTGCTGGGATAATGTTTTGCGACCAAAATGGATATATATATATTGAAAATACAAAAATGCACGAATTACTTCTGCGTTTTACAGGGAAATTATATAAAAATGGTTTAAAACTTTGGGAAGATTTGCAAAATGGTGAGATTTTGGACGGTATCAGCCAAGATATTGATGAAGATGTCTTAATTCGTGGTTCAAGCGATGCTTTTCGATTTAAAAAGCGTGGTTTTATTGCTGATAATAAAACTTATTTTGAAATTATTGCGATTGATGTCACCGAAATTATGGAACTTATGTATCTTTTAGAGAGCGAAAGTGAAAAATTATTAAAACAAACAGAAGAAATCACAAAAATGAATGAAAAAATGGATATTTTGCGAAACGAAAGAGAATATTTGAATATTCGTTCGCAAGTTCATGATGTTTTAGGGCAAAGGCTCACTGCAATTTCTCGAATGAGCGAAACTTCGGTAAATTTTGATGATTTACTAGCATCGCTCGATGATATTGTTGAGCAAGTAAAAGAACAAAGGCAAGACGATTATGAAACTTTGTTTTCCGAAATATACTTATATTTTAAGAAAATCGGTCTTTCGATTAACTTAATCGGCGAAATACCTTTAGAAAAAGACATAGCGTTTATGTTTCTTGCTGTTTTAAGAGAAGCATCAACAAATGCGATAAAACACGCAAAATCGACCGAAATTTACGCAAAAGTCATTAAAAATGACAATAATTATCGGATAGAAATAACAAATAATGGTGAACATCCGAAAAAAGGTCTAATCGAGGGTGGTGGACTTTTTGGAATTAGAAACAGGATTGAAAATGCTGGAGGTACGCTGAAAGTTGAAGTTATTCCTGAATTTAGCTTAATAATTACAATAAACAGAGGTGGAAAATGATAAAAATATTTATAATTGACGATCATAAATCGGTGCTTGATGCGTTTAGCAATGTCATTGAAAATGAGGCTGACATGGAACTTGTCGGTAGTTCAAGTGATGAAAATGAAGTGATAAAAAGATGTTTTGAACTTCTTCCAGACGTAGTTTTGTCAGACATTTCGATGAAAAATGTAGATAGCGGTATTGTTTTATGTGAAAAGTTGAAATTTGAGTTTCCAAATGTACGCGTGATACTTATGTCAGGTTTTGATGAGATATCTTATATTCCAGAGGCGAAAAAGGCAAAAGCTGATGCATTCTTATCAAAATCACGTCCAATTGATGAATTCATTGAAATGATTAGGGCAGTTATGCTTGGAAAAGGCAGTTTTCCAGACGACATTAAAATTCCGACAGCGATTGGCGAAGCACCATTTACGGATAGAGAAATCGAAGTGCTAAAACTTCTGTGTCATTCATATACGCGAAAAGAAATTTCTGATGAAATGAACATTGCCGAAGGAACTGTTAAACGACATATTGAAAATATGCTTACGAAATCAGGTTGCAAAAGTACCATTGAACTTGTGGTTTATGTTGTTGGAAATGGCTGGATTTCTTCTAAATAATTTTATATATAACGGTGTAGCGATGTGATTTTCGTTGCATCGTTTTTTAAATTTATGTGCCAATTGGCACATTCACAAGCGCAATGTTCTGGTGTATAATTAGCTTATAGATAAGAATAATTAAAGGAGGATATACTATGGCATTTCTTGATAAAATTAAGCAAAATCTGTCTAATAATAGCAATAATTCATATACAAATAATCAAAAAAATATTTGTGTAAAGTTTGATAGCTTTCCATCTTCTATGCAAGAAATAGAAGTTCTTGCAGGCGATTTTAAAGACCCTTTTATGATTTCAGCGCTAGCTGTTGTCGCACTTTGTATGTATAGTGCAAACAAGGAACTTTGTATCGAGGTTCTAAATTTTTTGAAAGGACCTACCGACCTTTCAATATACGAAAAACAATTTCTTCGTGATAGACTTGTCGGCAAAGAATACGTTCCTGTGTCCTACTTTGATGGTGCAACGCCCGACAACAATTATGAGCCTTCCGAGCCACTTAGTATTACAGTCTTTGAAACAGGCACTAGCATGGATTTAATCGGCGAAGGCTATATGCAACTTTACTTAAAATCTGGTGGTGCAGATTCTATGCGTGCTGTCAGACTTCGTCAAAAAACATCCACTGGCGAGTGGTTTTTATGGGAACAATATCTGTTGCCTGACATAAGAAAACCAAAAAAACTTGACCCTTTTGCATAGAAAAGTCATTAATAAAGATAGTAATTATTAGGCTTATTAAAGCATTAGCAGGTGCTCAAACACAAAGGCGAAGATAATCCCCTGTTCCATTTAGCGTTATCGTCCAAAGTATTGGCTTTGATATTGATATTTCTTGTAGTAACTCTGATATTTTTTAATTAATCTAAAATTTTTACTTAATTGGCAAAAATTAACACTTCGTTAATAGACTTTTAATGTTATAATATGATATAATATAAACAATTATATTTGAAGCTTGTAATTTCAAACACTTTAAGTCGTATTTTTGCTGAAAGTGTTTATATTATAAATCATTCTAGTTAATCATATCATAAAGCACAGCATTTATGATATAATATAAACAATTATATTTGAAACTTGTAATTTCAAACACTTTAAGTCGTATTTTTGCTGAAAGTGTTTATATTATAAATCATTCTAGTTAATTATATCATAAAGCACAGCATTTATGATATGATATAAACAAATATATTTGAAGCTTGTAATTTTAAACACTTTAAGTAGTGTTTTTGATATAATAATCAAAAAATATTAACTAAAAATTCGGAGGATATACATGAAAAAATTTAATTTAGGAAGTAGCACAATAAAAGTACCAGCTATCGCAATGGGTTGTATGAGGCTACTAGATTTAGAAAAAAATGAGCTAGAAAATTTAATTAAAGGCTCTCTTGACCTTGGCATCGACTTTTTTGACCACGCCGATATTTATGGCAGAAATGCTTGCGAAGAAGTTTTCGGCGACGTTTTAGCTAAAGAACCTTCATTGCGCGATAAAATGTTTTTACAATCAAAATGTGGCATAGTACCTGGTGTTATGTTCGATTTTTCTAAAGAACACATATTAAACTCTGTCGATGGTATATTAAAAAGACTTCGCACCGACTATCTAGACATGCTTGTTTTACATAGACCTGACGCTTTGGTTGAGCCTTGTGAGGTAGCAGAAGCATTTGATATTTTACAGGCTAGTGGCAAAGTGCGTAATTTTGGTGTTTCAAATCACAAACCTATGCAAATCGAGCTACTTAAAAAGCATTTAACAACACCTATTTTAGTAAATCAGATGCAATTTAGCATACCAGCGAGCACTATGATTCAATCAGGCTTTGAGGCTAATATGCCTACTGCTGGTGCTGTTGATAGAGATGGTTCAATTTTAGATTACTGCCGTTTAAACGACATTACTCTTCAAGCGTGGTCACCGTTTCAAATTCCTGGTTGGAAAGGTGTTTTCTTAGATAGCGATGATTATCCTAAGCTAAATGAAAAAATAAATGAACTCGCTTGTAAATATGGCGTGAGCAATACTACGATAGCAACGGCTTGGATTTTAAGACATCCTGCAAATATTCAAGTAATATCAGGGACAACAAAACTTTCTCGATTAAAAGAAATGGCTGACGCTTGCAAAGTTGATTTAACACGACAAGAGTGGTACGAACTTTATACTTCTGCCGGAAATATCTTGCCATAAAATTTAGCTTCGAAAATAAAGTGTTGACAAATTTATTAAAGTGTGATAAAATGATGTTAATTTAATAAACTAAACCGTTGAAGTGGAGATAAAAATAAGAAAAGAACTTACAGAGAGTCAGGGCCGGTGTAATCCTGATAGCAACTGCTTATTAAATGGACCGCGGAGGGCTTGGTCAAAAGGAGAAATCCCTAGTATTCCAAGACGTGTTGGCTTACGTCAGTAGCCAGAAATGTATTTGCATTTCGTAAAGTGTGCAGGTTTTCCTGTAAATCAAGGTGGTACCACGGGTATGTTATATTCTCGTCCTTGACAGATTAATTTCTGTCGAGGACTTTTTTTATTTCCAAATAATTAGGAGGCAATTATGAAAACTTTAGAACAAATTATAGAAATCATTGGAACAGGAGATTATAAATCAGTTCCGATATCAAAAACTATTGAAATTTCGTGTGATACCATAGAAATTTATAAAAAACTAAAAAATATTAGTCAAAACGTGTTTATCCTAGAATCTTGCGAAGATGTTGCGAATATGGGTAGATACAGCTTTTTAGGGTTCGACCCGATTTTAGAAATCACTGCAAAAGATGGAAAAATCAAAATAAATTCAGGCACTACTATTGAAATAAACGACGAATCCCCACATAAGTATATAAGACAGATACTAGACGAGAGAAAATGTCCTAAAACTCCTGATTTGCCACCTTTTACTGGTGGACTTGTAGGCTATTTTTCGTATGATTTCATTAAATATAGCGTGCCAAAGCTTAACCTTGATGCTAAAGATGATGAAAATTTCAATGATGTAGACTTAATGCTTTTCGACAAAGTTATCGCAATAGATAATCTTTTAAACAAGGTTATTTTGATGGTAAACATAAAAACTGATGATTTAAAAGAAAACTATAATAATGCACTTCTAGAGCTTGAAAAAATTGAGCATATTATAAAATTCGGCGAGTGTGCCAAAGAACAAAAGGGCAAATTATTATCAGAAGTTAAGCCAACATTTAATAAAAATCAGTTTATGGATATGGTTTTAAAAGCGAAAAAATACATTTATGAGGGTGATATTTTCCAAGTAGTGCTATCGAATAGATTGTCGGCAGATTTTAGTGGAAGCCTTATTGATATATATGAAAAGCTAAAAAGAAAAAATCCATCTCCATATATGTTCTATTTTTCTAGTAAGGATATAGAAATGGCTGGCGCTTCTCCTGAAACTTTAGTCAAAGTTTATGACAAAAAAGTGATGACCTATCCCCTAGCCGGCACTCGTAAAAGAGGTGTAAATGAGTCAGAGGATTTAGCGCTTGAAAAAGAACTGCTAGAAGATAAAAAGGAAATCGCAGAACATAATATGCTTGTCGATTTAGGACGAAATGATATCGGTAAAATTAGCGAATTTGGAACGGTTAAAGTCGAAGAATATATGAAAATACTCAAATTCTCGACAGTTATGCACATAGGTTCGACCGTTACAGGCACTGTTAAGCCTGATAAAGATGCCCTAGATGCAGTTGATGCGATTTTACCAGCTGGAACATTATCAGGTGCTCCGAAAATTCGTGCTATGGAAATAATTAACGAGCTTGAAAATGAAAAGCGTGGAGTTTATGGTGGGGCTATTGGATATTTAGATTTTAATGGAAATATCGATACTTGTATCGCAATTAGGCTTGCATTTAAGAAAAACGACAAAATTTTCATTCGTTCTGGCGCTGGAATTGTAATGGATTCTGTTCCAGAAAGCGAATTTGAAGAATGCATTAACAAAGCAAAATCAGTAGTTTCGGTATTGGAGGATTAAAAAATGATACTTATAATAGATAATTATGACAGCTTTTCGTACAATTTATATCAAGCAATCGGAGAAATAAATCCTTCGGTGAAGGTTATAAAAAACGATGAACTTACAGTCGAAGAAATTGATAAATTAGCACCAACGCATATTGTTTTGTCCCCAGGTCCGAAAAGACCGAAAGATGCTGGCGTGTGCCTTGAAGTTATAGAAAAACTACACACAAAATATCCGATGCTCGGAGTTTGTCTAGGACATCAATCGATTTGCGAAGCTTTTGGTGCGACAATTACTTATGCCAAGGAAATAATGCATGGAAAGCAATCGACAATAATTTATAAAGATAGTACATTATTTAAAGGTATAGATGAAGAAATTCTGGTTGCAAGATACCATTCGCTAGCAGCACTTAAAAGCACAATGCCTTTAGAGCTCACTGTAACTGCTGAAACTGAAGATGGCGAAATCATGGCTGTTGAGCATCGAGATTTCCCTATTTTCGGAGTGCAATTTCACCCAGAATCAATACTTACACCTTGTGGTAAAACAATTATTAAGAACTTTTTGGAGGCATAATTATGATTAAAGAAGCAATATTAAAATTATTAAACAAAGAAAATTTGTCGTCTGAAATGGCTTTTGATGTTATGAATGAGATTATGAGTGGAAAAACCAGTGATGTTCAAATCGGTTCATATCTAACAGCCCTTTCTATGAAGGGTGAAACAATCGACGAAATTGTGGCGTCAGCAAAAAGCATGAGAACTCACGCTACAAAACTTTTAAACGATAAAGATGTGCTTGAAATTGTAGGAACTGGTGGCGACAAGTCAAATTCATTTAATATATCAACGACTTCTGCGATAGTATTAGCAAGCGCCGGCGTGCCTGTTGCAAAACATGGCAATAGAGCAGCTTCTAGCAAATGTGGCTCGGCAGATGTCCTTGAGGCTTTAGGTGTTAAAATTGATATTTCACCAGAAAAAAGCATGAAAATGCTAGACGAAATTGGGATTTGTTTTTTATTTGCGCCATTATATCATGGTGCTATGAAAAATGTAGCCCCTGTTCGAAAAGAACTTGGAATTAGA
>CAYJLC010000039.1:0-17963 GCA_964370735.1 uncultured Oscillospiraceae bacterium
ATAAAATTCTTCGTAAAATATAAAATGTGCATAATATTTTTTTTAGATTTTGTATATTTTTTTGTTAAAATTGCAAAAAAAGCTTGTATAATTTATGTGGATATGTTATAATGAAGCTACAATTTAAGATTGTAATTTACTCAAAGGAGCTGATCTTATGAAATTTATCGTAACTCAAAGAAAAACCGAAGTTGAACAAAGTGTTAAGGACTATGCAGAAAAAAAACTTGCTAAGCTTGAAAAATACTTTACTAAAGACTCCACAGCTAACATCACTTTTAACGAACTTCGTGAACTGAAAATTATCGAGGTAACGGTAGCGCACAATGGATTATTCTTTAGAGCAGAATGTAGGGACAAAGAAGAACTTGCTGCTATTGATAAGATTGTCGATGTTTTAGAAAGACAAATCAGAAAAAATAAAACAAAACTTGAAAAACGCCTTCGCGTTGATGCATTCCAAGATGAAATGCCTGCAAGCTTTGCTGAAGTTGATTTCGATATCGTTCGTAAAAAACATTTCGATGTTAAACCATATACCGAAGAAGAAGCTATTTTGCAAATGGAAATGCTAGGACATAAATTCTTTTTCTTCCAAAACGCCGACCAAAATGATAGATATTCTGTAATCTATTCAAGAGAAGACGGTGGATACGGATTAATCCAAAGTTAATACATAAAGCTACTCTTAACGAGTAGCTTTTTATTATAAAATGGGTATGTGCGGAAAATGTATAGGTTATCTGTGCCGAAAGCAAAACTGGCTATTAATGACACGAACAGTGGGATTTTCAAGGGGGAACACCTTGAAATTTGTTTGGTTACTTGTCAAATTGAACAAGTAACATTAACGCGTTCCCTTCTTTAATTTAAGAGAATATTTTTGTTTAAGACAGCGCCCCTCACATGTTTTGTGCAATATTAAAAAAGGCTTGTTGCAATTGCAACAAGCCTTTTTGATTAATCTTTACTTACTTTTCCACAATAGTGAATTAAATATCTCTCCATTGTTTCTTCAATAATAGCCACAGCAGCAGCGCGATTTAACACCTCACTGGTTGCCGTTTCTTTGTTTTCCAACGCCTTATATACTTCGAAGAAATGCATAATCTCGCTCGAAATATGCGGTGGTAATTGGTCGATATCCTTATAGAAATTCCATGTCGGGTCTTGAAGAGGGATTGCAATAATTTTATCATCGCATTCAGAATCATCAATCATTCGTAACACACCAATAGGATAACATTTTACCATTACCATAGGGTCGATACTTTCCGAACAAAGAACAAGAACATCAAGTGGATCGGAGTCATCTGCATAAGTTCTTGGTATGAAACCATAGTTCCATGGATAGTGCGTTGACGTATGTAAAACACGATCTAGTTTTAAAAGACCTGTTTTCTTGTCAAGTTCGTACTTTTTCTTACTACCTGCCGAAATTTCAATAACAGACATAAACTCATTTTTAGTCACTTCTCTGCTATCAATATCATGCCATACATTCATTTATATATGCTCCTTTCAATTATTGATTAATTAAGGGTAAATGTAATTTCTCTCGAATAAGTTGAACTTACATAAATTCTATCGCTTAAATCTCTGTATCCATTTTTAGTGATTTCTGTATAGTGATTGCCATAATCAAGATTTATCCATACTTCACCGTTTTTATCGGTAGTATACACTTCATCTCTAACATCAATAATTGCACCCTCAATTCCTTTGCCATCTGTATCTACAACATTTACTAATACTGGGTAAGTTTCAATAACAGACACTTCTAAAACTGGGTCGATTCCTTTTGACATATTAAATTTTAAATCTAAACTGCTTAAGCCTTCTTCGATTATGAATTCACGTTTAATGCTTACAACATCGCCTTTAACTGTATAATCGATATTTTCTCTTAATTCAGTTGAGTTAAAGAAAATTCCTTGTAAAAAGCCTTCTGATTCTGTTAAAGTAACGTCTATATCATCATATAATTCGCTTGCAATATTTCTATCAAAAGTCACAGCTACTGGTGAAATTTCATTCGGTGGTGCATTATCTATGATGTTTACAACTAATTTTAAGTCTTCTCCATCAGACATATTTAATGTGAAAGTAGCCTCACCTTTTGCTAATGTGTCTAAATATGTTTGTCTTAAATAAACTTTGTTACCATAAGTTGTGTAGTCAGTGTTTTCTCTTAAATCAACATATCCGCCATAAGTAATTCCGTTTAATTCTTCGCCTTCGGCTGGGATTAAAGAGAATTCTAAATCACCTGTTTCAAGTGACACATCATAGTCAATATCAGTTGTGCTTATGCTGTGTTTTGACGAATCTATATAGTAAATATTTATAACTTTATCATTGTCCGATTTAGAAGTTACGTCGATTTTATTTGTTTGAGATGTCAGTTTCCCTAAGAAATACTCTGTAAATACAATTCTTTCGCCTTCAAAATAGTATTCTGTTTCTTCTGTAAGTGTTTTATTGTTGTAAACTACGCGTAAAACATCGCTTTCCACCATATCGATATCGACATCTTCTTCTGTCACTTCTTTGCTTTGGTCGATTGTAATACTGTATTCTGGAGTATAATTCCCAGCAGAACTGATAGTTTCGCCATTAATTCTTGCAGTATATCCTGCTGCAACTGAATAAACGCTATTTGTAGTATCAATAGTTACATCATTTGCAACGATTATAATCTCATAAACTGCACCACCGAAAAGTTCTGAAGACGCTCTGATATCAGCTACATCGATATAAGAATTTTCAAGGTCAATTTCTGCACCTTTTGCCGAAGATAAAACGTATAATTTTGCAATATCAGCGTTTAAAAGGTGTAAATTAGTATCGTTAGATAAAACTACATCTCTATAATTCCCTTGTAATGTAATGTCAGTATTTGTATCAACAGTTTTATCGATAACATTTTCAATTCCGTCACCTTCAACCACTGTATCTGCATAAACAGTTAGATTTAAAATATCTGTTGTTCCTGTTGTTTGAATGTCTTGAGAGTCATAAGCTGCGATAATTTCGTCACAAATCGTGTCGTTTAGTGTCACATCCACACCATTACCGAAAATAATGATTTGACCTTTAACATTTACATTATCAATAAACACCTCTGTGTCTACTGCACCAGCAGAAATATATAAATTACCTGCTACTTCAGCGTTTCTAAGTGTGATACTATCATCATTTGCACGAATAGTCACATTATTTGTGTCGCTTTGTAAATCGCCATCGTCAGAAACAGCATCATCTAAAACAGTTCCTGCTAAAAGATATAATATTTTTGCAATTTCCCCTCTAGTTACATAGCCCTCAGGGTCAAATTCGCCATTTGCTCTACCTGAAATATAGCCTTTTTCTACTGCATCTGCAACATACGGTAATGCCCAATCGGCAATATCATCTGCATCTGTAAAATCCACTTCCGATGCACTAGAAGGCTCGATTTTATGTAGTCTGCTTAAAATAACAATAGCTTCTTGACGAGTTAAAAAACCTGTTGGACGCATTTTTTCTGGGCTATCCCCTTGCATATATCCATTAGCAACAGCTTTTGAAACATCATCATAATACCATGCAGTGTCTAAAACATCTTCAAATCCGATTTCTGTCATATCAGAATGGTTGAAAAGACGATTTACATATCTCATAAATTCTGCTCTGTTTATAGAACTATCAGGAGTGAAAGATTTGCCACCGTCGCCGTCTGTTGTTGTCGGCAAAATAACGCCTAAGTCGTACATACTTAACATATATTCTTCCGACCAGTGGTCTTCAATGCTCAAAAGAGCATCGTCTGGTAAGTCAGAATTACTAGTTGCAAATGCAGTCATACTTAACATTAGAGATGTGGCAAGAATGCCTGAAATAATTTTTTTCATAAAATTCTCCTTAATTGTATTTTTTAATTTCGATAAAAATTCGGTCTTTTTTCGATTTGCCCATAATACTTAAAAGTATTATTTTACCTTTTCCCCGAATAGAAATTTTATCATTTTCATTAACTTTTTGGTCGGCTTTTGGGCATATCTTATTATTAAGATAGACGTTTTGTGCCGAAATTTGTTCCACTGCCTTTGTCCTAGACATTGAAAAACCAGATGCCACAACACTATCTAACCTAATGCTTTTAACAGTGTCTTTAATTATTTTAAAATCATCGTCATTTTTTTCGATATCGCTAATATTTATATAGTCAATATCGATAGTTTCTCTGCCTATTTTAAAAAGATTGCTTTTAATAAAATCAGAAATGTCTTCTAAGACGAAGATAATAGAATATTTATCATAGATAAGAATATCGCCAATCATTTCGCGTTTTATGTTAAGCCCCATTAAACTACCTAAAATATCTCTGTGCGACATTTTGTTTGAGTGAGTTATTTTAAGTGCTTTGATAGGTAACACAATGTCTTCTATGTCGTAAATATAGTCTGGGTAAAAAAGAATGATATTTCGCTCGTTTTCTTCTGTACCACCTGTTAAAATAAAATTATTATCATATTTCAGCTCATTTAAACATAGAGAAATCTCGCTTGAATTCAAAAAATTCGTGTGCGAAATACGGCTAATGCCTGCTTTTTTCTTGTCCAAAAGCTTGTTTATGATGATTTTATCTTCTTTTGATACCACGCAAAATATCCTCCTCGTTATATTTTACCATACTTTATTAATATTTACAATATAGTTAGGAAATAATTAAGATACAATTTATTAAAATAAATATACAATAACTATACCATAATATCAGTATTTATGCAAGCAAAATAAGAACCAACAAGCGTATGGCTTATCGGTTCTTAATAGTTATTCAGTTTCGTTTTTTGGCATAAAGAAAAATATAGCGCCCAAAATTAAAGCACCTACTAAAATAACCGAAGCACTGATAATAATAAGTTTGTTCATTTGCACTTCCTCCTAAATTTTAATCACAAAACACATTATTTATATACTAAATATACCATAATATTACATAGCTTACAATGCTTTGCAAGAAACATTAAGAAGATTTTAAGATTTGCTTTCATTTTTTTACAAAAAAGCTAGAAAAACGCTTGACAAACTATTTTATGTATAGTATAATGTAAAAGCTGATGTAAAGTAATTTGCTTTACACTAAGTTTTCGGAGGTAACTATGAAAAATAAACCCTTTGAAATGTGCATGCTTTTTGACTTCTACGGTGAAATACTAACAGAAAAACAAAAAGAGGCGTTCGACCTTTATTATAATGAGGATTTATCTCTCTCGGAAATTTCCGAACATCTCGGAATAACACGCCAAGGCGTTAGAGATGCTGTATTAAAAGCAGAAAACATCCTGCGTGACACCGAACAAAAACTCGGTCTTATGACAAGATACGGAAAAATTACAGACGAGATGCAAAAAATTTCTTATATTACAAAAAGAATGACCATTCTAAATCATGATAAATACAGAAATGCTGAACTTCAAAATTATATCTTAAATATTGAAAATATTGCAAAAAAATTGACTTTCTAGGAGGTAATCATGGCTTTTGACAGCTTGAGTTCGAAAATTTCAAATATTTTTACAAAACTTCGTTCAAAAGGCAGACTTACTGAAGATGACGTTCGCGAGGCTATGCGTGAAATTCGTCTAGCACTTTTAGAGGCAGACGTTAACTTTAAAGTAGTTAAAGATTTTGTAAAAACAGTTACCGAAAAGGCTATCGGTAGCGATATTTTAGAAAGCCTTACCCCTGCACAACAAGTTATTAAAATCGTTAATGACGAAATGTGCGAGCTTATGGGTAGTCAGGCTACTAAAATAAACCAAGCCCCTTCTGCTCCGACAATTGTTATGATGGTTGGTCTTCAAGGTGCTGGTAAAACAACAAATGTTGCAAAACTTGCAGGCTTCCTTAAAAAAAATCAAGAGAAAAGACCACTTTTAGTCGCGTGTGACGTTTATCGTCCGGCAGCTATAACGCAACTTCAAGTTGTAGGTAAAGAACTTGATATCCCTGTTTTTGAAATGGGTCAAGGAAATCCTGTCGAAATCGCAAAAGCCGGTGTTAAACACGCGAAAGAGCGTGGTTACGATATGGTATTTTTAGATACGGCTGGTCGTCTTCATATCGATGAAGAACTTATGAATGAGCTTAAAAATATCAAAAGCGAGGTAAATCCTCACGAAATAATGCTTGTAGTCGATGCAATGACAGGTCAAGACGCTGTTAATGTTGCCGAAACTTTTAATAACCTACTTGATATCGACGGTATTCTTCTAACGAAAACCGACGGTGACACTAGAGGTGGTGCTGCTCTTTCTACAAAGGCTGTTACTGGAAAACCTATTAAATTCATCGGTACTGGCGAAAGACTTCATGAAATCGAAATTTTCCACCCTGATAGAATGGCTTCTCGTATACTCGGCATGGGTGACGTGCTGACTTTAATCGAAAAGGCACAAGAAAATTTTGATATGCAAAAAATGGCTGACATGGAAAAACAGCTAAAAAGCAAAAATGCAATCAATTACAACACAATCTTAGAATCATTAGGTCAAGCTAAAAAAATGGGTTCAATCACCGATATTTTAGACATGCTACCTGGTGGAAATAAATTAAATGTTAGCGAAGACGATATAGATACAAAAGCATTAGGAAGAACAGAGGCAATCATTTTGTCAATGACTCCTTCTGAGCGTGAAAAACCTAAACTTATGAACTATTCTCGTAAAAAGAGAATTGCAGCAGGTGCAGGTGTAACTCTAGCCGACGTTAACAAAGTCATTAAACAACAAGAAATGATGGCTAAAATGACAAAGCAAATGATGAATATGCAAAAAACTGCGAAAAAACGCAAAGGTTTTGGTGGATTAAATCCATTTAAATGTCTTGGGTTTTAGATATAACAAATTACTAGGAGGTGAAAACAATGGTAAAAATTAGATTAAGAAGATTAGGTGCGAAAAAAGCTCCTTTCTATCGTATTGTAGTTGCTGATTCAAGATATCCGCGTGATGGACGTTTCATCGAGGAAATTGGAACATACAACCCACTTAAATCTCCAGCTGAAGTGAAAATCAACGCTGAAGCTGTTAAAAAGTGGATTGCTAACGGTGCTCAACCAACTGACACAGTACGCGGTTTATTAAAGAAAGAAAATATTCTTTAATTTAAGGAGTTCGGTTTGATTTTTTCAAGCCGAAAGATTTAACAAAATAATGCTCTTATCATTCCGCAGGTGCGAGTGGTAAGTGTACTGACTTATTTATATATATAGCCGACGATAAATCGGCGGAATGGAGCATTAATATGAAAGATCTATTAACTTATATAGTTTGCGGTTTAGTTACTAAACCCGAGGCTGTATCAGTAAAAGAAATCGAACGCGACGACTGTCTTGTTTTAGAACTTTCTGTGGACCCTGAAGATATGGGCCGAGTAATCGGACGTGGTGGACGTATCGCAAAAGATATTCGTACACTCGTAAAATCTGTATCAAGTCGTCAAAATATGAAAGTTTTGGTCGATATTATTGATTAATAAACAACCGATGAAGGCGACCGATTAAGGTCGTCTATTTCATTTTTGGAGGAAAAAATGGACTATAATGAATTAATACATAGAATTCACAACAAAAAACTATATTTTTGTAATAGTGAAAAATTAGCAAAAGAGCAACTTTCATACCTAGATATGCTTTTTGAGTATAATAATCTTAGACCGAGTGCACAAGAGGAAAAACAAAAATTACTTAAAAAAATGTTTGCGAAAATAGGCGAAAACTGCTACCTTGAAACTCCATTTTATGCAAATTGGGGTGGAAAAAATATTCACATGGGCGATAATGTTTACACAAATTTCGGTGTAACTTTTGTTGATGATACGGATATTTTCATCGGAAATAACGTAATGATTGCCCCAAATGTTATTCTATCAACTGGAACTCACCCTGTCGACATCGAACTTCGTCGCAAAGTAGCACAATTTAATCTGCCGATAACTATAAAGGACAATGTTTGGATAGGCGCGTCTGCAATTATCATGCCTGGTGTTACAATTGGTGAAAATTCAATCATCGGTGCTGGTTCTATCGTGACGAAAGATATACCAAAAAATGTAATTGCTGTGGGAAATCCATGCAAAGTTATGCGCGAAATTAACGAAAATGACCGAAAATATTATCATAAAGATTTAATTATAGATATTAAATAGTGAAAGGACAAAAAATGAAAAAACAATTTTTAGAAGTGGGCAAAATCGTAAATACCCATGGTTTAAAAGGCGAAATGAAAGTTATGCATTTATGTGATTCGCAAGAGTTTTTAATGAGCTTTGATACGGTTTACTTAAACGAAAATACACCACTTAAAGTTATTAAGACTAGGACTCATAAAAATGCTGTTTTAATGACTTTCGAGGGCATTAATGACATAAATATCGCTGAAAAGTATAAAAATCAATTTATTTATATCGACAGAGCAGATGCACCTGAGTCTTTAATTTTCCAACAAGATATGATTGGAATTGACGTTTTTGACGAATATTTAAACAAAAAAATCGGTACTTTAAAGGAAATTTTAACTTTCCCTGCGTCTGATATGTTTGTAATCGACAACGGAAATGGCAAAGAATATTTAGTTCCAGATGTCGAAGCTTTTGTGAAAGAAATCGATTTAGATAAAAAATTACTGACAATTTGCACAATTGAGGGACTTATAAACGATGATAGTGCAAATGAAGGGTTAAATAGCAATGAAGATTGATATAATGACACTTTTCCCCGATATTTGCAACGCATATTTGAACGAAAGTATCATTGGTCGTGCAAATAAAGCTGGACATATTGATGTTAAAGCTACGAATATTCGTGATTTTGCATTCGATAAGCATAGGCGCTGTGATGACGAGCCATATTCCGAGGCGAATGGTATGCTTATGCTTTGTGAACCTCTTTTTCAATGCCACAAGGCTTTGTCTTCTGGGAAAAAGGTGCACACTATTATGCTATCCCCTATCGGCAAACCGTTTAATCAAACTAGAGCAAAAGAACTCTCTAAAATGGAACATATCATTATGGTTTGTGGGCATTATGAGGGAATTGACCAACGATTTATCGATAAATATGTCGACGAGGAAATTTCTCTCGGTGATTTTGTATTAACTGGTGGTGAAATCGCTGCTTTAGCTGTTGCCGATGCTGTGTGCAGACTTGCGCCGAATGTACTTTCTTCTAGTGATTGTTTCGAGGACGAAAGCCATTTCAATGGGCTTTTAGAATACCCACAATATACAAGGCCACGCGTTTGGCAAGACGAAGAAGTGCCTTCGATTTTACTTTCTGGGCATCACGAAAATATTAAAAAATGGCGTGAAGAACAATCGTTAATTCGCACATTTTTAAAACGACCAGATATGCTAGAAAAACTAGAATTGACACGCGAACAGAAGAAAATTTTAGATAAATATAAAAATGGGTAACGGTGGTTGCCCTTTTTTTACGCACAAAAAAACCGACTTACGTCGGTTTTTTGTTATTATGTCAGTTAAAATTAACCTAATAATTGAAGAACACCTTGTGGTAATTGGTTTGCTTGAGCAAGCATTGCTTGAGCAGATTGTACTAAGATGTTGTTTTTAGTGTAAGCCATCATTTCTTCAGCAACGTCTGTATCACGGATTGAAGATTCAGCATCAGTGATGTTTTCTTCTGTTACAGATAAGTTGTTGATTGTGTGCTCAAGTCTGTTTTGAACAGCCCCTAAGTCACCACGAGTAGAAGAAACAGAGTTGATAGCAGCTTTGATTAAATCAGTAGCAGCAGCTGCGCCTTCTTGAGTAGAGATATCGATATCAGCGATACCTAAAGACTCAGAACCCATATCGCTAATAGAAACAGAGATTTGGTTAAACGCAGCAGAAGTGTCACCTATTTGTAATGTTAAAGAATCATCAACGATTGTAGCAGCACCACGAACTTCAACGTGTTTTTGGAATTCAGCAACAGAAGTAGTGTCTAACGTAGAACCTGCTTTTTGTTGAATGTTAATTGAACCTGCCGCTGCACCTTGACCAACAGTGAAGTCTTTATTTCCAGCAGCAGCCACAGTTAATCTGTCAAGTGCAATGTCAAGATTAGCAGCATCTACAGTTTCAATGTCAGATAAATCAACTAAGATAGTTCCTTTTGGAGCTTCAATTTCGCTGTTAGCACCAACTTTAAACATATAAGTTTCTTCACCAATTTTAACAGTTGCACCATCAACGATATCGCCAGCAGTCATAGCAAATGTTGCATTACCTAAACCACTGTTAGGAGCTGTACCTTCAACAATGTTTTGCGTAGAGTCAGCTATAGTACTATTTTCAGTAACTGTAGAAGTCGCAGCGAATGCGATATCAAAGTTACCATTTAAATTGGCTGCAGTTGCTGTAGATAGCGGATTATCTTGCATAACAAAGTTAAGTTGAGACTTGTTTGTTGCATCAACAGATACTTCGTATACTACACCGCCAATATCAACAGTTCCTTCTTCAGCCAAAAGACTAGCTAGTGTGTCTGCGTTGACAGTAGCCCCATTAGCTATATCGCCTGCTTCTGTACTTAAAACTGATGCTGTTCCACCAACAGTGATTGCAAATAACTGATCAGCATCCGTAGCAGTAACTGTAAGATCACCTAAATCAACAGAGAACGATGTTTTTGTAGCTTCTGTAGCAGTTTCACCTAATAAAGTATTACCACTTATTACACCAGCCATATCAGTAGCTTCTGTTTGTCCAATTTGACCAGAAGTAGCAGTTTGAACTAATGTACCCTCAGTTACAACAGTAGCTTGAGTACCATCTAATAAGTTGATACCATTAAAGTTAGTAGCTTGAGAAATTCTATCGATTTCGTCATTTAAAGCTGTAATTTCTTTTTGTAGATTTTCTCTATCTACTGCATCATCATAAGTACCATTAGCAGATTGGTTAGCTAATTCGTACATACGGTTAAGCATATCGTGAACTTCAGTTAAAGCACCCTCAGCAGTTTGAACTAAGCTGATACCATCTTTAGCATTTTTTTGAGCAGTGTCAAGACCAGTGATTTGCGCTCTCATTTTTTCAGAGATAGCAAGACCAGCAGCATCGTCACCAGCACGGTTGATAGCATAACCAGATGATAATTTTTCTAAGTTTTTAGAAAGAGCTGAAGTGTTGTTGTTGTAGTTTCTGTAAGCATTCATAGCTGGGATATTGTGTTGAATACGCATAATTTTTCCTCCATTAATTACATGCAAGTTCCTTCTTGCACTTCTTTTGTTTTGTACTTAATAGGCAACTCGCAGGCCTTCACGAGAAGCCAGTAAGCCCAATTTGAGCCTATGATTTATACTTCGTCCATTTTAGCGAAAAGTTAATAGTAAAACAGAAAATTTTTAAAGTTTTTTTGTGAACTTTTGTTAATATTTAAAAATAAAAGTGTAACCTTTTTTGTAATTTTTAATTTGCACATTTTTTCCAAAATGCTATATTATAATGTATAACATATTTTAGGGGGGAATTATGGGCAGTTTTGATTCTTATATTAAGCCACAAAAAAACGACATCGAAATACATAAAAATATAAAATTTTCATCACCAAAACCAACCAGACTTTGGGGGCAAGTATTAGATGAGAATGAAAAGCCGATAAAAAATGCACTTCTCACACTTGTAAGGCTAGATTATGACAAAAATGCATGCAGATATAAAAGTGTTGCTTTTGACACGACGGATGAATATGGATTTTATCAATTTAATATATATCACGAATTTGAATACAAAATCATCGTTACAAAACCGAATTATCTGTAAAAAAAGACTACCCTTGGTTGGGTAGTCTTAAAATTATTTGATTAAAGCTTCGTATTCTTCAATTGTTCCATCATTTAAGAAACACTCGATGATTTTGCGACCTAATGGGTCAAGTTCATCAGTTAAGAAGTCTTGTAATTCTTGGTCGAAGAAATCTTTAAGGATTTTAGCACCGATATCATAAGCTTCTGGGCCGAATTTAGATTGTTTATCTGGTTGTAATAAACCTAGACGAATATCTTGACCTTCAACTTTTAAATCTGCTAAAGAATAACCCATAAAGCTACATCTTGCAGGAACTAGGTGTGATTTTTTGATTTTTCCACCACCAACGCGAGCTAAAAACTCTCTTGCTACCCATTCTGGAGCAAATCCAACGTGGAAAGCACCGATATGTTGGTTAGGGATTAAAACGTAGTTTGTGTTTGGAGCGTTTACGATTTGGCGTAAAAGTAGATTTGCTTGAGTTACTTTTTTACCAGTAGCAAACGGCCAGTATGAACCAACACCTTCACCACTCATGCCTTTAGTATCAACGATAGATGGGTTTTTGTGTCCACGAGGTGACACTAGACGCCAAATCCAAGCTAAAGCTGGTGGAACAACTTGCATAAGACCCATGATACCGTAGTTAGGGTTTTCTGCTGTTGAAGGTGGCATACGAACACCAAACGAACGAACGTCAACTTCTTGTGGCTCCATCTGGATATTTGGAATTAAACGACGTGGAACGATTACACGAGGGTTCGGACAAGGTTTGCCGTCTGAATCGATAGTATGTTCCCAAATTAAGCAAGTAGAACCCGCTGCACATTGCATATTAAAGAATACAAGTGGTTCTTTTGCGTGGATAGTTAATTCTTCATAGATAGGGTCTGTACCGTATTTTGTGATATGGTCCATACGAAGGAACCAACCATCTTCACCGTCAGTTAAAACAAGTTTGCCATTGCCTTTTTGTAAAGATGTGTGACAAGTTGCCATGTCGTCAGTGATTGGTAATAATTCTGACTCTTCTGTGATTTTAATTCTATATTTTTCACCAGTAACAGTGTTTGTACCGATAACTAATCTGCCTTTGTGGTCTGTGTGTGGGTGTTCAAGCATTTCTGATTTACCACCACCAGAAGCACCTTCGTGCATGATTACAGTTTCGTTTTCATAAGGAGTGATAACTTTAACCGCAGATGCGTGAGCCGTAATCCAGCCTTCTCCCTCACCGATGTTTAAAAGGATACCGTATACGCCTTTTTTCGCAGATGGACCTGGATATAGGTTATATGCAAAAACTTCGTGCATATCGTCAAGTCTATTGTGGGCAACAACTTGTTTACCTTCGAAATGAGTATGACGGAATGGAGGTGCGATGAAAATAATTGCTCTTGGTTTGAACTCTCTGTCTAATTCGTCTACATTTACAAATGCTTGTAAATCAGCAAGTCCAGCTGCAAAGAATGCAGTGTTTTTTGGACAGATTAAAAGTGAATCGAAACCGATAGTTGCACCACCAGAAAGGAAAGGTACTACGATTAATTCTTGGTTTCTAAGCCAGTTTAATGTGTCTGTTCTTAAACCGTCAAATTTGTAGCCAAATCTATCTTCGAAACGTGTTTTGTCTGTGATTTTGTCATCAGTGATAACCATACAGTTAGGGTCACGTCTTCTCATATAGTCTTCTACGAAGTTTACAACAACACCGTTTTTACATTTAGTGATGCCAGCTTCTTTTACTTCTGTTCCGTTAACGTCGAAACAAATATCTAATGTATCAGGGCTTCCCGCAGGGAAAGTTAAGTCTAATAATTCATTTTTGCTAGTAGGAACGATTACGTCTTTCGCTTCGTTTAATAAAGCCGATATTTCGTCCGACAAAGTTAGTTTTGATAATTTTGTGTTCATTAGTTGCCTCCTTGAAATCAAATGAAATTTTTCTAATATAATGATACCACAAAAAAATGATTAAGTCAAGAGTTTTTTGCAATTTTTCAAATGCCAACTTGCAAAAAAATACATTTATTCCACATTTGAAAAACACATGTTGCTTTACAGCGAACAAAATGCAAGAAAAATAGTGTAATATTTCAAAAATGGTGTTATTTTTATCACTTGACCAAATTGCGTTTTTATGTTATTATGATATGCAAAATATACTTTAAAGGAACTTATTATGAAAAAAATTAAAATTATTGCCCTTATTTCTGCTCTTATGCTTAGTCTTTTTGCTTGCGCATCGACAGAAACTACCGAAAATGACGCTAAAACCGATGAAACAACCACTGAAAGCGTGGTAGAGCCCACTGATGCTGAATTAGCTGTAACACACACTGGTGTAATCACTATTAAAGATTTAGGCGAAATTTCAATCGAACTTTATGGTGACACTGCACCGATTACGGTGGAAAATTTTACAAAACTTGCAAATGATGGATTTTATGACGGACTGATTTTCCATAGAGTTATCGAAGGTTTTATGATTCAAGGTGGTGACCCTCTTGGAAATGGTACTGGTGGTTCTGAAGAAACTATAACTGGTGAGTTTTCTGAAAATGGTATTGATAATCCTATTTCACACGAACGTGGTGTTCTATCAATGGCAAGACCTTCTGATTTTAATGGTGCAAGTTCGCAATTTTTTATAATGCACGCTGATTATACAGCCCTTGATGGTGGCTATGCCTCTTTTGGTAAAGTAACTGAAGGTATGGATATTGTTGACACTATTGCTACATCTGAAACTGATTCTAGTGATAAACCAGTAGAAGAAGTCGTGATTGAAAGTATTGTAATTACAGTTGTAGAATAAAATCTGCTCTTTAGGTGTAGATTTTTGACTGTTGTTTTTAGAAAAATTAAAACTGAACAGGGGTAACGTTTATGTTACTTGCCAATAGCAGCAAGTAACCAAGTGCCATTTAAGGTGTTCCCCCTTAAATATCTCCCCCTGTTCGTGGGTTATAGTCGCAAAATATACTTTCGGCACTTCGTAACCTATGCACCCCATCTCACAAATTCGCTGTCGCTCTTTTTCAGAAGTCGAAAAATCTGTGATTGCACTAGGGGTGCCTTTATTTTCCCCAGTTTCGAAGAACTAAGGCACGCAATTGCTTCACTATGTGCTGTCTGTTATCTTCGGAAAACCAAAATTGCCTGTCGGTGCTACCGACCCCAAAAAAAGAGATAGTCTAAGACTATCTCTTTTAATTTTATTGCATATCGTTATTTACATCAACAAAGATAACAGTTACTTCGCCATCTTTTAATAAAACGCGAACATTTGCATCGATAACATCATCGCCATCTAGGTCTTCAGCTAGGCTAATTGAACCACTTTCAACACCAACTTTATCTTCTGAATTTACATAAATAATTACGCTATCTTCAGTGATATCGGCAGTTACATCGTCAGAAGCCTCAGCAGTAGCACCATCAAATTCAATAATACCATTAGATTCGCTATAACCTACAACTTTATCTAAAGTTAAGCCAGTTAATTTTTCCATATCGTCAGAAACATCACCATTTAAACCGAAGCTTACATAATCGCCTTTTACAAAGCTATTTGCAAAACCTTTAACTTTGATTTCTGTTTCTTCTGTACCATTAAATACATTTACAATAGTGAAATCGTCTCCATCAATAGTTGTTTTATAAGAATTTTCTACAACATAACCATAAGAAAGGTCAGAAGTTGCATTCGGTAAATCGCTTTCGCCTAGATCAACAAACGCAAGTTTAACATAGTCGATACCATTTACATCATCAGTGTATAACACAGCATTTGACACACTAGACGCAGTGTCTACATCGCTCCAAGCATTTACTTCAGCACCAGTTAATACTGAGAAATCGTCTGAAGAGTGTTTTACAAATACTAAAGCATCATCGTTTACATATTCGCCAGCAAGTCTGTTTGTGCTGTCCACGAAAATATTTCCTACTGGTACAGTGTTTGTAAGTTCGCTAGTAACTGTGCCGAACTCATAGTTTCCATCTTCATCTATTTCATAAGATACAATATTGCCTTTGTTAGCAGTTTCATCTTCAGTTGTTGAAACAACTTTTTCTGTTCCGTCAGCAAGTAAGATTTTCGCTTTATGGTCCGCTACAAAAGAAGTGCTTGCTTCAGCTTCGATAACGAAAGCATAGTCAGTCGAAGAAACATTTGATTTAGTTTCGATATTGTAAATAACATTACCTACTTGGAAATATGAAATCTCATCGCCTAATGCAGGTGCATCACTGCCAGCTGCAAGGTAAACCCATTCGCCATTAACTCTATAATCAACGTCTGTTGATGCGTCAACTGTACCTGTTTTTTGTTCTAATACTAATACATCTTGATTATTTGTAAAATCATTGTTTTTGATTTGTACGAAATCTTCTTTTTCGATATCAGAAGGAATAACATCATCTTCGAAAGTTAGCTCACCAGAAGTGAAACCAGTAGCACTTACATGAATTTTATCGTCATTAACATATGTTACTTCGCCAGCAATAACTTCAGTAATATCGACTAACACACTCGTGCCATTGTCTACGATATTTACATCGGCATTTGGTTCTGCTGATAAAATAGCTGTTGCATTGTCATCAGAAATAGAGATTTCGATATTTTTGTATTCAGCAACTTTTGCGCCAGTAGCACCAGTGATTTCGATTTCACCTGCTAAAGCATTTATAATATCGTTATCAGAATAAGGTCTGATACCATATACATCGTTGTTTTTAGAGTCGGCTAAAATTTCAACTTTTTGACCGATATAAGCTGTGAAATCTTTGTCCGAGTCTAAGTTTCCACTATTTCCATCGATAGTGTAGCTTAAACCACCATCAATGTCTGAATCAGTGATGATTGCATTTTCAAAAGATTTTACATTCATAGTATCTTCTGCAAGTGTTAGACCAGTTTTTTCGAAATCTTCATAAGAATTTGAATATCTAACTGTATCAGCATATAATGCGTTGAATAAGATTTGTGCAGCATCATTTCTATCAGCAGCTAAGCCAAAAGAACCATTGAAATCAGTTGTTAAACCAGCGCTTGTAGATAATACTAAAGTATTGTTTTCCCATTTTGAACCAACAAGTTCAGCATGGTTTGCATCATATCCTAATAATACTAATGCCATTTTTAAAGCTTCTGTTCCTTTAACAGTAGCATCTGGTGCGAAAGTAGTGTCAGAATAACCTGCGATAATCCCTTGAGATTGACCGAATTTGATATACCCCTCTGCCCAGTGACCGTTTATATCAGTGAAAGAAGAATTAATGTTTTCAAATGCAGTTGCATCGTCATTACCATCGTTTTGGATAGTATAAATCATTTTCGCCATTTCGGCTCTTGTTACTTCTTTCGTCGGTTTAAAAGAACCGTCCTCGTAACCTTTGATAATATTTAAAGCAACTAATGTGTCAACAGCCTCGGTAGATATAATTTCGTCAGCATCACTAAATCCTGCGAAAGCGCTCATTGAAAGCACCATAGAAGTAGCAAGTGTGATAGCAAGTGTTTTTTTGAAATTAGTCATATTAAATGACCTCCTGTTTTATTTTTTCTCATCGAGTTCCTCTCGACGTATTTCATTCTATCACATCTGAAAATTTTTTCAATAGTTTTTGATGTTTTGTAATTTAAGCGTAATTTTTGATGGTTTTTTTATGTTTTTTGAAATATTTGAGTAATATTTCTGAAAAAATAGCGTAATATTAGAAGAAAAAAGGATAAATAAGACAAAACAGGGAACGTTTACGTTACTTGCCAATAGCAGCAAGTAACCAAGTGCCATTCAAGGTGTTCCCCCTTAAATATCTCCCACTGTTCGTATGCATAAATTGCAAAAAATACTTTCGGCACTTCTTAACCTATGCGTTTCATATCACAAATCCGCTGTCGCTGTATTTTAGATAACGAGAAATTTCAGCTTGCACAGGGGGTGCCTTTATTTTCCCAAATTTCGAGAACTAAGGCACGCAACGAACGAGATAAGCATAGCGAAATTATGTGCAAACAGCAACAGCGAATTACGAGGCAGGGGCGTATAAAGTTTAGCGTGCCGAAGTCAGAACAAAGTAAAACGAAAGCACAAAGGGAGATTTTCAAGGAGGAACACCTTGAATGGCGTTTGGTTACTTGTCGCTGT
>CAYJLC010000040.1:0-4220 GCA_964370735.1 uncultured Oscillospiraceae bacterium
AATACATTTGGTAATACGCTTAATCTGTTTTCTAAATAAACGGTTTGCTAAAGAAATTGCAAGCCTCATAAAAAGACGATTTTCTTTCGGAATAAAAATCCTTAAATGAAGTATCGAAGAAATTAAAGACTTCTTAAAAATCTAATTACTCACAAAAGCCGTATCAAAATGATTTTGGTTTATGTAAAACCATTTAAATATAAAGTATTATTTGTTAAGTAGTGGTCTAAACCCACGAAAATACATAGCGAATTTAAAATTTGCGAGAAATCAATAGTATTTACAATGTTTCAAAAATATAATGTTTTTGTAGAGTAGAGCGATATGAAATTTAATGATAATCCGAAAGAAATCGTCTATTATTAATAATAATTAATATAGAAAACTTAATTTTATTAATAAGCACTCCGAAAAGGGGTGTTTATTTTTGTGTGTTTTTAGAAAAATCTATTGTAATCTTGCGAAAAATATTGTATAATATTTATACTTTGAATTTAGGAGTAGTAATATGAATATAAAAAAATTAACGGATAAAATTACCTCGATTGAGATTTGCAATAAAAATAATATGAAAATGGAAGTTTTAACTTTAGGTGGGATTATTAGGTCTATAATCATGCCAAATGGGGAAGATATTGTATTAGGTTATGATGATATAACTCAATATTACGATGATGATGCTTATTTTGGTGCTGCTGTTGGTAGATATGCAAATAGAATTTCTGGGGCGAAATTTGAGTTAAACGGTGTTACTTATAGTCTTGATAAAAACTGCGGTGACAACACACTACATGGTGGATTTAAAGGGCTTACTTCTAGAAATTTCGAATATAGAATTCATGAAAACACAATAAAACTTTATTATACTTTGCTTGATATGTCAGACAATTTCCCAGGTGATTTAGACATCGAAATCGACTATACTTTGACGGATGATAATGAGCTTATTATCGAATATACAGCAGTTTCTAGCAAAGATACAATAATAAATTTGACAAATCACACATATTTTAATCTCAATGGGCAAAATGGCAATGTTTTGGGTCAAAAGCTTAAAATTAATAGTTCGAAAATCACTTTTAATGATGAAAACTCGGTTCCAACTGGAGAAATAATCGATATCACAGGCACTGCGATGGATTTTACAGAGTTTAAAGAGATTGGTAGAGATATCAATGCCGATGATATTAACATTAAACATGGTGGAGGATATGACCATAACTATATTGTTAACGACACAAATGAACTAGTTTTATTTGCAGAGGCAATAGGCGAAAAAGCAAGCTTTGAGGCTTATACAGATTCGCCATGTGTTCAACTTTATACTGGCAATTTTATCAGCGACAGAAACGGAAAATATGGCAAAACTTACAGTGTGCATTCTGGGTTTTGCTTAGAAACAGGTGAATATCCAGACGCAATCAATAAACCAAATTTTAAAAGTCCGATTTTAAAAGCATCTGAAGAATGGAAGTACAAAACAATATTTAAGTTTAAATAAAGGAGTAATTAATGATAGATATCAATGAAATACTTAAGTTTAATGCAGAATTTGTTGAAAAAAAAGAATATGAAAAATATTCAAAATCAAAGTTTCCTAAGAAGAAAATCGCAATACTAACATGTATGGACACCAGACTCACCGAGCTTTTGCCAGCAGCTTTGGATTTTAAAAATGGCGATGTTAAGCTTGTGAAAAATGCTGGTGCGCTTGTTACTCATCCGTTTGGGAGCGTTATGCGTAGCCTGCTTGTCGCAGTGTATGACCTTGAAGTTGATCAAATTTTGGTTATAAACCATTATGATTGTGGTATGCAGAGTGTAAATTCTGAAGCTATGATTGATAAAATGAAAATTAGAGGCGTCACAAATGATGATGAACTTCGTCAAATGGAGTATTTGGGATTTGATGTGAATAGTTGGCTACATGGGTTTGATGATGGGCAAAAATCTGTTATTGAAACGGTGAAAATGATTAGAAAACATCCGTTAATACCAAAAGATGTGTCGGTTTCTGGGTATCTTATGGACCCAACAACCGGTAGATTAGACGTGGTTATCTCAGACGATAGATAAGATAAAAGTGGGGTAAGCTTGACCCTACTTTTTATATAGCTGAATTTCTAGTGGCATTATTTTGTCACTGATTTTTTGTTCAAAAACGTCTGCAATGATTAAAATTGAGCCTTTATTATACTGTTTAAAATATTTTTTATAAGCGAGCTCGAAATCGTCATCTTCAAATATTTCGCATAAAAAATTGCCTTTTGGGATAGTTATTACGTTTGGTATTTTTTTAGTCGGTTTTAAAATTTCTGTGTAAATATAGTTTTTATATGAATTTTCGCTGAAAATAAGGCATTGACCTTGATTTACTGAGCTTGTTAGCTGTTCTTTTAAGATTTTTTCGTATAAATTTGATTGGATTTCCCAATATAGTTCGATTGTAAACTGAGTTTTTTCGATTTCATTAACAAGAAAATAGCGTTTTTCGATGGACCTAGGTTGTTCGATTTTTTGAGAATAATCTGTGCTTGTAAAATGCTCGGAGAGCGAATTTAGCTTGAAAACGGATTTGTTCAACTCTTTTAAGCGTTTATCGGCAAGTTTTTTGCCATCTTCTAATATTTCTTTTGTATTATATGTGCCATCAGCAGAAATATAGCTGTTAATTTGCTTTAGCGGTATGCCTAAATCTGTGCATATAAAAATTAAATCTAAAATTATCATTTGGTTTTTGGAATAGTAGCGATACCCAGTTTCTTCGTTTGTATAAGTTGGTATTAAAATTCCTAGTTTGTCATAATGGCGTAACATTCGATGGCTTACACCTTTAATTTTGGATACTTCTCCGATAGATAATAAATTTTTCATAAGTTTAAAAAACCTCTTGACTCTGACACTATGTCATAGTATATACTTAAAATACAGTTTGTGAATTTATATGAATTATAACACAAAAATGCAAAAAAAGAAAGAGGTTCTATGATGATAGACAAAATTAAATTCAAAAATGTGTTATTTTTCACGATGCCTAGCATAGCTGCGATGGTATTTATGTCTTTTTATACGATGGTCGATGGTGCGTTTGTTTCCAATTTGGTTAATCAAACAGCGCTTTCTGCGATAAATATTACACTCCCTGTTGTTATGCTTGTTGTAGCTTTTGGCACAATGATTGGAATTGGTGGCAACGCCATTTACTCAAAGCTTCTTGGTGAGGGGAAGATGGACGAGGCAAAAGAAAAATTTACGTTATTTTTTGTCGCAGGGATTATTTCAAGTGTGATTATGACGCTTTTGATTAAGATATTTAATACGCCTATTTTAGAATTTTTAGGTGCAGATGAAAATGTTTGGCAATATGCTTATGACTATCTGAATATTTATTTGATGTTCACTCCATTCATTATGCTACAAATTGTTCTACAAACAGCACTTATTACTGCTGGGAAACCGAATTTGTCGCTGATTGCGATGCTTTTAGGTGGATTTAGTAATATTATTTTGGATTATATTTTTATTGAAACATTTTCAATGGGCATAAGTGGTGCAGCACTTGCAACTGGTATTGGAAATACATTAGGTGCATTAATCGGAATTATTTTCTTTGCAACAAAGCGAAAAGAACGTGTTTTGGCATTTAAACTGCCTAAAGTTGACTTTAAAGCATTGATGAATATGTGTAGCAATGGTTCTTCGGAAATGGTTACAAATTTATCTACGGCGATTATTACGCTTTTATTTAATCAAGCGACTTTTGCGATTGCTGGAAATGATGGGGTATCTGCGATTACAGTAATTTTGTATGCACAATTTTTTGCAAATGCAGTTTTTGTGGGGTATTCTATGGGAATTGCACCGGTAATTAGCTATAATTATGGGAATAATAATGCAACTAATTTGCGTGAAATTTATAAGATTAGCATGAATTTTATTGGAGTGACCTCGGTAATAATGTTGGTTACAGCATTTTTAATTCGTGTGCCTATTTCAAATTTCTTTTTAGAGGAAGGAACAAAAGCGTATTCTTTAGCAATAAATGGTATGGCAATTTTTGCGACTAGTTTTTTATTTTCAGGGCTAAATATATTCGCGTCAGCAATGTTTACTGCGTATTCAAACGGTAAAATTTCGGCGATAATTTCATTTTTACGAACGTTTGTGTTAATTGTGATTTCGATATTAATACTGCCAGAAATAATAGGTATAACAGGAGT
>CAYJLC010000040.1:4230-17324 GCA_964370735.1 uncultured Oscillospiraceae bacterium
TGGCAGTTCCTATTGCAGAGTTTTTAGCGATTTTTCTTTCGATTTTTTATATAAACAAATACAAAAAAGAGTATATGTACGCTCGAAAAGTATAGATTATGCTTTGGGGTTATTTTTTGCAGACAGGTTTTATGCTGTCTGTTTTTTTGTGGTTAAAATTTTAATCTAATTTTAATAAATGTATGGTATAATATAAATATAAAACTAGAAGGGGGAATTTTATGAGAGTATTACTTGCCGAAGATGATAGAGATATGAATAAAATTATTACAAAAAAACTCGTGTCGGAGGGGTATAGTGTAGACAGTTGCTTTGATGGTGAAGAAGCTTTTGACTACATAACAAGTGCTGATTATGATGTAATAATTCTTGATATAATGATGCCTAAACAAGATGGATTTGCGGTTCTTGAGAAAATGCGTGCACAGAATATTGACACACCAGTTATTTTTTTAACAGCGAGAGATGCAGTTTCAGATAGGGTAAAAGGACTTGATTTGGGCGCAAACGATTATTTAGTTAAACCTTTTTCTTTTGAAGAACTTATGGCGCGTATTCGTGTTATTACAAGGATTAAGGCTGGAAAATCTACAAATATATTAACAGTTTCTGACCTTACGGTTGATATTAGCTCGCATATTGTAAAGCGAGGCGATACTTTAATAAATTTATCTGCAAAAGAGTATCAAGTGCTAAAATATATGATGCATAATGTTGGCATTGTGTTATCGAGAGAAAAAATAGAAAATCATATTTGGAATTATGAATATGAAGGCGGAACGAATGTTGTTGATGTGTATATTAGATATCTTCGCAAGAAAATTGACAGTGATTTTGAGAAGAAACTTATTCATACAGTAAGAGGCAGTGGATATGTCATAAGGGAGGAGCTATGAGAAAAATGTCAGCAAAACTAAAGCTAACTTTATGGACTACGGCACTTATGCTTATAATGGCAGGAGTTTTGATGGCTTTAATGCTGTCATTAAGCGAAAATATCATTTTGTCAAATAGCAAATCACAGCTTTCAGAGGTCGTCGCTAAAAACTCAAAGGAACTCGAGTTTGATGATGGGGAACTCGACATTGATGATATTGATTTCTTTAAAGATGGTGTATATACATTAATATATACACAAGATGGTGAGTATGTATCAGGGAATTTGCCTGAAGAATTTATAGAAACACCACCTTTTAGCGATATGGAAATAACCGAAGTAACTATGGACGGTACGCTATACTATATTTACGATATGCTTTCAGAGGTTGAAGATTACAAATATCCGATGTGGGTTAGAGGCGTGATTGCAGTGGATGCAGTCGCAAATGCTACCAATAATATTTTGCAAATTGCATTTTTTTCACTGCCTATAATTGTTTTACTTGGGGCATTCGGTAGTTATATTATTGCGAAAAAAACATTCAAACCAATAGATAAGATTATAAAGACTGCCGAGGAAATTCGCGAGAATGAAGACCTTTCTTTGCGTATTAAATTAAATAATGAAAGTGTTGAAATCCAAAAATTATCGGATACATTTGATGATATGTTTGAACGTTTAGAAAAATCATTTGAAACAGAAAAACAATTTACAGCCGATGTATCGCATGAACTTAGAACACCGACGGCAGTAATTTTAGCACAATGCGAATACGCAATTGGTGAAAAGATATCTCTTGAAGATAAGGAAGACGCGCTAGAAACTGTGCAAAGGCAAGCGAGCAAAGTATCGAAGCTTATATCTAATTTGTTAAATCTAACTCGATTAGATAGTGGTATAGAAAAGGCAGAGTTTAAGCAAGTCGATTTGAGTTTGCTTGTTGAAGAAGTATGCGAAGAACAAAAACTTATAGCACCTTTAGGTGTGGAACTTAAGTATGATATAGCACCGAATATAATAGGAACGTGCGATGAGGCGATGATTACAAGGTTGCTTGGTAATTTAATTAGCAATGCGTTTAGATACCGAAAAGAAGATGGAATTGTAGAAATTTCACTCTATAAAAATGAAAAAGATATAGTATTGTCTGTAAAAGATAACGGAATTGGTATTTCGGCAGAACATCAAGAAAAAATTTGGCAGAGATTTTATCAGGTGGATGGTGCAAGAACATCAAATGCACATACGAACATGGGCTTAGGTCTTGCTATGGTAAAACAAATTGCAAGGCTACACAATGCAAAAGTAGAACTTGAAAGCGAACTAGGAAAAGGAAGCCAATTTAAAATAATTTTAAAAAATTCTGAGTTTTAATGTTTCTTTAATTTTTCACTGTTATAATATGGGTATACTAAAAGAAAGCGAGGTATTTCATTATGGAAATAAATAAAAAATTTAAGATGATAGGCATCGGCGTTGGTGCTGTATTAGCAATTAGCACTATCACAGGAGGGGTATTAGTATATGCCTCATACGTTAATCAAAGCTATATAGGTGAAGAAAAAGCAGGGGATATCGCATTAGAGCACGCAGGAGTTAGCGAAAGCGAAGTTTCTTTCACACAAAGCAAATTTGATTATGATGATGGAGTAGCTGAATACGAAGTTGATTTTTACATTGGTACTACTGAATATGACTACGAAATAGATGCAGTGACAGGCGAAGTTAGAAGTTATGATGTTGACACTAAAAATATTGTAAATAATACTATGTCACAAGCAGAAGTTACTCAAGCAAATCAGACTTATATAGGTGAAGAAAAAGCAAAAACACTTGCATTAGAGCACGCAGGAGTTAGCGAAAGCGAAGTTTCTTTCACACAAAGCAAATTTGATTATGATGATGGAGTAGCTGAATACGAAGTTGATTTTTACATTGGTACTACTGAATATGACTACGAAATAGATGCAGTGACAGGCGAAGTTAGAAGTTATGATGTTGACACTAAAAATATTGTAAATAATACTATGTCACAAGCAGAAGTTACTCAAGCAAATCAGACTTATATAGGTGAAGAAAAAGCAAAAACACTTGCATTAGAGCACGCAGGAGTTAGCGAAAGCGAAGTTTCTTTCACACAAAGCAAATTTGATTATGATGATGGAGTAGCTGAATACGAAGTTGATTTTTACATTGGTACTACTGAATATGACTACGAAATAGATGCAGTGACAGGCGAAGTTAGAAGTTATGATGTTGACACTAAAAATAACACTACGTCACAAGCAGTTGTTTCGAGTAGTGACACGTCGCAGTATATAACAGTCGAAGAGGCTAAAAATATCGCATTACAAGATGCAAATGTAAATGTTGCAGATGCAAGCTATCTTAAATGTGAGTTTGATTATGATGATGGACGTGCTGAATATGAAGTTGAATGGAAAGTTGGCAGAGTAGAATATGAGTACACAATTAGCGCTGTTGACGGAACTATTTGGGAACGAGATATAGAGCAAGATGACTAAGCAAAAATAATAATAGATGTTATAGACTGGACGTAAAAGTTCAAGTTTATAACATCTATTTGTATATATGGGATTGTTTACTTTGAATGAGAAGTTGAAACCGTTGCATCAATCAAAGTGGAATTGTTGTTTTCTATCATATCGAAGCTATATTGTTCTTCAAATTCGTTGATAGGCATAGGTTTTGCGTATACATAGCCTTGTATTGCGTCACAATTCATATTTTTTAAAAGCTCCACTTGCTCCTCTGTTTCAATGCCTTCTGCAACAACGTACATGCCTAGGCTGTGAGACATTTTTATTATGCTGTCAATCAGCATATTGTCACGTTGAGCATTTTTGACACCCGTAAAGAAACTTCGGTCCATTTTTAGCGTGTCTACATAAAGATTTTTGAGCATGCCTAGAGAAGAATAGCCAGCGCCAAAGTCATCGATAGAAATTTTGAAACCATTTTTACGCAAGTCTTTAAAAAGTTGTTCTATTGTATCTTGGTTTAAAATTGTAGCTGATTCTGTTAGCTCAATTTCAATGCATTCGTGAGGTACATTATATTTATCGGCAATAGCGATAATTCCATCGACGAAAAGGGGGTTTTTTAAGTTTAGGCGTGAGCAGTTTACCGAGATTGTGAACTGACCAAAGCCTTCGTCAATCCATTTGCTGATGGTCATACAAACGTTTTCGAGCACATATTTATCGAGTTCGACAATAAAACCGTTACGTTCAAATAGGGGAATGAAGTCATTAGGGTATATCATATTACCAGTATCTTCAACCCAACGAACAAGCGCCTCGGCACCAACAAGGATATTGCCCGTAGTGCTAAATTTAGGCTGTAAATATACTTTGAATTCGTTGTTATCAAGGGCGGATTTCATTTTGCTTGTGATTTCTGCTACTGTTAAAAGATTTTGTGTAAATGTTTCATCATAATCGAAAAACAGCTCGCCTTTAGTTGATTTAGCTCTTGCGTGGGCAAGCCCTGCTTTTGCTATGATATCTTCAAAATCAGTTTCTCCTGGTGCTATATGATAACGACCTATTTTGAAAATAGCACCGTAACCTACCATTTTTGGAAGATTTTTGGAAACATAATCGTCGACAAAACTTTCTAAAAATCTTATGTCGTCTAGAAAACCGTTGCCAGCAAAAATAGCAAATCTATCGCCATGGATTCTTGCTATCATCAAACTAGGCTCGTTAAAGCTTTCGAAGAAAGGCTTGATGGCGTTTAGTACATTATCGCCCATATCGCGTCCGAACATTTCATTAATAGCTTTAAAGTTATCTATATCGAAAAATATGAGAGAGTATTTTTTGTTTTCATTTTGACACAATGTTTCAGTTACATCTAATTTTAGTTTTGCCAAGTTTGGTAGTCCTGTTAGCGTGTCATAATAAGCAGTTTTTTTGAGTTTTATCTCTGAGCGGGTGTTGGCGATTGAAATATAAAAAACCATAGCAATTATAATCCAATATACTACACTACTAACTAATTTGAACATTTCTATTGCAGTAGTAAGCGTTGCGTTTATTCCATCTACTTCGACGTTAATTGCGAGTGCCCAATCGGTGTTTTCTATTGGGAAATACACCATTACTTTATCTGTGCCATAATAGTTGTAAGAAAAACCACCATTATTTCCCAGTAAGAAATTCGATTGTGCTTGTGATATATTTTGAAGTCCTAGCTCCGAGGCATCTCCTTCGGGGATGAACGAAGTGCCAACGTGATTTTCGCTTGTGGAGAATACAAGGTTTAGGTCGTGGTCAATAATAAAAATATCGCCTGTGCCCTCTGTTTTGAGTTCTACTGACTTTAAAAAATCAGTCATAAAAGCGTCACTAAATAAAACCGCGATTACTTCATTTTCTACAACGACAGGAACAGCAAAGTTGAACACCATTTCGTCTGTTTCATAAGACATAAGTGGGTCGGCTACGATAAATTCATTTTGCAAAGCATGCTTGTATGATTCGTTGTCAGAGAAGTCATAAGGGGTTCCGTCGAGAGAATAACCATTTCCGTCAAGGTCTATATAATATAATGTGTCAAATTCTTCGGATTGCGACTGGCTTTTAAGAAATGTGCCAAGTTCATCGAATGAAACATTATTATTTGCAGCATATTTAGCCATAAGCAATAAATCATCTCTGCCTTCTTCTATAATGTCTTCAAGCAAAAGTTCTATTTGTACACCGATTTGATCCATTTCACTAAGTGTTGCATTTATAACTGCATCATCTGTATTTGATTTAGCCCAATTTGTTAGTAAGCCTATGAATACTATTGATAAGAAGACAATGACCGTAACAATTTTTATAGAGCTAAGCCTTTTGGAAAACATTATGTATACCTCCGAATATAGTTTATGCATATAAATGAACGTTTTTAGCAAAATTTCTAATTTATATGTTGACGACAAGACAAGTGCTTAAAAAATGAGCAAATCTATGATTTACTCATTTGTATTATAAATATTATTATAGCAAAAAATGTAAATAAAGTCAATATGTGAGAGGGAGTTTCTTTCTTGCAAACTGCTTTAAGTAACTATTTAGCCGTATAAATTCGAGCTATGATAAGAAGGGGAAAATAATTTGTAAATTACATCATTATGATAACAATTGATAAATATTTTCCTTGAATTTTGTAAGCGTTTTTTCAAGAATATCTTCTGGTAATCTTCTCAAATTCATAAAGGCAGCGTGGTCCTCTATTTCCATTAAAAGTAAGCTATTATCAGGTCTTCTTAGAAAATCTATTCTTTGGAAACCATGTTTTAAGTTTGAATATTTAGCATATTTATCAGAAAGTGATTTATCATTTTCTGAAAGGTCAATGAATTGTGGCGGTGGGTAGTTTGGATATTTTGACGGAGTATACTCAAAAACATACATAAGCTCTTCACCTACATAATAGCACTGAACTTCGGACACAAAATCGACAAAAGGTTGAATTATTTCGCCTTCAGTATATGCATCGTGCAAATCAGAAGCATCTACAAATCTTTGGTATAAACCATTTCCGAAAGATTTTATGTCTTTAATGACATATTTTGCAGATTTTGGAAGTAAATCTATGTTTGCTCTAGTGTTAATTGTTGGAATAACCTGCTCACCATTAGAAAACATATCGCAAAGGTAGCCTTTGCCTTCACCATCAAGGCCTACTAAATTGACTGTTTTTATGTTTTTGTTTTTCAGTCTATTTATCAGATTTTTGTTGCTTTTATAAAGTGCCTCTGTCTCGTCTGTGCTACTAACCCACGTATTTCTACGGATAATCACATCATAGGTTTCATCTAAATTTTCGTCATAATCAACAGTGTTGATATCGACTATATGGCCATCTTTTTCGAAAGAATTTTTCAAAATAGTGTCATCTTCAAAACCACTACCTTTGCAATTAGATAGGATTAAAATTTTATAATTTTTCATAATACATCTCCGTTTTTTATAGAAATTTGATTTTAAAAAGAATATTTAATTTAAGCATGAGTGCATGCGTCTGAAAATTTGCATGAACATTTTTTTAAATCAAATGTTGCTTGTAGCAGTTCTTTTGTGTATTCGTTTAGTTTTGGGATTTGGATTTGATTTGTATTTATAATCTCGATTAATTTCGCATTTTTCATAACCACAATTCTGTCAGATATATTAGTGACAAGTGCAATATCGTGGCAAATAAACAAAATTGTTAGGTTATAATCCTTTTGCAATTTTTTTAAAAGGACTAAAATTTTGCTTTGTGAAATTACGTCTAAGGCGCTTGTTGGCTCGTCTAAAAGCAAAATTTCTGGATTTAAAGTCAACGCTCTTGCAATATTTACACGTTGGCGTTGCCCACCACTCATTTCATGTGCTCTTTTATCCAAAAACGATTCATCAAGTCCTACACTTTTAAGATACATTATTGCAGTTTCATTAATCTGCTTTTTAGAAATAAGTTTAAAATTTAAAAGTGGCTCGCAAATTATATCACGAACTTTCATTTTAGGATTAAGCGACTGACCTGTATCTTGTGACACGAATTGAAGTTTTTTTCTATTTAATCTGAGCTCTTTTGGCTTTAATTTTGTTAAACACAAATCTTTATAATAAACTTCACCTGTGGATGGTTTTTCTAAATTAGAAATTATTTTAGCAAGTGTGCTTTTTCCACTTCCACTCTCGCCAACAACTGCTAGAAATTCACCTGTTTTCACATCAAATGAAATATTATCACATGCGTTAACATCGTGAAATTTTTTGCTAATATTTTTAATTTTTAATATTTCAGTCAACTAATTCACCTTCAATCTAGGGATATTTGAAATCAAACTTTTGGTATATTCAGATTTAGGGTTTGTAAGAATTTCTTTTGAAGAATTTATCTCTACAATTTCTCCATCTTTCATAACTGCAACTCGGTTTGCCATAAAAATAGCGAGTGGAATATTGTGTGTTATCATTAAAATCGTGACATTAAATTCATCTTTGAGTTTCATAATCATATCAATAACTTGAGCTTGCGTCGTAACGTCTAAAGCACTAGTCGGCTCATCTAAAAGCAGAAGTTTTGGGGCTAAAGATAATGAAAAGGCAAGTCCGACACGTTGCATCATACCACCACTAAGTTCAAAAGTATATAAAGTCATTACATTTTCTTCTAAATTTAGCTGTTTTAATGTTTTAACAGCCAATTCATAAGCTTCTGATTTTTTTAATGTCTTGTGCTTTCTGATATATTCAATAAATTGTACACCAATTTTTCTTACGGGGTTTAGTGTTGCCCTTGTGTCTTGAAAAACAATTGATATTTCAGTAGGGCACACGCGTTTTAGTGGTTTGTTTTTATAGAAAATCTTTCCATCATTGATTTTTGCAGTTTCAGGTAAAAGTTTCATAATGGTTTTCAAAATAGTAGTTTTGCCACTACCACTTTCTCCAACTATACAAACAGTTTCGCCTTCTTTAAGTGTGAAATTTAGGTTTTTTACTACTGTTTTATTGTCGTATGAAATATTTAAATTCGCAATTTCTAACATTTTTACTCCTTAGGCATTCAAATAATCTCGAATTTTATCACTAATTAAATTACAAGTGCTTACAATAAAGAACAAGGCAAGCCCTGGAAAAGCTACAAGATATGGCGTATATAGCATATTTGTTCTGCCGTCACTTATCATATACCCAAGTTCTGGAATGCTTGCAGGTACTCCAAATCCTAAAAATGATAGTGCAGATATTTCTAGTATAATAGTACCGATGTCGGTGCTTGCAGTTACCATTAAAGGTGTAATGATATTAGGCAGAATATGCCTTTTTATTATATTTATGTCTGTTGTTCCGACTACTTTTGCGGATTTTATATATTCAGTGTTTCTAATTTTTAAAACCAAACTTCGTGAAAGTCTGATGTATTTGCTAATTGTCACTATAAAAATAGCAAACATAGAATTTTGGACACTTGGTCCCATAATTCCGGCAAGAGCAATTGCTAAAACCATCGATGGAAATGAGATTAATATATCTGATATTCTCATGATTATTATGTCAACAATTCCACCAAGATAACCACTTAATATGCCTAAAACTGTGCCTATGGTCGATATAATAAACACTAAAACCAACGATATAAGCATTGATGTTCGCACACCATAAATTACTCGTGAAAAAATATCTCTGCCAAGCCTATCTGTGCCAAATAAATTTATTTCATTAGGGGGAATATAGGCGTTTTTTAAATCTCCTATGTTAGGGTCGAATGGTGCGATTTGATTTGCAAATACAACTATTATTAATAAAATCAACGCTAAAATACCTAGCAAAAGTACATATATTTTATTTTTCATTTTACTCTCCGTTTTTTAAACGTGGGTCAAGATATGGATAAGCTATATCTACCAAAAGATTTGCCGTCATATATATTACAGAAATTATTAATACATAAGCTTGTATTAAATTATAGTCATAAGAAGTTATGGCATTTACTGCAAGACTTCCTATTCCTGGATATGAAAAAATCACTTCAACTACTGCAACTCCAGAAAGAAGTGAGCCAAAAGATAATGCTAAAAGTGTTATCATCGGTGGTAGTATATTTATCGAAACATCACGAAAAATTATGTGTTTCATTTTGAAACCACGCGCTTTTGCACCTTGTACATATTCTTTTGAAAGTTCATCAAGAACAATTGTACGCAGTTGTCTTATGTATTTTGCAGACATGGCTATCGCAAGTGTTAGTGAAGGTAAAATTAAGCTTTCGAAGTTTATATTAAATGGCACAACAGGAAGCAAGTTTAGTTTTAGTGCAAAAAAATACAAAAGCAAGGTTCCTACAAAGAAATTCGGCGAAGATATACCTAAAAAAGTATAACTTCGTATAGCATAGTCTATAAATTTATCTTTTTTTACGGCTGAAATAATGCCTAGTGGAACTGAAATCACCATCATAAACAAAAGTGAAGTGATTGTAAGATAAAAGCTATTTATAATTCGAGGTATTATAAGGCTAGAAACAGGGGCACTTAATGAATAAGAATAGCCTAAATCACCCTTTAGAACATTTACAATCCAATTAAAATATTGCTCTAAAAATGGTTTATTAAGGCCTAAAAGTTCCCTTGTTTCTTCGATTACTTCGTCTGAGGGGATTGAGCCTGACGAGATATACATTGTGCGTATAGGGTCACCAGGAGCGAGATAAATCAGTGCATAAGTTAAAATGCTTATTCCGAGTAATGTTATTATAATTTGTATTATTCTATTATAAATGGTCTTTTTTTTCAAAATTATGCTCTTTTCTATCTTAGTTTAAATTTTTCGTCAGCATATAAATGCATATCGAGAGGGGAAATCATTTTATATTTTGCGATTATGCTTTCGAAAAAGGCTTTAAGTTCGCTATAAGGTATTGATTTTTCGTTAGAAATCCTTGCATTAATTAAAGGTGGCTCATTATCAATGAAATTTGATAGAGTTTTTCCACTATAACAGCCAAAGTATTTGATAACATTATCGCAAATTAGCTTTTCTGTGACAGAGAGTTTAATCTCGTTTTCAGAGGAGAAAATCAAATCGCTTATCACGATATTTTCAAATTCTAACCTATCTTCGTGCAACGTTAAATTTTTAGAAGTTACGTTTTCATTGTAAAACGCCAAATGAAACCCTGCTACATAGTACATAAGTTTGTGAATAGATGCGTGAGTTATATCGTCGCATTTGAATAGGATATAATTGAAAATATCAGAAGTTTCTGTATTGTTTTTTATGAGCTCTAAAGTCGTAGATTTGCTTTTTTTATAAGCGCTTAAAGCGATTAAATTTTTTCTTTGTTCTAATAGTTTTAGATATGCTGTTGGGGATTTATATATTTCAGTGAGTACATTTGCATAAGTAGCAGAGGGGATATCCCCTTCGTAATAACGAGTGAAAGTAAGCTCGCCCCAGCCTAAAATGATTGACAACGGACGCTTTCCTATTGTATAAATTTTAGGTAGTTTTCGTATTATATCTAGCGATAATATTCCATGATATTCGCGAAATGTATCGTTTAATATATTTTCATTAAGTTTTACGATTTCGTTATCTTTAATTTCGTGGTGACAATCAGAACCATATAAAACTTTGCCTTCATATAAAATTTCTTCGCCTTTTAATGTCCCTTTTAATGTAGTGTTTTTCACTTCAAGCTCTACATCGTGGTTGCATTCTGTGCAAAAACTCTTTTTTATGTCCATATAAATCACCTTCTTAAATAATAAGTCTATATTAGTATATAACAAAAAAAATATATTGTCAATTGATACAATAAAAATAGTATATTAAATATTTGGAAAATTAATTGACATTAAAAAATAATTAATGTATAATTAAAAAATGGTTTTATGTATCAATGATACAAAATTACCGAACGGTAACCTACATGTTTAATTTTACTTAATTTATCGACAGAGGGGAAAACTAACTATGAAAAAAAATCTATTGAGGGTAATGCTTTTAGCTACTGCTTTTATACTTGCGGGGTGTGGTCAATCTTCAGACAGTGGGGTAAAGGACACATTGACAGTCGGTTGTAGCAATTTTTCAAATTCACTTGACCCATCGGCAGATGCTAACTCTGCTTGGGGAACAGCTAGATATGGTATTGGAGAAACATTATTTATATTCGACGAAGCTATGAATGCTACTCCTAATCTTGCAACTGGATATACTGTGAATGATGAAAAAACAGTTTGGGAAATAGCACTTCGTGATGATGTGCAGTTTTCTAATGGCGAAGAAATGACAGCTACTAAAGTTAAAGCAAGCTTAGATTATATCTATGAACAAGAAGCTACTGGTGGTGGGGCGAATAAAGTTTCACAATTTATTTTAGTGGATACGATAGAGGCTGACGATACAGCAAATACGATTACTATTACGACGAAAAAACCTTATGTTGATTTATCGAAAATTTTATCTCATGTAAACTTTGTGATTTTAGATGTTACAGGCACAGAAGATATGGACTTAATGCCGATTGGTACTGGTCCTTATGTTGTAACAGAACATAGTGTTGGTGTTTCTGCAAAGCTTGTTGCTAATGATAATTACTGGAACGGAGATGTAGGATTTGAGAATTTAGAACTTATTTATATGACAGACAGCACTACTAAAGCACTTGCTTTACAATCTGGAGATGTCGACCTTGTTGATAGTATTACAACAGCAAACGACTTAGATTTCTTGCGTAATTCAGAAGATTATGAAGTTTATGAAACACTAAGCGCAAGAACTGCGTTTTCTTATATTAATCAAGAAGGCGTTTTAAGTAATGACACATTACGAGAGGCTGTGTTGTTAGCAATTGATGATGAAACGATTGCAAATATCACTACTGGTGGGATTTATACAGCGGGTTATGCTATATTACCGAGCACTTTAGATTATGGATTTGAGGAATTAGTGGACAAAACTCCTTATGATATAGAAAAAGCAAATAAAATGCTTGATGATGCTGGAATTGTTGATAGTGATGGGAATGGTATTCGTGAAATTGATAATGAAGACATTGTTATTGATTTTATTGGGTCTACAAACAAAAGTTTAGACGTTATTTGTGAGGCAGTAGAGATAAATCTGCAAGAATTAGGTATAGGTGTTAATGTTCAAATCGTAGATTCGACAACAGTTTGGAATATGACTACGGCAGGCGAATTTGACCTTGCTAGTTGTAGCTGGATGACAGTTCCTGACGGAAGCCCTGTATCTTTTCTTGAAAGTTTCTACTCGAAAAGCCCTAGTGGTATGAATCATGGTAATTTTGAAAGTGAAACTTACGATGCTTTGTATGAGCAGTTAATTTTAGAATTAGATGCTAACGCACAAAAAGAAATCATCGTTGATTTACAACAAGTTTTAATAGACGAATCTGCTGTTATGGTGCATGGAGTTTATACAAGTAATTTAACGAGCAACGATTTAATAACAGGTGTTGTTATGCCAATGTCTGAAGCATATTGGGTGACTTCGGATATTAAGCCGGTAGAGTAAATCATTGTAAAGTTGAATTTTTGTAAATTTAGATGGCTTTCCCTATGTGGGAGAGCTATTTTCTTGTAATTTGGGTTTCAGCGTACAATTACTCGACAGAAAAAGTAGGTAAGTATAGATGAATATAGATTGCGACGAAAAAAATCCGTCATAGGTTAGAC
>CAYJLC010000041.1:0-6623 GCA_964370735.1 uncultured Oscillospiraceae bacterium
TGATTTATATTTACCATAAAGTTCAAGATTACCTTCCGAAATATTGATTTTTTTCGCTATTTCACGAATATCACGAATTTCGGCTTGTCTTGCTATTTCGATATCAGATAGCATTCTATACCTCTTTTCTAAGAGCAATGTCTGTTCTAAACATTTTGCCCTCAAAATGAATTTTTTCTAAATTTTTATATACTTTTTCGCGTGCATCAGCTACATTTTCGCCTAAAGACACGACATTTAGCACCCTACCACCGTTTGTAACTAGTGCACCGTCTTTCATCGTAGTTCCAGCGTGTAAAACAGAAACATCAATTCCGTCATCAAAAGTGATTGGAATGTGTTTTTTGTAGTCGCCTGGGTAGCCGTCTGACGCTAAAACAACGCAAACTGCTGATTGTTCTGACCATTTAACGTCGATTTCAGCTAAATTTCCATCAATAATTGCATTAAAGATATCAATAATATCTGTTTCTAATCGTGGAAGTATAACTTGAGTTTCAGGGTCACCAAAACGCACGTTAAATTCTATAACTTTTGGCACATTTTCTTTAATCATAATACCCACAAAAAGAATGCCTTTGTAAGTTAATCCACTGTCGCAAAATCCGTCTAATGTCGGTTTTAAAATCGTGTCATAAATAGTTTTATTAAGTGTATCATCAATTACAAAACTTGGTGAATAAGTACCCATTCCACCAGTATTTAGTCCTAAATCGTTATCATAAGCACGTTTATAGTCTTGCGCTGTCGCAAGTGGCACAATAGTTTTCCCATCAACAAAGCATATAATAGACGCTTCAATTCCGTCTAAAAATTCTTCGATTACAACAGTGCTTTCGCCGAAAACTTTCTTCACCATAATGTCGTGTAAAGCTTCTTTTGCCTCTGCTTCATTTTGGGCGATAATAACACCTTTACCAGCAGCCAAACCGTCAGCTTTGATTACCATTGGAAAACCGTAAATTCCGATGTTTTCGACAGCTTTATCAAACTCTGTAAAAGTAGTATACTCGGCTGTTGGAATTTTATATTTGTAAAGAAATTCTTTTGTGAAATCCTTACTCCCCTCAAATCTAGCGCAAGCCTTATCAACACCGATCACACGAAGTGAACGAGCGTTAAATTCGTCGGCAAGACCTAAAACCAAAGGAACTTCCGGACCTACAATAGTTAAATCTATTTTATTTTCTTCGGCAAAATCAGCAACTTTTTTGATGTCGTTTACCGAGATATCAACAAGCTCTGCATCCATGCCAGCGTTTCCTGGCATAGCGTAAATTTTACTGACTTTTTCGCTCTTTTTAACAGCCTCTAAAAGCGCATGCTCTCTACCACCAGAACCTATAATTAATACTTTCATAATATCTGCTCCTTAGTGTTTAAAATGTCTGTTTCCAGTCATAACCATAGCAATTCCGTACTCATTACAAGCGTCAATAACTTCTTGGTCACGAACCGAGCCACCTGGTTGAATTATAGCCTTAACGCCATTTTTTGCAGCTAAATCAACAGCATCTCTAAATGGGAAGAACGCATCTGATGCCATAACAGCACCTAAAATACTCTCGCTTGCGTGGTTTACACAGTTTTCAACCGACCAAACACGCGAAACTTGTCCACCACCGATAGAAATAGTACCACCGTTTTTCGCAAAAACAATACCATTAGAAGTTGTGTGTTTACAAACTTTCATAGCAAAAAGCATATCTTCAACTTCAGTCGCACTAGGAATTCTATCTGTCACAACTTTATAATCATTTGTAATGTCTAAAACGTCTAAATCTTGAATTAATAAACCACCAGAAACTTTTTTGATATTAAGTTCAGCAGTTAATTTTTTCGTGATATTAGGAAGTTTAATAAGTCTTAAATTTTTCTTATCTTTGAAAATATTTAACGCAGTTTCAGAAAAATCAGGTGCGATGATTACTTCAAGGAAAATTTCGTTCATTTTTCTTGCAGTTTTCTCATCAATAACCTTATTTGTAGCAACAATTCCACCAAAAATTGAAACTGGGTCACATAAATATGCTTTTTTATATGCACCATAAAGGTCGATGTCCGTACCAACACCACAAGGTGAACTATGTTTAACAGCGATTACAGTTGGAGCATCACCAAATTCTTTAAGAAGATTTATTGCACCATTTGCGTCATTTATGTTGTTATATGAAAGCTCTTTGCCCCAAAGTTGCTCGCCAGCAGTAATTCCAGCGTCATAACCTAGAGTTTCTTTATAGAAACAAGCATCTTGGTGAGGATTTTCGCCATATCTCATATCTTGTTGTTTTTCAAAAGTAAGAGTGATTTTATCTGTGAATTTTTCGTCAATTCTCTCTCTTAAATATTTAGAAATTAAAGCATCATAAGCAGCTGTTTCTGAGAAAACTTTAAGTGCTAATCTGTATTTTGTTTCAAGTGAAACTGAACCAGTTTCTTCTAGTTCTTTTAAAACAACTTCGTAGTCAGCAGGGTCAGTGATAACTGCAACATCTTTGTAATTTTTCGCAGCAGCTCTTAGCATAGAAGGACCGCCGATATCGATGTTTTCAATAGCATCTTCAAATTTCACATTTGGCTTTGAGATAGTTTCTTTAAACGGATATAAATTTACAACAATAATATCGATAGTGCCAATTTCAAAGTTTTTTATAGTGTCCATGTGCTCAGCATTATCGCGCATAGCTAAAATTCCAGCGAAAATATTCGGGTGAAGTGTTTTCACACGACCATCTAAACACTCTGGAAATTTAGTGATTTCGTCCACTTCGATAACTTTAACGCCACTATCAGAAAGTTTTTTGTGTGTGCCACCAGTTGAAATGATATCAACACCCATTTTTTCTAGTCTATTTGCAAAATCTACAATTCCAGTTTTATCAGATACGCTTATTAATGCTCTCATTTTAGCCTCCTATATAAGTACGGTTGTTTTTAATTATAATTTTTTCTTGGCACAACAAATCAAGTGCCTTTGGTAATAATTTATGCTCGATTTTAAGCACTTTTGCTGCAATAGAATCCACATCGTCTTGGTCTTCGACACAAACACAGTCTTGCAAAATAATCTCCCCAGTATCAACACCAGCATTTACAAAATGAACAGTAGCACCAGTTAGTTTTACACCGTGAGAGAAAACAGCCTCGTGAACTTTTCTTCCGTAATATCCCATGCCACAAAAGCTAGGAATTAGCGACGGGTGGATATTGATGATTTTATTTGGATATTTTTCGACAAATTTTTCTGGTATAATCGACAGATATCCAGCAAGGACAATCACATCGATTTTGTATTCGTTTAAAAGACGCAAAATTTCGTCGTTTTTATTGTCGCCGAAATTTTTCTTCCCAACATAGAAATTTGCAATAGAGTGGTTTTTTGCTCTTTCAAGACCAAAAGCACCCTCTCTATCAGCGATTACAAGTGAAATTTCGTAGTTTTTCGAGTTTGCGTCAATAAGCGACTGCAAATTACTGCCACCACCAGAAACAAGCACTGCTACTCGCATAATGTCACACCTTTTTCGCCAGCGATAACTTCGCCGATAACTTTCGCGTTTTCGCCGTGTTTAGATAAAACTTCAATCGTTTTAGCAACGTCAGCTTCACTCACGAAAATCATAAATCCAACACCCATGTTGAACGCAGAATACATCTCATCACGTTCGATATTACCGCACTTCCTAATTACATCGAAGATTTTCGGTGTTTCGATTTCATTTATATACATTTTCGCGTTTTGACCATCGGCTAAAACACGAGGAATATTTTCGAAGAATCCGCCACCAGTAACGTGAACCATACCGTTAACTTTTACGTTTTCTAGCACATCTAAAACAGGTTTTACATAAAGTTTAGTCGGAGTTAAAAGATTTTCGCCTAAAGTACCATCTAAACCATCAACTTTACTGTCAACAGTGTAACCCATTTTATCAAAAAACACTTTACGAACTAAAGAATAACCATTTGAGTGGAAACCAGATGAGCTAATGCCGATAATTTTATCACCAACATTGATTTTGCTTCCGTCAACGATATCTTTTCTATCTACGATACCCACGCAAAAACCAGCCAAATCATATTCGCCTTCTTCATAAAAATCAGGCATTTCAGCAGTTTCTCCACCTACTAAAGCAGTGCCAGTATCAGCACAAGCGTTAGCTATTGAACCTACAACCTCGGCAACTTTTTCGGCTTTTAGCTTGCCTGTTGCAAAATAGTCTAGGAAGAAAAGAGGTCTTGCGCCTTGACATAAAATATCGTTAACACACATAGCAACTAAATCTTGTCCTACTGTGTCGTGTTTGTCCATCAAAAATGCGATTTTAAGCTTAGTTCCAACACCGTCAGTACCAGAAACCAAAACAGGTTCTTCCATTTTGATTTTCCCTAAACTAAACATTCCACCAAATGAGCCTAAACCAGTTAAAACATTTTCAGAGAATGTTTTTTTAACATGGTCTTTCATAAGCGAAACAGCACGTTGACCTTCGTGAGTATCAACACCTGAGTCTTTATAAGTTAATGATTCTTGCATTATAATCTCCATTTCTCCACAAGTGGACTATCTTTCTTCAAAAACAAGTTTTGTAAGGTTTTTTGGAACATCTATCGGATAAACACCGTTAAAACATGCTCTACAAGTGTCGTTTATTCCAATAGCCTCGTTTAAATCGTCTACACTTAAATATCTTAAAGTATCTGTACCAATTAAATCGTTAATTTCGTCAACTGTCATCACAGCGCCGACTAATTTTTCTCTGTCTGGTGTGTCGATACCGAAATAACAAGAATGTGCAACAGGTGGGCTTGAAACTCTAAGGTGAACTTCTTTGGCTCCAGCTTGTCTTAGCATTTTTACGATAATTTTTGAAGTTGTACCACGAACGATAGAGTCGTCGACTAATACAACTCTTTTACCTTTAACATTTTCTTTTAAAACAGAAAGTTTTAGCGATACTAAAAGCTCTCTTTCTTCTTGCGTAGGCGCAATAAATGTTCTTCCTAAGTATTTATTTTTAAGAAGACCTTCACGGAATGGAATTCCAGCACCCTCGGCGTACCCAATCGCAGCAACAGTACCACTATCAGGAACAGCCATAACAACATCAGCCTGAATTTTCCAGTCGTCGTTTCTAGCTAGAATTTTACCCATTTTGATACGTGTTTCGTAAACGCTGATTTTATCGATTACCGAGTCTGGACGAGCAAAATATACATACTCAAATGAACATGTCGCACATTTAGCAGTTTCGTTATACATTATAGAGTCGATACCATTTTCGTCAATTATAATCATTTCCCCAGGTAAAACATCTCTGATATATTCAGCACCAATTACGTTAAACGCAGCCGTTTCTGATGAAATTACATAACCATCTTTGTATCTTGCAACAGCTAGTGGACGTAAGCCGTTAGGGTCTCTTACGCCGATTAATTTATCTTCGCAGATAATTCCTAAAGCAAAAGCACCTTTGATTTCGTTACACGCATCGATAATCGCTTGTTTATATCCTACTTTTGGATAACCTTTTGCGATTAATTTCGCGATAACTTCACTGTCGATAGTTGTTTGGAAAGTCGCGCCATTGTCTTCTAGTTCTTCTCTGATACCAAGTGCATTGATAAGGTTACCATTGTGTGCAAGTGCAATCGAACCACCTTTGTATGACACAACTAGAGGCTGTGCATTTGAGCTAAAGCTATCACCAGTTGTTGAATATCTAACGTGACCAAGTCCAATATTTCCATCAAGCATCTTAAAGATATTTTCTTGATTAAAAACTTCACGAACTAGTCCCATTTCTTTATAATAAGCTATTTTTCTGTCTTTATAAGTCGCGATACCAGCACTTTCTTGCCCTCTGTGTTGAAGGGCAATTAGTCCGTAGTAAATGTATCTTGAAACGTCGATTTCGCCTTTTTTGGAATAAATCCCAAAGACACCGCATTCTTCGCTTAATTTATCAAACATTTTACTCACCTTTAAGTCTTTTCATAACTTCGTTATAAGCATCTTCAACATTGCCCATATCGCGTCTAAATCTATCTTTATCCAGTTTTTCTTTAGTTTCAGAATCCCAAAGTCTACAAGTATCTGGAGAAATTTCATCAGCTAAAATAATTCTTCCTTCAAACATACCAAACTCAAGTTTGTAGTCAACTAAAAGGATGTTTTTAGTTTTGAAAAAAGCTACCATTAAATCATTGATTTTAAGAGCCATAGCTTTGATTTCAGCTACTTGACCTGGTTCTGCAAGGTCTAGGATGTCAGCAATTTCTTCAGTGATGAACGGGTCGCCTAGGCTATCGTCTTTGTAGCAGATTTCAAATAAAGGACGTTTTAAAACTGTTCCTTCTTCGATACCAAGTCTTTTTGTGAAAGAACCTGCTGCGATATTACGAACGATTACTTCTAAAGGAATGATTGTAACATTTTTAACTAAAGATTCTCTATCTGAAAGAAGTTCAACGTGGTGTGTTTCAATACCGTTTTCTTCAAGCATTTTGAACATTTCAGCGCTCATAACGTTATTAATTACGCCTTTACCTAAAATTGTTCCTTTTTTCTCGCCATTAAATGCAGTTGCATCATCTTTATATTCGATTAAAACGTGTTTTTC
>CAYJLC010000041.1:6723-10596 GCA_964370735.1 uncultured Oscillospiraceae bacterium
TTTATTGCCTGTCGGTGCTACCGACTATTCGCCTTGAACTTTTTCGTCTTTTTTGATTACGCCATCACGCATTTCAGCTTTGAATTCTTTGAATTTTACTTTTAATTCATCATATTTAACTGAAAGAATTTGAACAGCAAGTAAACCTGCGTTTTCAGCACCATTAATTGCAACAGTTGCAACAGGAACACCAGAAGGCATTTGAACGATAGAAAGTAAGCTGTCTAGTCCGTCCATTGTGCTTGATTTAATTGGTAAACCGATTACTGGTAAAGTTGAAATACCAGCTAAAACTCCTGGTAAGTGAGCAGCTTTTCCAGCACAACCGATGATTACTTCAAAACCTTCTGCTTCTGCATTTTTTGCAAAATCAAAAGCGATTTCAGGTGTTCTATGAGCAGAAATTACTCTTAAAGAATATTCAACACCGAACTTTTTAAATACTTTTAATGTACCTTTTACTACGTCTAAATCTGAGTCAGAACCCATTATTACTGCAACTTTCATTTTAAATCTCCTTAATAGATAATTGTTTTTATTATAATTTTTAATATATTTTTATAAATGCACACTCGTGTGCTAGCCGAAATATTTAACACCAGACTCAAAGATTTTTTGGTCGGTATTTCCTATAATATTTTTGTAAAGACCATCACCGATACGCTCAGAGTGACCCATTTTACCTAAAATTCTACCGTCCTTACTTGTGATACCCTCAATAGCCATAGTCGAACCATTCGGATTGAATTTTGTAAGCAAAGATGCATTGCCAAACGTATCAACATATTGCGTTGCAATTTGTCCGTTAGCTATTAGTTCCGCTAAAACTGCATCAGATGCAACAAATCTACCTTCGCCATGGCTCATTGCAACTTTATGAGTATCCCCTACCTTAGTTCCATTTAACCAAGGAGATAAATTAGATGTGATTTTTGTTTCAGACATACAAGAAATATGACGAGTGATTTTATTGAATGTAAGCGTCGGCATATCTTCTGTGATTTCAGAAATATAGCCAGTTGGAAGTAAACCTAGCTTAATTAAAGCTTGGAAACCGTTACAAATACCAATCATAAGACCATCACGCTTGTAAAGCATATCGTGAACAGCGTCTGTGATTTTTGGATTTCTGAAAACTGATGCGATAAATTTCGCCGAGCCATCAGGCTCATCACCAGCCGAGAAACCACCAGGGATTGCAATAATTTGTGAATTATTAATACGTTTTACAAACTCATTAACTGAATAATCAATATCACCTGGGTTTGTGTTTCTAAATACGAATACTTCGCCGATACCGCCAGCATTATCAAAAGCACGTTTTGTGTCATATTCGCAGTTAGTTCCTGGGAAAACTGGGATAAATACGCGAGGTTTTGCACCTAAAATTTCTCTTTTAATTGTATTTCCACCAGTGAAAGATATATTTTTAACATCGCCAGAAATTGGAGCGTCAGTTTTAAATACGCTTTCAAGTGGTTCTTCGTAATTTTTAATAACATCGCTTAGGCTTATAGCTTGTCCATCGTTAAAATTAATCGCTGATTTGTCATTCGTTTTAGCAATTACAGTGTAATTAATACCAGAAAGAACGCTTTCATCAGCCACTTCAAGCACTAAAGCTCCAATTTTTTCAGCTTTAATGTTCATATCAGTAGTTAAATCAAAACCGATAGAATTCCCCATCGCCATTTTCGCTAAAGTAGCAATAACGCCACCAAAAGAAACAGCTTTCGCCGAAAGAACTTTTCCATCTTTCATTATACCATAAACTTTGCTATATTGGCTATGTAAATTATTAAAATTCGGAACAAAATTTTCATCTTTTTCGATATCAACTAAAACGATAGTCGAATTAGTGTTTTTAAGTTCAGGAGTGATAATATTTCCAGTTTTTTCAGTAGTAACAGCGAAAGAAATTAGAGTTTCTGGAACTTTCATATCTTTAAATGTACCAGACATTGAGTCTTTACCACCGATAGCACCAGTTCCGATTTCTTTTTGTGCTAAATATGCACCTAAAATAGCAGAAAGTGGTTTCCCCCATGAAGTTTCATCAGTTAATCTCTCGAAATATTCTTGAAGTGATAGACGGCAAGCCGAATAGTCGCCACCTAGAGCAGTTATTTTTGCTAAAGACTCAACAACAGCGTAAATTCCACCGTGGAAAGTCGATTTTTTCATAAGTTTTGGATTGTATCCGTAAGTCATAAGCGAACAAGTGTTAGTTTCGCCATTTAAAACAGGGATTTTTGCAACCATACCACAAGGCTCTGTAATCATATTTTTACCACCAAATGGCATAACAACCGTTCCTGCACCGATAGTCGAGTCGAAATTCTCCGAAAGACCTTTTTTAGAACACACGTTAATGTCCGATAAAACATCGATTAACGCGTCTTTTTGGCTAGAATACGCATAGTTTTCTTCGTTAAAGAATGATAAATCAGCAGTTTTAACATTTGCATTCATTTCAGAAGTAGCACCATTTGTATCTAAAAATGCACGCTCAACAGAGAAAATTTCTTTCCCACGCCATTTCATAACAAGTCTGCCTGAATCATTAACATCGGCAACTTTTACAGCCTCTAGATTTTCTTCTTCGCAATAAGCTAGGAATTTTTCAACATTTTGAGGCTCGATTACAATAGCCATTCTCTCTTGAGATTCAGAAATCGCAAGCTCTGTTCCATCAAGTCCTTCATATTTTTTTGGTACTAAATCTAAGTTAATTTCAAGGCTGTCAGCAAGTTCACCTATTGCAACACAAACACCACCAGCACCAAAGTCATTACATTTTTTGATAAGCGTCGTAACATCTGGATTTCTAAATAAACGTTGGATTTTTCTTTCAGTAACAGGGTTACCTTTTTGAACTTCTGACGAACTTTTTTCAACACTTTTTTCAGTATGAACTTTTGACGAACCAGTAGCACCACCGATTCCATCACGTCCAGTTCTACCACCTAAAAGCAAGATAACATCGCCAGCTTCAGGATGTATACGAACAACATTTTCCATAGGAGCTGCTGCAATTACAGCACCAACTTCCATTCTTTTCGCCTTATAACCTTCGTCATAAATCTCGTAAACGCCACCAGTCGCAAGACCGATTTGGTTACCATACGAGCTATATCCTTGCGCAGCTTTAGTTGTGATAATTCTTTGCGGAAGTTTACCTTCTATGGTGTCCTCGATAGCCTCTCTTGGGTCAGCAGCACCAGTAACACGCATCGCTTGATAAACATAACTTCTACCAGAAAGTGGATCTCTTATTGCACCACCTAAACAAGTAGCAGCGCCACCAAAAGGCTCGATTTCAGTTGGGTGATTGTGTGTTTCATTTTTGAACATTAATAGATAATCTTCGTCGACACCATTAACATCAACTTTAATTTTAATAGAACAAGCGTTAATCTCATCAGATTCGTCTAAATCATTAAGTTTACCTGTCTTTTTAAGATATTTTACTGCAACAGTAGCCATATCCATTAAACATACAGGTTTTTTAACACCTAATTCTTCGCGTGTTTTAATATAATCGTCGAAAATTTCCTTAATATAGTCATTTTCGAAAGTAACTTTGTCAAGTTTGGTCATAAAAGTCGTGTGACGACAGTGGTCCGACCAATATGTGTCAATAACTTTAATTTCTGTGATAGATGGATTGCGATTTTCCGTAATTTTAAAATAATCTCTAATCATTTTAAGATCATTAACAGTCATAGAAAGACCTTTTTCAATCCTAAATTCATCTAAATTTGCATCAGAAAAGTCTGTAAATCCATTTAAAACTTCAACATCTAGCACCTCGTCAAGCTCTGTTTTAAGCGACTCTGGTTTTTCTAAATTAGCTTTATGACTTTCTACTGG
>CAYJLC010000041.1:10606-17084 GCA_964370735.1 uncultured Oscillospiraceae bacterium
TATTAAATATTTTTCAATTTTAGTGAAATCACTTGCAGAAATTTCACCATAAAATAGATAGATAGTTGCTGTTTTAACAGTCGGTTTTGTACCAGATGTTACAATATTTGCACATTCAGCAGCAAAACTAGCTCTTGCATCATATTGCCCAGGCAAAAACTCAACTGCAAGTACATTTTTTGTGTCTATTTCTAATATTTCATCATGGCAAATATCAACATTTGGTTCTGAAAAAATTGTATTTTTCGCGATATCATAGAACTTATCCTCTAAATTCTCAATATCATATCTGTTTACAATTCTAAGGTTAGTTAGCGTGTCAAGTTTAAGGTTTTGTTTTAAATCTTCCAGCAAATTAATAGCTTGAACATTAAATCCAGACCTTTTTTCAACATAAAGACGTTTCATAAAATTCTCCATTCTGAAAACTAAAATTGTTTACTCTCTAAATACAATTCTAACATATATGTATTTATAAGTAAAATTAATTATTTTAATACATATATAAGTACAGCTAATACATGGACGCTCATTTTATCATAAAAGTAAATCTCATCCATCGAGCTTTTAAAGAAAAGCAAAAAAGCCACACTAAAACTAATTAGTGTAGCTTTTTATTACATTTTTGATACGTCGATTCTGTTAAGAGCTTTTTTAAGCTTAATTTCCATAGCGATTAAATCCGATTTTTCTTTTTTATTAGAAATCTCAGTTTTAGCTTTTTCCATGGCTTTTTCAGCACGAGACACATCTATTTCATCTGCCCATTCAAAAAAGTCTGTAACGATTGTCGCTTCATTATTTACAAATGAAACAAATCCACTCGCAGCCGCACCATATTTAGTGCCTTCGTCAGAAATTAGCGTAAACGCTCCGATACCTAGACCTGCAACATAATTTACATGTCTTGCCATCAAACCAACGTCACCGACAGTGGTTCTTGCAACAATTTTAGTCGCTTCTCCGCTAAAAGCTTCGCGTTCAGGAGTTATAATTTTCACTTTAAAAGTGGCCATAATTATGCTCCTTTCTTAGCTTTTTCTATTGCTTCCTCGATAGTTCCAACAAGTAGGAACGCCGATTCTGGTAAACTATCGTGTTTTCCTTCAATGATTTCTTTAAAACCACGAACAGTTTCTTTAACAGGTACATAAGCACCTTTTAAACCTGTGAAGTTTTCTGCAACTGAGAATGGTTGAGATAAGAATCTTTGAATTTTTCTAGCTCTTGCTACGATGATTTTATCTTCATCAGAAAGCTCATCCATACCTAGGATTGCGATGATATCTTGAAGTTCTTTGTATCTTTGAAGTAATTCTTGAACTTTTAGTGCTACTGCATAATGCTCAGCACCAACAATTTCAGGAGTTAGAATTCTAGATGTTGAATCAAGTGGGTCAACGGCAGGGTAGATACCCATAGACGCGATTTGTCTTGATAAAACTGTTTTAGCATCAAGATGGGCGAAAGTAGTAGCCGGTGCTGGGTCAGTTAAGTCATCGGCTGGTACATAAACTGCTTGAACCGATGTGATAGAACCCTTTTTAGTTGATGTGATACGTTCTTGTAACGCACCCATTTCAGTTGCAAGAGTTGGTTGGTAACCAACGGCAGATGGCATACGGCCTAGTAGCGCCGAAACCTCTGAACCTGCTTGCGTAAATCTGAAGATGTTATCAACGAATAAAAGCACGTCTTGGTTTTCTTGATCTCTAAAGTATTCAGCCATAGTAAGACCAGAAAGAGCAACCCTCATTCTAGCCCCAGGAGGCTCGTTCATTTGACCGAAAACAAGAGCAGTTTTTTCAATAACTCCTGATTCAATCATTTCATGGTAAAGGTCATTACCTTCCCTTGTTCTTTCTCCAACACCAGCGAAAACAGATAAACCACCATGTTCTCTTGCGATATTCGAGATAAGTTCTTGAATTAAAACTGTTTTACCAACGCCGGCACCGCCGAATAGACCGATTTTACCACCTTTTGCGTAAGGTGCGATAAGGTCGATTACTTTGATACCAGTTTCAAACATTTCTGTGCTTGAGTTTTGCTCATCATAAGCAGGTGCTTCTCTGTGGATTTCCCAAGTTTCGCATCTAGGTTGTTCTTTGTTATCAACAGCCTGTCCTAAAACATTGAAAATTCTTCCTAAAGTATCACGACCTACTGGTACAGATATCGCACGACCAGTGTCAATTGCTTTTGCACCACGAACAAGACCGTCTGTCGACGACATCGCAATACATCTAACAGTGTCGCCACCAACGTGTTGAGCAACCTCGATGATTAGTGGTTTGCCATTTAGTTCGATTTCAATAGCATTTAACAGTTTTGGCAGATTGTCATGACCAAATTTAACGTCGACAACCGGTCCGATAATCTGTACGACTGTTCCTATATTTTCCATATATTACTCCTTCTTTAAGACTTACTTGCGCCTGCAACGATTTCTGTAATTTCTTGCGTGATAGCATCTTGTCTTGCTCTGTTATAGATAAGACTTAGATTGTCAATCATATCTGACGCGTTATCCGAAGCAGATTCCATTGCGACACGTCTTGCTGCTTGCTCTGAAGCATAAGATTCAATAACAGCTCCATAAATAATCCCCGAAATATATTTCGGAACAATTTGATTAAATACTTCTTCACTGCCAGGGTCGTATTCTGTAAGCATTAGTCTTCCAATTTCTTTATCTGATTTTAATTCAGCTAAAGGAAGCACATTCAGCATGTTTGGTGCTTGCTCTAAAGGTGATAAAATTTCAGTATAAACCACAGAAACTTCATCAATCTCGCCTTTTTTATAAAGTTCACAAATATGTGCTGATATTGCGTCTACATTTGAAAAAGTAACATCGTCTAAAATATCATCGTGTGAAGAAATAAATCCTTCGGCGTTATATTTTTTAACAAACTCAGTCGCTTTTTTACCAATAGATACAAATTTTGCATTTTTTTCAGCAGTTTCAGCCTTAACAAGTTTGAATACATTTGAGTTGTATCCCCCTGCAAGACCTCTTTCACCGGCGATTACTAGATATAAAGAGTTTTTAATTTCGCGTTTTTTAGTATACGGCGAAGTAAATTCTTTATTAGACATCGCAATGTCACACATAGTTCCATATAAAGCCTCAAAATAAGGTGCAGTTTTCATAGATTTCTCTTTTGCACGTCTTAATTTTGATGACGCAACAAGTTCCATAGCTTTAGTTATTTGCATCGTAGAGCTAACACTTTTAATACGATTTTTAATTTCTTTCATATTTCCGGAAGCCATAAATTAGTCCTCCTTATGCTATGAATTTCTTTTTAAATTCGTTAATCGCTGAAACAAGTCTATCAGTATCTTTAATTTCTTTAGTTTCTCTAATCTCGTTTAAGATTTCAGGGCAAGCATTTTCAACATATTCGATAAATTCTTTTTCAAATTTAACGATATCTTCAACAGCTATATCTTTTAAATGGTTATTAATAACTGCAAAAATACTGATTGCTTGATGCTCAACTGGATATGGGCTTGATTGATTTTGTTTTAAAACTTGAACGATACGTTTACCTTGCTCAAGTCTGTTTTTAGTATCATCATCTAAGTCCGAGCCGAATTGTGCGAAACTTTCAAGCTCTTTGTATTGAGAATAAGCAAGCTTTAAAGGACCTGATAATTTTTTCATAGCTTTAATTTGAGCAGCACCACCAACACGAGATACCGAAATACCAGGGTTAACAGCAGGTCTAATACCAGCATTGAAAAGTTCAGATTCTAAGAAAATTTGACCGTCAGTAATAGAGATTACGTTAGTCGGGATATAGGCAGAAACGTCACCAGCTTGAGTTTCGATGATAGGTAAAGCAGTGATTGAACCGCCGCCTAAAGCATCAGAAAGTCTAGCCGCTCTTTCTAAAAGTCTTGAGTGAATGTAGAAAACATCACCAGGATATGCCTCACGTCCAGGAGGACGTTTAAGTAATAGCGAAAGAGTTCTGTAAGCTACTGCGTGTTTTGATAAATCATCATAAATGATTAATACATCTTTGCCTTGATACATAAAATGTTCTGCGATAGAAACACCAGCATAAGGTGCGATATATTGAAGTGGCGCAAGTTCAGAAGCTGTCGCTGCTACGATTGTTGTATAATCCATAGCTCCAGCTTTTTGTAATTCTTCTGCGATACCAACAACTGTTGAACGTTTTTGACCAATGGCAACATATACACAAAGAACATCTTTACCTTTTTGGTTGATGATTGTATCGATTGCAATTGTTGTTTTACCAGTTTGTCTGTCACCGATGATAAGCTCACGTTGACCTCTACCGATAGGAATCATAGCGTCGATAGCTTTGATACCAGTTTGAAGTGGAGTATCAACTGATTTTCTTTCGATAACCCCAGTTGATGCTGTTTCTACTGGACGATATCCTTCGTTTGCGATAGGTCCTTTGCCATCGATTGGCATACCTAATGCATTAACAACACGTCCACTCATAGCAGCTCCAACAGGAACTTCTACGATTTTACCTGTTCTTTTAACTTTATCGCCCTCTTTAATGTTTTCGTCAGAGCCCATCATAACAGCACCGATATAGTCTTCTTCAAGGTTTAATGCCATAGCATAAACGTCGCCTTCGAACTCTAAAAGTTCACCAGCCATACATTTATCTAAGCCATAGATTTTTGCGATACCGTCACCAACTTGTATAACAGTACCAACGTCAGCTAAAGTAACTTTTGTTTCAAAGTTCTTAATCTGCTCTTTAATTATACTACTAATTTCTTCTGGTCGTAGTTCCATTTATACACCTACTTCCCTATATGTTTATTAAGATTTAAAAGTTTAGTTTTAATACTTCCGTCAATCAAAGTATTATCATAAGAAACGATAACTCCACCCATGATAGTCTTGTCCACTTCATAAGAAGGAATAACAGATTTGCCTGTTTTTTCTTCTAATCTTTTAACCAAACTAGCTTTCGTTTTGCTATCAATCTCTATCGCTGTTGTAATAACAGCTTCGATTTGTTTTTTCTCGGCAAAATGAATTTCTTTAAACTCATCTTTTACCTCGAAGAATAAATCAATTCTTTTTTTCTCGCATAAAACGCCAAGAAAACTATATGCAGTTTCTGAAATTTTTCCTTTAAATACTTTTGAAAGTATTGCAAGCTTGTCCGAAACACTAACTGTTGGTGAAGAAAAAACGTCGAATAATTCAGCGTTATCTTCAAAAACTTTAGCAATTTGTTCAAGTTCTTTTGAAACTTCGTCCACTTTTTTGTTTTCGTCTGCGATTTCATAGAGAGAGGTTGCGTATCTACTAAACACTTTCATATTATGCACCTACTTGTCCGATAAAGTCGTCAATAAGTTTTTTATGAGTGTTTTCGTCGATTTCTTTTTCAATAACTTTCGATGCAGCCTCTGTAACAAGAGTCGAAATATCTGATTTTATTTCTAAAACAGCCTTTTTCTTTTCAAGTTCAATAGCATCAAAAGCTTTGTCTTTAATATTTATAGCTTCTTTATTTGCTTCTGCAATAATAACGTCTGAACGTTTGCTTGCAGTCACAGTCGCTTCGTTTACGATTTCTAAAGCTTTGTCTTTAGCAGCAGCAATGTTTGCTTCATATTCTGTTTTAAGTTTGTTCGCCTCTGAAGATGCTTTTTCAGCGTCATCATACATAGCACGAACTTCGTTTTCACGAGCATCAATAAAATCTTTTACTTTTGAAAATAAAAGTTTTCTTAATATCACAAACATAATAAGCAAGTTACAAGCAGCCACAAAGATTTGCCAAGGGTCAAATGTTATAACCGATAATAATTCTGGCAAGGTAAATACCTCCTTTTAGGCTTATTTTTTACTTATTATCCTATGCTGTAAATAAAGTGATTGCTTGAGTTACTAGAGGGTTTGCGAATAATAAAATCATAGCTACAACAAGACCGTAGATACCAGTTGACTCGGCAACACCACACCCGATAAGCATAGTTTGTAAAACCTCGCCTCTTGCTTCTGGTTGACGACCAACAGCCTCTGCTGCTTTACCTGCTGCATAACCTTGACCGATACCAGGACCTATACCTGCTATCATTGCTAAACCTGCACCTATTGCTGATGCTGCTAATACGATTGCTGTTTCCATTTTTGTTCCTCCTAAAAGTTAAATAAAATAAATTTGTTAATCTGCAGATGCCATTTGTGTAAACACCATGGTTAACATACAGAAAATGTAGGCTTGCAAACCTGCTGTGAATAAATCAAAATAGAATGATAATACAGCTGGTATACCGATTTGGAATATCGGTGGAAGCCAAGCTACTCCGGCAGTTATTGCTGCAAGAGCTTGCATAAGCAGAGATGAAATAATCAAACCTGCAAAGATGTTACCGAAATGACGGAACGCCATTGATACTGGAGTTGATAATTCACCCAGTAAGTTAATCGGTAAAAGGATAGGCGTAGGTTCGCAAAAAC
>CAYJLC010000042.1:0-16382 GCA_964370735.1 uncultured Oscillospiraceae bacterium
AAATTTATTTGTACCCATGCCTAAAACACCACGAATACCAGCTGTTCCGAATTTTAAATCAGTGTAAAAACTCTCATAAATTTCGTTTTCGCTAAGTGATTTAAGTTCATTTACTTCGGCTTCTGTTAAAGCAGGGCTTGATAGCCAGTTTTTATATAATTCCATATTAAGTCCTTTCTTATTTTAGGGGATTGTAATCCTCCGTCAAACGTTCGTTTGACACCTCCTTTAACAAAGAAGGCTTTTTTGGCTCCTTTTCAAAGGAGCTGTCACGCAAGTGACTGAGGATTGTCGTATTTGTTCTTCTGGACGTCGAGGGCGTCATCCCCTACACCATATTTTGATTTTATATATTTGTCGGTGCAACCAAACAAAATTCATACGGGACGATGATTAAATCGTCCCTAGAATATTTACATTTATTTGCCTTCAGCAATTTTGATTATTTCTTTTTTGTATGCTTCAACACCTGGTTGGTCAAACGGATTTACGCCTAAAGTGTAGGCAGAAAGACCACAAGAAAGCTCGAAGAAATAAACCATTTCGCCATAAGCTTTTTCGCAAACGCCAGGAAGTGTCATAATTACGTTTGGAACACCACCGTTTGTATGAGCAACAACAGTACCATCTAAAGCCATTTTGTTAACTTCAGTTAAAGTAGTGCCTTCGAAAAGCTCTAAACGAGAGAAGTCTTTATCACAGTCTTCGATTTTGTAATCTGTTTTAGTTTTTTCGATGTGAACGATAGTTTCAAAGAAGTTTCTTAAACCTTCTTGCATATATTGACCTAATGAGTGTAAATCAGCAGTTAAATCAACACTTGCAGGAAGTAAGCCTTTGTACTCTTTTCCTTCGCTTTCGCCGAATAATTGTTTCCACCATTCGCCAACATATTTGAATCTAGGCTCATAAGAACCGATGATTTCTGTTACTTTGCCATTTTCATAAGCTAAGTTTCTAGCTACTGCATATTTAACAGCAATATTATCTTCGCTAAATGTAGCAAGTTCTTTTTCCATAGCTAAAGCACCTTCAAGGATTGCTTCGATGTCGATACCAGCACAAGCGATTGGAAGTAAACCTACTGGAGATAATACAGAAAATCTTCCGCCGATATCGTCAGGAACGATAAAGCTTACGCAACCATGCTTGTCAGCAAATGGACGTAAATCGCCTCTTTTTGCGTCAGTTGTGCAGTAAACTCTTTTTGCCCAATCATCACCATATTTTTTCTTCATATCAGCTTCAAAGAAGTGGAAAGCTAAAGCAGGCTCGATTGTAGTACCTGATTTTGAAATAACGTTTACAGAATAATCTCTGTCGCCGATGATTTCAAAAACTTCTGCTAAATGGTCAGCCGAAATATTGTTTCCTACGAAGAAAACTTGAGGGCAACCTTTTCTGTCCATAATATTGTAGTTAGGCGATTTTAAAAATTCGATAGCCGAGCGAGCACCTAAATAAGAACCACCGATACCAATTACAACTAAAACCTCAGAATCTTCTTTAATTTTGTTTGCAGTTTCGTTGATTTTAGCTACAAGAGTTTTGTCGATAGTAGATGGTAAGTCAAGCCATCCTAAAAAGTCATTTCCTCTTCCTGTTTTTCCGTAAAGCGTTTTGTAAGATTCCTCCACACGTTTAACCATTTCATTATATTGAAAATCAGTATAAAACGGTTTGAATTTCTCTAAGCTTACTTTCATAGCCATAGTAATTTCTCCTAATCTTTTTTATTTTTGATAAAGTTCCAGTTACCTTGACACATTTCATCGATAGTTTTTGTAGCTTCGAATCCTAATACTTCTTTTGCATAATCTGTTTTTGCATAGCACGTTGCAATATCACCAGCACGACGAGGTGCGATTTCAAGTGGAATTTCAACTCCAGAAGCATTTTCGAAAGCACGAACTATTTCTAAAACAGAAGTACCTTTCCCTGTACCTAAGTTTACCACAACTGGACCATCATTTTCAAGTATTTTTTTTATAGCTTGAACATGACCTTTCGCTAAATCGACAACGTGGATATAATCTCTAACGCCAGTTCCGTCGACAGTATCGTAATCATCACCAAAAACATTCAGTTTTGGAAGCTTTCCTACAGCAACTTGCATAACATAAGGCAATAAATTATTAGGAATACCGTTTGGATTCTCTCCAATTAGTCCACTTTCGTGAGCACCGATTGGATTAAAATATCTTAAAATTGCTGGAGAAAATTTTGGGTCGATATGAGCCATGTCTAATAAAATACGCTCATTTACAACTTTTGAGTAACCATAAGGGTTTGTTGCAGATGTTGGCATATCTTCTGTAAATGGTACTGGGTTATCCATTCCATAAACTGTTGCAGAAGATGAGAACACGATATTTTTAACGCCGAATTCACCCATAACTTTATAGATATTTAAAGCACCTGTGATATTGTTTTCATAATACCAAAGTGGTTTTTCAACAGACTCACCAACAGCTTTAAGTGCTGCAAAGTGAATTACACCGTCTACTTCATTTTCACTAAAAACAGTTCTTAAGAAATCTACATCTAATACATCGCCTTTGTAGAACTTAGGTTTTGTGCCTGTGATAGTTTCAATTTTGTCTAAAACGTCGATAGATGAGTTTGAAAGATTGTCTAAAATAACAACTTCATAACCTTTTTCGATAAGTTCAACTACTGTGTGGCTACCGATATAACCGATACCACCTGTTACTAAAATTCTAGCCATAATATTCTCCTTTATATTGTTTTTTACATTAATTTAAATTTTTGTTTTTTAAAATCCTCCGTCAAACACTTGTTTGCCACCTCCTTTAAAAAAGAAGGCTTTTTTTGGCTCCTTTTAAAAGGAGCTGTCACGCTAGTGACTGAGGATTATCATATTTATTAAAGGGGACGTCGAGGGTTTTGTTTTTTTAAAATCCTCCGTCAAACACTTGTTTGCCATCTCCTTTAAAAAAGAAGGCTTTTCCGGCTCATTTTAAAAGGAGCTGTCACGCTAGTGACTGAGGATTACCGTATTTATTAAAAGGTACATCGAGGACGTCGTCCCTTACACAGTTTCGATGTATCTTGCGTATGCTTTTCTTAATTCTTCGGCTGTGTCTTCTGGGCAAGTTGGGTTACAATGAGCCCAAACGCCTGTTTCAGACGATGCGTTGAATTTGATTTTGTTAGCATCGCGTAAAGGTGGGTAGAATTCGATATGGAAACGGAAGTCTTTTTCGTCTTCAGAACAGTTTACTGGTGCATTGTTCATACACATCATATAAGGGAATTCTTTGTCAAATAAAGTATCTAGCATACCGATTGTGTGTTTTAAAGTTACACCTAAAGAGTGTTTTTCGTCTTTTGTAAAGTCTAAAAGTGTCGATTTTTGCTCATTTGCTACGATATGCACACCATAAGGGTATGCAGAGTAGAATGGCAGATATACTGTGAAAAATTCGTTTTTAAAGATAATTCTTTTGTCTTCTTTAAGTTCATTTTCTAAGAAATCACCGTGAAGAAGTTTTCCAGTTTTCGCTTTATGCTCACGAACAGCGTCCATTTCAAGCTCGATTTTTTTCGGTAAGAAACCATAACCATAGATTTGACCGTGTGGGTGAGGCATTGTTACACCAACTGCTTCGCCACGATTTTCAAAGATGAAAACATATTTGATTTTAGGGTCAGAAGAAATTTCTTCAAATCTTTCTGTCCATAAATCAACAAGCTCTGCCATGTGGTCGTCTGATAATTCAGGAACTTTCGTTGTGTGACCTTTTGAGTAAAGAATAACTTCGCATTTACCATAAGACTCGGCAGTTTTAAAGAAATCTGTCGCTACATCGTCTGGAGTTGGAGGTGTTTGAGATAGGGCAGGGAAGTCGTTGTTATATTTTAAAACTGTGAAATCATCTGGAACTTTTCCACTACCAGGGCAGAATGGGCACCAATCTTTTGGCATTTGTGGTCTTGCTTGTCTATGAGATGCAATCATAATCCAGTCTTTTGTAAAAGGGTTATATCTAAGTTCAGCCATTTTAAATTCTCCTTATATTTGGGGTTTATGTAAATTATATTTTTGTTGCAGAAACATTTCTGATTTGAACTACGTGACAATTGCCAACGCCGATAATGTTTTCAATAGCAACTTTGAATGATGTAGACATATTTTTTGGAACAAAAGCTTCGATAGTTCCACCAAATCCACCACCATGAATACGGCAAGCGCCATTTCCTTTTAGGAATTTTTTGCAAAGCGCTAATATAATGCTTGAACCTTGGATATGAGGCTCTTTGCAAGCGAAAATATTTTGTAAGTTTGCAACAGACGAGTAGCCAGAAGCATTTACTAAACGTAAAAATTCATTAACATTTTTTTCTTTTAAAGCCTTAACTTGAAGTTCGACATGTCTGTTGTCTTCAAAGAAGTGAATAGCACGAACAATAGCTCTATCGCCAGCTACTTTTCTGATTTCGCCGATTTTAGCATAAAATTCACATTCATTTACACGACTTAAATGCGTTTCGCCAAAGAAAGCAGAAACTTTGCCCATTTCTTCTGTAACAAATGAATATTCATCTGTTAAATCGTCGTGAGCATCTCCAGTATCGATGATACAAATATCGTAATCGTTTGAAATAACCGAAGCATCGATTTTTTCGATTACAGGGTTTTCTTTGTCATAGAAATCAATGTATACAAATCCACCGATTACACAACCAATTTGATCCATAAGACCAGATGGTTTTCCAAAATAAACGTTTTCAGCGTATTGACCTGTTTTTGCAATTTCAACTTGTGTTTCTTGTTCATTTGCAAAATAAGTGTTTAAGATATTACCAAGTAATCCTTCGAAAGAAGCAGAGCTAGACATTCCAGAACCACTAAGTACGTCTGAAGTAACATAAGCGTTGAAACCACCGATATTGTAGCCTTTTTCTTTAAATTTATTGCAAACACCACGAATTAATCCGATAGTTTTGTTTTCTTCTTCTTTAATATAGGCTGTGTCGCTTACATCTAAAGTTGTTTCGCCATAGCCTTCAGAAAATAATCTTACTGTTGTGTCATTTCTTTTTTGGCATACAGCTAGAGTGTCAAGGTTAATGCTTGCGCATAATACTTTTCCTAATTGATGGTCAGTGTGATTACCACCGATTTCAATTCTTCCAGATACTGAGAAAACTTCTAGATTTTCTTTACTTTTAAATGTTTCATTAAATGAATTTTTTGCATTTTCAATTCTGTCGACATAGCTTGAGATATCGTTAGTCGAGTAGATTTCTTTTAACTTGTTAAGCATATAAGACGCTCCTTTCGTTTCTATGTTCATCATACACCAAATTATATAAAAATTCAATATATTTTTGTTTCGTCAATATATAATTTTGTTGCATAGTTGACATTAAACTATATTTGAGGTATCATTAATGAAAAAGGACAGTAGGTGATTTTATGAGTAAATATAAAGAGCAGTATAGAAACGAGAAAGATAGTACGCTAGTTAGCCTAAAAGTGCATAATATTGGCTTTGAGCTTTGCGACCCTAACCATACTTTTAGTGGGATGCGCGATTTTTTTTCTGTGCATCATATAGTGAGTGGCAAGGGGAGATATACTGTCGGTGAGCGAACATTTGATTTAAAGTCAGGTGATACTTTTGTTGTTTTTCCTGATACTAAGGTGACGTATGTTGCAGACACAGAAAATCCATGGGAATATTATTGGCTAGGTATTTCAGGGGCTTATGTAAAGCAATTATTGTCGCTCACTGATTTTTCAAAAGAGAAACCATATATAAGACATAATGTCGACATAAATTTAAAGAAATATTTTCTGGATATTTATAATGCAAAAGGAAATAATTTTTCAAACGAAATAGAGATGATAGGACTTTCGTATGTGTTTTTATCAAAGCTTGTAAAAGACGATATAAAGGAAACCACTTCTCAACTCTATGCAAAAAAAGCCAAAGAAATTATCGACTTAAATTACAGTCTTAGTATAAAGACAGAGGAAATTGCCTCGAAGCTTAATATTTCTCGCTCGCATTTGCACAGGGTTTTTGTAGAGGCATATAATATATCTCCTGGGAAGTATCTTTCTAGCACTCGAATTAGAAGGGCTACGTTTTTATTAAAGAACACTACGCTTTCTATTAATGAAATAGCACTTTCTATTGGGTATGAAAATCAGCTATATTTTTCAAATTCATTTAAAAAACACAAAAATTTATCGCCAACAGAATACAGAAAATTAAAAACCAATATATAATGTATATTTCTATAAAATTTCATATAAAAAATATTATAGATTTTGAAAACAACAAAAAGTATTTATAAATATAAAACAGAAACGACAAAAAGTGAGTGATGTTTTTGTGCAAAAAGCATATAAAATAAGAAAAGAATAAAAATCATCAAAGTTTTTTCGGGTTTTTTCAAAGAAATTTCTATCGATTTTTGATTAAATATTTGATAGAATATAATTGTTCTTAAAAAGAGAAAGAAAGTTGAAATTTTGAAGGAGGATTATCCCTATGAAAAGATTATTAGCAATTGCGCTTGCGAGTGTAATGTCACTTACATTATTAACAGCGTGCGTAGCAGAGGAAACACCAACAGGCGGTGACACTACTGAGACTACAACAACAGAGACAACAGAAACAACAGAAACTACTACTCCAGAAGCTTCTGAAATTAACGCTGGTGTATTCTATTACAACTTCTCAGATGTATATATTTCAAGCGTTCGTGCTAATGTTGATACAATGTTAGACGAATTAGGCGTTACTTACCAAAACTATGATGGTGCTGGTAACCAAGCAACTCAAATGGACCAAATCAACACTGCTATCGCTAATGGTGCAAACCTACTTATCGTAAACGCAGTTGAAGTTACTTCTAGCGAAATCACTGAAATCGCTAAAACTGCTGGTATCCCAATCATTTACTTCAACCGTGAAGTAGAAGATGAAGTTGTATCTAGCTATGATGATGCTGCTTATATCGGAACAAGCTCTACTGAAGCTGGTCACTTACAAGGTGGCATGGTTGGTGAATACCTAGTTGAAAACTATGATGCTGTTGACTTAAACGGTGACGGAGAAATCTCTTACGTTATGTTTAAAGGTCAAGAAGGTAACGTTGAGGCAGAAGGTCGTACTAAATACGGTGTTGAAGATGCAAACATTCGTTTAGCAGAAGCAGGTCACCCAGACTTAGTATTCTATGATGCAAACAACTCTTCTAAATACTTAGTAGACCAAGGTGGTAACTGGTCAGCTCAAGCTGCTAATGACTACATGGTTACAATCTTAGCTGAATACTCTGAAGCTAATGGAAATATGATTGAGCTTGTAATCGCAAACAACGACGGTATGGCTGAGGGTGCAATTTCTGCTTTACAAACTGTTGGTTTTAACACAGGTGACGACAAAATGATTCCAGTATTTGGTGTTGATGCTACTGATTCTGCAAAACAATTAATTTCAGAAGGCAAAATGGTAGGAACTGTAATGCAAGATGCTGCTGCTATGGCTGAAGCTATCGTATTACTAGCTGAAAACATTAAAAACGGCGAAGATATTATGGCTAATACTGATAGTTATATAGTAGATGAAACTGTTGATAAAATTCGTGTACCATATAGCATTTACTCAGGTGAATAAGATTTAAAATTTCCGAGCTACTGAGACAAATATTCAGTAGCTCGAATTTTTAAGAAATCAAAGTGTGTGGAGGAAATAAAATGGAAAAAGCACTGCTTGAAATGAAAAATATGACCAAAGAGTTTCCAGGGGTTAAAGCCCTTGATAACGTGCAATTAAAGGTTAGACCGGGAACAGTTCATGCACTTATGGGTGAAAATGGTGCTGGAAAATCAACTCTTATGAAATGTCTATTCGGTATTTATCATAGAGATGCTGGTACTGTTATACTAGATGGTAAAGAAATTAATTTCAAAAACTCAAAAGACGCTTTAGAAAACGGTGTTGCAATGGTTCACCAAGAGTTAAACCAAGCATTATCAAGAAGCGTTATGGATAATTTATGGATTGGCAGATACCCAACTTATGCAGGTCTTATGGTTAATGAAAAAGAGATGATGAAAAAAACAAAAGAACTCTTTGATTTAATCGGGGTTGAGGTAAACCCTAGACAAATAATGTCTACAATGTCTGTTTCTCAAAGACAAATGGTAGAAATTGCAAAGGCTGTATCTTACGATTCGAAAATTATCGTATTTGATGAGCCAACTTCTTCGCTTACAGAAGTAGAAGTTGAGCATTTATTCAGAATTATTAATATGCTAAAACAAAAAGGCTGTGGAATTATTTACATAAGCCATAAAATGGAAGAAATCCTTCGTATTAGTGATGATATCACAATTATGAGAGATGGAACATGGGTTGATACTCGTTCTACTGAAAATATCACTATGGACGAAATTATCAAACTAATGGTAGGTCGTGAACTTACAAATCGTTTCCCTGAAAAGACCAATAAACCTTCTGAGGTTATCCTTGAAGTAAATGGAATGAAAGGGAAATATACAAAACTAAAAGACGGAACGTTTAATCTAAGAAAAGGCGAAATTTTAGGTGTTGCTGGGCTTGATGGCTCTGGTAGAACAGAACTTGTTGAAAACCTTTTTGGATATATGACAAAAGAAGCTGGCACTATAAAACTTCATGGAAAAGAAATCCAAAATAGCACGCCTAGGGATGCTATTAAAAATGGATTTGCTTTAATCACAGAAGAAAGACGTGCGACTGGTATTTTCGGAATTCGTGATATTAAAGAGAATACAGTAATTTCGAATATTAAAAAATATCGCGTGGCTGGAATTTACCTAGATAATAAAAAAATGGTGACTGATACTGATTGGGCTATTAAAGCTATGAGAATTAAAACTCCTAGCCAATCGACAAAAATTCGTTCTTTATCTGGTGGTAATCAGCAAAAAGTAATTTTAGGCAGATGGTTACTTACAAAACCTGAAGTTTTATTACTAGACGAACCAACTAGAGGTATCGATGTTGGTGCTAAATTTGAAATTTATCAACTTATTATAAATCTTGCTAACGAAGGCAAAGGTGTTATGATGATTTCTTCGGAAATGCCAGAATTACTGGGTGTTTGTGATAGAATTATTGTAATGTCTGGAGGACGTGTTGCAGGGGAAGTAGATGCAAAAAATACCAGCCAAGAGGAAATTTTAACTCTAGCTGCCAAATATGTATAGGAGAGTGCATTATGGGAAACACTAAAATCAAAAAAGAATGGACAACTAGACAAATTCTAGATTTGTTGTTAAATAATGCCCTGTTTATTTTAATGGGGATAGCGATTATTTATATCGCAATATCAAATGAGAACTTTTTAAAGCCAGCGTCACTGATTAATATCATATCGCAAACAGCTGCATATTTACCAGCGGCATTAGGTATAGCGGGTTGTATTATTCTAGCGGGTACCGACCTTTCAGCAGGTCGTATGGTAGGTTTATCTGCCTGTGTATCGGCATCACTTTTACAAGCTGTAAACAGTGGTAACAAAATGTGGGAAGGCATCGGAACTTTACCTATATGGGCTGTAATTCCGATAGCAATGCTTATCTGTGCGCTAATCGGTGCATTTAATGGTTTCTTTATCGCAAAGTTTAAAGTTCACCCATTTATCGTAACACTAGGTACACAACTTATCCTATATTCTGTATTACTTCTTTATGTACAACAAGGTACAAACAAAGGTATGGCAATCTCTAACTTAGATGCTTCTTATACTAGTTTCGTAAAAGGTACATTATTTACAGTGGCAGGAGTAGCTGTGCCTATGTATGTTCTTTATGCACTTGTTATCATGGTAATTATCTGGTTTATCTGGAACAAAACTACTTTCGGAAAAAATATGTTCGCACTTGGTTCTAACGAAGAGGCTGCTAAAGTTTCTGGGGTAAATGTTTTAGTTACAACTGTTTTAGTATTCGCTTTAGCTGGTGCTTGTTATGGTTTCACAGGATTTATCGAGGGTGCGAGAGTTGGTTCAAATACTGCAAATACTGGTCTTAACTATGAACTAGATGCAATCGCAGCCTGCGTAATCGGTGGTGTATCGTTCGTAGGTGGTATCGGTAAAATTCGTGGTGTAATCATCGGTGTATTAATGTTACGTTTAATCTTCATCGGTCTTACAATGATGAGTGTTGACCAAAACTTACAATACTTAATCAAAGGTGGAATTATTCTATTCGCTTGTGCGCTTGATATGCGTAAATATTTAGTTAAAAAATAAATAAAATATAACAGACAACTTTTTAGGTTGTCTGTTAGTTTTTCAAAAATGAAATTATAGATTTTAGAAGAAAATTATGGTACAATATTTTTAAGATAATTAAAGGACGTGAGGTTATGAATTATTACAAAGTTCTTCTTGTAGATGATGAAGAGGAAATCAGAAGCGGGATTAGTCGCAGTATAGATTGGAATGAACTGGGGTTTGATTTGGTTTTTGAAGCATCGAATGGTATGGATGCACTAGAATTTTTAGAGCAGAATAAAGTAGATATTTTGCTTACAGATATTCAAATGCCATATATGGATGGAATTTCATTGTGTAAAAATTTAAGACTCACACAACCTAAACTTAAAATTATCATTTTTTCTGGGTTTGATGATTTTGAATATGCTAGACGTGCTATCGAATTTAACGCGTCACAATATATTTTAAAGCCGATAAATAGTTCTGAGCTACGAGAGGTTTTAGCTAAAATTAAAGAGGAACTTGATTTTTCAAAAGAAAAAGAAATTAATGATGACATTTTGCGTAGAAAATACGAAGAAAGTTTGCCTATATTAAAACAGCTTTTTTTAACAAAGCTTTTAGATGGGGGCATTAAATCGGAGCAGATAAAATATCGCGCGGAAAGCTATGATATTTCATTGCCAGATGGCTATTGGAATGTATGCTTTGTGTCCGTTCAATCAGATGGGTATGTCGAAGATGAGAAACTGATTTTTATAAAATCGCTTATTGAAAATAATATGTATGCAGATGTACTTATGAGAAATATTTTTTTGTACAATGATAAAGTAGCGATTTTGACGTGTCTTAATAAAAAAGAAGATATTTATTTTGTGTTAAACGAAATGCAAAGTGTATTATCGCTTGCAAATGAGCTTATTTTAGAGCAAGTTTCGATTGGAATTAGCAGAGTTCATTATGAGGCTATGAATATTTCAAAATGTGCACTAGAGGCACTTGAGGCGCTGGATTATCGCTTGATTTCGAACTCAAATCTGATTTATTTAGACGACTATAAAGAAGGTACTTCGTCAAAAATTATGTTTGATGATGAGAGCAATAAAAAGCTAGTTTCGGCAGTTAAATTATCAAATGAAGAAGAAGTTTTTAGTGTTTTAGATGAAGTTTCGAAAAAGCTTGAAGGGAATATAGATTTGCTTAGTTTTAAGGTTTTTTATCTTGAGATTACGGCGTGTTTATTAAAACTTACGAGTGAATCTTCGCTAGATGTTAAAGAAATCTTTGGTGAGAATTTCAAAGGAACTATTGACACATCGGAATTTAATGATATAAACGAACTTCTTATTTGGTGCAAAGAATGCTTTAGAAAACTGTGTATGGATTATAAAGAAAAAAGATTTGATTCAAACTCGAGAATGATTGAACAGGCGAAGGAATACATAAAAACAAATTATGCAGACCCTATGCTCAATGTAGAGGCTTTGTGTAGCTTTTTGCATTTGTCGCCAGCATATTTTTCAACACTTTTTAAAAAAGAAACAGGAATGAGTTTCATTTCGTATTTAACAGATGTTAGAATGGGATTTGCAATCGAGCATTTGATTAGTTCGGATGAAAAAACCTATTTTATAGCAGAAAAAATAGGCTATGTCGACCCGAGTTATTTCGGATATGTTTTTAAAAAGAAATTTGGAATGTCACCATCAAAATATCGATTAAACTTAAAAGCATCGGAGTAGAAAATGTTTATTTCACGAATAAAAAAGTATTATAAAACACGAAGTATTCAATTTTTAATATCATTTTTGTTTACACTTGTATCAATCTTTGGAACGATTAGTATATGTGTAGCGCTTTTGTTGCGTTTTGATTCAGAACTTCGTGATATGGATAAAGAAAATGGTGAACGGATTATTTCGCAAGTAAATTTCTCTTTAGACAACCATTTAAGGAGAATAATGCAAGTTTCTGACACTATTTATTATAATTTAATAAAAGATACTGATTTCGAAGATGAGAGTATAGACGAAGAAATTGCGTTATTATTTGAAGAAAACAGAAGCTCTTTAGTATCAATCTCGCTTTTCGATAACGAAGGTGGGCTAGTTTCGTCATACCCTTATGGAACACTTAAAACAGGGATAGATTTAACAGAAACAGAGTGGTATGAAAAATCGCTAGAAAGTACAGAAAATCTACACTTTTTTGTGCCTAGAGTTCAAAATATATTTGATAAAAATGAATCAACTTATCATTGGGTAGTGTCGCTTGCTAGATATGCAGAACTCACGCAAAAAGGCTCGGTAAACGATGGTGTACTTCTTGTTGATATGAATTTTAGTGAAATAGAGCAAATTTGTAGCAGTGCAGAGATTGGTAATGATGGATATATTTATCTTGCGAGTAGCGAAGGAGAAATTATTTATCACCCGATGCAACATCTTCTTTATTCTGGGATTGGCTCAGAAAATAACGAGATTGCGGTTACTTATTCAGACGGCACTCATTATGAAAATTTCAACGGTGTAAACCGTCAAATAACAGTGAAAACCGTTGGGTATACTGGTTGGAAACTTATTGGAGTTGTAGAGCAAAGAAATATTATTTTAGACACGCCGAATATATTTTTATTTGTAATTTTTGTGCTATTATTCTTTGTATTTTTGCTAACATTTTTAAACTTTAGAATTTCAAAATATATAGCAGACCCTTTGAAAAAACTTGATGAAACTGTAAGACAGCTTGATGTTAAGGGCATGGAAATTGAAGTTGATGTCGATTCTGGGTGTAATGAGGTGCGAAATCTTGCAAAAACAATTCGTTCGATGGTGTCAACTATGCGCCATTTGATGGATGATATTATTAGTCAAGAAGAAGAAAAAAGACGTATCGAATATGAAGTTTTGCAGTCGCAAATAAATCCACATTTTCTATATAATTCGCTAGATTCAGTGATTTGGATGACGGAATCTGGGCGTTATGAAGAGGCGATACAAATGGTAACTTCGCTTGCGAGATTATTTAGAATATCGCTTAGTAAAGGCAATACGCTAATACCGATTGAAGATGAAATTTCCCACGCGAAAAATTATATGATTATACAGAAAATACGTTATAAAAATCAATTCGAGGTAGAATTTATCATCGAAGACGATATTTTTGATATTTTTGTATTAAAATTGAGCTTGCAACCACTCCTTGAAAATGCTATTTATCATGGAATGACTAATGCAGACGAAGGAATTATCAAGGTGCATTTTTATAAAAAAGATGAGAGATTAATCATTGATGTTATAGACGATGGAATGGGGATACCACCTGATTTATGTGAAAAGTTATTAGACAGAAATCATAAGAACAAGGCGACTAAAGGCTCTGGAATTGGGCTTAAAAATGTTCATCATAGAATAAAACTTGCTTTTGGTGAGGAATATGGACTTGAAGTAATCAGTGAGCTAGACGAAGGCACAACTATGCGAATGAAATTGCCGATTTTGACCGAGGGGGATGAAAAGAATGAAAAACATTAGAAGATTAACTCAAATGAGTATTCTTATAATCCTTTTGTTTATGGTTGTTTTGTCGCTTGTGATACCTATTTCAACAAATGAAGAGTATAATGATATGGAAGTTTCGGCAATAATTCGTGGTGATGATACGCTTGGTTGGTCAAATATGCGTCAAGGAATGGAACAGGCAGCTTATGATTTGGGTGTCACACTTAGATATCTGAATGTTTCAAGTGGTGATTATATGGAACAGCTAGATGTTTTTGAAAGCGAGGTAAATGGTGGGGCAGACGGTGTTATTCTTATGCCGATTGATGCAGGGAAAAGCACTCTTGAAACAGTTGAAAAGTATTCTACTCCTGTGATTTTTATTGAAACGGACATTAACGATAATTACACTTATGTATCACCTTCTAATGAGGAAATTGGACGTCAAATGGCTGAAATATGTCAAAATTCTGACGATATTTTGCTTATTAACACGTTTGAAGAGAATGATGGGCTAAATGAAAGGCTTACAACTTGCTTTAATTCACTTCGCGAACAAGGTAAAAATGTGTATATGACATCAATTTCCACATCAGGAATAGCTTCAGATATAGATAGAATTATCGCTATTTCGCAAGCGGATACTATCGTAACTTTTGAACATTCTGCAACAGAAGCGCTAGCCAATATCGATTTTAATGACGAGCTTAATATTTTCGGTGTTGGGAATACAACTTTTTTGCTTGATGCTCTTTATGAAGAAAAAATTGATATATTGCTTGTTTGGAATGATTATGCACTAGGCTATCACGCGATGAATTCAATGGTATCTGAGATAAAAAATGAGCCGATTGGTGATACAAGTTTGAATATAATTGTAGTAAAAAAGGAGGATATATATGATAAAGAAACAGAAAAAATACTTTTCCCTATTGTTTCTTAGTTTATGTATTTTGCTATCAGGTTGTGTAAATCAAATGTCGGAAGAGGATAGTAGACTTAGGATTGGTGCTGTTACTTTTGCGAGTGACGACACTTTTATCAATAGTGTTATGCAAAATTTTGAGAAAAATGTTCGCGAACTAGAGATGGAACTGGGTATTAAAATTAATCTTACGACTTTAGGTAGCGAAAGCAACCAAACACTGCAAAATGAACAAATTGATAGATTTATTGAGCAAGAAGTTGATGTTTTGCTTGTAAATATTGTTGATAGAACGGCTGCGTCTGTGATAATTGATAAAGCAAAAGAGGCAGATATTCCACTTGTTTTCTTTAATAGGCAACCTGTAAATGAAGATGTTAATAGATGGGAAAAAGTATATTATATCGGGGCAAAAGCAGAAGAATCTGGGCAGATACAGGGCGAATATGTTCGAGAATTATGGCAGAGTGAAGACGAAAATATTGATAAAAATAATGATAATATTATGCAATATATAATGCTTGAAGGAGAAGTGAAACATCAGGATACACTCCTTCGAACACAATATGCGATAAGGGCGTTTTTGACAACGAATATTAAAGTTGAAAAGCTTGCAGACAAAAATGCCAATTGGAACAGGAGCGAGGCTATGTCGATTATGACTGAAATTATCGGTGAATTCGGCGATGAAATCGAGGTGGTTTTCGCGAATAATGATGATATGGCACTAGGTGCGATTGATGCATATAAAGCGCTTGAAATTGAAAATATGCCGATTATTGTAGGCATAGATGGCACAATTCAAGCGAAAGAATCCATTTTAAACGAAGAGCTTGATGGAACAGTGCTTTATGATAGCGAGGGCATCGCAAAGGCAATGCTTGAAATTGCATTATTTTATTATAATGGTACTGAAATTAGCTATGAAATTGATGATGAGCATTATATTTGGCTACCACATAGCCTAATTACACTAGAAAATATTCACTAAAAAAGGGGTGTCGAAAGACATCTCTTTTTTTGAAAAAACAAAATATCGTGAAACTTAAAAAATGTAAATATTGACAAAACATAAGCGTTATGATAAAATCAAAGATAATAGTACAAATCCCTAACAGCTCAATATAGGCATATTTTTTTTACACATAGGTTAGTTACTGCTAACTGAAATATCCAAAGAGGAAGATTATGTCTACAAAAGGAGGCAACATTATGGACAATAAAAAACTAAGCGGTGTTCCTGACACCTTGCTTATCCCATTAATGGCAAGGATATATATTTCGAAAAGGTTTCCAGAATATTTCTATGACAAAAAGGCACTGAGCCTTGAAAATCTCATACCTAAAAACTTGATTACAGAAAAAAGTAGCGAATACGCTATGATGGGTTCTGCGTCAAGGGCTGTTAATATGGATAAAATTGTAACCGAATTTGCAGTTAAAAACAATAATTGCAATGTTGTTTGTATTGGTTGTGGGCTAGAAACAATGGCTTTTAGGCTAAATGACTTATCGAGTATTGCACATTTTTATGAGATTGATTTTCCATCTGTAATCGAAAATCGAAAAACGGTTTTAGGCGTACTTCCAAGTGAAACTTTAGTTGAGGGCAACGCAAATGAACTTGATTTTTCGCAGTATATGGACTGCACGAAGCCTACGATTTTTGTTGTGGCTGGGGTGTTTCAATATTTCAAAGAGAATGA
>CAYJLC010000043.1:0-1976 GCA_964370735.1 uncultured Oscillospiraceae bacterium
CAATTGCCTTTGTTCTCAGAATAAATCACAACTAGCACAAATATTTCACCGATAGTTCCTTCTATTAAAAAATTTACAAATATTTTTAAAAATACCCTTGACAAAATTAGATAGTTAGTTTAAAATAGTTAATATAAAGTAGTTAGTTTAATATACTTAGTTTAAAGTAATAATGAAAAGGAGCAAACAAATGAGAGGAAAATTAGCAAAAGCACTTCACAAAATAACACATGATACGGCATTATATGAACTAAAACGCCTGTACTCTTATGACAAAAAGAGCGTTCTTTCATACCACGACACACTTTATCTTAATATCATCGAGGCACACCCAAATGAATATACATCTTCGCAAATTGCTGATTTATTAAAAATTACTCGTCCATCTGTGACAGAGAAAATTAATCAGTTGTGCAAAAAAGGCTATATTTTAAGAACACAAAGCGAAACAGACAAGCGTGTATTTTATCTATCAATAAATCCAGAAAGCCCTAAAGATTACGAAAGCACTGCAAGTTATGAAGAAGAGTTGGAACGTGATGTTTTAGCAAAATTTGGTGAAGAAAAAGTAGATTTATTATGTGAAATGATTGAATATTTATCGGGTTTATTATCCGAAAATATCACCGAGGAGAACGAAAATGAATAGCCCTTTAGCAAAAAGCTTTAATATGAGAGAGCTTTTAAAATACACTTTACCGAGTATGCTTATGATGGTTTTTATGTCTACTTACTCGATTATAGACGGTGTTTTCGTATCAGCATTCGTTGGCGAAAGTGCACTTGCTGCTGTAAACTTAGTAATGCCACTACTCGGTATAGTAATGGCATTAGGGCTAATGTTTGCAACAGGCGGAAATGCTGTTATTGCAAAACTTCTAGGTCAAGGTAAAAGAAGAGAAGCACAGGAATTTTTAACAGTAATCTATATTATCGGCGGAATACTTGGCACAGGGCTTACAGCGATTGTTTTAATTTTTCCAGACGAACTTCTTAATCTATTAAATGTAAGTGATAATCTGTATTTTCTTGCAAAAGATTATATGCTTAGTCTAGCTGGGTTTTTAGTTCCAGTATTTTTTATGATTTTTATTCAATCTTTTATGGTAACAGCAGGACATCCAATGTTCGGGTTTATATTAAGCCTTGCTGGTGGTGTTGTAAACATAGTTCTTGATTACGTTTTCATCTCACCTGACCTATTAAATATGGGAATTACTGGCGCTGGACTTGCTACTGGTATCGGAAATGCACTTCCTGGAGTAATTGGCTTTTTCTATTTTATTTTTAACAGGAAATGTGCACTTCATTTTGTAAAACCGAAGCTTAAAATGAAAACTCTTACTCAAAGTATGTTCAATGGTGCGTCTGAACTCGTAGGCTCGCTCGCTACATCAATTACAACACTTATGTTTAATTTTATCCTAATGAGTATGGTTGGAGATGCTGGGGTTTCTGCTATCAGCGTAATTTTATATATACAAATGTTCCAAAATGCTATTTATACAGGTTATACTCTGGGTGTGTCCCCTATTATTGCATTTAAGTATGGCGAAGAAAATCATACTAGCTTACACAAAGTTATAATGCAAAGTTTTAAAGTTATTTCAGTGGCGTCTGTCCTTGTTATTGCACTAACACTTATGTTTTCTAATGAAGCGGTCGGAATTTTCATTTCAAGAGATAGTTCGACATTCGAAATGGCAAAAAACGGACTTTTATTATTCCTACCATCTTATTTGTTTATGGGTTTTAATATTTTCTTTTCGGCAATGTTCACATCGCTTTCAAACGGAAAAGTGTCTGCAATAATTTCGATTTTAAGAAGTTTAGTGTTTATCGTTTTAGCACTTTTAATTTTACCACAAATATTAAAACTAAACGGTGTATGGCTGGCTGTTCCTGTTGCAGAATTTTTAGCTATAATTGTATCATATTATTTCTACAAAAAGAAAAAATCGCACTATAAATATTAG
>CAYJLC010000043.1:1986-16257 GCA_964370735.1 uncultured Oscillospiraceae bacterium
AGGTGTCACTATGAATTTAATAGAAAAAAAATTATCAACAAAACTTAAGAATTATACTGAGATTTGCCAGTTTATGAAAAGAGTTTTTCCAAAGGAAGAACTTATGCCGATGTGGCTTATAAGGCTATTAACACTAAAGAAAAATTATAATTTCAACGCCTATTATGATGGCGAATTATTCGTGGGGATTTTATTTACAATAGCGTCAGAAGACACTTTATTCGTGTTTTATATCGCAGTAAATGATGAAATTCACTCAAAAGGATATGGCTCAGCGCTGCTTCAAGTATTATTTGATAAACATCCTGATAAATCGATAACGCTATTCATTGAAACAATGGACGATAAAAATGCCAAAAATTATGCACAAAGAGTTAAAAGACTTGCTTTTTATGAGCGAAATAATTTTTTCCACACAGGAATAAAAGCTGGTTTTAAAACTCCATTTATTGATATTTTATCGACCGATAAAGATTATAATATTACAAAGGCAAAAAAGCTGATGAAGTTTATGCCAATGAAAATATTTTGCAAAGCATAAGCCTCTACCGTTAACTAATCGGTTCAAAATCAAAAACGAGGGAATTAACCCTCGTTTTGTGTTTTATGAAAATTTTATAATATGGAGGAAGAATATTATAAAATTAATTAGTAAATAATTGTGACCAATCGTTTGTTTCGTTGTATCCAACACCGATATGTCTATATTCTGGGTTTAAAATATTTTGTTTGTGCGATGGAGAATTCATAAGTCCAGTTACAAGTCTTTCAGGGCTAGTATAACCACTACCAAGATTTTCGCCTCTATACATAGTTTCAATCCCAACTTCATCAAACACAGTAGAAAAAGATGTTCCATCAGGGCGAGTGTGCGATAATTTCACAGAGCATTCATCGGCACGAATTTGTGCAGCAGCTTCTAACTCGTCTGTCGGTGTAAGTAAAGTTAAACCAAGTTTTGCACGTTCAGCATTAACTAGTTCGATAACCTCAGCCTCGAAGATTTCTTCTTTCGTCATTGTTTTTTCTACTTTAGCAGTAAAACTTGCATAATAATCAACAATATATGCAGCAAGCTTAGTAGAACTTAATGATGATTCTTCAAAATAATTATCTTTAGTATCTATTAAAATATTACTAGAAGCACTGTCCCAAACAAGTGCAAAATCAAAAAGATTTGCTATATCACGAAGCATAAAATAATTATTTCCATCGATGTTATATGTGTTAAATGCTACTTTATCTTCATCTTTAAAAAGAGAAACATTCGTTTTATATGCATTTTTGTCAGAAGCTGTGCTGTTATCTAGCTCGCCACCAACTTTTGTATAATTTTTGTCAGAAGTTAGAAAAATAGCCTCTAGATTTGCATTCCAAGAAATTTCGAATTCTTTAGAAGTATTATCTAAAATTGTTGCTATATCACGAAGTTTTACATAATTATAACCATTTATATTATATGAATTGAACTCGAAATTTTCTCCGTCAACGATAATTTTAGCCTTTGAAGCTTTTGCAAAAATTGCATTTGAAGAAGTATTATGCTCAATTTCGCTATGAGAGTATTTAATTTGTTCGAAATTTGCTTGCGCAAAGCTTGTTGATAAAATTAACGCTGATATTAGTGTTATAACAAGTTTTTTCATAATAATCCCTCTTTTTTTATCTATATAAAATAGTTAATATTTATCTGTTCATAAGAGTAATGCACGAGAAGGGATTTTTATTGCATATTTTTTAAATTTTTTTAAATTTTTTTATTTTCTGAAAAGATTAAATTTTATCTTTAAACTCTAAAGTTAGAAAATTAGTATGAATTCCAGAAAAACAGGCTTTAAAACGCGTTAAAAAGACGATAAACTTAAAACTTTAGTTTATCGTCTTTTTTTGCATTAAATTAATTTATTCAAAATATGTGTCGTTTTCATCGTCCATACTTTTAAATTGAGCATCATATAACTTTGTATATATTCCATTTTTCTCATATAGTTCGCTGTGAGTTCCATATTCTGAAACACCGTCGGCTGTAAGAACGATTATTTCGTCGGCATTTTTTATTGTAGACAATCTATGCGCGATGACAAGCGTGGTTCTGCCCTCTGATAATTCATATAACGAACGTTGAACTTTTTGCTCAGTTTCATTATCTAGTGCAGAAGTAGCCTCGTCTAAAATCATAATCGGAGGATTTTTTAAAAACGCGCGTGCTATACTCATTCGTTGTTTTTGTCCACCAGAAAGTCTAACACCTTTTTCACCGATATTTGTTTCATATCCGTCAGGACAACTCATAATAAAATCATGCACTCTTGCTTTTTTTGCAGCAGAAATAACTTCTTCGTCAGTTGCATTGATATTTCCGTATTTAATATTCTCTTTAATAGTACCTGTGAACAAAAATATATCCTGTTGCACCATACCAATAGAACTTCTTAGACTGCTTAATTTAATATCTCGAATATCAACACCGTCTAATGTAATATGTCCATCTAAACAATCATAAAACCTAGGAATTAGTTGACAAAGGGTTGTTTTTCCACCACCAGAAGGACCAACTACGGCAACAGTTTTCCCTGCATTTATTTTAAATGAAATATTATTCAAAACTTCTTCATCGTCGGTATATTTAAAAGTAACATTGTGAAACTCAATCTCGCCCTTTACGTCTTTAAGTTTTTTTGCTTGTGGTTTATCCTTTATATCAACATCTGTATCCATAATCTCCACAAAACGTCTAAAACCACTCATTCCTTGCTCAAATTGTTGCGTAAAGTTAGTAAGTTTTTGAATAGGTTGCAAAATAATATTTATATATAGTAAAAACACCACTAAATCGGATAAATTCATATTATTATTCATAACAAGAACACCGCCGATTATTAATACAAGTGCATTACAAATATTCGTTAAAAAACCCATACCAGACACGAAAGTTGCCATCGCCTGATACGAAGTTTTTTTCGCATTTTTGAAAAATCCATTTCCTTCATGGAATTTTTCGATTTCATGTGCTTCGTTTGTAAATGACTGAACAACTCTAATCCCACTGATACTATTTTCTACTTGCGAATTAACATCGGCAATTTTAACCCTAACATCAGAGAATGCTCTTCTCATTTTTTTGCGTCTAGTCATAGCAAACCATGCAATTATCGGCAACATTATAAGCACACAAAGTGCAAGTCGCCACTCTACATTAAATAGTATTATAGATGACCCGATAAACATTACAAGCGAAATAAATATATCTTCAGGGCCATGGTGCGCAAGCTCCGTAATGTCAAAAAGGTCGTTTAAAATTTTCGACATAATTTGCCCTGTTCGGTTTGTATCATAGTATTTAAACGACAGTTTTTGCAGATGTGAAAACAAATCTTCTCTTATATCAGCCTCAATTCGAACACCAACAACATGTCCCCAGTAGTTGATGAAATACGTAAACATCGAAATTGCTATATAAATTCCTATCAAAGCTGCTGCAAGAACTACTAATTCGTTTATGTTGCCGTTTGGTATAGTTTCGTCCATAATTCTTTTTGTGATAAGTGGGAAAAGTAGCCCCAAACTTGCCGAACCTAGCGAACACGCCATGTCGCAAAAGAATAGTTTTTTATGCGGTTTGTAATAAGAAATAAACCTTTTTATTATTTCTTTATCGATTTTTTTATCCATTTTTTCTCCCTTAAGTATTATTATCTAGCGTCTTAAAAGGTAATGGCAAGAAGCTTTTTCGCTCCATACCATTACCTTGTTTTTGTTTTATTATTTGCTAGAAGGCAAATTAAATTGCTCTAACGATGATTGTAAATCTGTCGCCTGAGATGAAAGTTGATTGCTAAGCATATCGCCTTGATTTGAAACAATTGTGTTCTCTTCAACGATTTTTGTGATATTATTAAGTTCTTCTGAAACTCTAGAAATCATTTCAAATTGTTCGTCTGACAATCTAACAACTTCTTCCATCATAGAAGTAAGTCTATTTGAATTATTGCCAACTTTCATTACAGTATCAGTTGTAGTTTTTGCTTTTTGCAGACTGTTTTCGATAGATGCATTAACTGTTCCAATAAGTTTTGATGTATCTTGAGCAGCTCGTGCACTACTTTCTGCAAGTGTTCTAACTTCGCCAGCTACTACGGCAAATCCTTTGCCAGCCTCCCCTGCACGCGCAGCTTCAACAGCAGCATTTAATGCTAGAATATTTGTTTGGAAAGCAATTCCATCAATTGTTTTTACAATAGCTTGAATTTCGTCTGATAAATTCTTCGTAGTTTCCATTTCTTCTAGTAACGAGCCAATTTGTTTTTGTCCATCGCCTAACATTAAATCTGTTTTAGCTATAACTAAACTTGTTTCGGCAACGATATCTTTACTATTGTTAACTTGAGTTGAAATTGAATCAACAGCATCTGAAAGTGAATTTAATGCTCTAGTTTGCATTTCTACACCGTCTGTTAAGCCATTTGAGAACCCACGAATATGGTTTGCTCCAGAATGAACTTCCGAAGATGCATGTTTAATTTGGTGCACAACTGTGCTTGTTGCAAGCAGAACATCGGCAATACCAAACGCAAGTTTATCTTCCTTAGAAAGTGGTGTGATAGTTGCAGTATAGTCTTTTTTAGCCATTTGCGAAACAACACCAGAGTATTCATTAAGTCTGCTTTGCAGTTTTTTCGTAGATGAAAAAATTGTACCTACTTCATCTTTTGTTAAATATTCATCAGGGATTTCAACTTCCATATCACCAGTATCGGCAATGTGGGAAACAGTTTTTGCAACAATTGAAAGTTTCTTTCCAAGAGTTTTTACAACTCTTCTAATCATAAAGAAAATCATAACAATGGCAATGAGTGCAAATATTGCATTAAAAATTATTGTAGAAGAAACAAGCATATCTTTTACAACAATAGCTTCATTTGCTTTTGTATTTTCTTCGCTTAATAGAGTTTCCATACTACCGAAAAAGTCAGTTGCAACAGGCGTTACACTACGAAGTGCTGCTAATGCTTCATCGTCTTTTCCACCTTCATTTTTAAGGTCGGCAGATAAAATCATAGCTTCTTTGTATTGATTTTTCCAGTCAATAATCGTGGCAAAATCAGTTGCATCTTGACCATCTAAATTACTATAATAAGTGCCCATTTTATCGTCTAATGTATCAAATGCTGCTATGTATCTGTCATACAATTCCATACGAGCTTCTTCATCTTCTTGCAATAAAATATCACGACCGAGAACACGACAAAGATACATATTTTCAATCATTTCATAAACATCAAGTTCATTTTTAACATTTTTTTCTAAAATATTGGTATAACTTGAGTTAACGAGTGTGATTGCAGAGAGTGATGAGAGCATAAAAACAAGAATAACCACCGAAACTATTATCTGCACTGGTCTAAACTTTGTGGTTAAATTAGCATCTTTTTCCCAATTTGTGTATTTTTTTATCATTTTGATATCCTCCATATAGTTTACTATAAGTCATATTGATTTATTATAACATGTATTTACAAAATTTTCAATTATTTTTTTAAAAAAATTAACATTTATCGTCAATAAATTTATGCTTTTTTATAGAGCTCCTAAACCAGACAAAAAATATTCTGCTTTTGTATAACACAAGAAAAAAGCTGTCGCAATTACGACAGCTTTTTAAGCTTAACTTTATGTAGTTATTTGGTTCTTTTTTATTTTGGTGTTGCTAATAATACTCTGATTTGTCCACTAGCAACCGATGTCACGCTATCATAATATCCTGTGAAGTTATAGTTTTCTGTATTAAGCGAAGAAAGCTCTACTGAAATAAACTGACCTCCATCTAATAAAACCACTTGTACTTCTTCAGAAATAGTATATTTCGTATTGTCTGCATACGCATAATACCCACTAATACTATCTACTTTAACCGAATTTAATGTTTTCACGCTAGAAACCGAACCTTTTTCATCCATATCGAAAATCGCTCCACCAGTTCCTATATTAAGCGAACTATCGACAGTATTTAAGTTTACTTCCTGTCCATCAATCATAAATTCATAAGAACCACTAAGCTTCATATCATTATCAGTAGATTCAGCCGACATTACATAACCATAAGTATATGTATCACCTGTAACGCTGTCTAAAATCAGATGTGAAATTTCTCCATTTTCATTTTTCGCGTAATAAGTAATGTCGCTATCGTATAATTTCACACTTGCAATTCTTGAAGGGTAAATATTTGTATAATTTCCGTCTTCATCAACATCTAAAATTTGAACATCGTCTGCAAACTCATAACTGCCTAATTTTGTCGCTGTGCTATTAACAGTACCTGCAAATCCGTTGTCTGATAATTCTGAAATTTTCGTGCCACTCGTTGTTACTAAAACATTTACAGGCTCATTATTATTATAACTTGAACCATCGTGAACGAAAGTTCTAACAATTCCGTCTGTACAAGCAATTTTTGTAGAAACAGCCGAACTATCACCTGTTTCTGATAAAACAGTTTCACTGCTTATTGCAATACCATAATACTCGTTATTTGCTTGTGTACTAGATACAACTTCTGCTACTTTTCCATCCATTCCTAAAAGTAAAGTCACGCTGTCGCTTTCACCATAAGTTCCTTGTGCAGATAATTGATATGTCGCATTTGATGTACCGATTTGATATGGCACTCCCGCTACTGTAACCGAAGTTGGTGCAACATCACTAGGTGCAATCTCTGAAATTGTACCACTAACTTTATCGTCATACACCCAAACTGTATTCATATCAGAATGGTAGTAATACACATCATAAGAGTCAATTTCGCTATAACTTGAAACTTCCCCATCGATATAAACCGTCGCACCAGATAATGCAAATGGAACAGATATCGAGCCATCATAAGATACATAAGGACCTTTTGTGCCATCGGTTACAAGGCTTCCGTAGTCTATGCTATCACCTGAAATAGTAAGCCCTAGCGTTTCACCATAAGTTTTTCCATCTTTCGTATCTGCTAAAAGTGCATTATAAAAAATATTAATCGCATCATCTGTTGTTATATATTGACCTTGCGAAGTAGATACATTGTCAAGAATACCTAGTGCAGATGCTTTTGATAATTGTGCAAAAGGATATGCACCAACTAAATCTTCATTTGTATAACCAATTAATTTTAAAACAGCAGAAACTACTTCTTCTAATTTCATCGCTTGTTCTGGTCTAAAAGAACCATCGATATACCCTGACATCCAACCATTTTCCACGCACACTTTAATATATGCGCTTTGGTCGTGAGATGATTTTACATCGGTATATAATGAATATCCATATCCAGAACCAACGCTTTCTGCGTAAATAGATGCATTTACAAGCATTTCAGCAAGGTCGCCCCTTGTCACTTGTGCATATAAACTTTCTGAGCTATCCACAATACCAACAGCGTCCATCGTTGAAATTCTTTCAGGAGTAGCAGCTGCACTCACCGAAAATATAGAAACTAAACTCACTAAGGCTAATGCCGAAGCCGTTACTTTTTTAAACATATTTTTTTCCTCCAAATTTAAGTTAAAAGCGTAATGCATCAATAGGATTTAATGCCGCTGCTCTTTTTGCTGGTAGATATCCAAATAATATACCGATACCAACTGAAATACTAAACGCTAGCAAAGATGCCTCAATTCCTGGGTCAACTGTAAACGGTGTTCCCATAAGCGAAGATGCTATGGTGCTTGCTAGACTTGCAAATAAATAGCCTAAACCTATGCCTATCAGTCCGCCAATGGCACTAATGCATGCCGATTCTATAACAAATTGTTGCATAATATACGTTTGTCTTGCGCCTAGAGATTTTCTAATACCGATTTCCCTTGTTCTTTCAGTTACTGATACTAGCATGATATTCATAATCCCAATACCACCAACTAAAAGTGAAATCGCTGCAATTCCTGCTAAAACATATACTAAAATACTAATCATAGATGTCATAGTATCAAGCATTTCACCTATACTCATAACCATATATGAATTATCGCTCTCGAAATGCTCATATAGTGCATCTTCTAATACAGTTTTGCTTTCGGTCGCTAAATTTTCATCAACCATAAGCACTGAATACGATGAAATCACTCCTGTGCCTAGACTTCTTGATGCTGTGGAATACGGCATATAAATTGCATCGTCTGTTCCACCTTCTTCTGGCGTATCACTTTCAGCAGCCATTACTCCAACAACTTCAAACGGAAGTCCATTTATACGAATTTCTTCGCCGATTGCATTTCCATTAAAATATTCTGAATTTATGTATTCTCCAACAACAATGACATCACTTCTGTTTTCTATATCGGCAAAAGTTATATTTCTGCCTTCGGAAACTTCATATTTTTTTATGTCAAAATAATCTTCTGAAACACCTGTAATCGTGCTTTCAAGTTCAGTTGTTCCAATTTTTGCAGCAGACGAAACCGAAACTGTCGGTGACATCATTTCAAAATATTCTTGATTTTCATCAATAATTTCATACATATCGTCGTCTGATACCGTTCTAGTAGAAGACCCTCTACCCATAACATTTACTGTTAAAATATCTGTACCCATGTCGGCAAAGCTATCTTCAACATATTTTGTAAGTCCATTTCCTAGACCTACAATTATTATAACGGCTAAAATACCAATTATTACGCCTAGCATTGTAAGCAAAGCTCGCATTTTACTGCTTATTATGTTCTTTATTGCAAGAGAAAATCCTTCTCTGAGCTTCATGATGCAAGCTCCTCTCTTCCTTCTTCGAAATTATTGTGTTTAACTAAAGCTAGTGGATTGCTAGATGGTCCATCGTATACCACAAGTCCATCTTCAAGTCTGATAATTCTTTCAGCTTTAATGGCGATATCATTATCATGTGTGATTAAAACCACTGTTGCACCTTGTTTATGAAGGTCGACAAGCATTGATAAAACCTCGCGACCTGTCTTTGAATCTAGTGCTCCAGTAGGCTCATCGGCAAGCAAAACTGCTGGATTTCCAGACAATGCCCTTGCAATAGAAACCCTTTGTTGCTGTCCACCTGAAAGTTCTGTTGGTTTATGATGAACTTTATCACCTAAGCCGACTTTCGTTAAAAGCTCGATTGCTTTTTCTTTTCTATCTTTTGGTGAAAAACCTGCATACATAAGTGGTACAGAAACATTTTCCACAAGATTTAATTTCGGAAGTAAATTATATTGTTGGAATATAAATCCGAGCATTTTGTTTCGAATATCTGCAAGTTGGTTTTTGTTCATAGAACCAACATCTTCTCCACCTAATCTATAATGACCATCAGTAGGAACATCTAGGCAACCGATTATATTCATGCAAGTTGATTTACCTGATCCTGAAGATCCGACTATCGCTACAAATTCACCTTCATACACATTGAAAGATATTCCATTCGCAGCTTTTACAACAGTGTCACCCATTTCGTAGAATTTAGACACATTGTCAAACTCTATAAGTAATTTTTTATCCTTCATAAGTAACCTCCAAAACTTTATTGTTTTTTATTATTGACGACCCATTCCGCCGCCGCCAGAGCTTGCTCCAGATGGCATTGTTCCACCAGATGGCATTGTTCCGCCAGTTGGCATCATGCCACTAGGCATCATTGATTCTGCTGAAGAACTAGCCATTTGGTATGCAACTGTGTCGTCGACAGTTAATCCACTAGTGATTTCTATGTCATTATTTGTAGTAAGTCCAGTTTCAACTTGAACATATACATAACCTTCCGGTGCTTCCATAGGTGATGCATTTCCTGCCGATGGTGAATCATCTGTAATCAACACTAAATTATTTCTTTCAAGAGCAGAAACAGGAATTGTTAGTGCATTTTCTACACTTTCAAGCATGATTTCTGCATCAACATTCATTCCAGGAAGTAAGCCTTCTGAAGCTTCAACTTCTACTGTTACAGGATATGTAGTAACTCCACTATTCGTTGAACCAATTATACTAACTTTAGTCACAATGCCTGTGAAATTTTGGTTTTCTAGTGCTTCTGATGTTATATTTACTTCTTGACCAACCTCAAATTGAGAAATATCTAATTCGTCGATATTAAGCGTTAAAGTAAGGTGGCTTAAATCATAAATAGTTGCCATTGCGCTATTTTGAGAAGTAGTTTCTCCATCTAGATAATTTTTTGCAACCACTGTACCTGTTATCGGTGATGTTATTGTATATTTTTCTAAAGTTTCTTGTGAATTCTCCATAGTAAGTTCAGATTTTTGCAGATTATCATATTGATTTTGTATACTATCTTCTACTTGTTCGCTTGATAAAGTCACAACTACGCTACCATCTGATAAAATATCACCCTCATTTACATGAATTTCTTCGACCGTTCCTGAAACTTCAGGGAAAATTTGACGCTCATCGTTATATTCGAAAGTTCCAGTAGAACTGCTGTAAATTCCGTTAATCTCGGCAGTAGCCATTTGACCTGCACTCAATCCACCAGGGTTTGGCACTGAAATTTCAACTTCTTTTTGAATCATATTCCCAACACCAACTGTCGTTGTTTGAGATATATTTGTAATAGTTCCAAAAACAGTTTCGTAAGAACCATCTAAAGTAACATTTGCCGATGCACCCTCTACAAAAGTATCAGCATCGTCTGCTGGGAACATAATTTTAATTATCATTGTACTTCTATCTTGAATAGTTCCTATTGATTTTGTAGAAGAAACATCGTCACCAACAGCAACATCTAAAGTAACAAGTGTGCCATAGCTCTCGGCTTTAACAACTAGATTTTCTAAATCTTCTAATGCATCTTCATAGCTTCTTTGCGAACTTGCAAGCGATATTTGGTTGTTTTCTATTGAGTTTTGAGCATCACTGCTATCTAGTTCGTATAAAATCATATCTTTAGTAACAATATCACCCTCTTCGAAATATGAAGCTAAAACTTCTGCCTCTACTAAAGAAGTGATTGTATATGAATCAGCTGCAGCTAATGCAGATGACCCTGTAATTGAGTCGGATAAATTTTGAATTTCTGGATTAAGTGTCACATATTCGGTTGCACGAGCAATATTAGTGCCACCTTGCGGGATTAAGGCGAATGCTATTCCACCAACTACCACTAGTGAAACTCCACCGATTATTATTTTCTTTATAGGAAGCTTTTTTTTCATTTTTTGCTTCATCCTTTCATTTCTTAGGTTTGAATATAGTATAATTCCAAAATCTAAAGATAAAGCTTATATTTTATAAACAGAATATAAACAGTTTCAAAACAAAAAAAATTAATTTATTTCTTGACATTTTTCTCTATATATGATAAACTAAAATAAATTAGATAAGAAAACTTATATAATTAAAATTAATCAAATTAAGGAGAATAATTATGGATTTCAAACCAACAGGCGTATGTGCTAGAAATATTTCGTTTGAGCTAGACGGAACAAAAATAAAATCAGTTAACTTTGAGGGCGGATGTCCAGGTAATTTGCTAGGAATTAGCCAAATTGTTGTCGGAATGGAAGCTGCTGAAGTAATTGAAAAGTTCAAAGACGTAAAATGTGGTGCTAAGAAAACATCATGTCCAGACCAACTAGCTATCGCACTTTCAGAAGCTATCTAATGTATTAAGGAGCCTTTTTGTGATTAAAAAATTTTCAAAATTAGTCGATGACTTGTGCTATCGCTTTACTCTTGCAGAAATTAAAGTCGAAAATGAAAAACAAACAGATTTAAGCCATAATTCTGCACTTTATCGCAAAATAATATGCAAAGAATCTGGTGTACATACAATTTCATCTATTGCAAAGCTACTTTCTGTGAAAACCACTGCTGTTACCCAGAAAGTAAATGAACTTGAGCAAAAAAATTATGTAACACGCTCTCAAAGCGAGAATGATAAACGAACTTTTTTTCTGCATGGTGTAACAAAGTCTTGTCCTTGCAAAAATGAATTTCTAAAACGTGACGAATATGTGCTAAATCGACTTTTAGACGAATATTCTGCCGAAGAAATTGCCGAATTTTTGAAAATTTTCGAAAGAACAAACTCTCTTTACTCAGAATTTGATAACCAATAAATAACAAAATAACCTAGCGACAGTGTGCCATAAAATCAGTCTTAAACCCACTAAGACATCGGCACATCGGAGCTAGGTTCTTTTTTGTTACATTTTCACTAAAAAAAGGTTACATCCCATATTTTTCCTTTTGAAGTGTATTTTTAAATTTATTATTAACTTTCCGAACTTTTTTTGCACGATATTTCTTCATCCTAAGATATAAATATCGATTTTTAGCACTTATTTAATTTTTGTTCATTTTTATGCATTTTACTATCAATAAGTACAGGTTACATTTCATTCCGTTTATTCCACGACCCTATTTGTCGTTTTTTGTCAAAAAAGCATATAAATATGCATTTTTTCAAACATTTATCTATTTTTAACAAAAATGTTACATTTCGATATTGCATTTTAATTATCAATATGTTATAATGTAAAAGTAATTATTTGTTCAGAAATTTTACGTATTATAAGGAGGGAATTTTGGATAGATATAATCTGAGAATTGCAGTCACTGAAAATGATGAAATCATCAATTTGATAAACAATGCTGACAAAATCGACAGATTAACTGTTGATTGCAGAAAAATAGATATAAATAATGAAGATAGCTATAAAAAAGCTGACGTTTTAATCATCGACGCTAATGCACCGTATGCTCTTATACACCAAGTATATGATAATCGTGCACCTTATGCAGTCGTTGTTTTGGCATGCGAAATTTCACAATTTAAAATTCTTGGTGATGATTCCAAAAGTAACCTTTTTGATATATGGATTAATGCTGAACCTGAACTATATTCTTATAGAGTAAATCAATTTCTTTTCAGAATGCGAGATTACTTAGACGCAGAGCTTGCGGCAAACCAATTAGACACGCTTATAGACAGTGTTCCTGATTTAATCTGGTTTAAAGACCCTATCGGCTCTCACATCAAAGTAAATAACAGTTTTTGTGATACTGTAAACAAAACAAAAGAGCAAATAAAATATCGTGGTCATTGCTATATTTGGGATTTAGATATGTCTGAATATGAGCAAGGCGAATATGTTTGCATGGAAACCGAAGAAGTTGTTATAAAAGAGCAAGGCACATTTTTATTTGATGAAAAAGTAAAAATTAGCGACGAAATGCGTCAACTAAAAACCTATAAATCTGCAATTGTTGGCAGAAATGGTGAAACAATCGGAACAGTTGGTCTCGCTCGTGATGTAACAGATATTTGGAATACTCACGCCGAGTTTAAAACGCTGATTAACCACCTTCCATTCCCTATGATGATAGTAACTGACGATTTTAAATTTGTCAGCGGAAATATAATTTTTGATGATATCTTTGGAGAAAACTCTCATGGAGAAAATTTCGACCTTGAAAAATTTGGCAATCAGTTTTTCAACCAAGACATCTCTATGAAAGATAAAATCGACAAAACAATGGAATGCCAGATGGCTTGCAAAGATAAAACTTGCACATTTTTAATCGAGAAAAGCCCTATATATGATGTTTTCAACCAACTAAATGGATTTTTCTTTATTTTCAATGATATTACTACGCAAAGAGAGTACGAGAGAAAATTAAAATCTATCTCTAGAACAGACGAGCTTACAGACATTAATAATCGTGTTGCTATAAGAAATTATTTCGACACTAACTTCCAAAAAGCCTATTCAAATCGTATTCCAGTTTCAGTTATGATGATGGATATCGATTACTTTAAAAACTACAACGATAAATACGGGCACCCTTCTGGTGACAAAGTTTTGGCTGCTATTGGCTATATTTTAAAAGAAATCAGTGCTGAAACAGGCATTTTTGTTGCAAGATATGGTGGCGAAGAATTTATTTTAATCGCAGAAAATAAAACGCAAAGCGAAATTAAAAACTTTGCGGATGATTTATGCTCTCGAATTAAAGAGAGAAAAATTCCTCACGAAAGTTCTGAAGTTTCCGATATTGTTACTGCTAGTTTAGGTGTTGCATATTTTAAAAATATATCTTTAAATAACACCGTCGGAGATATAATTAAAATCGCTGATAGTCTTCTTTACGAAGCGAAAAATAGTGGCAGAAATAGATGGATTTTCAAAGAAATCAACTAGTTTTTATTATAAAATATACTAAAACCTTGCTTTTTTAAGCAGGGTTTTTTTTCGTTAAATTATGTTTGTCAACCATTTTATACATATAAAATTCACATATTTTTTTGTTGACTTTTACCAAAAA
>CAYJLC010000044.1:0-15815 GCA_964370735.1 uncultured Oscillospiraceae bacterium
GGTCGGGGGTTCAAATCCGTCCACCAGCTCCAAGAAAGTATCGAAAGATACTTTTTTTGTTTTTATTAAGATTTCTTAAGAAACATTAAGAAAATTTTAAGTTAACCTTAATTGCTTTTATTTCCCATTAATGGTATACTTTTATTATACTAAAGCAAAGGAGTGTTTATTATGAAAACATTAAAATTTATTCCCCTACTATCACTTGTATTTATTTTACAAGCGTGTACATTTATTCCTGACACACTTGAATCTTCTAAGGACCCACTTGAAACTACTACATCCGAGATTACTATATCAGCAGATGATTACAACGCCCTTAAAGATGACTTTGATTCATTATCAGCAGACTACCAAGAGCTTTTAGCTGATTTTAACGAAAACACTTTAAATTCGTCTTCTACTGCGTCTGAAGAAACTGTTGATGTAAAACTATCAGGTGGATTTACGGCTACTGTTCGTGGATTTATGCCTGACTATGTGTATTCTGATGATAATTCAAATATTGTGATTTTGACTCTATTTCAAGATACACCATTTTTAATTAGCAAATATAATTTTGCCGACGTTAACCTTTCTGAAGAACTTGAAATTGGTGAAACTTATTACTTCCAATTTGAAGATTCATATTTATCTGGAATAACTCTAAGCGAAGTTTCAGATAACTCGTATATGTCACCTACCGAGGCTATTGAAAATTACGGTGTAACAATCGAAGGTTTTAGAGCACCTACCGAAGATGAACAAGGCTTAAACTCCGTTCAAATCTTTTTTGAAGTAGACGAAAAATAATTTTTTACAGACATCACCAAAAGGATGTCTGTTTTTTTGCCTAAATTAGCGTTTCTCACATCTTAAACGTTAATATTTAATGAATTATCTAGAAATACACGTAAAAAATTCCATTATTATAAGGTATAATATAATTGTGAAAAGAATATATATTAAGGAGGTAACTAAAGTGCATAATAGTATTAAACCTATTGTCATCACACTTTTAACTATTGCTACATGCATCGGTTTAGTAACTGCTATACCGAGCCAAGGAGAAGAAACTATGAGTCACGAAAAAATTGATGTTGAGAAATTAAAATCTGAATATGATTTAAAAACAATTTACCTTGCCGGAGGTTGCTTCTGGGGAGTAGAAGAATATATGGCGAGAATTCCTGGCGTTTATGATTCTTTATCTGGATATGCTAATGGTACAACAGAAAACCCTAGCTATGAAGATGTCCTTCATCGAAATACTGGACACGCAGAAACTGTTCGTGTGCTTTATAATCCTGATGAGGTTTCTTTAGCTACATTACTTGATAAATTTTTCGAAGTTGTAGACCCTACTAGCATAAACAAACAAGGAAATGATGTCGGAAGTCAATATCGTTCGGGTATATATTACGATAATGACGAAGATATTTCTGCCATTAATGAGAAAATAGCAAAGCTAGAAACTGAATATTCCATACCTATCGTTGTAGAAGTATTACCACTAGATAATTTCTATGATGCTGAAGATTATCACCAAGATTATTTGCAAAAAAATCCTAACGGCTACTGTCATATCGATTTATCAAAGGCAACAGAAGATTTAGATTTATCTATCATAGAAAAAAACTATAAAGCACCATCTATCGACGATTTAAAAGAAGATTTAACAGATATGCAGTTTAATGTAACCCAAAATAATGGCACTGAACCTGCACATAATAACGAGTATTACGATGAATTTGGCGAAGGAATATATGTGGACATCACAACAGGAGAGCCACTTTTCACATCAAATGATAAATTTGATTCTAGTTGTGGATGGCCTAGCTTTTCAAAACCAATCACAAGCTCAGTTATATCTGAACATTTCGATAATTCTTTTGGAATGGCAAGAACAGAAGTTCGCAGTCGCGCAGGCGATAGCCATTTAGGGCATGTTTTCCCTGACGGACCTAAGGAAACTGGTGGTCTAAGGTATTGTATAAATAGCGCTGCTCTTCGCTTTATTCCTTATGATGAAATGGAAGAAGCTGGTTATGGCTATTTAAAAGACACTGTTAAACCAAATGAACTTAATATCATTGAATAATTAAAAAAACCGACTAATAGCTTAAAGCCTAATAGTCGGTTTTTTATATAAAAAGTGTAGCTAAACTATCACTAATATTTAAAATCTATTACCACGATTTCTGGTGGCACTAAAAATCTTGCATGAATTTTTGTCGTACCAATTCCCGAGGAAACGACGATTTTTTCCTCCTCATAATACCCTTTCACAAACTCTTCTGAACCAATCGGCAAAACAAGCTCCGTTAAAAACGGTATATTTATTTGCCCACCATGCGAATGCCCAGAAAGTGCTAGTGAATATGGAAAATCATAGCCCGGAACAGGGTCGCCTTCATGCGAAACAATGATATTTTGACCGGAAAGTTCTAGTGTTTTTACATAATCAAGTGTGGGATTGCCTAGCAAAGAATCATCCACACCGATAATATTAAGCCCTAAAGTTTCCAGAACTGACACGTCATTTATAAGCAAATTAAAGCCTATTTCAGCCATTATTTCCTTGTAAACCTGTTCTCCATAGCCTCCGTAATCATGGTTACCCATGACCGCATATTTGCCCACATTAGCCTCTATATTTTTGAAGCTCAAAATGAGTTCTTCTTCATCAATTTTATCGTTCGTGTAGTCATCAATCAAATCGCCAGCAAAAATTACAATATCTGCATCTTGGGCATTAATTTCATCGACAATTTTATCAAAATCGTCTTTATCGTGCACATTTCTATAATGAGTATCGGAAAAAAGAACGATTTTAATTTCATTTTCATAATTTTCATTTGCGATAACATTTACTTCTGTAACATTTAGCATATTCGGTTCGTAGTGAAACGCATATACATAAATCCCAGCGAAAAGAATACACAAAATAAAAATATTTCGGAAAAATCTTTTAATTGCTTTCATTAAAACCTACTTTATTAAAATTTAATTGGATGTTTTAGAGAAAATTCGCCTAATTTTGATGCTACCATCTCACAAATCTGCTTTTCTTCTTCCGAAAAGCGATTAAACTCTGGCGAATCAATATCTAAAACTCCTATAACTTCCCCATTTGAAAAAATTGGACACACAATTTCGCTGTTTGAGGCGCTATCGCAGGCAATATGCCCATCAAATTCGTGCACATTCGCCACTAATTGCGTTTCCTTTGTAGAAACAGCCGTACCACAAACACCTCTGCCAATTTTTATTTTAGTGCACGCAAGTTTCCCTTGAAACGGACCTAAAATAAGCTCGTTATTTTTCAAAAGATAAAACCCTGCCCAATTAATTTTGTCGAAAATTGCTGTCAAAAAAGCGCTAGTATTAGATAAAACCGAGATAAACTCGGTTTCGTCAGTTATTAAAGCGTCCATTTGTTTTGATAGAATTTCGAAATCAGCGTTTAAAACATTAATTTCTTTCATGATTAATCCTTTTTCTCAAAATCTTTATACATCAAACTTGGCTGGATGCCAGTATTTTTATTATATTTACCACTGTTATAAAGTTCGTAATCGCCCTCAATATTGTGGTAGTAAATTTGACAAATATCTACATTTGGGTAAATTTTAATTGGTTGAACACAGAAAATTTCAAGTGTCCAGTACCCTTCAAATCCGATATCGCCAAAACCTGCGGTTACATGGATAAATAAACCTAAACGACCAGTCGAAGACCTTCCTTCAAGCATAGGAACATATTTATCAGTTTTCGTAAACTCGCACGTTCTTCCTAAATAAAGTTTCCCAGGCTCTAGCCAAAGACCATCTTCAGGAATATCGATTTGCGATGTGCTGTTTGGTTTTTTCATATCTAATTTATCATTTTCATACACTAAAAGTTCGTTATGTAAGGTTAAATTATAGCTATTCGGGTTGATTTTTTTCTCGTCAAACGGCTCGATAAAAATCGTTTTCCCCATTTGCTTTTTGATTTCTAAACCTGATAAAATCATATTAATACTCCTTAAATTTCTCGTCTTCCGTCTAGCGCTCTTGATAGCGTCATCTCGTCGACATATTCTAAATTTCCACCAACAGGAAGCCCAAAAGCAAGCCTTGTAACTTTGATATCAGAAAATGGAGCTAAAAGCCTTTTGATATACATGGCAGTTGCTTCTCCATTTGTGTCTGGATTTGTGGCAAGAATTATTTCTTTAACATCAAAACTCCCCACACGCATTAAAAGTTCTTTAATGCGAATATCGTCGGGACCTATGTTGTTAATAGGCGAAATTGTTCCATGCAAAATGTGATAAGTTCCACGAAACTCTTTCATTTTTTCAAAAGCAATCACATCTTTTGGGTCAGAAACTACGCAAATAGTCTCTTTTTCTCGCGTATTATCCGAACAAATATCACAAGTTTCTTCACTTGATAGATTTTGGCAAAATTTGCAAAACTTAATGCTTTTCTTCGCATTCACAACTGCATTTGCAAAGGCATTTACATCTTCTTCTGGCATATTAAGCACATAAAAAGCTAGTCTTTGTGCAGTTTTTGCCCCAATTCCAGGAAGTTTTGCGAAACTTTCGATTAGTTCTTCAATGTATGGTGCAAAATAACTCATTTAGAATAAACCACCAGGGATGCCCATTCCACCTGTTACTTTTTGCATTTCTTTTGCAGAAGTTTCATCAGCAACTTTTAAAGCTTCGTTTGCAGCTGTCATGATTAAATCTGTAAGCATTTCGATATCAGAAGCGTCAACTACCTCTGGTTTTATATCAAGCTTTGTGATAGTGTTTGCACCAGTAACTGTTACAGTCACAGCGCCACCACCAGAAGATGCTGTATATTCTCTTTTTTCAAGTTCTTCTTGTAATTTTTTAATGTTAGATTGCATTTTTTGAGCTTGTTTAATCATATTAGACATATTGCCCATTCCGCCACCTGAAAATCCGCCTTTTTTCATTGTTTATTCCTCCGTAATTTCGATATTTTCATTTTTTAATTTATTTAAAAGATGTTCAATAGAATTTTCGCCATCTTTTTTAACATTTAACTTTCGATTTTTCGAATTTAATATATTTACTTCAATATTTTCTTTAAAAACTGTCGAAAAACTTTTAGCGATGCTTAGTCTATCCTGATTTAGAGTATCATAAATATTATTGTCACTTACTACGATATTTATTTTATTTTGATTAAAAAATATCTTACTTTTTTTAATCATCATTATAATATGCATTTGAAGCTCACCCTTAACCCTCGTTAAAAGCTTTGATACTAAATTATCATCAGTTTCGCCAGCCACGTCTAAAATGCTTAGTTTTTCTAATTTTTCAGTAGTGACTTCTTGCTTTTTAGAAACTTCAACCGTTTTTTCTACCACCATTGGCTTATAATTTGAAATTTTGTCTTCAAGTTCAGCCATACGTTTTTCGATTGGTGTGTCTGACGTATTAAGTGGCTTACAAAGAGTTATCAGGCAAATTTCCACATCAACTTTTTTGCTAACAGATTTTCCTAAAATAAGCAGTGTATTCGAAATTATCTTTATATAATGTTCTAGACTGTCATTTGCCACAAAAAGTTCCATAAAATCTTGCTCGCTTACGCCATACATTAAATGATATGTATTGTCACTTGTTACTTTTGCGATTAAAATATCGCGATATAAGCCAAGAAGTTGCTTTGTAAGCGTAACTATTTCAATACCATCATTATATAATTCGTCAAGCTTTGTGATAGCACCTAGCGTATCTGACGTTTTTATGCACTTTGCAAGGTCGATAAGTCCAGAAAAACTGATGTTCCCTACCCTATCGCAAACTAATTCAGCCGTAATTGTGTTTTCATCACTTGTGATACATCTATCTAGAATTGAAAGTGCATCACGCATACCGCCCTCGGCAAGTTTTGCAATTATTTTAAGCGCATCTTTTTCAATCGTGAAATTTTCCAAATTCGCAACATATTCTAGCCTATCTTCGATATCAATTGAAGTAATTCGCTTAAAATCGAAACGTTGACAACGAGATAAAATCGTAGGCAGAACCTTATGAATTTCTGTTGTCGCTAAAATAAATAAAACGTGAGCTGGTGGTTCTTCTAGTGTTTTTAAAAGCGCATTAAATGCTTGCGTTGTTAGCATGTGCACTTCATCTATAATGTATACGCGTTTTTTAAGACTGGCTGGAGTGTATTTCGTTTCCTCCAAAAGCCCTCTAATATCGTCAACTTTATTGTTAGACGCGGCGTCAATTTCTAAAACATCTAGCGAACTTTCTCGATTTATAGAAAGGCATGCATCGCAAATATTACAAGGGTTTCCGTCCTCTGGATTTAAGCAGTTTACAGCTTTAGCCAAAATTTTAGCACAAGATGTCTTACCCGTACCTCTTGTGCCTGTAAAAATATAAGCATGCGACACTCTGTCGGTTTTAACTTGGTTTTTTAGAATTTCTGTTATATGATTTTGCCCAGAAACATCTGTAAAGGTTTTTGGGCGATATTTTCTATAAAGAGCTTGATACATAGAAAATCCTCCCTAAAAAATTTAAAAGACAGAAACAGAGCGTACTCAAAATCGGCTTCCTGACGGCACACGCTTGAAATCTTAATGCTGCTCGGTTCCCCGCCTGACATGGTTCGAAATCTCACATTGCGTCAGACCAATTCGTCAACACACAGCTCTGTAAACTGCCTATTTGCAATTATATCATAAAAATAAAATTCTGTAAAGAGAAATTTCAATATTTTTTCTTGAAAATATTTTGTAAATGTAGTATCATATAAGTGAGTAATTATAACGGAGGCAAATATGAGTGTATCATCTTTAATATTAGATATAAGCGATTTCTGCGTTTTAGAAGGCAAAATAGTTGACAAAATACTATTGTCCTCAAACCCAGATATAGCACTTTTATATCTATATATCTCGCGAAGAAAGCAAAACTTTACCGAGCAAAAAGCGTTAAATGAACTTAATTTCAGCAAAGCTCGTTATGAAACTGCTTTAACCGAGCTTTTGTCGCTAAATATTATTAAACCTATCGCAAACGAACAATCTCAAGCGAAGCCATATTTTGAACCAAAACCAAAATATTCGCTTACAGAATTAAAATCTGCTAAAAAAGATACAGTTTTCGAAGTTATTTGTGATTCTTCTGAAAAAATATTCGGAGTTCCACTATCTGAGGGCTATATTAAGACGTTTTTATATCTTTATGATGCTTTAAAAATGTCGGCAGAGGTTATAATCGAGTTAATTTCTTATCTAAAAAATGCATCAAAAACTATACCTACAAAGTCTGAAATAGAACGCGAAGCTAGGATTTGGGTAGATTTGGGCATTGATACTCATAATGATGCGATAAATTATATAATGACAAAATACGAGAAACGTCCATTAATTCAAAAAATGGCAGATGCCTTAGGCATAAAAGATATCAAAAAAGACGATGAACACTACATAATTAACTTTTTAGACATGGGTTTTTCGCCCGAAACTGTTGAATTTGTGGTCGGAATGATTAAAGATGAAAACGGTAGATTTTCTAAAAAACGCTTGCTAAACAAGCTGATTTCGCTAAAAGATAAAAACTTATTCTCAAAAGAAGCAATTATTAGCGAATATCCTGTATTAAACAAGCGAAAATCCTTTAATAACACATCAGATGAACTAGAGGATTGGGAAATTCGTGCATTAAGAAGACGAAATGGAGGCAATATTGAATAATAAAATTTTAAGTAGCGTTTTGCGAGAGTATGAAAAAAATACGAAAAATCGTGACCTTGAACTTAAATCAAAACAATACGAAATATATCAAAAATTACCTGAAATTATTGAAATCGACAAGAAAATTGCAAGCAAAATGGTGCAAATTTCAATGTCCCTCTATTCTGGAAAGCCTCTTTCAGTTGTCACACCGCTAAAGGCTGAAGTTGAATTTTTAAAAGTTTCAAAAGAAGCTCTTTTGACTGACAACGGATATGATAAAGATTACTTAAAAGAGAAATATAAATGCAGGTCTTGCAAAGACAGCGGATATGTAAAAGATAAAATTTGCGACTGTGTGTTTTCTCGCGTTAAAGAGCTAGAATTCTCGGATAAAACCTACGAAAGCAAGAAATCTCAAACTTTTGAAAGCTTTAATTTATCACTTTATTCAAAGAAAGTCGATGATAAATATGGTATTTCACCACACAAAAATGCAAATCAAAATTTGATTGATTTAAGGAATTACGCGATAAATTTTTCAAGTAATTCAGACAACTTAGTTTTCATAGGAAATACTGGCCTTTCAAAAACTCATCTTGCAAACTCAATCGGAAAAGTGGTCTCTGATAAGGGTTTTAAAGTGATGTTTGAAAGTTCTGTTAGTCTTTTTGACAAATTTGAAAGTGTTAAGTTTAATAATTCTAACTTTAACACTTTTGACTATAAAAGCTGTGACTTGTTAATAATAGATGGTTTAGGCAATGAAATGGTTACAAATTTCACCATTTCTGCCCTATATGATGTTTTGAATTATCGCATCGAGAACAACCATCCAACAATAGTCACAACGACACTATCGATAGCAAGAATTCGCGAAAAATATTCAGAGGCAATCGCATCTAGATTAGGTGGCGATTTCGAAACTTATCTATTTTTCGGCGAAGATATTAGAGAAAAATTAAGAATGCTTAGAGGTAATTATGAAAATTTTAGCAATAGGTGATGTTGTGTCAGATGCTGGACTAAACATGGTTAAAAAACACTTAAATAAGATAAAAAAGGACTATTCTGTCGATTTTACGATAGCTAACGGCGAAAATTGTCGCGATAGAGGGCTAACCCCTAACGATGCAAACGACCTTTATGCATACGGAGTTGACGTTATAACGCTTGGCAATCACGCTTTTAAACGCCGAGAAATTTTTGATTTTTTAGATGAGAACAAATATATTTTGCGTCCTCATAATTTTGCGCCTCAATCGCCTGGAATAGGCTATAATATCTATAACGTAGGTGCTACGCGTGTTTTGGTCATTAATTTAATCGGCAGAGTAAATCTTGAAGTTGGGCCTGATAATCCATTTTTATGCGTGGATAATATCTTAAAAAAATGTAGTGGCGATTTTGACATCGCAATTTGTGATTTTCACGCTGAAGCTACGAGTGAAAAATATGCCCTAGCTTTTTATCTCGATGGCAGAATTTCAGCACTTTTCGGCACTCATACACACGTTAAAACTGCTGATACTCGCATTTTACCAAACGGTTTAGGTTATATCACAGACGTAGGTATGACAGGTCCTTACAACTCAGTTATTGGAATAAATCCTAAAGATTCTATTGCATTTTTTAGAGGCGATATGGCTGACAGATTTAAAGCAGCAACTGGCGAATGTGTTCTTAGTGCTACTCTTTTTGACATCGATGAGCATACAAAAAAGTGCACAGATGTGCAAAATATTACAATAATAGGTGAATAAAATGAATAAAAAAGTTATATTAGGCTTATCTGGTGGCGTAGATTCTGCGCTGGCTGCAAGCTTATTAAAAAAAGATGGGTTCGAAGTTATTGGTGTATTTTTAGATGCAAAACTAACCTCGCCACACGATGCAAGTGAGGTGGCAAAAAATGCTGGAATTGAGTTCATTTGCCACGATTTCGAAGAACAATTAGAAGAAAATGTTTGTAAATATTTCGTTAATGAATATTTGCGTGGCAGAACTCCAAATCCTTGTATTATGTGCAATCCCACTTCAAAATTTGCAACGCTATGTGAATACGCCGACAAATTAGGTGCCGATTATGTTGCGACTGGTCACTACCTTAAAACAGGCGTTTTTGTTGCTAAAGAAGGCGAATTTGCCAATATTCCACAGAAAATCATCGGTAAAGCCGACTCAAATAAAGACCAATCATATATGCTTTGTCGCCTGACTCCTGAAATTATCGAGCGTTTAATCTTCCCTCTTTCAGATTTTCACACGAAAGATGAAGTTCGTGAAAAGGCTAAAGAATTCGATATCCCTGTGCATAGCAAGCCAGATAGTATGGAAATTTGCTTTGTTACAACAAATCACAGTGATTATATCGAAAAGCGTGGTTTTAAACCAGAAAAAGGTCATTTTGTCGACCTTGACGGAAATGTTTTAGGCATACACAACGGCATACACAATTATACTGTCGGACAACGCAAGGGGCTTGGTGTTTCTGCGAAAACCAGACTTTTTGTCCATAAAATTGATAGTGAAAAAAATCAAATCATCTTATCTGACAAAGATATTTTTGAAAAGAGCATAACTATTTCTGACACGAATTTTTGTGTTAAAGGCTTTGAAAATACAACTTTTAGGGCAAGTGTTAAGGTTAGATACTCAAAAAATGAAAGTTTTGCCACAATTATCTCTAAAAATGACAAAACTTGTGAGATTATTTTCGACGACGAAGTGCGTGCACCAGCAAAAGGTCAATCGGCAGTATTTTACATCGACGACGCATTAATCGGTGGCGGTTTTATTGATTAAAAAAATAGAAAACCGTATATGCAGACATAAAAAATGCAACAAAATCTGCAAATAGCGCACAAATTAATGTATATTTTATCTTGTTTATACCAAGCGAGCCATAATAAATCGACATAGTATAAATGCTAGTTTCGCTTGAGGCAAGCATCACTGCTGCGACGCGTCCGATGTAACTATCAGCGCCGTATGTTTTTATTATCTCACTTCCAATAGCAAATCCACCCCCACCACTTATCGGTTTTAGTAGCATAAGTGGTGTGACTTCGGGTGGAATTTTTGTTGCCAAAAATAAAGGTGTCACAAGTTTTGTAACCTCGTCTATCACCCCTGACGCACGAAGCATAAAAACTGCTGTAACTAGTCCTATTATTGTAGGCGAAATTTTCATAATTATCGAAAAACCCTTCGAAATACCGTCTGTAAAAGCCTCAAAAACATTAATTTTTTTATATATTCCATAGGAAATGATTACTATAATGAGAACTGGTAATACTATCAAAATATCACTTTCTTTCAAATTTTTCGAATATTTTGGCTAAAAATATGCCTGAAAACACTGAAACAATCGATGTTACCCACACTGCTGGCAGAATATCGAACGAATTTTCTGCTCCATAAAGTGACCTTATCGATGCTACTGTCGTCGGTATTAATTGAATCGACGAACAGTTTATAATTACGAGCATAATTAACTCTTTTGGCGTACTTTTCTTGTCTGAAAGTTCGTAAATTCGCTCTGCTGCTTTTAATCCCATAGGCGTTGCTGCATTCGATAACCCAAGCAAATTTGCAGTGAAATTTGACGAAATATATCTAAGTGCTGTCTTATCTTTAGATGATTCTTTAAAAATCACGCAAAAAATCGGCTTAATTAAGCGTGTGAGCTTATCTATCAGCCCTGATTGCATCAAAATCTCCATAATTCCGGACCAGAAACATATTATTCCTGAAATTGAAATTAAAAGTGTCACAGATTCACGCGCTCCAATATTTATATTTTCGACAACTTTTTCGATATTTCCACTGAAAAACCCGTATATTATACTAGCTAAAATTATCAAAAACCAAATTATCGATAACATAGTCTACCCTATCGCTTGCTTGTTCTTATATTTCTCTTTTGTAGCAACTCCACCTCGAATATGTCGCTCCATTTTATTGATTTCCAGTATTTTTCGAACTTCTTTATATAAGAGTGGGTTAATAATTTTCAGTCTAACCGTAATATCTTTATGTACTGTACTTTTCGAAACGCCGAAAACTCGCCCAGCCTCTCTTACAGTTGACTTATTCTTTATTATAAATTCAGCAACTTTAATTGCTCGTTCTTCTGGCATACCTATCACAAAAATCAACTCCTATCTAGTTTTTCTTTTAATTTTTATGTGATTTTTACGCAATATAGAACGAAATTTAATTTTATGTCATATTAACCAATTTTAAAGCACTTTTTTTAGAAGTGATTTTTTTAAAAATATGTTGAATTTTTGTGAATTTTTATGTAAAATATAATTATGTGTTATTTTAGGAAGAATTTTTCGCCAAACTATTGAAACTCATTTCAAAATAGTATATAATCTTAATTGATATCAAATTACTACGGAGGTTTATTATATGAAAGTAATGAAACGCAATGGCAGCATTGTCGACTTTGAGGCAAATAAAATTAAAATTGCCATCGAAAATGCTATGCGTGACACAAGAATTGGCTGTGATTCTTATCTTGCCGAAATGATTTCTTTAGAAATCCAAAACGAAATCGAAAGTTTCGAGAAAATTTGCGATGTTGAAAAATTGCAAGATATGGTTGAGGATTCTTTAATGGCAAGTAGCAGAAAAGACGCTGCAAAACGCTTTATAATCTACCGTCACGAGCGTGATAAAACGCGTGATACAAGAAAAAGTAAGGATGGACGCATAATTTCTGACGAATTTGCAAGCAATTATAAGCATACAGCTTCTCCTATGTCGCAACTGGGCAATTTTGTTTATTACAGAACTTATTCTCGTTGGCTGCAAGAAGAAATGCGTCGTGAAAACTGGTGGGAAACTGTTCGTCGTTCTGTTGAATATAATTGTAGCTTAGTTCCGACTGCAAAAGGCGAGGCAGAAAAATTATACGACAATGTTTTTAATTTAAAACAGTTTTTATCGGGCAGAACTTTTTGGGTTGGGAGCACAGATGTTTCGAAATACTACCCAATGTCAAATTACAACTGTTCTTTTCAAATTATAGATAATTTTGACGCATTTCGTGATGTTTTCTACCTATTAATGGTAGGTTCTGGCGTTGGAATTAGAATTTTAAAGTCAGATGTTGTAAAATTACCTAAAATTCGTACCGATATTGAACTAATCCACGAAGCATATACTCCTGTTTCTAAGCAACTTCGTCAAGATTCAACTGCTGTGCATTTCACTGGAAATGACACTGTGAAAATTACGATTGGAGATAGCAAAGAGGGCTGGGTGCAATCGCTAGATTACTTCTTAAAAGTTCTTTATAGCACTGAATATCGTAAAATAAATACGATTATCATTAATTATGACCACGTTCGTGAAAAAGGCGAAAAATTAAAGACTTTCGGTGGTACGGCGTCTGGTCATCATTCTATGAAGAGTATGTTTTCAAAAATATATAAAATTGTTAAGCGTGCTTGCAATCGTTCTGCAACAGATATTGGTAAACTAAAACCAATCGACTGCCTTGATATTGCAAATATTATTGGAGAAAACGTTGTTGTCGGTGGGGTTAGACGAACTGCTGAAATCGCTTTAATTGACCAAGATGACAAAGAATGTGTACAAGCTAAAAGCAATTTATATAAAAAAGTTGATGAAAAATGGATTATTGACAACGAAATCGCTCATCGTCAAATGTCGAATAACTCAATTTATTATCGTGAAAAACCTTCTCGTGAACAACTTCATTGGCATTTAGAGCAAATGCGTTATTCGGGTGAACCTGGCTGGGTAAATGAAGTTGCTGGCGCAAAGCGTCGCCCTAATTTCAATGGTGTTAACCCTTGTGCTGAAATACTTTTAGATTCAAAAGGTCTTTGCAATTTAACTACAATCAACTGTATGGCGTTCGTGAATGATGATGGCACGCTGAACAAAGAGGAGTTATTCGAAGCTCAAAGACTATCAGCGCGTGCGGGTTATAGAATGACTTGTACCGAGCTTGAAATTCCATCTTGGAACCAAACTCAACAACGCGATAAATTGCTAGGTTGCTCAATTACTGGCTGGCAAGATATGGTGAACTTCGCTGGACTTTCTAATGAAGAACAAATTGATTTACTTTGCGAACTCAAAACTGTCGCAAGAACGGCTGCCGAAGATTATGCACACGAACTAGGAATGGAAAAGCCACTTTTAGTTACAACTGTTAAACCAGAGGGCACACTTTCGCTCCTTCCAGTTGTTTCTAGTGGTGTTCACTTCAATCACGCACCGTATTATATAAGACGTATCAGAATTTCAGCAGGTGACCCTTTAGTAAAAGTTTGCGAAGAATTAGATTACCCTGTTTTCCCAGAAGTAGGTCAAACAATGGAAGATGCAACGACAAAAGTTGTCGAATTCCCTGTTAAAGCGCCGATGGGTAAGGTTAAAAAAGACGTTTCGGCTATTGAACAACTTGAAATTTATAAGATGTTTATGACTCATTACGTTGAGCATAACTGTTCTATCACCGTTCACGTTAGAGAACACGAGTGGCACGATGTCGAAAAATGGGTTTATGAAAATTGGGACGATACCGTTGCACTTTCTTTCTTATCTTATGACGATAATTTCTACGATTTACTTCCTTATGAAGAGATTTCAGAAGAAGAATACTATAAACGCGCAGAAAAAATGAATAAATTTGTTCCTTCGCTAATTTCTAAGTATGAAAAAGAAGAAGTTTTATATGATATTGGTAACGAAGGTTGCGAAGGTGGCGTTTGTCCGATAAGATAATGGAGGCTTTATGAGTTTTAAATGGAAAGGTAAGAATTTTTCATTTTATACCAACACGAAATGCGAGTATTTTCCTTGCCATAAAACCGATAATATCGATGAGTTTAACTGCCTTTTCTGCTATTGCCCACTTTATGCTCTCGGAAAAAACTGTGGTGGAAACCCTAAATTTACGGAGAACGGTATAAAGGATTGCAGTGATTGTATGTTGCCTCATGGAAAATTTAGTTTTGGGCAAATAAATGATAAATTTATGGAAATTGTCGAAATTACAAGAAAAAGTCTATAAATATTAACAAACTACCTAATTTTCTAGGTAGTTTGTCCTTTTTGCAAATTTAATTGACATTTTTTTGTATTCATTGTATAATTAATTTATAGAGCAGGAGGTTTTTATGAGAAAATTTATACTAGGTTCGCTATTGTCAATAACTATTTTTAGCCTTGGTGTTGTTGCGAGCGATAATATAACAGAAATCATTGCGCAATTGCGTCCTGATATCAAAATTTATGTCGATAATGAAATAACACACTTCGAAAATGCAAATGGTGATGATGTATATCCTATTTTATACAATGGTACCACCTATTTACCTGTGCGTTCTGCTGGTGAAATGATGGGCAAAGACGTTTTATGGAATGCAGATACAAATAGCATTTATCTAAATGAGCCTGGACTCAGTTCATCTACTGTGATTTATGACAAGGATAATGTTAAAATCACGTTTTTAGGGTTAGTTCCTAATGAAAAATCGACAGTTTTAAAAGGTTACAACGCGAATTTGCTTATCGAGAATAATTCAGATATCGATCTTAAAATCTACATTACCGATTTTGAAATAAATGGCTTTATAGCCGATCCACTTTTCACTTCCGATGTTAAATCAAATTCAACAGCTTATGATGAGATAACCATCGCAGAAGATCAGCTTACAAAAAATAGTTTAAAAGAAATCGAAAATTTCACAGTGAATTTTAATTTTGTTAATTCGTCTGATATTTTTGACGGAACAAATTCTGGTGATATTCTAGTTCAAGTTAATTAAATCAAAAAACCCGTCAAATACGGATACCAGTAAAGAAACATTCTGACCATGGGGTCAAATCAAACTGAATACAATAAAATCATCACCGACATTTATTTTAAAGTTGGTGATGATTTTTTTATCACGAAATAATAATTATTATAATTGCAAGTTTACTATACATTCACAGAATAAATGGTTGAAAAAATTCAATTTCTTTATCATTTCCACGATATAATTCGATAAACTCTGTCGGCGACAATTTAAAATAACTCTTAAAGTGCTTTGAAAAATAAAGTGGGTCTAAATATCCTA
>CAYJLC010000045.1:0-15762 GCA_964370735.1 uncultured Oscillospiraceae bacterium
CGGCAAGAATTTCAGCATATTTAATGATAATTGCATCCTTTTTGTTAAAATATAACTGGAAGAATGCCTTTAAAATTTATAAAAGAGATAGATTCAATCATGCTAGTCCGAATTCTGCACATACCGAGGCTTGCGTTGCTGGTGCATTAAATATCAAGCTTGCTGGCGATGCTATTTATCATGGGAAATTATATAAAAAGCCATTTATTGGCGATGATTTGAGAGAAATTGAGTGCGAAGATATAAAAAATGCAAATAAAATACTGTATGTCACTGCTTTTTTATCACTTTTCGTATGTTTACTAGTCGGATTTGGAGGTGTATTAATATTTTACTAAACAACAACCCACATGGTGGAGATATTTACTCGAATAATGTAGATTTTGATTTTTCGGCGAATGTTTCACCGCTTGGAACGCCGATTGAAGTTATAAACTCGATTAAAAATTCAGCGGAAAAAATCCTACCGTATCCAGATGCGTTTTGCACAGAACTAAGGCAGGAAATTTCGCAAAAATATTCGCTTAATAATGATGAAATTATCATCGGAAATGGTGCTGCTGAACTAATTTTTTCATTTACACTAGCCACAAAACCAAAGCATGCATTAATCGTTTCGCCCACATTTTGCGAGTATGAAAATGCGCTTAAATCTGTTGACTCAAATGTTGATTATTTTAGGCTTTATGAAGGCAATGATTTTATGTTAACAGATGATTTATTGCTAGCCATAACAAATGAAACCGATATTGTTTTTGTTTGCAATCCAAATAATCCAACAGGAAAATTCTATAATATTTCTATTATTGAAAGCATAGCGAATAAGTGCAAAGAAACAAAAACACTACTTTTTATTGATGAATGCTTTTTTGATTTATCAGGCAAAAGTTCGGAAAAATCTGCAATAAATTTACTTGATAACACTAACATTTTTATTCTAAAAGCATTTACAAAAAGCTATGGTATGGCAGGTGTTAGATTGGGATATTTACTCACTAAAAATCGCGAAATTCTATATAAAATGACGACCTGTTCACAGTCGTGGAACGTGTCTACGATTGCCCAAAATGCTGGGATAGCAGCACTTAGACAATGTGATTATCATATAGAAAAAACTGTGAAATTAATAGAGGAAGAACGCGAGTTTTTGCAAAAAGAGTTAGGAAATTTAGGGTTAAAATTCTATACTTCTGATGTGAACTTTATATTATTCAAATATAAAGAAGATTTGTATGAAAAAATGCTAAAAAAACGTGTTTTGATTAGGAAATGTTCGAATTTTATAGGGCTAGACAGCAGTTTTTATCGAATTGCCGTTAAAAATCGTTCAGATAATCAAGCTTTTGTGAAAGCTTTAAAGGAGGTTATTTCAAATGGCTAAGCCTATTATGATTCAAGGGACGATGTCAAATGCTGGAAAAAGCATTATTTGTACTGCTTTATGCCGTATTTTTGCCCAAGATGGCTATAAAGTAGCACCTTTTAAATCGCAAAATATGGCACTTAATTCTTTTATTACCGAAGATGGTTTTGAAATGGGCAGGGCACAAGTTGTCCAGGCTGAAGCTTGCTATAAAAAGCCGTCTGTTTCGATGAATCCAGTTCTTTTAAAGCCTACGACAGATATCGGTTCGCAGGTTATTGTCAATGGAAAGTCTATTGGAAATATGCGTGCTTCTGAATATTTTAAGTACAAAACTGAACTAATTCCTCACGTTTTAGAGGCTTATAACAACCTTTCTGCCGAAAATGATATTATTGTTATCGAGGGTGCTGGAAGCCCTGCTGAAATTAATTTGAAGAGTCAAGATATTGTAAATATGGGGCTTGCAAAACTTCTAGATGCGCCGGTTTTACTTGCTGGTGACATTGATAGAGGAGGTGTTTTCGGTCAACTTTATGGAACGATTGCACTTCTTGAAAAAGAGGAGCAAGACAGGGTTAAAGGGCTGATTATTAATAAATTCCGCGGAGATTTAGCTATTTTACAGCCTGGACTTGATATGTTTAGTAGTAAAATCGAACATATTGGCGAATTTCCGTTCATCGGTGTAATTCCTTATGCCTACGTTGATATCGAAGATGAAGACAGTTTAAGCGAAAGACTTACGGATAAAAAAATGCAAAAACTAATAGATATAGTTGTCATTTAGTTGCCAAAATTATCGTATTTGACTGATTTTAACGGCTTTGTGTGATATTTAAACGGTTCCCTTCGTTATGGGGCTAAATTATCTGTACTTAAAAATCCAGATTTAGTGATAATTCCTGGCACAAAAAGTAGTATTTCCGATTTATATTGGTTAAGACAGAGCGGTTTTGAGGCTCAAATTAAGAAACTTCATTCAAATGGCACAATAATTTTCGGTGTTTGTGGTGGATATCAAATTCTAGGTGAAAAAATAACTGACCCTTCTGGTATTGAAGGTGGTGGCGATGAAATTGGTTTTAATTTACTGCCGATTAGTACAGTTTTTATGACAGAAAAAATTACAGAGCAAGTTTGTGGAAAAATTCAAAATTTAGATGGAACGCTTGAAAAACTTAATGGTTTAAGCTATAAAGGTTATGAAATTCATATGGGTGTGAGTGGTGAAAATTTAGCGGTTATATCAAAAAATGATGTATATGGAACGTATGTTCATGGGATTTTTGACGAGTCAAATATTGCGCCTGTGATAATCGATTGCTTGTGTGAGAAAAAAGGTATCGAAAAGCAAAATTTAGAACTTTTTGACATTGAAAAGTACAAAGATGAGCAATACGATAAACTTGCAGATATTGTGAGAAAATCGCTTGATATGGATAAAATTTATTGTATTCTCGGCGTTTAGGAGGAAGTTTGCATGGGATTAATTCACATTTATTGTGGTGATGGAAAGGGAAAAACAACGGCAGCCTGTGGACTTGCCATTCGTGCACTTGGCGCTGATATGTCGGTAGTTTTTTGCCAATTTTTTAAAGATGGCAGTAGTAGCGAAGTCAAAAGTCTTAAAACTTTCGAAAATTTGACATATTTAAAATCAGAAATTGATTTGCCTAGATTTGCAAAAATGAACGAAGAACAAAAAACAGTTGCGTCAAAATATTATAGCGAGTTATTCCAAAAAGCTATAAATAAAGCAAAAAAATGTGATGTTTTAGTCCTTGACGAAGTAATTTCGACTTATAATTACGATTTTTTGTCAGAAATTGACGTAATAGGTTTACTGAAAGACTTGTCACCTAATTGCGAGATTATTCTTACTGGACGAAATCCGTCTAATGATCTTATTGAAATTTCCGATTATGTGTCGGAAATAAAAAAAATAAAACATCCTTTTGATGAGAGTGTATCCGCTCGAAAAGGCATTGAATTTTAAATAAAAAAAGTCCTCTAAACGTGTTGTTTAAAGGACTTTTTATTATAGTAATTTAATTGAAATTGCATTTGCAGATAAAATTCTATTATTGTCAACAAGTGTGCGATTTTGTTGTGAGAATTCATTTAAAAGCATATCAATTATATATAATTGAGTGATTTTTGCATTCATACTACCACTATGTAACAGCGTTTCTTTTGCATCGCAAAGTAAAACAATATCAGAATATTTCGCAGCAGGGGACTCTTGATAATGAGTTACTAAAATGATTTTTACTCCGCATTTTTTCGCAAGTTTTAATGTGTCAAGAACCTCTCTCGTTTCGCCAGAGTATGAAAAATATAAGATAACATCGTCTTTTGAGCAAAGGCTAGTGGCGATAATTTGCAGATGGCTATCCTCGACATAATTAAAATTTGATGCTAACATCATAAAGCTCGACCACGCTTCTTTTGCGATTACACCCGATGTTCCTTGACCAAAACAATATACATTCTTTGCTTTTTTAAACATTTTTGCAGCTTTTACATATTTTGAATAATCGACCAATTTTAACGTCGATTCTAAAGAATCTTTAATAGAATTAAGAACTCTTTCTTGCATACTTTCTGATTTATCAACTTTGCTTTTTGTGTGAATATTATTTTCAATAACCGTTTTTGCAATCTCGATTTTAAGTTCGTTATACCCAGAATAATTTAACTTTTTGCAAAATCTTGTTATAGTTGCTTCAGCGACATTACATGTCTTTGCGAGAGAAGTAATCGACAGATATTGCACCTTTTCGGCATTTTTTGAAATGTAATTTGCGAGTTTTCTTTCTGAGTTTGTGAGTTTAGTGTATAACTCAGAGTTTTTCTCTATTATAGGTAAAATCATTTGCCGTCTCCTTTCGCGTATTACTAGATATGCATATTGTACAGTATTTATGTTCAAATGTCAATTATTTTATGTTTATATCGTATTTTCGATAATGCCGACTGCACTTTATGATGGTATAATTTCTACAATAAACACTTTCCAATGTTTCGCATTAAATAAACTGCTTAATTATGATGCCACAAATTCAAGCGATTTTTTAATATTTAGTTAACTTTTAAACTAAGATTGACAGCTCTGCTTTAATTATGATATAATTGTAGTAATTGTTTTAAGGAGAGATTAAATGTTAAAAAATACAAAAAATGAATGGTTTTCCAATGTAAAAGGCGATATTTTAGCCGGAATTGTGGTGTGTATGGCACTAATTCCTGAGGCAATCGGCTTTTCAATAGTCGCAGGGGTTGACCCTATGGTAGGTGTTTATTCTTCGTTTGTGATTTCAGTTATAACTGCTATTTTCGGTGGTAGAACAGGGCTAATTTCAGCAGCAGCAGGCGCAACAGCATTAGTTTTAGCATCGTTAGTTCAAAATCATGGCATAGAATATCTGTTTGCAGCAACGATTTTAACAGGGATAATTCAGCTAATATTAGGCTTTTTTAAAGTCGGAACGCTGATAAAATTCATACCAAAACCAGTAATGACAGGGTTTGTAAATGCTCTTGCGATTTTGATGCTACAATCTCAGCTAGGACATTTTGAAGGCGGGGGAATACTTTATATTCTCGGTGCAATCGGTGTTTTAGTAATCGTCTTTTTACCTAAGTTAACAAAAATTATACCATCTCCAATCGTTGCGATAGTTTTGATAACAATAGTCGTAAATTTCGCTGGTTTTGATGTAAAAACGCTTGGTGATATGGGCGAAATCACCACTGCTTTGCCAACTTTTTTAATCCCAAATATCCCATTTAATATGGAAACACTAAATATTATACTACCTTATGCACTGTCTGTTGCAGTGGTAGGTATTGTTGAATCACTGCTAACTGCACAACTAGTTGACGATTTGACAGACACAAAAAGCAATAAAAATCGTGAATGTGTAGGTCAAGGGCTTGGAAATATTTTTGCAGGATTTTTTGGCGGAATTGCTGGTTGTGGAATGATTGGACAAACGATTGTAAACCATAGTTATGGTGGTCGTGGTAGATTATCGACGTTTATTGCAGGTAGTTCAATGCTTCTTTCGGTTATTTTGCTAAATGAATTTGTAACGAGTATTCCAGTCGTTGCACTTGCATCGGTTATGCTGGTAGTATCTTTTAAAACGTTTAGTTTTGATTCTATCAAAAAACTTAAAAAGACCCCAAAAAGTGATACTTTAGTTATGATTTCAACCGTTTTAGTAGTAGTTTTTACACATAATTTAGCTTATGGCGTATTAGTTGGTATGTTAATTAGTGCAGTGATTTTTGTGATTAAAATGTCTGAAATAGAAATTCATCAAAAGAAATGTGGGAATTATAAAGTTCGAGGTCAATTATTCTTTGCCTCAACTACAAAATTTATAAACTCATTTGACTATAAACCACAAGCGGATAGCATTGATATAAATCTCGAAAATGTAAGAATTTGGGACGAATCTGCGATTGATGCCGTTGATAAAGTTGTGTTAAAATTCAAGAAAAACGGTGTAGAAGCGAATTTAATTGGACTAAGCAAACAATGCGAAGAACTTTTAGAAAAACTAGCATCACATAAAAACGAAGGAGCAAAAGTCAGCTTGCACTAAAAAATTAAGCCACAATGTACGAAGATTTTTGTATATTGTGGCTATTATATTAGTTTTTTAGTAGACATTTTTTTGAAAATCGTCTTTATACATATTGCTATTTAAAATTATTTATAGTATAATAAAATAATTGAAATTTTATAACTTGAATGTTGAGAGGTAATATATAAATGAACAAATACTCAAATTTTTTAAAAAAGTTCAAACAAAAAAACAAAGGCTTTACAATGGTTGAGCTTATTATAGTAATCGCAATAATTGCAATTTTAGCAGCTGTAATTGCACCACAATACCTTAGATTCGTAGAAAGTGCGAAAGAAACATCTGATTTAGTGGTCGCAAATAATATCATAGAGGCAGCGACACTTGCAGTAGCATCTCCTGATGTTAATCTTCCAGCAGGGCACTACGTTGAGGTTTTATGGACAGCAGGTGCAGATTCAAAAAAATACGATTACGAAGGACTAATACTTGTTCGAACGCCTATGCGTTCTTCGGTTTACACTGCTAGTAACGAATTAATAAAATTAACCGATGATGCTATTATTAAAGAATATGCCGAATATTTAATTAGTTTATTAGGCGAAGAAGCTGTTGCCGCTAGCTCTCAAAGCTCATTGTTAGATAGAGGGTATGCAGCATTTTTAGCAAAACCAGAATCTCAACTCGCAAACGAGGCAGCGCTTGGATTTCATATAAACACCACGACAGGAGAGGTTGTTTTGGCAACATGGTCTGGAAATGGTGATGTAAACAAATGGGTCGATATTGGGCTGTCTGTAAGTAAAACTGAATAAATAAAAAGAGGCTGTCGAGTATGACAACCTCTTTTCTATTGTATTTAACTTAGTGTAACACCTAAAATTAAAGTATAGAATAAAATTATTATTAAAACTATTGGACAAATAAATCTAATAGAAAAACTCCACACGTTTTTAAGCGCAAATTTAAAGCTACCACCTTGTTCAATTTCTAATATCGCATTTTCTGGTTTCCAAATAAATCCTACGAAAATCGACGTTAGTAATGCGCCTAGTGGAAGTGCTAGATTGTCTGTGAAAAATTCCATAAACGAACCGAGTGACATATAGCCTGCCTCATTAAACCAAGGAATATTAATCGCAACTGCACCTTGTGATAATGAATAACCGATACCAACTATAAATGCTAATATAGCAATGATTATAGTGGCTTTAAATCTCGATAATTTGAATTCTTCTGAAGCAAATGCAACTGTTCCTTCGATTATAGAAATGGCGCTTGTGAATGCTGCAAAAAATAGCAAAATGAAAAATAGTAATGCGAAGAATAGTCCGAAAGGCATTTGTTCGAAAACAGATGGCAACGCAATAAACGCAAATCCTGCACCCATACCCATATCAGTTCCTGTTGCAGTCACTGCTGGAATTATAGCAAACGCTGCTAAAAGAGCTACCATAGTATCAATTATACAGATAGACGTCGTACTTTTCACTAGATTTTCATTTTTCGCGACATACGAACCATAAGTTATCATAATGCTCATACCAAGAGAAAGAGAAAAGAATGCTTGCCCCATAGCCACTGCGACTGTTTCCATTGTTAAAGTCGATAAATCGAAAGTTAACATCAAGTCAATTCCTTCTTTTGCACCTTCAAGTGTTAGCGAGCGAATAGTAATGACTACTAAAATCACAAGTAAAATAGGCATTAAAAACTTCGATACTTTTTCTATTCCACTAGAAACTCCACGAATTATTACTAAAACACACAAAACTAAAAATAAAAATTGCCAAATAATCGGTTCGACCGATGAAGTGATTAAATTTACGAAATATGTGCTATGCCCACCTTGAAACTTTCCACCGAGAATATATTCGAAAATATATTTCATAACCCATCCACCAACGACACAATAATACGATGCAATTATAAATGCTGTTAACACCCCTAATTTCCCTATGAATGCGAATCGCTTATCTATCGCTTTAAATGTGCCCACGATGTTTTTGTGGGTGTGTCTACCTAATGATAACTCGGCAATCATAACCGAAAAGCCTACAACCGCGATTATTAATAGGTACAGAAGAATAAAAGTCCCTCCACCGTTTGTTGCCACTTTACCGGGGAACTTCCAAATATTCCCGAGTCCTACTGCCGAACCTGCAGCAGCTAGGATGAAACCTAAGTTACTAGTCCACTGGCCTCTTTTTTGCATAATAACTCCTCCTTAAATATTTTATATACATAAAATTATACTTCCAAATTATGGGAATGTCAAGTGTAGATTTTAAATTTTATGTCTTTTTTTGGTTATTATGCTATTTTTAGTAGTAATTATTACATTATCAATAAGTAAAAATAACTAGTTTTTATATTATAGTTTCAAAAAAAGAAAACCCTGATTTACAGGGTTTTTACTTTAGTTGTTTGTTAGTCCTAATTTTTCACCAATGTAGAATAATACACTTAAAAACACAGCAGTAATAGCTGCTAAAGTCATTCCTTTAATAGCAAAATCTGCAATTGTAATTGTTAGACCAGAAAGCCCAGCCACAAGAACAACAGATGTTAAAACTAGGTTTTTAGATTTTGTGTAGTCAACTTTTTGGTCAACTAAAAGTCTAATACCAGAAGTACCAATCATTCCATAAAGTAAGAAAGTTACACCACCGATAACATTACCAGGAATTGTACTGATTAATGCTGAAAATGGACCTACAAAAGACATAATTATAGATAAAACAGCAGCACCACCGATAACTTGTACCGAATATACGCCAGTAACAGCCATAACACCGATGTTTTCCCCATAAGTAGTAGTAGGAACAGAACCGATTAATCCTGAGATTGCAGAAGAAAAGTTATCTGCAAATAACGAACGGTCAAGTCCTGGGTCTTTGATTAAATCTCTATCAACGATTTTAGAAGTTACTAGCTGATGTCCTACATGTTCTGGAATTACTACAAGTAAAACTGGTAGCATAATTAAAATTGCTTTTAAATCAAATTTTGGGAAAGTAAAAGCAGGGATTGATAAAATATCAGCAGCTAAAATAGGCGAAAAATCAACAGTGCCGAAAGCAATTGCAGAACCATATCCTAAAACCATTGCAATTAGTATTGGAATTACTGATAAAAATCCTTTGAACATAACGCTTCCGATGATTGCTACGCCTAAAGTTATCGCAAAAATCGTGATATCAACCCAAGACATAGAGTCTGTCATGATATTAGCACCGATAGAACCACCAGAAACTGTGAAACTTGCAAGTTCCAGTCCGATTAATGCAACAACAGGACCCATAGCAGCAGGTGGTAATATAACATCAATCCATTTTGTGCCGAATTTTTTGATGGATAATGCCATGATACAACCAACAGCTCCGACAACCACGAAACCGCCTAAAGCGTATTCAAAACCTAATTCTGGGTCGGCTATTATGAGCGTTGTGGGTGCGATGAATGCAAAACTTGAACCTAAATAAGCAGGCGCCTTGCCTTTTGTGATAAGAATGAATAAAAGTGTACCAACACCATTCATAAATAACACGATAGATGGGTCTATACCGAAAACGATTGGCACTAATACCGAAGCGCCGAACATTGCGAAAAGATGCTGGATACTAAGAGGTAGCATCTTTAGTAAAGGAAGTTTATCCTCTACGTTTATGATTTGTTTAGACATGTTGTCCTCCAATAAAATATATTTCTTGAATATTCTAGAGCATTTTACTTAAAATGTCAAGAAAAAATTAAATATCAAAAGCCCTGCTAACAATTTAGCAAGGCTTTAACATCCGTTTATTGTGAGATAAAATTAAAGTTAAACAACTTGATTATAATTTTTTGCGATACCTTTGTCGGCACGAGCCGCAACATTTGCTTCGCGTTCAGCTTTTTTTTCAGCTATATCTAAAGCCTTTTCTGCTTTTAATTCATCAAATTTAGCAGAAAATTTTTCTAAAATTGCAGAAATTTCTTCTTCAGTTTTTCCACTTTCCAAAAGCTTTTCTGTCATTTTTGCCTTTGCTTCTTCAAATGCAGCACCTTTAGCTTCGAATTCGATTTTCATAGCGTCTATCATTGCACTTTTTTCTGCCATTTCAGCAAGTTTAGCCTCTTTGTCAAAATTTATAGTGATATTAGGCTTTCCTGACTCGATTGTTTCGATTGGTTCTGCTGCTAATGCTGTTGTTCCTCCGATTGCAAGAATACCTGCAAGTGTCATTGATGCGATTTTAGTTTTGAACATAATAGTTCTCCTTTCTTTCAGGGCTTTGTTTTGTGTTCCCTGTGAATTAAGTATACTACAATGGTCAGTGGAAAATCATCGGTTAAAAATAGGCAAAACATAGGTAAATTTATTTTATGGCTTTAAATATTTTTTAAACTGTGTTATTATTTATTTAGAGGTGATTTTATGAAAATATATGTAGCAGACGATGAAAAAGCCATTAGAGATATTATCAGTGGTTTTTTAAAAAATAGTGGATATGATGTTATATCATTTGAAAATGGCGATGATTTAAGAGAAGAATTTATGAAAAATCCATCGGATATGGTTATATTAGATGTTTGTATGCCGGGGACAGACGGTGTGACTCTTTGCTCTCAAATAAGAGAACAAAACAATGTGCCTATTATAATAGTGTCGGCAAAAGACAATGAACTCGATAGAATTACAGGTATAACAATGGGTGCTGACGATTATTTGGTTAAACCATTTGCTCCTATGGAACTTGTGGCAAGAGTTAATTCAATTTTTCGAAGAATGTCCTTTAGCGATGTGACAAAATCAAAAAACATTCTCTCTTATGGTAATATTGAAATCGATATCGCTATGAAAAAATGCACTGTAAACGGAGAAAAATTCGATGTAACCCCAACAGAATTCGGATTGCTAGCATATATGTTTGAACATTCTGACAAAGCAGTTTCTAGAGAAGAACTATTAAAAAATGTTTGGAAATTTGATTATGAAGTAGATACAAAGGCTTGCGACGATGTGTTGAAACGACTTCGTAAAAAACTTATAAAAACAACTGTCAGAATATCTTCTGTGTGGGGATTTGGATTTAAACTAGAGATGGAGGAATGATATGTTGCCTATAAGAAAAAGAATATCAAGACCATTTCTTGCTATAATAATTCTAATTCCGATAACGATTTTAATTTTATTTAATGTCATTGTATCGGTTTACACCAAATCACAAGCCGAGGAAGATTTGCTAAATGCAGTAGAAGAAATTGCTCAAAACCTAGAAACTAACAATGAGCTAGATAATATTTTACCTAATAAACCTAATGTGTCACAGTCTAGCATAACAGAAGACTCTTTAAGCCAAACAGTGCCTAACATATCGTTTCTTTTAAAAAACCAAAATCGAATTGCATCAGCCGAGCTTGTTATATTTAATAGAAATGGTGAAATATCTAGGCTTTTTAATACCGAAACATTCGTTACGTCTGAATTAGCCGACTTGATTTATGAAGAAACTGAAGGCTTAAACTATAATGAAATCGGAACAGTAAGGTATGAAGGGGATAGCTATTATGTCCTTGAAGTGGAATATATAAGCCAAACTTTAGCAAATAAAGTCGTTTATGTTTCAAAAGGCTTACTTATTAATGAATTTGTCGCTATGATAAATATTGTGTTGATTATTGTATCAATTGTGATTACACTCATAGCTTTAATTGTTTCTACAAGAGTTACAAATGCTATTGCAAGGCCTATTGAATTTTTGACTTCGCAGGTTTTGAATATGAAATCTGATGAAATACTTGTTATCGATAATAAAAGTGACAGCATTGAACTGCAAAATCTAACAGCCGAAATAAATGCACTTAATACACGAATTTATAAATTCAATGAGTCACAAAAGCATTTTTTACACAATGCATCTCACGAGTTGCGAACACCACTTATGAGCATACAAGGCTATGCTGACGGCATTGAAATGGGCGTTTTTTCTGATGCGAAGGGGACTGCTCATTTAATTTCAGACCAAACAAAAAGGCTTACAAAACTTGTAGATAGTCTTTTATCTCTAGCGCGAGCAGAGAATTTTAATTCAAATAAAAAGCTTTTAAAATTAAATTTAAGCGAAAGTTTATTGGAGTTAATAAATAGCTATAATGGTTATGCTGTGTCGAGCAATATTGAAATAAAATTGGATATTTTGCCTAATATATATGCAATATCAAATAGCGAACTGCTTTCTGGTTCAGTTGGTAATATTATTTCAAATGCCATTAGATATGCAAAAACTTCTGTCACTATTTCTCTTAAAACAAATGAAAAACATGCCATAATCACAGTTAGAGATGATGGGGATGGAATAAAAAACATAGAAAATATTTTCGATAGATTTTCTAAAGGCGAAAACGGAAATTTCGGTTTAGGTCTTTCCATTGCAAAAACTTCTGTCGAAATGATGAATGGTGATATTAATGTTTTTAATGATAATGGTGCAGTTTTTGAGATATAATTATCTGAGCAGTATCCTTAAAATCATGCATAAAAATTAATATAATAAAAATAATTGTTGAAACTGTGATACACTTTCTGTTATAATAGAGTTATGTATTTTATGAATTAGTATAACTAACGTATACAATATAGCTCTATCGAGCAAATGAATATAATGGATGGTGGAAATATGACAAGAAAGTTATTTAACTTTTTTATTGGTTGTGTTGTCGTTTTAATTGCACTGTGTATCGCTTCATCTTTTCTTAATAACGAAAAAGATATGATTCTAACTTATGATGAAACAGGTATGACAAATCTTAACACATGGACATTAGAAGTAGACGGTGTGTCTGAGCAAATAGAAATGACGGATTTTAGTCCCCAAGACACAAATTTTGAACCGTATAGTTTGACAAGCACAGTATCGACAAGTGAATATAAAAATCCTGTGATTGTACTCGAAAGTATGCATCAAGCTTTTACCGTTAGTGTAAATTCTGAGATTATCTATGAATTTGGACAAGATAGTAGCACATTTTTTTCCACTCCTAATGGTGGTATATGGCATTTTATAGAGTTACCTTCTGCCCTTGAAAATAATAACATAGAAATAGATATCGTTCCTAGTGATGATAAAACATCGATTGGTATAATATATATATACTTAGCCGAAGAAAGTGACGCGTCTTTATTTTTAGTGTATGAAAACGCGATGAAATTGCTTATTTCGTCAATAATACTAATTATCGGTATTACTCTTGTAATAACTCACTTTTTCATTTCAAAAGGGCTTAATAATAATAATTTAATATTGTATCTCGGTTTATTATCAACTAATATAGCGATTTGGCTGATTAGTGAATCTAATTTGCTACAATATTTTATTGGAGATACATTTATACTAGGAAATCTGCCTTATTGGTCGATACAATTATTGTTTATTCCTTTTATTCTTTATGTAGATAGCATGTATACGCCATCTCATAAATCGATATCAAAATATTTCTGCGCTCTATTTATAGCTAATTTTATTGTATCTTCTGCGCTACATTTTGCAGGAATATCATTTTATTATAACACATTACTTGTAGTGCATTTGCTTATGGTTGCTACTTTGCTATACTTTGTATTTTCTTTAATATATGAAGCCGTTGCCAAAAAGAATAACGATGCAAGAATTATAATATTACAAATATCGTTTTTAATTCTTGCAGCTTTAGCAGAACTAGCTGTTTTCTACTTCGGTGATAGTATGAATTCAATAGGCGTGAGCCTTCAAACTGGGATGTTGCTTTATCTTATGGCGTGTATAATATCAACTTCTCTTAAATTAAGAAATATTTGGGCTGAAAGTATGCATACAGAATATTTAAGCAAAATTGCATATACAGATATGTTAACATCATTACTCAACAGACACGCGTTTGAAAGAGATATAAAAAGATTTAGCGAAAGTGACGATGAAACAAAGATAATAGTTACATTTGACCTCAATAATTTGAAGTATTTTAATGATAATATGGGGCATCAAACAGGCGATAATTATTTGATTTGGTTTGCTGAATTAGCTCAGAAATATTTAGGCGAGTTTGGAAAATCTTATCGTATAGGTGGCGATGAATTCTCATCTATATTATATAATATACCATTTGAAGAATTAGAAAAAAGATTGCTTATTCTTCAAGAACAATTCAAAGACTTCGATGAAGGCAAGAAGTCTGGTGTTGCTATCGGATATGCACATTATGATAAAAACACTTACACTAATATAATGGATTATCTTTATCATCTTGATGAATGTATGTTTAAAAACAAGTCGCTTATAAAGCGTAATTTAGATTAGGAGTTTACTAATAATTTAACTTCTAAACACAAATAAATAGGGGCTGTCGCTATGCGACAGCCCCTATATTATTTAGTTTTTTAATTAAGGTCTACCATTCGGTCTTTGTTGCGTTGTTCCATCTGTTGGAAAAGTGACATCTGGTCTTTGTTCTGGAACTATATTTTCACCATTTTCAGGTATAGAAGGCGTTTTTCCACGACCTCCACCCATTCCACCGCCTTGTGTAGAAGGAGTAACTTCGTTGCCGTTTTCATCAACAACCATACCACCAGAAATAGTATACACACCACTCACATCAAGTTCGCTATCACCACCTGAGTAAATAGCATTGACCTCAATTGTAATTTCTCCACCTTCGATGATTAAATCACCATTAGAGTCAATTCCATCGCCCTGTGCTTTCAGCGAAATTGTGCCGTCTGTAATTTTAATAAAACCTTCTTCACTGCTTGCGTTCATAGCATCATCAAGCACATTTACGAAAATATCGCCACCATTTATTGTAATAGTTGAACCTTCAATGCCTTCATAAGCATTTTCTACAACTAAATCTATATCATTTATCACTAAATCGATATCAGCATGGAGTGCATCATCGCCCGAAATAATATTATAAGTGCCACCATTTACTGTTAAATTGTAATCAGAATGAATTGCATCTTCATAAGAAGAAATGTTAAATATACCATCATTTAAAATTAGATTTAAGCCTTTAAGTCCTTTCATGCTGTCTTCAAGCTGACTAGTTACAGAAACAGTGTTTCCAGAGCCTTCGCCCTGTGTGATTTCATTTAATACTTCAACAAATCCGCCACCACTCGTAATATCAAATGTGCCACCGTCGATTTGTAAAATCTGCTCAGAACTAATGCCATCATTTTGTGCGTTAATAGTAAAATTACCACTCGTGATAATTAAATTACCTTTGTCGATATCTTCTGCATTTGAAGTTTTCAGCCCGTCTTTTCCAGATGTAATCGTTATATCACTATCAGAAATTGCTAGTAAATCTTTGCCCAAAATTCCATCTTCGACAGCGTTTACAGTAATTGTTGCACCTTCAATGATAAGATCGTCACGACCGTTAATTCCGTCTTTATAAAGAGTGCTAACAGTTAAGCTTCCGTCACCTGAAATTACGGTATCTGCCTTTGAATAAATAGCACCAGAAGGGAATTCTTCGTCCGTTGTGACAATTGCTCCTTGAGAAACAGTATTTTCACCCTCAAGTACAATTACAACATCTTTTGCCTCGATTATATTAATAGGCGTACCTGTTTCACTTGTAATATTTGCATTATTTAACACAAGGTATACAACACCCTCGTCGACGGTCTTATCGACATTTACAGTAATGGTGCTACTTAAGTAATCACCTGTGAACTCATAAGTTCCACTTTCGGTTATTAATATTTCATCTCCATCAGAAAAAGTCACACTTTCGCTTAACTCGCTCGTATAATCATCAGTAGGGTAGACC
>CAYJLC010000046.1:0-15516 GCA_964370735.1 uncultured Oscillospiraceae bacterium
TTGTGTCGACGGGTGATTGTTTTTGTTGTGGTTATTTTAAATCCACTGATTTTATATGGTCCATATCTGTAAACTCTTGGTTTTCGCCACCCATTGCCCAAATAAATGAGTAAGCCGACGTTCCACAACCACTATGAATTGACCACGATGGGCTGATTACTGCGTCGAAATTTTTCATCACGATATGGCGAGTTTCCGTTGGTTCACCCATTAAATGGAACACAACTTCGCTCTCAGGCATATCAAAATATGTGTAAATTTCCATTCTTCTCTCGTGAGTGTGCGATGGCATTGTGTTCCAAACATTTCCTTCTGAAAGTTCAGTTAATCCCATTGAAAGTTGTGCAGTTTTTAACACTGACGGGTGGATAAACTGGTTGATTACACGCTTATTTGCAGTTTTACTATCACCCATTGGGTTTTTAGCTGCATCTTTAATTGTAAGTAATTTCGTTTCAAAAGCGATGTGCGCTGGTGCTGAAACCATGTAGAATTTCGCAGGGTTTGAACTGTCTACGCTTTCGAAAAATACGTCTTTATGTCCTTTTGTGATGTAAAGACAATCTTTGTAGCCTAAAGCATATTCAACACCGTCAACTGTGATTTTTCCGTCTGAAGCTAAGTTGAAAATACCGATTTCACGTCTTTCTAGTATGTAATTTGTGCCGAAATTTGCGAAACAGTCGATGCCTTTATCAAGTGATACTTTGTCCGTCGTTGGCATACAACCGAACGTTACCATTCTGTCAACGTGGCTGTAAACTGCTACGATTTCGTTAGCAACATATAAATTTTCGATTAAAAATTCGTTTCTTACCTCGTCTGTTGTGTATCTTTTAAAGTCTTTTTGATTTGCGCTATATCTAATATCCATTTTTTTCTCCTTTGAGTTAATTTTCTATTTTAATACCTGATTTTATTAATTTATTAAGTGCAGCTTTATCACCGACGATAGTTACATCAGGGTGCATTTGTAGTATAGAAGCTTGAATTTCTGGCATAACTTTCCCAGTGAAAGCTTGGTTTATAATATCTGCTTTATCTTCTCCACTCACTGCAATTACAATTTTTCTAGCGTGCATTATATTTTTTATACCCATTGTAATCGCTTGTTTTGGAACTTTCTCTAAGTCGTTATTAAAAAATCTAGCGTTTGCTTCAACTGTTTTTTGAGCCAAATCAACCACGTGTGTTCCAATTTCAAAAGCTACATCAGGCTCATTAAAACCAATGTGCCCATTGTGTCCAATGCCTAAAAGTTGCATATCTATGCCACCTAAATCGTGTATTAGGTTATCATATCTTTTACATTCATCGAGCGGATTTTCAGCAAGCCCGTTTGGAACATTTGTATTTGATTTATCAATATTAATATGATTGAAAAAATGCTCATCCATAAAATATCGATAGCTTTGGTCGTGAGTTTCTTTTAAGCCAACATATTCATCTAAATTTATTGATTTAACATTTGAAAAAGACAAATCACCCTTGTTAAACCACTCAATTAACTGCTTATATGTACCAATAGGTGTAGAACCTGTTGCTAGTCCTAAAGTGCAGTTGGGATTAAAGATTACTTGTGCTGATAAAATATTGGCTACTTTTCGCGACATTGCGTTGTAATCTTCGGTTAAATATATTTTCATAATTTTCTCCAAAAAGTTTTTCTCAAAAACCCTGCTTGAAGCAGGGTTTAAGTTTATTTATTATTTATATAGCAACAAATAGCCATATTAGTTTAATTGCTATAAGTTCTGTCGTAAGCGCCTTGGTAGATTGCAAGTAATTCTTCATAACCTTCTTCTGTCGCTTTAGCTAGGTAGTCGTCAAATGTTGCTTCAACATCAGCACTGCCTAAAACCCATTTTTGAACCATTTCTTCTACATAAGTACCTAAAGCTGATTCAATTTTTGATTTTGCTTCAATTTCTTCTGGAGTGAATGGTAGTGATAAATTTGCAATTGTATCGATATAAGGGTCTGCTTCTGTATACATTTCGATTCCTTGGTTAGCAAGGTCGATTGTCCATTGTTCTTCATAAGCAGCATCTTGTTGGTATCCAACTTGAAGAACACCCATATCCATTAAAACGTCATTTACAGGAATTTCTCCATTTAGAATTTCATCTTTAAAGATTGGTTTTCCGTCAACCATATCGTAAGTTTCACCTTCGATACCAAAGTTCATAGCTCTTGAGCCTTCTTCGCTGAATAAGTAATCAAATAATTTAATTGCAGCGACTTGGTCTTCGCAGTTAAAAGAAATACCCCAACCAGCATTATAAATTTTGCTTCTTGAAAATTGAGTGAATTGTTTTCCGTTTGGAGCTTCTGGTGGAAGCATAGGAACCCAATTTAGACCATCAATTTCATCTTGATAAGTGATTTGATATTGTCCAGTAGAGGCTACCCAGTCAACAGTTGACGCACCTCTGTTTTCATTGAACATAATATTTCTTGAATCTTTACCACGAGTGAAAAGTTCAGGGTCAATTAGTCCTTTTTCATACATATCAGCTACACCTAAAACAGCATCTTTAAACTCAGGTGTAAATCTGTCATCTTTTACAACACCATCTTCAACATACGGATATAGAGATGCGCCATATAAGTTAAACATCGAACCAATAGCGTTTAAGCTAGTGTTAACTCTATCGAAAAATCCGATTTCATCACGTTGACCGTTGCCATTAGCATCTTCATCTAAGAAAGTTTGTAGAGCATTCACATACTCTTCGGTAGTTTCAGGTATTTCTAGGTCGTATTTATCTAACCAGTCTTGTCTGATGTACATAACTTCAGAAACATTACCCGCTAGTAAATATGGAATGAAATAAATTTGGCCATCAATACTGCTTGATGCTTTAACATCTGGGTTTTCATCAAACATTTTTTGTAGATTTGGAGCATGTTCTGCAATTAAATCATCAAGTGGGATTAATAAATCTTGACCATTTTCAAGTAAATTATTAGTTGAACCTTGAATGATGTCTGGAATATCATTTGATGCAAGCATTAAATTAAATTGCTCATTTGCATCACTACCAGCAGTTGTTGGTGCAGCACCTTCAAGATTAATATTTGTTTGATTTTGGATATATTCCCAAATTGGTTGGTCTGGTTTGAATACACGAAGCCCATCATAATAGAAGAACGATAAATTAGCAGGCTCTGCCGATTCAGTTGTATTCGTTGTTGGTGTTTCTGTGTTTGTAGAACCTTGTTCAGCTACATTTGAGCAACCTGCAAGTATTGTTGCAGAAGCTAATGTTAAAGCTAGTATTCTTTTGAAATGTGTCATAGTTAAACCTCCGTTAAGTTTGTGTTTTTGTCTATACTCAGATTTTACACAACGGACACTCAAAAATATATACTTAACTTTTAAGATTATACACATTTTCAAATAAAATGCATAGTTATTTTCAATGAATATACTCATTTTTACATATTCACACTTTTTTAATATGTTTTTTACACAAAAATCAACCGAGTAATTTGTTAACTTTGTATAAAAACTTATGCGAAACAGTTATTGTTGCATGTTTAATTTTTGATATTGACCAGGCGATATGCCTTCGTGCTCTTTAAATACTCGAATAAATGTATTAATATTTGTGAAACCTACGGCTGTCGATAAATCTTTAATTTTGATATTTGGATTATCAAGCATTACTTGTTTTGCTATATTCATTCTGTAAGTGTTAAGATATGTTTTAAAATTTTCCCCTGTTTTCTCTTTAAATAGAACACCGACATAATTCATCGATAAATTAAAATGTTCTGCAAGGTCAACAAGCGAGATATCTTGGTCATAGTTACTTTTTATAAATTCCAAGAATTCATATTTAATATCGTTTGTTATATTTTCTTCATTTATAATATCATAGTAATCTAAGAATAAGCTAAAAATAATTGATTTTAACTCTACACTATTATCAATAGATGAAATAGCATCAAATATTTCTTTTTTTATATTAAGTTTAGGATTTAACCTATTTAATGTTTCAGATATCGATATTAATATATCATTTTTATTTGTTCGTTCATATACATCTAGCGAAGCATTAAGCACCTTATTTACAACATTAATATATTCGGGTTTGTTTTTCTTACCAATGTGATAAACCAATATTTTTTCATCATTACTTGAAAAACCAACTCGCTCATCTGAACTTATCAAAATTTCTTCTTCAATAAATATATTTTCACTATTTCCGATGGAATGAGTTTTAATTAGTTCATTTATATAGTAGAAACTTAAATTTATATTATAAATATCACTGATTTTACTTACTATAATATAGAAATCATCAAATGTATGTGGTAAATCTGTTAATTTTTTTACTATATCTTCTCTATCTAAATTTTGAATTAACACAACGTATCCTAAATCTGAAACATTAATAATGCTTATATCGTTTATTATGTCACTTAATATGAATTTTATATACTGACTACTTAATATATCTCTACTTGCATCATTTTTGATAGTTATATATAAGAAGTAAATGCTTGAGTTTGATATATCAAGTTGATTTTTTTCAATGACATCATCTATACCATTTTTATGAATTCCATATAATATTTCTTTTAATGCAAGTTCTTTATTCGTTAAAGTGCTGTTAGAAACTGTTATATGATTTTTAATATATTCTATTTCATCAAATGTTCCGACATTGTTTTCTTCTTGAGAGTTTATTTCAGCAATATTTAAAATCTCTTTAATAGGTTTATAAGTTCTATTAGTTGAAAACATTACTAGGAAAATACATAGTGGCATTAAAAATAATATAATCGCAAAAATACTTAGCATATTATCCTCTATAAATCTATCATAAACCACCGTTAGAAAAGTAGCATTATAGTATAAATCATTAGAAATAGTTGATTTAGCTAAGTAGTTTTCTGGTTCGTCATTTGATACAATAATTTCAAAATCAAACAAAGATTGCTTTTCGCTTATATGACTTAAAAGCGAATCTTTTTCAAAAACAATAAATAGTATTGTATCCTTTGTATACGACGTTCTATAAGCGTATACAATATGGTCTTCTTTATCATTATTAACTTCATAAAAACTTGGTATTTTTCCCTCTTGTAAAATAAACTCATTAAAAGATATTTTATCATCCACACCAAGAGAATTAATAAATTCATCTAATGTAAAGCTTTGCAAATTACTAACGACTCTATCTATCCCAACATTAAATACAGCAAACGATAATTCTGTGTTATCTAAAAGATTTACGGTCTTAGACAGTCTATTTTGAGCAACAAGCATATCATATTGGTTTATTGTTGTTTGCTTTAAAAAACCTTCGACCTCATCACTCAAAACTGCATCGTTTAAAATATTAATCGCTGTTTTTAAACGTTGGTCGATAATTCTTGCAGATTCAAGTGCGTGCAACTCACCTGTATTCTCAACAAGCTCTCTTGTTCTATCATATCTGTCTCTAATCTGAAAAATCAAGAATAATGAAGCTAATATTATAGCTATCATTAAAAACCTAGTCATTATATATCGCTGAAATTTATTCATTTTATTAGTTTTATTCTTCACTGTCGCACCTCTTTATTTGACATAATTTATATATATATTTTATCACAAGTTAGTAAAAAAGTCTATATTTTGCCAAAATTTTACAATTTAGTGTTAATTTGTATACATTTTAGACTATACTCTTAAAATTTTATCAAAATTTCAAAATACTTTCTATACTCAAAATCTTTGATTTATATCTTTTATGTATATATTTTTTAAGAACTTCACAAAAAACCTCTAAATTCTGTATATTTTGATAAAGCAATGAAAAGTAACGATATAATTTTCGTATGTAATAGTGTAATATAAAAATAGAGAAGCAGTTAAATTTTAAGGAGATGATTACATTGAAAACAAAAACAAGAGTAACTAAAAACATGCCACTTTCAGTTAAGGTTAGAGGCTTTTTTGTGACAGTTCTTTATTCATTGAAAAAACATTGGATGCTATATGCAATGCTAATTCCATTTATTTTATGGTATGCACTTTTTATGTACAAACCACTTTATGGCTTACAGATTGCATTTAAAGACTATAATATTTTGCGTGGAATTGAAGGTAGTAGTTGGGTAGGCTTTGAACACTTTGCTGACTTCTTAACTGACGAAAGTTTCTGGCGAGCTTTTAGAAACACCATAATGATAAGTGTGTATGATTTAGCATTTGCTTTTCCTGCACCGATTATTCTTGCTATAATGATTAACGAAGTGCGAAATGTTCATTTTAAAAAAGCTATTCAAACAATTACATATTTACCACACTTTATTTCAGTAGTTGTTATCGCAGGTTTAGTTACAAACTTTTTATCACCATCAGGTATTATCAATAATATTATAGAATTTTTCGGTGGAGAGTCAACTTACTTCTTAATTATGCCCGAATATTTCTGGGGAATATTTACAAGTATGGGTATTTGGAAAGGTGTTGGTTTTGGAGCTGTTGTATATATAGCTGCTTTATCTGGAGTCGACCAAGGACTATATGAAGCTGCACGAATTGATGGTGCCGGCAAATTTAGACAAATGTGGAACATAACATTGCCTTCAATATTACCAACAATCATGGTTATGTTAATTTTGAAAATAGGTCAATTACTATCTGTATCTTATGAAGCAATAATCCTATTATACCAACCAGCAACTTATGACACAGCAGATGTAATAAGCACTTATGTTTACAGATATGGTTTGCAAGAAGGGAACTATGATTTTGCCACTGCTGTTGGACTTATGAACTCAGTGATTGCATTCATTTTGGTTTATATAAGTAATAGACTAAGCAAAAAATATTCTGAAACAGGAATTTTCTAGGAGGTAATTATGATAAAGAGCAGAGGTGAGAAAATCTTCGAGATTTTCGTCCATATAATATTAATTCTTATAGCATTTGTGACATTATATCCATTTTTATATGTTTTTGTGGCTTCAATAAGTTCAGGTAAAGCAGTTGCTGAGGGAAGTGTTTTCTTTTTTCCAGTGGACACAACTTTTGATGCATATATAGAGCTTGTTGGCAGAAAAGAGATTTGGACTGGTTATGGAAATAGTATTTACTATACTGTATTCGGAACAGTTATAAGTATGTTTATTACAATTTGTGGTGCATATCCATTATCAAAATCATATTTAAAAGGAAATAAAGTAATTCGTTTTCTTGTAGTATTTACTATGTGGTTCCAAGCAGGCATAATTCCACAATACTTAAATTTCATTGACTTAAATATGAGAAATGAATGGGGTGTTTTAATCGGTCTATCAGTTAGTACATTTAATGTAATCTTGCTAATAAATTTCTTTAAAGCAGTGCCTAAAGCACTTGAGGAGGCAGCTTTAATTGATGGTGCATCAGATTTCCAAGTTTTACGTCACGTTTATTTACCACTTTCAAAACCAGCACTTGCAACTATCGGATTATTTTATGGGGTAAATAGATGGAACGGATATTTCTGGTCTATGCTTTTACTTCAAGATGAAGATAAATACCCACTTAATGTGTGGTTAAAATCATGGATAGTACAAAATACTGCAATAACAGAAACAGGAACAACCATCACAGCAACATATTCAGCAGAAACATTTATTTTTGCAACAATTATAATTGCAGTAATTCCGATTATGATTATATATCCATTTATTCAAAAATTCTTCGTTTCAGGAGTAATGATTGGGGCTGTAAAAGAATAGGAGCTTTTTATGTCTGATTTTAATAAGCTTAAAAATAATAGGAGTGAGTTTTTAAAAGCCACTCCTAAAGACTTAAAACGATATAATTTAAAAATTGAATTTTTAATTAAAACTTTCGCGAGTGAAGAAAATCTTTGGGAAGATTTATCAGATTTTAGTAATACCAATACAATAACACAAAATTATAGAAGGCTTTTAGTATTAGCTAAAGCTTTTCGCCAAAAAGATTGCAAATACTATAAATCTCAAAAACTCTTAGATATAATTTCAAGAGGTTTTGAGTTTTTACACAATAGAGTTTACAATAAAAATTACGAAACTTATTATGGTAATTGGTGGGACTGGGAACTTGGAACACCAATCACTATTTTAAATATTTTATGCCTTGTAGATTTGCCAAATCAAGAGAAATATTTAGATGTAGTAGAATTTTTCTGCCCAGACCCTAGATACAGTATGCAAAGAGCAAATCGCGAAACTATTACATCTGTCGGTGCAAACAGAGTAGACAGCGTTAAACGTGCTGTTTTAATGGGAATTTGCAAGGGTGATAAAGAAATAATTTCTGATGCAATATCTTGTCTTTTTGACGTTTTGAAAATACTGGATATAACTAAAATACCTGAAATTACAGATGGTTTTTATAGCGATTATTCTTTTATACAGCATAGTAATATTCCGTATACAGGCACTTATGGCAATGTTTTGCTATCTGGAATAGCAGAAATTTTACTCATATTAAAAGATGAGGCAGAAGTTCTCCTAAAAGATAATGAAGTAATTTATGACATTATCGAAAATAGCTTTATGCCAATAATTTATAACGGATATTCTTTTGACATGGTTAATGGCAGAGGAGCAACAAGAGAAAACTTTCAAAGTCGTGGCTTTGGTGTAGAAATAATCTCATCAATAGCAATGTTTTCGATATTTGCACCTCTTGATTATGCTAGAAAATTCAAGGAATTTGTAAAATACCAAATTTCGAAAATAGGGTTTGATATATTGGAAAAACATATCAAATCGACATTTGTTTTAAACATATTGCGTGATATTTATGCTGACAATGGGGTTTATTCGAAAAAACCTATAAATAAAACTTATGCCTATAACGTAATGGAACGAATGATATGCATTCGAGATGATTTTACTGTTGGTATTTCGTTAAATTCAAAAAGAATTAAACCTTATGAATTTATGCTAGGTGAAAACAAGAAAGGCTACCATTCATCAGACGGAGCGTATTATATTTATACTGAGGACACAGCGTTTGATGATAATTACATAGCCACTTTAAATCCAAATAGAATTCCGGGAACTACGATTTTTGATGAAAAATACGAAGACGGAGCAATGGAAAACCCACAAAAAAATGCAATTTCGAATGTTTTATCGGTTAGTAATTTTTATGGTGTGTCGTGTATAGAGCTTAACAAAGAAAATGGACTTTTTGCAAGAAAATCATTTTTTGTCCTTGATGATAAAATAGTAGCACTAGGCTCCAAAATATCAAAAAATACAAAAACTATTGTTGATACCAAAAAATATAAATCAAAACCACTTGTGTTTAACGATTTTTATTACATAGATGGCACTGCATACTTTTCAAAAGATAAAATAGAAGTATGTGAATACGAAGAAAAACGCAGTTTTTTTGATATAAACGACCATGGAAGTAAAAAAGTTTTATCCCAAAAATATAACTCATTAATTATAAATCACGAAAAAGCAGATGAGTATGCATATATTATTGCACCTAAAATGCCGTTAGAAGATGTCGAAAATTATGCGAAAAATATTGACATAGAAATACTGGAAAACAGTAGCGAAATTCATGCAATTAAATATAAAAATATGACATTTATCAATTTTTGGAGTAAAGGAAAATACGACTTAGTAGAAACAAATGCTCCTATTAGTGTTTGTATTATCGAGAATGATTATGAATTAGATGTGACTTTAAGCGATACTTCAAAAGAATTTGATAAAATAACAGTTAAAATAAATGAAAACGAAGTGAAACTCCACAGATTTGAAACAAAAAATATTAAAATCAGAAAGTAGGTTAATATGAAAGACTTATCTCATTATGAAGAAATATCAAAAGAACTTTTAGATACTGCTATAAAAAATGCAATATCACAAGCAAATTATGCAATAGACACTTTAGGCGAAAAATTCAAGCCAGCACAGTCGGAACAAAATGTGTATCCACCATCGGAAAATATCGACTGGACGGAAGGTTTTTATACCGGAGAGCTTTGGATTGCGTATGAATTAAGCCAAAATGAACGCTTTAAAGACGTTGCAACTGCTCAACTACCATCGTACAGAGAGCGTTTAGATAAGCGAATTTTCGTAGACCATCACGATATGGGATTTTTATTCTCGCTATCTTGTGTCGCTTCGTATAAACTCACAGGAAATGAAGATGCAAAAAAAACTGCTATAATGGCAGCTGATAATTTAATCGGAAGATTTCAAGAAAATGGAGAATTCATTCAAGCGTGGGGAGAACTCGGTGCGAAAGATAATTATAGACTGATTATCGACTGCCTTTTAAATTTACCACTTTTATACTGGGCAACAGAAGTCACAAACGATGAAAAGTACGAAAATATAGCGAAAAGACATATAAACACTGCTTTAAAATGTGTTCTTCGACCAGATAACTCAACTTATCATACACATTTTTTAGATATAGAAACAGGCACGCCTACTGTCGGAGTAACTCATCAAGGAAATAGAGATGGCTCTGCTTGGGCAAGAGGTCAATCTTGGGGAGTTTACGGTGTCGCTTTAAGTTATAGATACACCAAAAACCCTGAATATATCGAAACATTTAAAAAAGTTACAGATTTCTTTATAGAAAAATTGCCAGAAGATTTAGTTCCATTTTGGGATTTTGATTTTACCGATGGAGCTTACGAGCCAAGAGATGCCTCAGCTGGTGCAATCGCTGTTTGTGGAATGCTTGAAATGTCTAAATACTTAGACGAAGAAGATGCAAAATATTACACATCAGTTGCGAAGAAAATAATGAAATCTTTGGTTGAAAATTATGCAGTTTCTGATATTTCAATATCAAATGGTCAACTCCTTCATACAACATATTGTAAAAAATCTGAGTTTAATTCTTGTCCTAATCTAGGAGTTGATGAATGCACAACTTGGGGAGATTACTATTACCTAGAAGCATTAATAAGACTTGATAGAGATTGGAAGTTATATTGGTAAACAAACTTTTTTAAACGAGGTATACTTATGAAAAAAATTATAATTTGTGCATTAGTTTCAGCTTCAATGCTCTGCTCTGTTACATTTGCAACATCAAACAGCACTGAAGACAGTAAAACAGAAGAAAGCAAAGTTGTACTAACAGAAATGTCAAATTCATCGCAAATCGATGAAACCGAAGCTACTCCAAAACTTTTTAGTGAACAAAATAATAATGTTTCAATTTCTACATTCGATGAATTGAAATCGGCAATAAATGCATCAAACATCCCTACTGTAATTACAATAACTGATGATATTATTTTTACAGATAACCTGTTTATATCAAAAGACAATGTGACAATTTTGTCAGAAAATGCAGTTCAAATAGACTTAAATAAGTTTAGATTAGAGATTAAAGCTGACAACATAACACTTGAAAACCTAGCATTTTCAAACTATGGAGATAATGCAATAATTGCATATAAAGCAAATAACGCACTTATTAACTCTTGTGAATTTATAGGGAATTTTGAATCATTGCGAGCGATTGATGTTAACAATTCTACTTTGTCTATAAATGGGACTATTACTTCTGAACACAAATCTCAAGCTATACGATTAATAAATACATCAGTATTAGATGTTATGTTAGATAATAGTTTTGAGAACGAAAAAGTTTCGATAGAAGAAAATGTTGGCACAGAAGTTATAAATATAACAGAAGAAAAAGGATTTTTATTGCCAGAAGAAATTTCAGTAGATAAATTTAATCACTATTATTTATATGAGTATAGCATTAGCACCGAAGCTGAATTTTTAGACGCATTAACAAAAAATAATGTAAATATAGTTATTTTAAACGATATTAAGTTTGATGGTTCATATAGTAACAATCGAATTCAAAATAGCATAACAACAAATATTAAAATCACTGGTTCTAATTTGGATACTAAATTAGATATGAATGGAAAAACTTTATATCTAACTTCGAAAACTGCAAGTATTGAAAATATATGGTTTTCAAATTATAGTCAAGGTATACCACTTTACTTATTTAATGTCAAAGGATATATGAATGGTGGAAACCAAGTGGTTGGTGCGTCTTGAACAACTTAAAATTTGTATCTGACGAAACGAATAACACCACATCTCCTCTAGGAATTAAAATAGTAGCTTCATTTGTTGAAATTAATAATAAACCGAACTCTACTTTTGTAGGAAAAGGACATTCTAATTCTATAATAGAAGTTTCTAGTGTTGATAATTCTGCACTTTCAGGCGCAACGCTTAATCTTTATAGTGGTTTTGAACTTTCGGATAATAATTTAATTATATTAGGTGTAGAAGCTAATTCGCACATAGATAGTAATCTGTCAAATTCTATTCAAATTAATGATAATAGCGAGCAACTACACTTCACTTCGCCTGTGAATAGCTATTATTCATCTTTAGGAGATGTTACACTATATAGATACGCACATCAAAATGAAGTTTCTGTCACAACATTTGATGAGTTTTTAGAGGCTGTTCAAACAAAAAACAATAAAGTGGTTTTGGAAAATAAAATTGATGTGCCATTAGAGTTTGCAAATAGCTCTAACCCTGTCATTACTGTGGCAGAAAATACAACTATTACTAGTTATAACGCCGAAACACTAAATCTCAACGGGGCATCACTTTCAATTAAATATTTTAATGTAAAGATTAGTAATTTAATTATTGATAACGAAATCGTTAATACTACAACGTTAAGTTCGCTAGATATATATAACACTGAAGGTACAATGTTAGAAGATTTGAAAATTTGCAACAGTAATGCTTGGGGTATTAATGTAAATGGCTCAGTTATATATATTAAAGATATTACAACTAAAGATAATGCTAAGGGTGGTATATTTATAACTCGCTCAAGAACACTAGCAAGCGAAACTATGAATAGAGATGCGCTTGTATACGCAAGTGGAACGATGAATCATATCGAGAACTCTTATTATGTCAAAGTTGTAAACTTAGAGCTTCTTGATACAGATAGTGATGGGAAAATACTTCCTAGTGCTAGTAGATACACAGAGAATAGATTTATTTATAATGGACGTCAATCAAGAGAATACGAAGAAACAATATCACCTACAAAAAGTTTAAAACTTTCAACTAGCTACTTAGATTTATTTGGCTTTACAGGTTCGGATCGTGATAATGAATACGAACAATTTGACACTGATTATTTCTTAGAAAAAGAGCGTCTAAATGTTGTTACACAAACAGAAGTTCCAATAAACTGGCAAGTTGGAGATGAAATTTCTAATAACTCAAATAAAGGATATATTTCACTTGATAATACAGGTTTAGTAGATAACACTGAAAACCTTAAGACATTGATTTCTTATGCTGGAAATTATGGTAAAGAGATTTATTTCCCAGAGGGTACATACTTAATAAGTGATTCAATTGTTTTAACAAATATAAATGGTCAATCTAGCTTATCAAACTTTAGTATAGAAGGAAGTATGAACGAATTATCAGTTTTGCTAGGTGTCGCTGACTCAACAGAGATTAAAAGTATTGGAGATAGCACTGACTATCATTATTCTATTATTAACTTTAATAGTGATAATATGGTGTATGATAATGTTTCTTTTGGGTTTAAAGGTACAAACAAAATTAATATTTCATTTACAAATAATGTGTTTTTAAATGGCTCGTATAGTGAAGATGATTCGAGAATATATTTAAATGCTTATTTAGACTTAGAAAATAGCTCATATTATGTAGCGGGAAACTCATTTTTTAGAACTAACGAACACGCTGGTAAAGGTATATACTTATACGATACTTTTGATACTGTTCTAGAGGATAACTACTTTGGTGATTTAACTCACTTTGGAAGTGGAAACAATTTAGACCCTATTAATATGCTACCACGATCAGTAGTTTCAAGAATAGAGATGTTAGTTTCAAACGAGCTAATAAACCCTAATGTATCGAACGGAAACTTTTTCACTGGAATAAATCTTGTAAGAAAAGATGAGAATGTTTTAATTCAAAATAATTATTTCGATATGGGTGAAGAAAAAGATGTAGTTTTCCCAGAAGGCACTCCGCTAGATAAACCTATATATGGATTAAATGATTTCAGTGCACCACATAGAAAAGACCATATTATTTATGCTAAAGGTTATACTGGTATTGTTATTACTGAGAACTATTTCCAAGGAATGGAGAATGGTGGTGCTGGTGGAGTTAAAGTAAGAAATGGTACTGATTTATATGTTGGAGCTAATTATTTTGATAATGTACCATTGCTTATGTATGTTTATGCTGATTTATCCCACGAAGAAGTTGTCTTTGAAGATGCAATAATTTTTAACAATTTATTTAACATTCAAAACAAACCAAACACACCTCATGCAGGCATATTGTTCTATCAATCATTTGTGAATGGTAACACTTATAACTTGTCTATTAATTCAAATAGTTCCGAAAAAGAAGAACGTCCAGTTACTCTTGAAGTAGATAATATTTTAATGTATAATAATAAATTCTCTACTGATGATAGATATTTAATGACTTTAAACAACAATAGTATTGATTACTCAAGCGAATTTATGGTTTCAAATAATGTTTATACACAAAATGCAAATGATTATATAACAAGAAATAATGTGACTGATGAATTACAAGTAGATGAATTTATGTACGCTAACGAACCTATTGAGTACGGTGTTATGTTTGATGGTTTTGTAGCTAACGAAATTTCAGAAGAAGAAATGTTAAATTCATTAAGAATTTATGACAGCTACAAGACTTATAATAAGATTTTAATACCACTAGAGGAAATGTCAATTTATACATTTTTCGATATTGCTTTAGAAGATTTTGAACAAACTAAAAATGCTTCATACGAAGTTTTTGAAAGCAATAGTTTATTAAGTGAATATGACTCATATAGCGTTGACGAGGCTTATGAATATAAAATTCAAGACATAAATAAATCAAATTCACAAGCAGATATTAATTTATATACAACTGAGATAGAAGCTTTAACAACACGCTTAAAAAATAGAGTATTAGAGCTTGACAACTCTCAAGTAGTAACAAGACCAAGACCAGAAACTGGTACATCTACGAACATTGAAAACACAACTGTTGAAATCGAAGAAGGAGAAACTCCACTTTCGGCTGGTGATTTTGCAAAACTTGAAGATATTTCTAACCATTGGGCGAAAAATTCAATCGAATATGTAGTTACAAATGGAATTATGAACGGTGTTTCTGAAACAGAGTTTGACGCAAATGAAACAGCTAACAGAGCTATGATTTGGACTGTTTTAGCTCGAATGAATGACGTAGACACGACTGGAAGCGACCCTTGGTATCAAAAAGGTTTAGACTGGGCTATGGAAAATGAAGTTTCTGATGGAACTAATCCTATGGGTGAAATCACTCGTGAGCAACTTGTAACTATGCTTTGGAGAAACGCAGGAGAGCCAGTTTCAAGTTACGATTTATCAGCTTTTACTGACTTAAGTGATGTGTCTGATTACGCAAAAGTAGCGTTCGCTTGGGCAG
>CAYJLC010000047.1:0-15154 GCA_964370735.1 uncultured Oscillospiraceae bacterium
TGATAGCCTAGACTGGAAAGATTTATCTGCCGACGAAATAACGGCGCGAGTGACTGAAAAAACTACTTCTGGGAGTATAGTTTTATTCCATAATGCTGCAAAAAATACGCCTGCGGCATTGCCAGCTATTATTGAAAACTTATTAGCAAATGGTTATTCATTTAAAATGATTTCCGAACTTATTTACACCGAAAATTACACAATAGACCACAAAGGCACGCAAATTTCAAACTGATTTACTTTTATTGTGACATTTATTTTGTGCCTACAAAGGGACTGTCGCACTAAAGTAATATTGCGCAAAATGCAAAGAGGCTGTCACTATTGCGACAGCTTCTTTAATTATTCGGTTTTAAATTATGATTGCTTTAAGAAGCATGCGCCTAAAATTCCAGCATCGTTTCCTAATGTTGCAGGTATGATAGGAGTTTTTAATGCCATTCTTTCAAGCATTACTTGAACTTTTTCATTCAGTGGTTTTATTAGCAAGTCGTGTTGTGCCGAAATTCCCCCACCGATAACTAATGCATCTGGTCTATATGCCATGATTACATTGTAGCACGCTGGCACAAGGTAATCTAGGTAAATTTCAAGTGTTTTTAATGCTTGTGTGTCACCTTCATTTGCACATGAGAAGATAATTCTTCCGTCGATTTTTGAAAGGTCACCACCACACATTTCATACATTTTTGAGCCTTCAATCGCATTTTCTCTTGCGTAGCGAATTAGCGATGAAGTAGATGTGTACATTTCTAAACACCCTTTGTTTTTACAAGAACATTCTAGTCCGTTTGCAACAAGTGTTAAATGCCCAAGTTCAAAACTTCCGCCATCTCCACCACCGAAAAGAACACCATCTTGTACAACACCACCACCAACGCCAGTGCCAAGTGTTAACATTGTTATGCTATTATATTCTTTTGCAGAGCCACCTAGAAGCTCACCATAAGTCGCAAGGTCGGCATCATTTGCCATTGAAACGTTTTTATTGATAATTTTTCCCAAATCTCCAGTCACGTCGACATCATACCAGCCTAAATTTACTGCAAATTCAAGTCTTTTTGTTTTAGGATTAACACATCCAGGAACTCCAATCCCTACATTTTCCACGTCTGCTATATTTTGTTCTTTTAAAAATTTAACAGCCGTATCTCCAATATCTTTTATAACCACTTCATAAGGTCTTTTCGCATCTGTCGGAATACTAGTAGTAGCAATAATTTCTTTATTTTCGTTTGCAATACCAAACGCTACTTTAGTTCCCCCTAAATCGATTCCTAAGTAATATTTCATCAGTATCTCCTTTATAATTGTTAGTTACACTGATTTTATCATATTTGCACAAAAAAGTCTATATATATATTGAAATTAAATAATTATTTTTCACATTGTATTTACTTGTAAAAAATGGTATAATATTTAGGTTAGATTTATTTTAATCTATTTTCGAAAGGAGAAAATATATGTGCGGAATTGTAGGTTATATTGGCGAAGGTAACGCATTACCTGTTCTTTTAGAAGGCTTATCAAAACTAGAATACAGAGGTTATGATTCTTCAGGTATCGCTATTTTTGACAAAGAAATATATATAGAAAAAGCAAAAGGCAAGCTTAAAAATTTAGAAGAAAAACTTGAAGGAAAAACTTTTAATTCTCACATCGGTATTGGGCATACCAGATGGGCTACACATGGCAAGCCATCTGATGTAAACGCGCATCCTCATGCGAACGTTTCTGAAACGATTGCTTTAATTCATAACGGAATTATTGAAAATTACCTTGAAATAGCGCATTTTTTGCAAGAAGAATGCAATATTACTTTTAAATCTGAAACAGATACAGAAATAGTTGCCCATTTAATAGATTATTTCTATAAAGGCGATTTACTAGAGGCAGTATATGAGGCTACTTTCAGAATGAAAGGTGCTTATGCGTTTGGTGTTATCTCAAAAGATGAACCAGATAGAATTATTGCTGTTAGAAAAGACAGCCCATTAATCATAGGTCTAGGCGAAAATGAAAACTTTATCGCGTCTGATATTCCAGCTGTTTTAAAACACACAAAAGACTTTTTACTGCTAGAAAACAACGAATATGCTGTTATTACAAAAGAAAAAGTTGAAGTTTTTGATGATTTAAAACAACCGATTTCAAGAGAACCTATCCACGTTACTTGGGATTTAGAGTCGGCTGAAAAAGGTGGCTATGAACATTTCACTTTAAAAGAAATTTTCGAACAACCAAAGGCTATTAGAGATACTATCGCAAGAAGTCTAAAAGACGATAAAATTTTCCTAGAAAACATAAATATCACTAAAGATGAACTTTCAAAGTTCTCTCATATCTATATCGTGGCGTGTGGAACTGCTTTCCACTCAGGGCTAATTGCAAAATATGCTTTCAAGCAATTATGCGGACTAAAAGCCGATGTTGAAATCGCATCTGAATTTAGATATAACGACCCTATCATCGACGAAAACACGCTTGTAATCGCAATCAGTCAATCTGGTGAAACATTAGACACACTCCAAGCCGTTCGTATGGCTAAAGAAAAAGGTGCTAGAATTTTATCAGTTGTAAATGTTGTTGGTTCTTCTTTAACTCGTGAATCAGACGATATTTTCTACACGCTTGCAGGTCCTGAAATCGGTGTTGCTTCAACAAAAGTTTTCACAAGCCAACTTGCAGCATTCTATCTTCTAGCATTAGATTTTGCGAAAAAGTTAGGAACTCTTTCTGACGAAAAAATCACTGAAATTCTAGAAGAACTTAAAAAAACACCTGAAAAAGTATCAGAAATTCTTGCACACGAAGATACTATTCAAAAAATTGCATCACAACATTTTAATAATGAATCAGTTTTCTTTATCGGAAGAAATTTAGACGCAGAAATCTCTCATGAATCTAGTTTAAAACTTAAAGAAATTTCTTATATCAACTCATTTGCAATTGCAGCAGGCGAGTTAAAACATGGTACTATCGCTTTAATCGAACAAGGAACTTTTGTTGTTTCTTTTGCAACTCAAGACAAATTATTCGAAAAAATGATATCTAATATTAAGGAAATCAAAGCTCGAGATGCATACGTTTTATCTATCGTTAAAGAAGGTGCTACAAATGCCGAAATCGTGTCTGACGATGTTTTCTATATTCCAACGACTTTAGATTTATTAACTCCGATTTTAAGCATTATCCCTACTCAACTTTTATCGTATTATATCTCTGTAATGCGTGGTAATGATGTTGATAAGCCTAGAAATCTTGCAAAATCTGTTACTGTTGAATAGTTTTATGTCTTTTATAAAATTGACTTATACTAAAAGCTGTGATACAATATTTTTGAGGTGATTATTATGAATTTTATAAGAGAAAATGACAAAATCTACACTAAAAATGAAGAGGGAAAAATAACAGCTTTAGTTGACTTTCCTTTTAAAGACGACAAAATAATCAAAATTACACATACTTTTGTAGACGAAAGTTTACGAGGCAAAGGTGTTGCAAAACTGCTTGTTGACGAGGTTTGCAAAGTGGCAGAAAGCGAAGGTTTAAAAATTATTCCTGTTTGCTCTTATGCTGTAAATTATTTTGAAAAATACACCGAATATAAACATTTACTGAAATAAAGGAACATTTATGAGAAGGAAAGACAGAGAAATCACAGATTTTTCAAAAATTGAACGCATAATTTCTGATTGTCATTGCATTAGACTTGGCTTTTGTGACGAGGACGAAGTCTATATCGTTCCTCTAAATTTTGGATTTGACAAAAAAGACAATGAATATACTTTTTACTTTCATGGCGCAAAAGAAGGCAGAAAAGTCGAACTTATGAAAAAAAGCAACAAAGTTGGCTTTGAAATGGATACTAATTATCGCTTGCAACCAAATGAATTTGCCCACGAATGCACTGCTGCTTTCGAAAGTATTATCGGTACTGGTGAAATCGCATTTGTCGAAAACTTTGATGATAAAATCCACGCTCTAAACATGATTATGAAACATAATACTGGCAAAGATAGCTGGGATTATCCTGAAAAAATGGTGAATGAAACACTTATTTTTAAAATGGAAGTAAAAAAACTTGCTTGTAAAGAACATCTATAAATGAAAAGTGCTGTCTTGTGACAGCACTTTTTTTATTTGTAATTGTACTTCAGTTCTTAAAAACTGGGTTTTTTAAAATTTCCTAAAGCAAAGGCACCCCTAGTGCAAGCTGAGATTTCTCGTTTTCTGAAAACAGCGACAGCGAATTTGCGATATGAAACGCATAGGTTACGGAGTGCCGAAAGTATTTTCCAAAAAATAAATACCAAGAACAGGGGGATATTTAAGGGGGAAAGCCTTAAATGGCACTTGGTTACTTGCTGCTATTGGCAAGTAACGTAACCGTCCCTTGTTTGGTTTTAAGTTTTCTGAAAATAATAAAAAACGCGTCCACGTCAGGTGGTCGGTTGTACCGACAGGCAATTTGGTTTTTCCGAAAACTTCGTCAAACCACTGCGAAGCAAATGCGTCCACGTTAGGTGGTCGGTAGCACCGACAGGCAATTTGGTTTTTCTGAAAATTTCGTCAAACCACTGCGAAGCAATTGCGTGAGATATGTTACTTGTCAGTAGCGACAAGTAACCAAACACCATTCAAGGTGTTCCCCTTTGAAAATCTCCCTTGGTGTTTTTGTTTTGTACTGTTCTGACTTCGGCACGCTAAACTTTATACGTCCCTACCACGAAATTCGCTGTCGCTGTTTGTTCATAATTTCGACTTGCTTGCTTCGGACATTTTGTGCCTTAGTTCTTGGGAGTTGGGTGTTAAATTTTCACAAAATAACAGACGACACATCGCGAAGCAATTGCGTCCACGTCAGGTGGTGCGTCCACGTTAGGTGGTACGTGCACGTCAGGTGCTTAAAAAATCGTGTCTTTTTCTATTTTAATATCATTCGCATTTATAAAATTAAGCATACTATTCAACGAATTTTCTGGATAAATTGTCACTTGAACCTCTCTTAAGCTTGTATATTGTGCAATTTGCAAATTAAATCCATCCATATCTGCTGATTTTATCGAATATCCTAAATTTATTAAATTCGCTCGATATTCAAAAGCATTTTCTGTTAAAATCATCGTAGTTTTAATCCCTAAAATATCAAAAAGGTATTGATTTATACTATCTATATAACTAATCGTTTCTTCTAAAGTATCAAACTCACCAACCGATATTCCAATTGCTAATTTATTTTGATACGCATTTACTATACTATCAAGCGAAGTCGAGCTATCCACGAAAAAAGTTGCATTATTATTAAAAATCCCTGCATTTGACGACGAAATTTCGCTCACAAAGTATGGATTTATTGTAGTAATATTCGTTTTTTCGTCTTCCTCATCTTCATTTTCACCTGTAACTGGTGGCGTAGGAATATCATCCTCTTCTTCTGGTACTTTGAAAGTTTCCTCATATTTTGCAATAGCAAAACTTGAAAAAACAGTTTCCGACATAGACGCCGAGTCATTATATACCCTAAAAACATCATAATCTTCGAGTTCTGTATAAGTAAAATTCAAATCGAAAATTTCAGCCATAAAATCGGCTTTAATATAATATACTCCACCTCTTTTTAATGTCACATTAGTATATAGCTTTAAATTCTGGTCATAAACTGTCGAAAGTTCCTTATCAATCGTTATAATACTATCGAAATCATACATTACAATAGTATCTTCTTGATTTATCGCCTTAATTCCTAGTGATTCATTAAATAACGTATATGGTGCATAGATAGTTCCCCCAAAATGAATTGGAGTTGTTGCATAATTATAAGGAAAGTAGCTATCATTCACACCCGAAAGAATAATTCCTTCTGCAAAAGTGCTAAATGAAAGCTGTAAAATTATTAGTATTGCAAGTAGAATTTTTTTCATATTTTCACCTTTTAAGCTGTTTAAATAAGCCTTTTTTTATTAATGTTTATATATTTCATATTATAGCACATTTTTATGATAAAATAAACTATTTTTCGCTTATAACTTAAATTTAACATTACTTTTTCGTTAAATTTTTGACAATAATTATGAAATCTTTTTTTATTAATATTTAAACTCATTTTTTTGTATAATAAGTGCAAATTAAATACACATTTACCACAAAAAAATGTTGATTTTTTTTCAAAAACTTAGTGTTTTTTCTAATCTTTTATGGTATAATCTAAAGTATAGACAATTTTATATGTAAAAACTATATTAAGGAGAACATTCTATGAGCATTAACCACGCGATTATTTTAAATAATCCGATGCTTGAATATGAAATCGTTTTTAGAAAAATAAAAACCTACATCGACACAGCCGTTAAAAACTCTGATGTGGAAAAAATTTTTTACGCAAACGATTTACAAAACCTACCTTCCGAGATTTTAGATTGTGATAATCTTCTTGTTATCAAAGATTTATATCCTTGCATACCAGATTACTTAGACCTTCTAGAAACTCATACCGAAACTTCTGCTGATGTTACTTATGTAGCCGATGGAGAAGACAACACTGAAGTTTACTTAGTTAAAACTTCAAAACTAGACACACTTCTTTCAAACAGTCAATCTGACCTGAAAGTCGAAAGAGCATTCTTAGACCAATCTTGGCTAATTCCAGCTAATGATTTAGGCACTATGGATATGTTAAACTCTTTTGTGAAAACAACAATTAATCTAGAACATCAAAATTATGGTGTGTATTTCTTAGACATACAAAACACATATATTTCACCAGATGTTTTAATCGAAAAAGGCACTACTATTTTACCTAATACTATTATAAAAGGTGTTTCTTCTATCGGAGAAAATTGTGTAATTGGTCCTAACACTGTTATTGATACTTGTGCTATCTCTGACAATGTAAAAATAAACTCTTCGCAAGCTTACGAAAGCATTATTGGCAAAGGAACAACTGTTGGACCTTTTGCTTATATCAGACCTCAATCAATCATCGGAGAAAATGTTAAAATCGGTGATTTTGTTGAAATCAAAAAAGCTACTCTAGGCGACGGCACAAAAGTTTCTCACTTAACTTATATTGGCGATGCCGAAATCGGAAAAAATGTAAACTTCGGTTGTGGCACTGTCGTTGTCAACTATGACAGTATAAATAAACATAAAACAATAGTCGAAGACGACGCTTTTATCGGTTGCAACACAAATCTCGTTTCACCAGTAAAAGTTTGCAAAGGCGCATTTACTGCGGCTGGCTCGACTATTACAAAAGAAGTACCTGAAAATGCTTTAGGCATTGCTAGGGTTAAACAAGAAAATAAACCTGAATGGGCTAAAAAGTTCCGTTCGATTAATAAAAAAGTAAAATAACTGGAGGCTATACCTATGATGATGCATGGGAAAGATATTAAAATTTTCGCTGGTAACGCAAGTATTGAACTTGCAAAATCGATTGCAAGCTGTTTAAACTTAGAACTTGGTAAATGCGAGGTTTCTAAATTCTCTGACGGAGAAATCTCTGTTACATTTGATGAAACTGTTCGTGGTTCAGACGTGTTTTTAATTCAATCAACTCAAAACCCTGTTAATGACAATATTATGGAACTTCTTATCATGATTGATGCTTGTAAAAGAGCATCTGCTGGTAGAATTAACGCTGTAATCCCTTATTTTGGCTACGCAAGACAAGACAGAAAATCAAAAGCAAGAGATCCTATTTCTTCAAAAGTAGTTGCAAACTTACTTGAAGTTTCTGGTGCTGATAGAGTTTTAACAATGGATCTTCACGCTCCTCAACTTCAAGGATTTTTCGATATTCCTGTTGATAATATGGTGGGTATCCCTCTTTTAGCTCCTTACTTAATCGAAAAATTTGGCATCGGTAATCCAGATGTTGTAGTTGTTTCACCTGACCTAGGTTCTGTAACTCGTGCTCGTAAATTCACAGACAGATTAGATTGCCCTCTAGCAATCGTTGATAAACGTCGTCCTAAGGCTAATGTTTCTGAAGTTATGAACATTATCGGCGATGTAAAAGGCAAAAAAGTTATACTTATCGACGATATGATTGACACTGCTGGTACTCTAGTAAACGCCGCTAACGCTTTAATCGAAAAAGGTGGTGCTACTGAAATCTATGCTTGTGCAACGCACGGTGTTCTTTCTGGTCCTGCTATCGAAAGAATTGAGAAATCTGTACTTAAAGAAGTTATCTTACTTGATACTATAACTCTTCCTGAAGAGAAAAAAATCGATAAAATCAAACAAATCACAATTGCACCAGTTATCGCAGAAGCTATCGCTAGAATCTACGAAGAAAAAGCTATTTCGGGGTTATTCGCTTAATGGATTTTATTATAGTCGGGCTTGGAAATCCTGGTTTAAAATATGAAAATACGCGTCATAATGCAGGTTTTATGGCTATTGATGAATTTGCAAAGCAAAATAATGCAAAAATCGATAGACTTAAATATAAGGCCCTTTCAGAAAAAGTAATAATTTCTGGCAAACAAGTTTTGCTATTAAAACCACAAACTTATATGAATTTATCTGGAGAAAGTGTTTTCGAAGCTGCTGAATTCTTCAAAATCCCTCCTGAAAATATCATAGTTTTGGTAGACGATATCTCTCTTGATGTTGGAAAAATTCGTCTTAGACGAAAAGGTTCTCATGGTGGCCAAAACGGACTGAAAAGCATTGCAAACCACCTTAAAACCGACAGTTATCCAAGAATTAAAATTGGTGTTGGTGCAAAACCTCATAAAGATTATGACCTTGCCGATTGGGTTTTGTCAAACTTTACAAAAGACGAAAAACTTGTTATTGACTCTATCTGTAAAGATGCAAGCGATGCACTTTCTCTCATTATAAATGGAGATTTTGATAAAGCTATGGCAAAATATAATTAAAGGAGGTCCTACTTATGGGTTGCAAAAGCTCTGTTTGTGCATGTCCAAAGACAGTCTGTCCAAATCATGGCAAATGCTGTGATTGTGTTGTGAAACACAAAACGACGGACAGCTTGCCGTTCTGTCTATTTTTAGACAACGAAGGCGATAAAAGCATCACAAATTATTATAAAAAGCTTCAAAAAAGATTTGAAAACTAATTAAAAATATGATAGGATAGTGTTATACTGTCCTATTTTTTTCATATAATTTTAATTGAAAGGAGATTTTATGGCTAATTTTATTCGCGACTTTGTGAAAATGCATTTTCATTACGGTATAAATCGTGCTAGTGCTGGTCTTGCCTATTATTTAGCATTCTCATTTTTTCCGCTATTGCTTTTTTTGCATTCGATTTTTGCATTAATCAATCTTTCACCGACTACTTTAGAACAATACTTGTATTTTATACCTGGTGATATTCGTACGATTATTTTCGACTACTATCTATATCTTTCTACTAGTGATGTAATTATTCCGTTGATTTTAGGCTTAATTTTGACATTATATTCGTTTACTCGATGGGTAAACCATCTTTATTATATATTCAATAGTATTTTTAACGTAAAATACCGAAAACGCAGTCTTATCACATCTATTATATTCACAGTAGTATTTATGTTATCAATCTATTTGCTACTATTTCTAACAATAATTGGCGATTTTATTATTAATTTTATAGATAATTTCTTTATTTTATCAAATGATTTTATATGGTTTTTGCAGATTGCACGCTATGTAATTGCGATTTTATATATGTTTTTTATTATATTGTTGCTATATAAATACCTAACGCGTGTAAAACTTAGGTTCAAACAATGTGTGCCAGGTGCTGTTTATGCGATTTTAGGAATTTTTGCAGCCTCCATTGGTTTTTCGATTTATATTTCGTTTTTTTCAAATTATAGCCTGATTTATGGCTCACTAAGCACAATTATGTTGTTATTTTTATGGCTTTATATCATAGGATTAATAATAGTGCAAGGAAATTTGATAAATAAACTCATTTTAATTCGCAAGAAATCTTAATTACTAATTTTTAAAAATTTTGTTTTATATTTTTGTTTAAAATACTTGCTTTTATCCTATAATTGGTATATAATCTTAATATACATTAGAAAAATTTACCAATTACAAAGGGAGGCAATTATGAAAGATTTAAAAGGAACAAAAACCGAAGCTAATTTAATGGCGGCATTCGCTGGTGAATCTCAGGCGAGAAATAAGTATTCATACTATGCATCAAAGGCAAAAAAAGATGGGTTTGTTCAAATTGCAAATATTTTTGAAGAAACTGCCCATAATGAAATGGAACACGCAAAAATTTGGTTCAAATTATTGCATGGTGGCTCTGTTGCAGACACTCTAACAAACCTTTTAGATGCTGCTGACGGCGAAAACTACGAATGGACAGACATGTACGCTACTTTTGCAAAAGAAGCGAAAGAAGAAGGATTTGACCATATCGCATTCTTATTCGAACAAGTTGGAAATATCGAAAAAGAACACGAAGAACGTTACAGAAAATTGTATGAAAACATCAAAAACAACACTGTTTTCGAAAAATCTGACGAAGAAGAATGGCATTGCTCAAACTGTGGACATATCCATAAAGGAAAAACTGCTCCAAAAGTCTGTCCAGTATGTGCACATCCACAATCTTATTTCGAAGTAAGAAATACAAATTATATGTAACTAAAGCCTGTCATAAAGGGCAATACAGAAAAAATCACACAAATGAAAGCTGTTTGTCAAGTTTTCAAAACTTGCTCTATCCAAACGAGTATTTTGGTCGCATTCGCGATACGAAACACCCTTTTCGACAAAATTTGGCTAAAATTTAAAAGTGTGATGAAGTCACAAAATAATACATTTACAAAAAATGCCGAAACCCTATTTTTCGAATAGGGTTTTTGACACGCTAAAGCCTGTTTTTTAAGCAGGCTTTTTTTGTTTTATATTGCAAATCTATGTTTCCCAATCGTTGTCACAACTTCACGAGTGAAAATCCATTCACTAGTAGATTTTTCTGCATTATAATAGTACAAACACCCACCAGATGGGTCCCAACCATTTATTGCATCTTCGGCGGCTTTCCACGCACTATCTGCGATAGGTTCATCAAATTGCCCATCGGCAACAGCCGAGAATGCTAATGGTTGATAAATAACTCCTGCCATTGTGTTCGGAAAAGATGGATGTTCAATTCGGTTTAAAACTACTGCCCCAACGGCTACTTGCCCGATATACGGCTCACCTCTTGCCTCGGCAGAAATAATTCTTGCAAGTAAATACAAATCCTCATCGCGTGAGCCCTTATCTGGATGAACATCACTTGCAGAAATTCCTAATGCTTTAAGTGTTTCATCGCCTATCACTCCGTCGGCTGAAAGTCCATTTTTCTTTTGAAAAGCTGTAATGGCGCTTTTTGTTTCACTTCCAAAAACCCCATCGGCAGTTCCGTCCATATACCCCCAGTTGATTAGTTTTTGTTGCGCTTTTCTAACAACTTCTCCAACAGCACCTTCTTTATATGTGTTAGATGCAATTGGTGTTAGTGTAAAAAGCAGACACGCAACTAATGGTATGATTAATTTTTTTATATTTTTTATGATAAACACTCCTTTTAAGTAATTTATTATTATTTTGGTGATTTTTTTTCATTTTATACATTTATTTTTTTTTAATTTTGTGGTACAATATTTTATATATGCAAAAATAAATTAGACTAGGAAAAAAATATGTCACGACAAATTGATAATTTACATAGTGGACTAAAATTAATACAAGACGACCGTTTTTTCAAACTCGGACAAGACAGTGTTTTGCTTGTGGACTTCGCAAAAGTGAAGTCAAAAGACAAAATTTGTGATTTAGGTTGTGGAAATGGTGCTATTTCTGTACTGCTTTTTGGCAAAAATAAAAATATTACCGTCGATGCTATCGAAATTCAACAAGAAGTAGCCGAGCTTGCGCGTGAAAATGCTAAACTAAACGACCTTTCTATCACTGTATATAATGAGGATGCAAATAATGTTTCTGCTTTTTTAAAACACGAACATTATAATACGGTAATTTCAAACCCACCTTATTTCAAGCAAAATTCTGGCAAAGAAAAAGAAAAAGCCGAGCTTAAAACTGCTCGTGTCGAAGACAATTTCGATATCGAAGCTGTTTGCAAATGCGCAAAATACTTGTTAAAATACGGTGGTTTGCTTTATATTGTGCAAAAACCAGACCGTTTAAGCGATATTTTGTATTATATGAAGCAAAATAATATCGAACCTAAGCGATTTCAGGCAATTCAATCGACGAAAGATTCTGCACCATCTGCCATTTTGGTAGAAGGAAAACGTGGAGCTAAGAGTGGAATGATAGTTGAACCCGTTCTGATAACGCGCAACGATGACTTAACTTATAGTAATAAAATGAAGGAAATATACAAAATATGAAATTATATATAGTAGCAACACCTATCGGAAATTTAGGTGATATGACTTTTCGTGCTGTGGAAACACTAAAAGAAGTCGATTTTATCGCATGCGAGGACACTCGTGTGACGATTAAACTTTTGAACTTTTTCGATATAAAAAAGCCTATGATTAGCTATCATAAGCATAATAAACGCCAAAAAGGCGAAGAAATCTGTGAAAGATTATTAAATGGTGAAAGCTGTGCTTTGGTGAGCGACGCTGGCACTCCTGCTATTTCTGACCCAGGCGAAGATATCGTCGAGCTTTGCTTTGAGCGTGGAATTCAGGTCGTGCCTATTCCTGGCGCATCTGCGACGGTGACTGCACTTTCTGTCAGTGGGCAACCAACAGGGAGATTTACTTTCGAGGGATTTCTATCGCAATCTAAGCATAAAAGAAACGACCATCTAGTCAGCCTTGAAAAAGAAACTCGCACAATGATTTTCTACGAAGCTCCCCATAAACTAAAGAAAACTCTTGTTGATTTGCAAAAGCATTTTGGCAATCGCGACATCACAATTTGTAGAGAAATTACTAAAAAATACGAAGAGTTAATTAAAACTACCCTTGATGGTGCTATTGAGCATTTTAATATAACCGACCCTAAAGGAGAATTTGTGTTGATTTTAAAGGGTACGGAAGAAGAAATTTTTGAAGTGACAGAAGATTTAACAGAAGTTGCTTTGCTTGAAATCGAAAAAATGATTAACGAGGATTTTACTCTTAAAGATGCTGTGAAAAAAGTGTCTGAAGCGAAAAAAATCCCAAAAAACACACTTTATAATAAAGCATTAGAGAGATTTAAAGGATAAATTATGATTTTTATAACTTCAAACAACATAAATGATAACGTTATTACAATTAAAGACCAAGACCATTTGCACTTATCGAAAGTTCTTAGAACAAAAATTGGTGAAAAAATAGTTGCGTGTGACGAGAAAATAGTGTATAATATAAAAGTTACTGAAATCACAAAAAGTGAAACAATTTGCGAAATTCTTTCAAAAGAGGTAGTAACAGAGGAGATTTCTCCGAAAATTTTTGTCTATGCGTCTTTAACAAAAGGCGATAAAATGGAGCTTGTTACCCAAAAAGTCACTGAACTCGGCGCTTATTCTATAATTCCGTTTTCTTCAAATCGTTCCATTGTGAAAATAGATGAAAAATCAAAAGAAAAAAAGATTTCAAGGCTACAAACCATCGCAAAAGAAGCTTCGAACCAATGCAAAAGCTTTTTTGTGCCGAAAATTTTAGATATTTTATCTTTTGATGAGATGATTTCTCATATAAATGATAAAGATATCGCGATTGTTTTATATGAAAATGAACAAAAATCTTCTTTTAAAGAGTTGATTTCAAAAAATGATTTTGAAACTATCGCAATAATTATCGGTCCCGAAGGTGGTTTTGAGGAACAAGAAATCGAAAAAATCGTCAAAAGTGGTGGGTTTGTTGCTACTTTAGGCAAAAGAATTTTACGCGCAGAAACTGCACCTATCGCTTGTGTTTCTGCTATATTATATGAAAAAAATAAATTATCTTAAGGAGTTTTAAATGAAAGATAAAAGAGTTTTTGATAAAAAAGTGCAAGATTTTATAATGTATAAATTACTTATCGTGTATGCGCTGATTGCTTTTGGCATCGCTACAACAATTTGGCTTGGGAATGCAGTTTTTCTTTATCCAAACCAAGTTTTAGACGGAATTTTCTACTTTAGTATTATAAGCATCCTTGGAATGATTGGCTTTGGTGTCAAAGCTTATTTAGATATCAAGGCAAAAAAAGACATGTCTATGAAGTATTTTACATCAATTAATATGTTTTCAATCTTTACCGTTATGTCTGCTTGTGCTGGAATTATCGAATTCGGTGGAATTTTGCACTATGCACCTACTTATCTTACTTGGTTTTTAGTTGGTGTCGGCGTTCTTTATTTTATAATGGTTTCGTACAAACGCGATACTTTTACCCTGTTTTTTATGACTATAACTGATTTAGCGCTTGTTTTTGTTGCGTGTCAGAATATTGATAATCCGCTTTCTATCGTTGTCGTTGCTACATCTGTTTTATTTTTACTTGCAACTATGCTTGTTACAAATAATGCGCGTAAAAATGGTGGAAAAATACTAGGTTTTGAAGTTTTTGACGCAAAAGCTAAGTATACAATCATTAATTTTAACGTTTTAGGGCTAATTTCTGTCACTGCTGCATGCGTTATTCTTGCTATTTTAGGCGAAAATTTAGCGTTTGCTATCGGTGGAATCTACTTCACTTTACTTAGCATTTTTGTCGTTGCAAAAAATATTTAAAAAAATTCAAAAAAAGTGTTGACAACTTATTCATGCTGTGATATACTATTAAAGCTGTCGCAAGTACAGAACTTTTATAAAATAAGCTTTCAAAAAAAGTTTTAAAAAATTAAAAAAAGTTCTTGACAAACGATTTTGATTATGATATAATAGTTAAGCTACCAAGCAAGAGAACGTTTAAAATTAAACTTGAAAAAAAGTTTTAAAAATTTTAAAAAAAGTTCTTGACAAGCTAAATTAATTATGATATAATAATTAAGCTGATTAAAGCAAATATGGCGGCATGGCTCAGTTGGCTAGAGCATTCGGTTCATACCCGAACGGTCGTTGGTTCGAGTCCAACTGCCGCTACCACAAGAGCTTTTAGCAAGCTCTTTATATAAGGCCCGTTGGTCAAGCGGTTAAGACTCCGCCCTTTCACGGCGGCATCACGAGTTC
>CAYJLC010000048.1:0-14658 GCA_964370735.1 uncultured Oscillospiraceae bacterium
GCTGCGTATTCTATCTGGTCTAAATCCATCAAAAATAATTCCGCAAGCCCAGCTGCTGCCATAGAGCAGGCACTACCGATTTCGGCTTGGCAACCACATTCTGCACCACTTATTGATGCATTTGTTTTTATTAAATTCCCAATAATCCCTGATACTGCAAGTGCTTTTATGATTTTTTCGTCTGTAAATCCTTTTTTCTGTTGCATATAATATAAAACTGCCGGTAAAACTCCGCACGCACCACAAGTCGGCGCTGTTACTATCATTCCTGCCGCTGCATTTTCTTCGCTTACAGCAAATGCATAAGAACAAACTAATCTATGTTCTCTTATTTCAGGGCCTTCGTCTATATGGCGTTGATTAAATAAAAATTTCGCCTTTCTTTGAACTTTTAGCCCACCAGAAAGCTCGCCTTCATTCACAAGTCCATTTTTAATCGAAGATTTCATTTGTTCCCATACTTTTTCAAGATATAAAAAAAGTTCATCACCCTCTATCATTTGCACATATTCCCAAAGTCTAATCTCTTTTTCTTCGCAAAATACTTTGATTTCTTCAAAACTTGTATGTGGATATACATTTTCTTCTGCAAAAGTACCTTGCCCATCGATAATAATTTTCCCACCACCAACACTGAAAAATTTATTTTGACCTAATAATCCATCTTTTTCGTTGAATGCTTTTAAAACCATTGTGTTTGCGTGTTCTAAATCCTTCGTTTCACTATCCCAAACTATTGTTGTTCTATCTCGACCTAATGTATTTAAAATAACTTCGTCGGTTTGATGTCCCTTGCCTGTTTTACATAGCGAGCCATATAGTATTGCATCAAATCGCGTCGCATTGCTGTATTTTTCTAAAAAAAATTCACAAGCAAATTCTGGGCCCATAGTGTGCGAGCTCGACGGTCCTCTGCCTATCCTATATAGTTCTTTTATTGATTCCATAATCTTCACCATTTCTTATTATTTAAGCTTGACTTTATTCGCATATAAAATGTTCAGCGAATATTTCTAAGTCTATTTTACAACTTTTTATAGATTTTAACAATAGTTTTTTCAATAATTATTTATTTTTTTACATTTTTAATTTTATCTTTTATTTATTTTTCAAAATCAATATGATATACTATTATCAAAACATATTTTCTAAGAGGTTTTATATGAAACTAAAAAAACTGCAATTAAATGATGTATCGCTTGCAATGGAAATAATAAATGAAGCAAAAATGCATCTAAAGGAACAAGGCATAAATCAGTGGCAAACTGGCTATCCTGACTATGAGTGTATAAAACAGGATTCATTAAAAAATCGTGGCTATTTTATAACTCAAAACGAAAATATTTTAGGCTATCTATGCATAGACTTTGAAGCTGAGCCGGCATATAATACATTAAACGGCGACTGGCTAAGTGATAAAAACTATGTCGTTGTCCATAGAATGGCTTTTGCCAAAATAGCTAGGGGCAAGAATTTATCTAATAAAGTATTTGACTTAGTCGAGGATTTAAGCAAGAAAAAAGGTGTTAATTATTTTAGAGTGGACACTGACGCTGACAATTTAAAAATGCAACATATTTTAAAGAAAAATGGTTTTAATTTTCGCGGTACAATTTGGTTTGACAATAGCGAAAAGATTGCATTTGATAAACTTTTTTAATATAAACAAAAAACGCTTGGTTTAGAAAATCTAATCCGAGCGTTTTATTAATTTTATTACTAAAATAACAGAAATGGTTCTATATAGTTCGACCACGCAGTTTCATTATGCGCATTATTGACATTCATTTTAAACTTAATATTGTCAAGTGGTACACCTTTTCTTATTAAAAATTCGAAATATGCAATACTATCGTCGACATATTGCCTAATTCACAAGATACCTAGAATAAATATAGTTTTAATTTTAACTATTATTCAAAATGCAAATAAATACATTAATGTAACGATACATAAAAATAGTGCATTTATTCCTTGTTTTTTCAGAAGGTTAATGATATACTAAGATTAATATTGGTATTAATCGGTGAAGTTTATGGTTACTATGAAAGATGTCGCAAAACATGCGGGCGTTTCTGTCAGCACAGTTAGCAATATTGTAAACCAAGTTAAGAGCGTGAATAGCGAAATCGTTAAACGTGTCGAATTTTCAATGAAAGAGCTAGGTTTTGTTCCAAATGCTAAAGCTCAGAGCCTTAGAAGTAAGAAAAGTAATATAATTGGTGTAATTTTTCCAGATATCAGTGATATTTACTCACGAATTTTTGAAGGAATTCAAGACGCTTTCAGAAAAACTGACTTTAAAATCGAAATTTATACCACTAGCGATATTTTTGAATTTTTTAAAGAGAATTAATTTCAAAAGTTACTTTTCTAAGAGGATAATCTGACATTGGTTTTAACTGCACAATTTCGTCTTTATTAGAACTTTTATTATATAATGTAACAAAATATTGCTCATTTTCAATAAATTTCTCTCCATTATTGGCTGCTAAATAGTTTTGGTAATCATCGTTCTTTGCTGTCAAATGTATATCATAAAAACCATCGATATCATACGTTTTTGTAATTTCTTCTTCAAAAGGAATTTCTAGCGCGAGCAGTAAACTACCATAAGTGTAGTAGATTTCATTGTTTAAGTCCGATTTTTCTGCAATTTCAGTCAAGAATTCAATCTGAAGCGTGTTATTTTCGCTAAATTCTTTGTCAATCGTTAAAATTCCATCTGAGACGCTATATTCTTCACTACAAATAATTTTACGAGCAAAAGAAGGTACTCTAAATTTTAACTCAAGATTTGTTTTTTCTTCACAAGATATTTTATATAATAGCTTGTTATTGTATGGAAATTCAGATATTTCTTCTATTTTAACTGCTTTATCGTCAATTTTTGTTTCAAAAACACTTGCGCCATAAAATGCTTTAAATAGTGTATTTTCTTGCTTGTACCACATGTGTTCATAAAAATATGTATAAATTCTGCCTGCATTTGGCACGCAACAAACGGCTGCATCTTGATGCGATGGAGAATATTTGTACCTTAATTGATGCTTTTCGTCCCAAGTTTTGCTTGTCATTTCATAAGAATTATCTGTTTTCAAATATGCAATAGACGATTTTTCCGAAAGTCTAGAATTATAAAATTTCGCACCTCTACCAGCATTATAGAACATAAATTCTGCCTTTTCCAGGTAATTTATGTCTTTTAATTCCTCAAATAGTTTAATATATGAATGCAACAATTCGTGTATCGAACAATATTCGTACCCTGTTTTTAATGCGTCGGCTACATTGCCAGCAATAAACTCATCTCCGATTGGCGCACCACTTGGACTTATGCACTTTTCAAGCTTGTTAAGGTAGGATTTTAACGGTTTTTCATATTTTTCAGCATTAAATTCGTACGACAGAATCAATGGACGAACTTGTTCGTAAGTATGAACCCCATGATTTTGAAAAGCTCTGTCTGTCAAAAGAACTCTCGATGAAACATCAGTATCGACAGATTTTACCTCTGAAAAGCAGTCGTAAATCCAATTTGCATACTCTAAATACGTAATTTCGCCTGTTTTTCTGTAAATTTTCTCAAAAACATCTGTTATTACAACTGAATGCCCTATTCCACAACTCATATCATCGGTATCAAATGGCACTTCAAATGGATTTTTCCCATTTATTTTATAGCCGACCATAATTAAATCGACTGCTTTTTTAACTATTTCATATATTTTTTCATCATTTTTGTACTCATAATATGCATATAAAGCCCTCAAAATAGTGGCTTGTCCCCACATTTCTCCGTTTTCATCATCGTGATTAAATCTAAGTTCTTTATCATAAATTCCTATATATCCGTCTGAATCTTGCGAATTTATAATATTTTCTATGTATTTTTCGGCTTTTTTCAGCATTTTTTCATCATTTAGTAAAATTGCGGTTCTTAAAAAGCCATCAATCCAGTTTCCTTGCGTTTCACAATTCCACCACATATGCTGTGTCATAAATCCAGTATCTTCTTCGCCGACATCGATATTTTCTGTGTCTTTTCTTCGTCTATCTTTAAAGTAAATATCGTCTTCTTTAATTAATTTTGGAACAATTTCATCTAGATTTCCGATAAAACTATCCAAATCTCTTTCCATTTCATACTTTAAGAACCCTTTTGGCTTAATTTTTGAAAAAACAGCACTTTTTAAATTCATAACACACCTCAATTAAATTTGTTTAATAAAATAGTTCATCACTTTCTTGGGCTAATATTAACATTTTTTTTAGCAACATTCTAACACTATTTTTATATTTTTAACACTTTTCTGCTATGTTTTTTGAAAGGAGATAAAATGCCAAGTTATAGACTTCCAAAAGAGCTTTTTTATCATAGTCTGCCTTATCTTGAGGAGATTAAATTTAAGCAGTATTTTCGCGATTTTGACATAAATTCTGCTTTATTAGTAATAAAAAATAACCAAAAATACGAAAAATTACAAAACATCGATTACTCTATAAAAATGAAAAATATGGTTATTCTCCTAGCGCTTCTTTGCGATTTGTGTTCATTCAATTTAGATGAGTGCGAAAAATTAAAATCCAAATTCATTGTCCAAATATTTAATTTTAATGATAATTCGTCTATAAATTTGCTTTTTTTAATCGAAATATCGATGGTCGAAGCATTTTTTAAGCTATTTTTATTGACTAAAGCCCAAAATAGCTGCCTTGTCACTTCAATCCTCAAATATGTTGACCAAAATATTGAGCAAAATTTGTCTATCGAGAAAATTGCAAAAGATTTAGGATATTCTGTCAGCCATATTTCTCATGCTTTTAAAAATAATAAAAATTGCACGCTTAAATCCTTTATTGTCCAGAAAAAGTTGAAATTTGCTTGTGATTTACTGATAAACACCGATTTTTCGGTAAACGAAATCCAAAAACGTGTTCATTTTTCTTCAAAGCAACATTTTTATAGGATATTTAAGCAAAATTTTGGTTTGTTGCCGAACGAATATCGGACGGTGAACAGATGAAAACTATAATAAATACTTTGAAAAATCATCAAGAATTAATTGATGTTTTTTTTAGTCACGATGATTTTTTTATTAAAGAGTTGATATTAAATCAGCAAAAAGAACAAAAAAATGCACACTTTGATGAAAAAATGTGTGATTTAATATTCCTTTGTACATTTTTATCGCGAAAATTAATCGAAAATAACATTCCAGCGAGTTATTGCATCATGCGTTCCGAAAATATGATTAATATTATTCTCACAAAAATGAGTTTAGATGATTTGTTCGACTTCGAACTTTTTATAATTTGTGAATTTAAAAAAATTAATGAAGAATTTCAATATATAAAAAACACAACTGTTTTATCTATTTTAAACTTTGTTTATAGTCATTTATTCGAAAATATTAAACTTTTTGATATCTCAAGTAACCTTAATTTAAACGAATCTTATATTTCGGCTGTTTTTAAAAAACACATGAAAACACCACTGATGTCCTATATTAATCAGCAAAAAATTATTTTATCAATGGAGGCTTTGACATATACTCGAGAAAATATTTCTATGATTTCAGAATTATTCGGATTTAGTTCATATAATTATTTTTCGCGCAGTTTTAAAAAATATACAGGAATTTCGCCTTATAGCTACTATAAATTGCACAACAAACAACATTTACCGACAGTTTTTTATGACAAAAAGCAGTAATATTTTCGATTTACCATATTATACATAAGTCGACAAACTATTCTTTTCATATTGACTTTTTTGCAACTATGTGCTAAACTGTTAATATGTAAAATCAATAGAAAATACGAGTAAAAGGAGGACAGTTGTTGTACGCTTTGTACAAGATAAAGAAACAATTTGTCAAGTAAATTTAGCTATAATATTAATTAGAGTATTTTTTATAGCTCGTCTTAATTACTAATTTTAGTTAAATTTCAATGTAATTATTTAAAGGAAAAGGTGAAGTGTTATGAATTTTAAGGTTAAAAAACGCATTTTAGGAAGTATATTATCGCTAGCAATTATTCTCACTAGCATCCCAGCAGTTTTTGCAACTGAAACTACAACTGATGAAAATACTCCTGAACTTGTTAGCGAAGCTGTAACTACAACTGATGAAGTTTCTGATGAAGCTGAAACTACAACTGACGACGCTGCATTAATGGAAGTTTTTGAAAATTTCACAGATATTAGCGACCATTGGGGCTATGATGCAATTAAATCAGCTGTTTTAGCAGGATACTTAAACGGTACTTCTGAAACAACATTCACTCCAGATGGAACTGCGACTCGTGCTATGGGACTTACTATTTTATACAGAGTAGCCGGTGAGCCAGAATTTGACGAGATTTTAATGTACGCTAATTTTGGTGATGTGGCTCAAAATTCTTGGTATGAAAAACCTTTTGGCTGGGCTGCTAAACTTGACATAGTTTATGGTGCTAAAGAAGGGCTTATTTATCCCGAAACTGAATTAACTCGTGAAGAATTTGCGACTCATCTTTGGAGATATGCAGGCTCACCAACAACAGCTTACAATTATTCTGGCGTTGAAATTATGTCCGATTTAGGCGATGTTAGTGAAATTTCGCTAGCTGCTATTGCTTGGGCACACATGGAAGGTATTATTGAAGGTTATGAAGACGAAACTTTAAGACCACACAATACAATCACAAGAACAGAAATGGCTATTATGCTTCAAAGATTTGGCGAAAAATCAGTTGATTATGATCTCCTTTCAGTTTATGATGTAACAGAAGAATCAGTAGGTTAAATATTAATAGTGGTAAGGGACAATCCTTGCCACTTTTTTTCTACGCAAATCTATATTCTGTATAAAAATTATTGTTTTGCAACTTGTATTGTAATAATTAATGATTTTTAGTCCAAAACTTACTATAAGACAAACTTTGGTAATATTAACCATATTTTCGTTAATAATTTCTACATATTTAATGTGCATATTTCTTGACTTTAGGGCGTTTGATATATATAATATTGGTTATACATTAGAATTTATACTATATTAATGCCAAACTAAGGAGATTTCGGCAAAAAAATTCCTAGTGATTTATTTTTTACTTACGGAGGACAAATTATGAAAAAAATTCTCAGCCTTGCCATTAGTGTTGCTCTGTGTTCAAACTTTCTAATTCCCGCTTTAGCAAGTTTCGAACCATCTACATATTCCGAAAGCAACCAAACATCTTCACAAGTCGAAACAATTTTTGTAAACTCACTTTCATATACTAGTCGAACTGAAAACTTCGACGAAAACTGGCGTTTTAACTACGGAGATGTACAAAATGCACAAAGTATAAATTTCAACGACTCTGATTGGAGCAATATAAATCTTCCACACGATTATAGTGCAGATTTGCCTTATTCAACTTCTGGCGAAGGTGAAAGTGGCTATAAAGAAGGTGGAGTTGGCTGGTATAGAAAGTCTTTTACTTTAACTGATGACTATAAAAACAAGACAATTTCTATCGACTTTGGCGGTGTGTATATGAACGCCACAGTATACTTAAATGGCGAAAAACTAGGTACTCACCCTTATGGTTATACATCATTTTCTTTTGAACTTCCTTATGAATTGCTGAATTTCGACTCTGAAAATGTAATTTCTGTTAGAGTCGATAACCCTGTGCCAACAAGCAGATGGTATTCAGGTAGTGGTATTTATAGAAGTGTCGAGCTTACAGTGACTGATAACGTTCATATCGCAAGACATGGTGTTACCACAGAAACTACTGGTGTCAAAACTGGCACAAGCACTTTAAATTACGAAGTTATTGTGTCAAATGACAGTAGCGAACCTGCAACTGTTTCGCTAGATGCCACTATCGAAGATAGCCTTGGCGAAGCTTTAAACACTGTTTCTTCAGCGGCTGTTACCATCGAGCCTAACTCTTCTTCGGTTGTTTCTGGTTCTATGGTTGTCTCAAACCCAGATTTATGGAGTGTGGACTCACCTAATCTTTATACTTTAGTGACTGATATTAACCAAGATGGCATAAAAGTAGACAGTTTAGACACATCTTTTGGTTTTAGATATTACGAATTTGACCGCGACACTGGTTTTACTTTAAACGGTGTTCCTATGAAACTTGAAGGCGTATGTATGCACCACGACCAAGGTTCGCTAGGTGCCGAGGCTTGGTATCGTTCGATGGAGCGTCAAGTTGAGATACTAAAAGACATGGGTGTTAACAGTATTCGTGTCACTCATAACCCAGCATCAAAAGAACTTGTTGAAATTTGCGACCGTTTAGGTATGTTACTTATCGACGAGAGTTTTGACACTTGGATTATGATAAAAAACAGTAATGTTAATGACTATTCTCAGTGGTTTGAAGAACCAATCGAAGCTGGAAACACAATTGTAAACGGTGTTCCACTTGAAATGACTTGGGCTGAATATGATACAAAAGAAATGGCGCACCAAGATAAAAATGCTCCTTCAGTAATCGCATACAGCTTAGGAAATGAAATTTTCGAGGGTACTGGTTATTCTCAAGCTCATCGATATGCCGACATCGCTCAACAGTTAATCGACTGGGTAAACGAAGTTGATGACACACGCTTAATTACATTTGGTCAAAATGATAACTCGGCTACAAGCTATGGCTATGAAGTTTCTGATGTAATACACGCAGCTGGTGGTATTATTGGAAGAAACTACGGTAGTCCTTCTGAAATGGAACAATATTACAACAAAGGCTATACAATTTACGCGTCTGAAACTTCTTCTAGTGTAAATAGTCGTGGTGTATATGATAATAAACAAAACGCAGCTCAAACAGCCGACAAAAGACTTACTTCTTATGATAAAAGTGCTGTTGGTTGGGGTGCTATGTCTAGTGAGTCTTGGTGGAACACAATTCGCTTTGACTATATCGCCGGCGAATACCTATGGACTGGTTTTGACTATTTAGGCGAGCCAACTCCTTGGAATGGCGTTGGTTCTGGTAGTGTTGGTTCATGGCCTGCACCAAAAAGCTCATACTTTGGTATAATAGACACTGCTGGTTTACCAAAGGACAGTTTCTATCTATATCAAAGCCAATGGAATGAGCATGTAAATACTATTCATGTACTTCCTACTTGGGATAGAAATGATGTTATAATTGACAATAATGGCAATGTTGAAGTTGTTGTTTATTCTGATGCTGACATAGTAAAAGTTTTCTTAAACGATATCGAAATAGGTTCGGCTACTGCAACAACTCATACAACAGATGCTGGTTTTACTTATAAAACATTTGACACTGGCACTGGAGATTTCTATTATGAAAGTGGTCATAAATCTCTATATTCTACTTTCTATGTACCTTATGAAGAAGGTACACTTACTGTTAAAGGATATACTGCTGACGGAACTGAAATCACCGATTTTGATGGAAGAAACTCTGTTTCTACTACAACTGGGGCGTCTACACTTTCAGTATCGGCTGACCACAGCACAATTGATGCAGACGGACGCGACTTATCTTACATCACTATCGATGTTTTAGACGATAATGGCAATATTGTTAACGGAGCAGAGCCTGAAATCACAGTTGAAGTTTCAGGAAATGGTAGACTTTTAGCATTAGATAACGGCAGACAAGACGACCACACACCATATACCGACGATAGTCGCGAAGCTATGGCTGGCAAACTTGTTGCGATTGTTCAATCTACAAAAGAAGATGGTTCTTTCACTGTCACTGCAACTGCAAACGGACTTTCTAATGATAGTGTAACCATCACTACAAAAGCCTCTAGCGAATCTGCTACTAAAAAAATTGTAAGCTATGACATTGCACGAAACTATTATGTTAAAGCTAATACTACACCTGTTTTACCGACAGATGTTTTAGTAACTTATTCTGACAAAACTAATGAAGAACTTGCAGTTTCTTGGAATGATTATGACGATTCATTACTTTCTTCGTCAAATACTTTCGTAATAACAGGTTCAATCACAAGCTTAGGTATTCCAATTTCTGTTAATATCACAACGATTGAAGGCATACCAAATATCCAAAATTACTCAACTTCTATCGCAGTAAATGGCAGTTTAATCCTTCCATCGACTATGCCTTTAGTAGAAGATGACGGAACTATCACTAATATTTTCTTCCCTGTAAATTGGGATACTAATGGATTCTCGTCTGCAAATACTGGTATTTACGAAATTTCTGGTACTGCAAATGTATTTGGAACTGATTCCGAAATATCTGCCTCAGTTCGTGTTACAGAAGGCGAAATTATTGCAGGTTCAAACGTTTCTTCTAGTGCCGATGGATTATTCCTAAACTCTGTTGGAAACACAGTCGCTGACATTGAAAATCTTCGTGACAACGATAATAGCACTGTCTTTTCAACAAATGGCGATATTTTATTCAGATATGCAACTGCACAAAACATTAATACGGTTGAAGTTATCTTAGAAAATGCTAATCCAGATTCAGCTATCACTGTTTCTTGGTCTGGCGACGGCATAAACTACCAATCTATCCCTAAAATTTCTGGCGAAACTACTTTTGATGCAAACGGACTTGTTCCGGCAGTTTGGATTAAAGTTTCTGTGCCTGAAATCACTTCTATTTCAGAAATAAAATTAAACATAGGCAGCCCAAGCTTTGAAAAATATGATTCAGCAACCCTAGAAAGCTTGAACATAAACGGACTTTCTGTCGATGCTGTTTCACTTGCAAACAACGAATACCCAACTCAAGCACTAATTGTAAATTCTTATGATTATGTTCCTTTCGAAAATGCTTCGGTTACACCTTTACCAACGGTTGAAAACGAAAAACGTTTCTTAATCGTGTCGGAAGACCATAGTAATATTAATATTTTCACAGTTCTTTTAGGACAAGGAAAAGATGGTAATGGAAGTTCTGCGGAAGATGCGTCACTTGACTATGATTACACAAAAACTATCGCAACTGCTGGAAGTTCTCAACCACTATCTGGTAGCGAAGGTCCTGCTAGCCTAATCATCGACGATAATCCTGCTACTTTCTGGCACTCTGAATGGGCAGCTGATTTATCAAACAGACCTGAAGACAGATGGGTTATGTTAGAGCTAGAGGAAGAAAGCACTCTTTCTGCTCTTCGTTATTTACCAAGACCAAGTGCTGCCGAAAATGGTACAATTACAGCCTACGAAGTGTATGTAAGCACTGACGGAGAAAATTTCGAAAAAGTTTCAGAAGGAAACTGGCCTGCTACTTCTGGCTACAAACTAGCCGAATTTGATAGTGCAGTTAATGCTAAATTCGTAAAACTTGTAGCTATAACATCACAAGCCCCTGGACACGCTTCTAGTAAATTTGTGTCTGGTGCCGAACTTCGTTTAAGACTTGCTTCAGATTCAGAAAAAACTGATATTTCTAGCTTTAACTTAAACCTTGATGTAACAGAATACGCATACACTGGCGACGAAATTACTCCTATCCCTACTGTTACTGACGAAAATAATAACGAACTAACTTACGGTGTAGATTTTATCGTTGAATATGAAAATAATATAAACCCAGGCGATGCTACTGGTAAAATCATAGGTATCACTTCGTTTACTGGCGAAATTCCATTTAATTTCACTATTCAAGACGATAATTTAACTCTAAATGATATCGCTGATTTAGAACTTTCTACTTTCATAGGAGTACACCCAAATTTACCTGACTTTGTATCGGCAACAACTTCGCTTGATACACAAATAAATGTTAATGTAACTTGGGAACCTGTAAGCGAAGAATCATACAAAAATGTTGGTGAATTCTCTGTAAATGGTACTATCGACGGTTATGTAAACACTGTAACTGCAAATATCACTGTCGTAGGTGTAAAATCTGTTGAATACATAAATGTTTTAACTGCTAAAGGAAGCACTCCTTCCCTTCCAGAAAATATTTTCATCACATTAACCACAAACGAAGTTATTGATAGACCAGTGACTTGGGACACTCAAGACATTGATTTCAATGTCGATATAGGCACAAATATTCCTGTTTCTGGTGTGGCTACATTAGAAAATGATATTTTATTCGATGTTAATGCAGTTGTTACGATTATAGATTCGTTAGACAGTAGCCAGAACTTGTCGTTAGGCACTTCAAACGAATATCCTAAGGCATTATCATCTCATTCAACGACAGACGACCCTGCAACAATTATCGATGGGCTTAAAAACTTTGGTCAACCAAAAGCAATTTGGTCTGACTGGGTTAGAAATGAATTCCACGAAGCTCCATTCGTTGCTGTTGTTTTAGGTGAAACTGAAATCACAGATACAACTGCAAACACAATTTCTATCGGTTTCTTCGATGAAAACTCATCTCAACCAATAGACTCTGGTTCTTCAGTTCGTATACCAAAAGATTACAAAGTCGAATACTATACTGGCGAAAGCTACGAAGTGAGTTCTGACCCTCTAAATGTGGCTAGCTGGACAGACCATCCGTTTAACAACGACGATAACTGGACAGAAGTTACATATATCGGTGCTAAACCAGCTGTTCCACAAAGTGCTGATTTTGCTCAAATGGTTGTAATTCCATTCGAAACTGTAACATCTTCAGCGTTTAGAGTTGTTTTAACTCCTTATCCAAATCAATGGGTAGGTGTCGAAGAATTTGAACTTTATAATCAAATTCCTGTCGTAGTTCCAACAACTATCACAAGCATCACAAACCCAGACACTATTGATGTTTTAGTAGGCGATTTTGCAACCTTGCCAACAACAGTTACAGCAACGCTTTCTGATAATACTACAACTGAATTTGATGTTGTTTGGGATGTTTCAAGCCTAGACACTTCTGCGGTAAATACCATAGATATAACAGGTATCATTACTTTAAAAGACGATTTTTCAAACATATTTGGTTTAACTGCTACTGTCACTGTAAATGTTTATGAACCTGCCGAGGATATTTATGTAACCTTCGTTTATGATGATGGTGTGACAGCTAACTTAGACGTTTTAGTCGACGATTTAGGAAAAATAACTTTCCCTGAAAATCCAATAAGAACTGATTACCGTTTCGAAGGTTGGTTCTACGATTTAGATGGTTTAAACGAAGCCACTTCTGACGATGTTTTTGACGAAAACACATTTATTTATGCTTATTGGACTTATATAACTCCTGAACCAGAAGTTACACCTCCAGTTAGACCTCGTCCAACACCTGAGCCTGAACCAGAACCAGAGCCAGAGCCAGAAGTTGAAATCATCGACCCTGATGTTCCACTTTCAGGTGATACTGACGAAGAAACCACCAAACCAAAAGAATTTACCGATATAAATTCTCACTGGGCAAAAGAAGACATCGATTTTGTGGTTTCATCAGAGATATTCACAGGGATTTCAGACGATACTTTTGCTCCAGAGGACACTATGACACGTGCAATGTTTGTCACTGTTTTACATCGTTTAGCAGGCAATCCAGAAACTACGGAAGCGTTAGTATTCACTGATGTTCCTAAAGATATCTACTATGCCGACGCTGTAATATGGGCATATAGCAATGGTTATATTTCAGGAACTAGCGAAGATACCTTCTCTCCTGATATGAATATTTCTCGCGAAGATTTAGTCACAATACTTTGGAGATATGTAGGCAAACCTACTACCGAAGGTACTTTAGACTTCGAAGATACTGATAAAGTTTCAGATTATGCGATGGATGCTTTAAAATATGCGTTTGACATAGGCATAATCTCTGGAAAATCAGAAACAATTCTTGCACCAAAAGACTCTGCAACAAGAGCAGAAGTTGCAACTATCATAGCAAGATTTATGAGAACTATTTAATCAAAAAACACAACTTAATCATTAAAAAAGGGCTGTCGCCGTAGCGATAGCCCTTTTTATTTGTGTTTTAATATAAAAGTGTGCGTAAAACTGTGTAAATATTATTAATATGGTCACGCATAACCTTTTGTGCTTTTTCTGGATTATGTTCTTTAATGGCGTTTAAAATTTCATCGTGATACGCCAAAGATACTTCAATTGTGTGAAAATCCGAGGTGTAGCCTGAGTATGATGAGTTTTCAAGCTCGTTTGCAACGGCAGCCAAAGTATTTTTTAGTAGTGAATTGTTTGTACTAAGTGCTATCGAAAATGTTATGAATAGTATGAAATTCGGTGTTACTTCATTTTTAGGAAGAATTGTCGGTGTTAAAGCAGGACGAAGAAAGCACAGGTTTTACAGTAAACCGTTTGTGTGCATTAGGTCTTCAAGCAATAGTTACTGCTAGTATGATGGTTGAAAATCGCTTTCACTTAGGTTTCTTCACTCCAAGCGAAAATATTCTTTTTTTCTGCTGGTTTGCACCAAACTGAATAGTAAACTCGGCACCATTATTATTTTTAGCCGTTATACTACCTTTATGTAGCTCAATTATTTCTTTCGAAAGAGAAAGTCCAACACCTGTACCACCATGATTTCCTACATAAAATCGCTTAAAAATATGTGGCAAATCAGTTTCTGATATGCCCTCTCCATCATCTTGAATAGTTATTATAATATTGTTATTTTTAATTTTAGCCGACACTTTAATTTGAGTTTTTGCATAGCGCAAAGCATTTGAAATAATAGCATTTAATGCATTATACATATACTTTTCATCACATAAAATTAAAG
>CAYJLC010000049.1:0-14044 GCA_964370735.1 uncultured Oscillospiraceae bacterium
CTTGGAAAAATATGTTAAAATATAATTAACAAATATTCTAGGAGGGTTTTTATGAAAAAGTTATTTCTTATAGTTTTAGCATTATCTATACTCGTTGGTTGCGAAGATTTAGACCAAACACCGACCGAAGAAGTCGAAACAATTACTGAAACATCAGAAAAAGAACCTGTAAGTAGCGAGTTTTTAACCGAAGAAATCAACCGAGAATATTTAGAAAATATTAAATCTTTCGCCTTTTCAATAGGTGGACCAGGTGCTTTTGAGGGTGTTTATGATTTCACAGATGACGGGAAAAATGTTCTTTTAGACTTAATGCAAATTGACAGCTGGGTTGAGTTTTTTCCGGTAGGTTGGGATACGAATTTTGATAGAACTTTTAAAATAGAAACAAATTCTGATTTAATAATTTATGTAACTCTTTCTGGGCTAGAAAATCCGACGATTTTTATGTTAGACCAAAATGGCGAAATACGATATTTCGGTGTAAACGAAGAAGTTTTTCGCGATATGCAAGATTTTGAAGAATATTATGTATTAGAGCAAAGCGACCGACTTTTCTTTGATATTTATTATTACTTAAATGGATGTATATTAAGTGCTGATTTTGAAAATACAAACGAAATTTTGCCGAATTCGTCAGTCGAAGATTACAAAAATTATGATTACGCGACATCAACATTCAGTACAAATGGCATCGCGATGGGGACTTATTGCTATCTTGCGTACAACCAGTTAATAAATTCATCTAGTGGTGTTTCGGTAGAGGATTGGGACAAGGCGACACTAAAATATTTCGACAAAACTATCAATATCGATGACACTTCGCTTATGAAAATCGATGAAGAAAGTGGAAAGGTTGTTAGCACTGGCTGGGGATTTTCGGGTATGTTTGAAATATTAATCCCGAAAAGTTTGCACGTACTTGGTGACAATAAATATCTGATTGAGGCATATAAAGTCGAACACATAAACTCGAGCCACGATTTTCATGGGTTTATGGCAGAGATATACAATGATAACGTAGAAATTGTTGAAGATTACATTTTTAAATCAGAAATATCTTATGTTTTTGAGAAAAAAGACGATTATTATAGATTAATCGCCGAAGTTGACAACGGTGAGCCGTCACTTCCATATTACTTCTTAAACGGTTCTTCTTATGGTCAAACGGAGTATTTAGAGGGGATTTTGGCTGATTTTAATATTATAAGCCAAAAAATCGATACAAATTTGCCGAATGATGCATTTTTTAATCAGTATGAACTAACAGTAACGGAAAAAAGTGATTTTGTAACGATGCTCGACATACAAAATTGGGTTAAAACCGATGAAATTGTGCCAGAAATCGAGTGGAATTATGTTTATGAATTTGGAAATAATGAGAGTAAAGTTTTAATTGCTGATAACTTTTTATATGGCGAAACGACACTGTTCAAATTGATAACGGACGGAAAAGAGGAGTATCTTAAAGCTCCAATTGATGTTTTTAACAGTATCACAGAATATGCAGATGATGTGAATTTCACCGATAATACACCAAAAAATTATGTTTCTACTACAAATTATGAGCAGGATTTAGATTTTTTAACGGAAAAACAAGTTAAAATTTATGCTGAAGCCGTAAAATTTTATAATAGTGTAAAACTTGGAGAAACCACTGGGATAAACGATGTGTATCCAAATGAAGAACAATATGAACATATTACAATAGAGCAAAATGGCTACGAATATTCAAAAGTTTTCGGTGAATTTTCAAAATATGATGATTTTACGAAATTTATTTACTCACTATTCACCGAAGATTACTTTGCAGAATTTAACGATTTAGGCGACGGAACACCGCTATTTATAAATTACGAAGGCGACCTTTATGTAATAAACGCAAGCTACGGTGGGGTTTATTTGACACGCGACGAAAAATATGAGATTACCCATATTACTGACAGCCAAATTTCCTTTAATTTAATCGGCGAACATCTTGCATTTTCAAATGACGAATACGGAAATTGGGACGAGTTAGATGCAAAACTCGAAGAAACTTTCAGCTACACTTATAAAAAACCGATTACTTTAGTTTTGACAGAAAACGGTTGGCGTTTTGATGAATTTAGTACGTTAAATGGTGACGCGATTTCTATGTATGGAAAGTTTGATTATTAAAATTATTTATTACTAGATACTAAAATCCCCTTGAAATGATAACGATTATTTTCGTATCATCCAAGGGGATTAAAACCAAGCAATATTAGCTCAGTTTATATTCTTAATTCATATTTTAGTGCGTTGTTCCAAGTGCGATTTCAACATCTGTTTCATTTTGAGCGATAGCTTCAATCGCATATTCAAGTGCATTTGCAATAGTTTGAACAGGCATACTTGCCATACCAACTGGTTTTTCAATTACTTGAGCTGTGTCAAATGGAACATGGATAAATCCACCTTTTACATTAGGGTATTTATTTTCTAATGTGTAAAGAAGGATATACATAACATCGTTACAGACATAAGTTCCAGCTGTAAACGATAAATGTGATGGAATACCATTTTTTCTTATATTTTCCACCATTGCTTTGACTGGAAGTGTTGCAAAATAAGCATTTTTACCATCTTCTTTAATTGGACTTTCCAAAGGTTGGTTTCCGTCATTATCTGGAATTCTAGCCTCTCTTAAATTGATTGCTACTTTCTCGATAGTGATAGAACTTCTTCCACCTGCTTGTCCTATACATAAAACTGCATCTGGTGAATATTTTTCAATAGCTTCTTCTACAACTTTAGCGCCTCTGTCGAATACTACTGGAATTTCAATTGTAATGATTTCTGCGCCACTAATTTTGTTTGGTAAAAGTTTAACCGCTTCATAAGCAGGGTTCACACTTTCTCCACCAAAAGGTTCAAAACCAGTTACTAATATTTTCATATTTTGCTCCTTAATATGTGTAATCTGTATGTAAAACGATTTTTCCGTTTTCCATTATTTTTATATTGTCGGCATATATAGTCGGTGCGTGCGAAACAAGGTCAAAGTGACCTGCTGCTTCGTGAATGCCACCTAATGCTATATTTCGTCCAAATCCTATATGAAATGTTCCATAAGCCGACTCGTCTTCTATATAGCAATTTCCAAGGCATTTTGCATTTGAATTTAAACCTATTCCCAATTCACAAGCTACATACATTCGTGGGTCGTGGAATGAATTAAGATATTTTTTAAGGATAATCCCGCTATCATTATCTTCAATATCTATAATTTTACCTTCGTTTAGCGTTAATTTAACTGGTGTATGTACTTTTCCGATATAACCAAAAGAACCATCTAAAACCATAACTCCTTCGGTCTTGTCTTCTTCGATTGGGATATATAATTCGATACTTGCAGAAGAGTAACCGTTTCCGTCTTTTACTACGCCATTAAAAAAGCCAGCCGTTCGGTTTCTCTTATAAAATGTTAAATCTGTGCCAGCTTCTGTTGTTACATGGACTATGCTAGCAAATTCTAAGTGCTTTATAATAAGCTTTGCCATCATCTTGCTACGAACTGTATCCATAGTTAAAAAATCAAAAGATAGCATAGACTTATTGTTATTTGTACTGAGTGGAAGAGATAAAAATTTCTTTTTTTTACTAATTGCACGCTTTGTTGCCTTTGTTGTAACCAAAGAATAATTAGTAGCACCTATTATAGCACCGTAATTATCAAATGCATTTTCGTGTTTATCAAAATACACACCGACTTTTTTTCCAGCCTTTTCAACTAGCATAATATCAACTGAGCAACCACGTTTTATAGCGACAGATTTTAGTAAATTTGCCTCATCTAAATGGGTGTCATTTGTGACAATAAGTAGACGTTGCCAAGGCTTTAATTTAAGCCATTTTTGTATCACAATTTTAGCTCCACGAAGCATTAAATTATCTTTCATAAGAATATTTTATCTCTTTCTTTTCTAGACTTTAAGCAAACATTAACATATAACAAATTTGGAACACTAACATAAATAGTGCAACTATAACTTGATTTTTGATTACACCAAATTTATCTTTGATGTCAAGTATTGCAACAGGCAGGATATTAAAGTTTGCAGCCATAGGTGTCATTAAAGTTCCGCAATAACCACAAGTAAGCGCTAACATACCAACAACTACTGGGTCACCACCTAAAGCAAGTACGAAAGGACCTCCGATACCTACTGTCATAACAGTGATAGCAGCAAATGCGTTACCCATAATCATAGTAAATAATGCCATACCAACACAATAAACTATAATACCAACAGCCATATTGCCCTCTGGTATGATATTTCCAACTAGTGAAGATATAACTTCGCCAACACCAGCTTTTGTAAATATTGAACCTAATACTGCTAGAAGTATTGGAAGCATACAAGTAGGACCTACTATTGATAAAAATCTTTCTGAATCATCAAAGAAAACTTTGATTTTATTGTTAGAAGAATAAATTTTTAGAAGTATGATAGCAGTTATAACACCAGCACCAGTACCTACTAATGCATTCCAACCGATTAAACCAAATGCAAGTGAAAATACACCCATACAAAGTGCTGGAATAAATAGTTTGAAACCGATTTTTTCAAAATTTGCTTTTGTTTCTTCTTTTGTTGGTGCGTTAGGTGTACCAGCTTTAAGTTTTCTAAACACTAGTGGCACACATAAAACTATAACAAGAACACCGCTTGCAACTGGTGGTAAAAATCTACTTGCAATCATTAAGATACCAAGTGCTCCCCAGAATACAGCTGTTCCAATTCTTGAAGGGTTTGTGCTATCCTTAACATTTTTGAAACCTGCATATAAACACATAGCACCAATTGCCATATATACTACTTCAAGCAGTTTCGTCATTAGCTTTACATCAGGACTTAAAAAGAATTCCATAATTTCACTCCTTATTTCTTGTAATATTTTTTGCGTAATTGTCTATCTCTTAAAATAACATAAACAACACCAGCAACTAAAGCCGCAACGGCAACAGGTAATTCAACGGCAGCAAGGTCAATAAGTTCTACTTCGTAGCCAAGCTCAAATAATGTAGCTTGTACTAAAAGTGCACCAGAACCACCAACGAATAATACTTGGAAAAAGAACCAAGTGATATTTTCGATTGCAGAAGACATACCTTTTAAGTTGTCAACATGCTCTTCGTTTGGCGTTTCGCCCTTAGCTTCAATTGTTCCGATAGCCATAGGCATAAGAACTGGTCTAATAAATCCAGCAACACCACCGATACCTACGTTAAATGCACCAAATCCAGCACGAATTACTGCATAAGTACCGATTACCATACCTCCAGTAGCGCCTTTTACTTTACGGATTAAAGCAGCAGCTGCCTCTTTAAGTCCATTACGCTCAAGTGTTCCTGTTACAAGTAATACTAGAATAAAAATCATCATACTACGATTGATTGTAAACGATGTTCCGATTAATTCTAATAGCTCAACTAGTCCAATATTTCCTACTATTGCTGTTGTTATAGCTGCTAGTACGATAATTAAGATTGAATCTAGTTTTAATGTAAAGCCTACGATAACTATTACAATTCCTAATAGTTTTAAAAGTTCCATAACTTCCATTGTTCTCTCTCTCCTTTATAAATGGTTATATTGCAAAACAGCTAAACAACTAGCGGACGTTGTCTAGTGTGTTCTACCAAAAATTTGTCATCATCCACAGTGACTGACGAGTTATATACGCTTATGCTTTTTAGCAAAAGGTCAATCGTTGACATATTATGTAGATAATGTGCTTTAGCGCAATCTTTTAGATACTCCCCTTGTGCCGTTTCGTCGGCAACCTCACTTGTGTAGCAACAAGTTGTAATCCACGGGAACTTATATGAAAAATATGTGGTGGTTTCTAGGTTTAGTTTCCTTTTCACCCAATAATTTATCATAGTTCTAAAATAAGACGCTGGAAATAGCTTAGGCATCCAGTCGCTTGCGTATTTTTCGAAAAGACGAGTCATTTCTTTATTGTATTTCTCCATAGTTTCATCGCCTAAAATAGCGTCGGCAATTGCTTCTTCTATCGCTTTATTCAGTGGTAAATTGCAAGCAAATCGCTCGTCGTCAATCTGCCAGTAAATTCCATAAATTATGCTCCTAGGCAACCAAAATCCTTTAAACGACGGAGATGTATACCCAGAAAATTGCTGACTCCATTCGTGGCTAGGCACTCCATGATTGTCTACAATAACATCAGGCAGAAAATCTCTCCACAATTTTAAAAAACCACGCGATTCTGTGTGAATTGAGTCCTCGTTAAAAGTTTCGTAGAAAAATTCATTTCCAAGTGCATTAAATCTCGCTACATGGAAAATCCAATTTGGATTGTCTTTCATAAGTTCCTCGTGCATGGCTGTTCCATCAGTGTTTTCAACAGGTACTATGACTAAATTTAAGCGATTTCCAATATCTTTGTATTTTTCATTTGTCAAAATCGTTTTTATCATCATAAAAGATGCATTCGTCGACGATACTTCGTTTGCGTGGTGTCTGCAATTGATAACTTCCGATGGCATATTTGTAATTCGTTTAGTTCGCGACAAATAACCCTCATATTTCGGCTCAAATTCCACTGCATAAACTGTTCTTCCTAAATAAGATGTTGCGATAGGATAGACCGAAATTCCGTCTACTCTTTTGAGTTTTTCTATGTAAGATATGTATTTATCATACCCTATTACCTCTTTTGTTTCAAATTCAAGTGTTTTTATGTCAATATCTTTAGTAGGTTCACTTAATAGCTTAACTTTCGAGATATAATCTCCATCTTTTGTTTTAAAACAGATAGTATTTATCTTATCAAGGCTTAAATTTGCTGTGAGATGTCCTTTTTCTAAAAGATATGCAAACGATTTTACTATATCTAAATTAGGGCAACTTACATCTATGTCAATATTTAATTTATCATTCTCTAAAGACAGTGATGAGATATATGCAGTCACTTCTTCTTTTGCATATTTCTCCTCATAAATAACATCTTGAGCAATAATTGTCGGTCTTTTAAAAACATTATCAGACAAAGTGACTACGAATTTCGGTTTTCCTTTTGACTTTTTAATTCTAGGGAAAATAAGTCCTGGAGCATTAAAAACTTCATTTGTCTTCTCTCCTAAAAACTTAAAATAATCACTTCCGACGAAATACATATCCTCGTGCAGAGCATCAAGCGAGGAAATTATATCTTGCCTTGACTTTAATGCATAGTCAGGCTCACTGAGTTCCACTTGCAAATCAAGTTTTGCGAAAAACGGTTGGTCGCTTGCAGTTGGTACATGACCTAGTCTAGCTGTAAAATATTCTTTGCACTCTGGTAGTACCTTTGATTGATAAATATCCCAAACATTTTCAACATCTGTTGATATTTTTCTGTCTAAAAAAAGCTCATCGTTAATATAAACTTTAACATATCCTGTGCAAGGGTGGACTTTTCCGAGATTTGGAAACTCATCTAAATAAGGTCGTTCAGAAATATATGTTTTATATTCATTTTCGTATATCGCTTTATCGTCTTTATCATATCCAATTAATTTATATGTAATATCTTCATCGCCTTTATATTCTTTAAATATAACATCAGAAATATCCAGTTTTTCTGTTAAAATATCTTCAATTGGGTATAATTCTTGCAAAAATCTTATAGGAATATCAAACCAACTGTCTTCGTTTTTGCCTGTCGAAGTATTTTTATTAGGCATTGCACCGTCTTCATCTAACCAACTATCTTCAGGGTTTTTTAGGAAAGCTTTAAACCAAATTTCGACTTTTTTCGCATTAATATTTTGCAAATCCTCTACAACTACGTCAGAAATCCACGAAAAGCCTTGCTTAAACGCACAAACCATTTCATTTTTTTCGACATAAGCTCCGAGTTTTTCCAAATCACTTTGCACATTTTGCATTAAATCAGTTCTAACATCAATTTCCTCACTTAATGCCGAATGAATTTTCACCTTGTCGCCACGCTTTATATTAGGATATATCTCCGACTTCATTAAATCTAAAAACACATCAACTTCCCACGGAATATCATAATCTCGTGTGTAAGCTGGCTTTAAATCTTTATAGCTTTTAAAATCAGCAAACGGCAAATCTGAGATATTGTTAGGCTCTATATATGCCGTAACTTTGTTTCCTTTTTCTGAAAGTGAATGGGCAAATGCAAGCTGTCCGTCTAAATTTCTGATTGCAAATGACTCAGTAAATTCATTTAAAATTTGGCTCCACGTCATTTTATTTCGCTGTATAGGAAAATTCTCGCAAATAAATGAAACAAACTTCGAAAGTTCATAACCTTTTCCGAATATTTTCACAACACTTCCAAAATCTTTATTCTCAAATGTCATTTTGCAATTATCCGACTTTATAAACAAAATTTGATTACCCTCTATCGGTTTAAAAGAAATTAGCGAATTTGTAATCCTTGTTGTGTCCATTCCGAAACGAAAAGCAAGGTCGCATACTGCTTGAGCCTCAAATTTATCAAAATTTTCATCTAAAATTATCTTAAAGTTAGTTTGGTCGGCTAATAAATCTAAATTTGTATCCTGAAGGAAATCCCCTATTTCAAAAAGGCTTTCAAGTCCTTTCTTTTCTCGTTTGTCAAACGGTTCAATCGGACACGCATTGTCAGTCGCACTGACATAGTCTTTTGGCTTAGAATTTTCCACGCTTAATATGTTTATATAATCATTGAAATTTTGTTTTAAATTTTCGCTTTTGCTAAATTTACTAATCGGAAATTTGCTATACATAGAGTTAAATCCTAGAATTTGTGCATGATTTACACAAATTTGCAAATCGTCACAAGTCATATTTTCATTTATAAATAAAAATTTTTCCATTCGTAAATCTCCTTTTTGATATCAACACCCTATCACATTATCAAGATAAAATTAATGTTTATATTATATCACAGAATTAATAAAAAGTGCAATGATAATATACTAATTTATAAAAAAGTATATTTTTATATATTTTATTTAGCTACAAAATCGGAAAATATTTCTAAAATATGGATGTGATCGATAATTTCTAGTAGGCTTATTAATATGATGGTTAACAGATTTATAAAAAATCTCCAACCTAAAATACCAAATATATCCAATTTATAAGTTGTGTTTTTAATAAAAATATGCTATAATAATCATAGGTAATTAGCCACAGTATATAAATATTTTGTTACACAAAAATGCTATGCATTTACGACTACATTAACTATTTATACCATAATATAGACAAACTGAAACTTATTTTAAAGCGTTTTCAATTTATGCGAAAGCTTTATGTTATAAATCATTTTAATTTCAAACGATGGAGGTATATTATGATTAAAACGAAAAAATTATTATCCATAGTCTTAAGTATTTGCATTATTATAGTGGTATTGCCTATGCTTACAACAACTGCACAGGCAGCAAACGTGTGGGATGGCAATATGCCCTCTATATTGGCAAACTACTGGAAAGCAGTCGAGAACGGCGACCCCGACAACAGCTTAAAAAATCTGGATAGTAGCGACATTTCCTTTACCGAAACAATCACCTACGGCGATACACTGCCCACAGCGAGCTATGGTGGCGAGACGTTCCAAGCTACATACACCCAAGACGGCACAACCGTAACCCCAAAGAATGTGGACGTGTATGACTACACCGTCACTGTGAAAACCGCCAATGTGTATGGCGTAAAATCAGGCGAGCTGACCATCAACCCTGCCGTGCTTGCCGTTTCAGGACTGACAGTGAGCGATAAAGTGTATGATGGCTCAAATGCTACCACCGTTACAGGTGTGAACTTTATCGGCTTGAAATACTACGACACCTTGATAAAAGACACTGACTACAGCGTGACAGATGCCGTCTTTAACAACGTAAACGTGGGCAACAACAAAGACGTGCGTGCCACGATAAGTCTGCTTTCGATCAACAAAGCGAGCAACTACACCCTCACGGGCGGTGGCACGGCGCAAGATTACTTCAGCACCGGCGCTATCACCCAAGGCCCCGGCCCCAATGCGCCCACAGGTGGCGTGGTGGATGACGATGCCAATACCTTCACCTTCACCAAAATAGCAGACACTACCTATGAATACAAAATCAACGATGGTAATTGGATGGAATTAGCAAATGATGCAACAAACATTTCTGTCGGCAATATACTTGTACCGATAGGTGGTTTACAGGTGCGTGTGAAAGGAAATGACAATGTCGAAACAGGAGCAATCCTAACCAATGAAACTGCCTTTACGGCTTACCTTACGGGTCACCCTCATATCAGTGGAGATGCAACCTACGGTGGAACCTTAAGTGTTGCGGTCAGTGACTCTCCAACGGCTGCGATACTCACCTTCACTTGGAAAGACGGCGATGTTGTGTTGGGAACTGGAAACACCTATACAATCAAAGACAGTAACTTGATAGGCAAAACCCTCACAGTGGAAATCACTTCTGAGGGCTATATAGGAAAACTTACATATGATAGCAGTGCAATTAGCAAAAAAGCTGTCACAGCTGTTGTGGACGGTGATATTTCTAAAGAATACGATGGCAACAATGACATCACTGTCAGCTTCATCATCCTTGCTGATGATATAGTAAATAGCACTGATGCGATTACCATCATCCAAACCGGCGAATTTGATAATTCCAATGTGGGCAACAACAAAGCAATCACGCTGACTGGCACCCCTACAATCACTGGTGTATCTGCTGACTGGTATGAAGTGACAATGCCTTCAAATCTTAATGGTCATATCACCAAGCTTAATCTTGCAGATGCGCAGGTGACGTTGAGCGATGTGGATAACCTCATCTACAACGGAGCTGAGCAACCACCAACTGTAATCGTAACCTTGGATGGTAATCCGCTCAGTGCAGATGAATATACCATCAGCTATACCAATGCAAGTGGTGGTGATAGTATCACTAACGCTGGTACAATTACCGTAACTGTAACAGTAGACGAAAATAGCAACTACTATGGCACTGCAACCGTGCGACCTACCTACATCATCGCCAAAGCTACTCCAACCATCACATTTAGCGAAGTACAAAAAACTGTTACTTATGATGGTAGCCCAGTGGACGAAAGCGACTTTACTAAACCAACTATTACACTAGTTGGTGATGAAGAATATAGTGGTGATATTACCTATGTTTACAGTAAACAAGGAAGCAACAACAGCTATAATGGCACTCCAACTGACTTTGGTACTTATAGCATCACTGCAAGTATCAACGAAAGCAGCAACTATACATCAAGTGCAAGTAATAATGCTCTAACTCTAACTATAACAAAATCTACACCGACCATCTCAATCGACACGATGAATGACAAAGTCTATGATGGTGTAGCTGTCACAAATCCAACTTCAAGCGAAATGACTATCACAGGAGCAAATTATTCTGATATTATTTTCACTTATTTTGCAGATAATAACGGCGCAAAAGGTGCAGAGCTTAGCACACCACCTGCCAACGCTGGTACCTATTGGTTAGTAGCGAGTATTGAAGAAAGCGACAACTACAATCAAGCATCAAGTTTAGATACGAAGTTTATGATTACACAAGCAGATTTCGTAGGTGTAACCGCCACAGGTACTGCAAAATATGGAGCAACAGGCGAAGTTGACTTGTCAGCTTGGCTTGATTTAGAAGGTGTGACTTTTGAAAATATTACAAAAACAGAAGATGAAACTATTATCATAGGTACACCGACTATTACGGACAAAAAATTAAACTTTACACTTGTCGATGATGATTCGAAGGTTGGCAACACAGCGATAATTAAAATTCCAGTTACAAGTACAAATTACAAAGATTTTGAAATTGCAATTACTGTAACAGTTAACGAGAAAAATGTCCCAACGGTAAGCGCAAATCCAATTGTTACAACATACACAGGCTTAGCGATAGCGAATACATCTATAACTGGAACTAGCTCAGTAGACGGCACTTGGGAATTTGTAGCAGGGCAAGATTTAACAAATGTTTCTCATAGTGGCATTAAAAACATTGTGTTTAAACCAACCGACAGTGATAACTATGCAGAGGTTTCTACAACTGCAAATGTTACAATAGAAAAAGCAACACCAACTGGAAAACCGACATTCGTAACAATTACAAGTGCTAACAAAACTCTTGCAGATACTGAACTTTCAGAGGGTTTAATAACTCCGGCAGGAGAAATAGTTTGGGATTTAGGCGATGAAACTATTATAATAGCTAACACTGCGTATACTTGGACATTCACACCGGAAGATACTGCAAACTACGAAGTATTAACTGGCTCGCAAACCCCTTATCAGGTTAGAACAGTTAGCAGACCATCAAGCCTTAATAACATAGTCGAGAACGGCGACAGCCTTTTTGACAATGATTTACAAAGCTTAATTGATGATAACGAATCCCTAAAAGTTGAAGGCGAAAATGGTCTTGAAGTCGAGTTTGATGTAGACACACTTGAGGTAATTTTAGGCGAAGCTGACGGAAAAGATATCGAATTTATTGCAAAAGAAGCCGATAAAGACGACCTAAACGAAAAACAAAAATTCATAATTGGTGATAATTTAGTTTTGGATTTACAAGTTCTTATTGATGATGTAGAATTCACTGATTTTGAAACAGGCGAAGTGTCAGTTTCAGTTCCATACAAGCTTGAAGATGATGAAAAAGCTGAAAATATCAAAGTTTACTATATTGATGATGAAGGCAATAAAACACTAATTTCAAGCGAATTTGTAAACGGATTTTTGACTTTCAAAACTAACCACTTCTCGCTTTATATGGTCACTTATGAAATCATAAGTTTTGACGATGTTATATCTTCTGATTGGTTCTATGAAGCAGTGATTTTTGCTTATGAAAATGAACTTATGAATGGAATTTCAGACACAGAATTTGCACCAAACGAAACTGCGACAAGGGCAATGATTTGGACAGTTTTAGCACGAATGAGTGGTGATAAGCTTACCGAAACTGATATTTGGTACGAATCAGGTCAAAACTGGGCAACCCAAAACGGAATTTCTGACGGAACTAATCCGAATGGAAACATCACAAGAGAAGAACTTGTGACTATGATTTATCGTTACGAGCAAGTCATAAATGACGGTGGATTTAAAGGAACTTTCGCGTTTCCATTACAATATGATGATGCTGATATGGTATCAGATTGGGCTTGGGAAGCTATGCTTTACATGACAATGGTTGACGTAATAAAAGGCATGGAAGACGGAAATTTAAACCCACAAGGAAATGCAACAAGAGCAGAAATTGCGACTATGTTGCAAAGATTTATGGATTTAGAAACATAACTAGAAATCATGCGAAATTGCAATAGAATTTAATAGAAAAAGGCGATTTTAGTGGGCTGTCAATAAAGACACTTTATGACCACCCCCCTAAAGTTCGGTGTTTTGGCTGATAGCTTGCGATTTATCGCAGGCTATCAGCTTTTTCTTATGCTACTATTTGTGATAATTCTTCATTTATACATATCAGCTCGCCAGTTTTACTTAGCACAAAATCGTATGGTGGTTCAGCTATATCTGTTTCCTTGGTGTAGTCTACAAGATAACCGATGTCACGATAGTAAATTTCAATTTTTTGATTGGCTACTCTTGAGTGCTTTACAGCCTTATCATAAACGATAACTTTGTCTACAAAACCTCTTAATATTTCTGGTGTTAATTCAGATAAATCAGTGTACTTTTTAGCTCGCTCTATAAACTTATCCGAGTTTGTAAGTGAGTTTTTTAGCTTTTCCAAATCACTTTCAAGTTTAGGTATAGTGATTTGGATTTCTTTTTGCTCATCCAAATATTCATCACTAAGTTTTCTATACATCTCAGCTGGCAATTGTCCGATTACATGATTTTCAAATAACTTTTTAAATAAATTATCCAGTTCTTTATTTCGTTTTAGAGATTTTTCAAGTTCTTTTGTTATTTGTTTAATCTGTTGTCTTGTTTCGGCAGTGCTTTTCTTCGCTATAAATTCTACAAACTCTTTTTCTTTCATTCG
>CAYJLC010000050.1:0-14012 GCA_964370735.1 uncultured Oscillospiraceae bacterium
TACTTTTATTATACACTGTTTTTTTTCCTTTTTCAATATTTTTTTATAAATTAATGATAATTTTTTGTTTTTATTCTGCATATTTTAGTTTACCATTTTTTATAAAATTTATATATCTGAATTTTGTGTTTCGGATGTTTTTTTACCTTAGTTTTTTGGAATTGGTTTTTTTAAATTTGGGTTCTTGCTAAATTTAAGGCACCCCCTGTGCATACTGAAATTTATACTTTTATAAAATATAGCGACAGCGGATTTGTGATATGAAACGCATAGGTTAAGGAGTGCCGTAAGTATTTTTTGCGACTATAACCCACGAACAGGGGGGATATTTAAGGTGGAAAGCCTTAAATGGCATTTGGTTACTTGCTGCTATTGGCAAGTAACGTAAACGTTCCCCTGTTTAGTTTTGAATTTTCCGAAAACTTCGTCGAAACATTGCGAAGCAATTGCGTGCACGTCAGGTGCTGTTACTTGTCAGTAGCGACAAGTAACCAAACGCCATTCAAGGCGTTCCCCCTTGAAAATCTACCTTGGCGTTTTCGTTTTGTGTTGTTCTGACTTCGGCACGCGAAACTTTATATGTCCCTGCCTCGTAATTCGCTGTCGCTATGTTTACATAATTTCAACGTTTGTACTTCGTTCGTTTTGTGCCTTAGTTCTTGAAATTTGGGAAAATAAAGGCACCCCAGTGCAAGCTTAAATTTCTCTTTTTCTAAAATACAGCGACAGCGGTTTTGTAACATTAAGTGCATAGATTGCGAAGTGCCGTAAGTATTTTTTGCGACTATAACCCACGAACAGGGGGGATATTTAAGGTGGAAAGCCTTAAATGGCGCTTGGTTACTTGCTGCTATTGGCAAGTAACGTAAACGCTCCCCTTGTTTGGTTTTGATTTTTCTAAAAGTAATAGATGACAGCAAACGCGTCCACGTCAGGTGGTTATAAAAGGCTGCTCATTACGAACAGCCTTTTTAACTATTTTGAAATTTTATCTCTACCCATATATTTCACTAATACTTCTGGAATTGTAATTGTTCCATCTTCATTTTGGAAATTTTCTAAAATACACGCAACAGTTCTACCTATTGCTACACCAGAACCATTTAATGTATGTGCAACAATTGCTTTACCTTTTTCATCTCTTGTTCTAATAGAACCACGTCTAGCTTGGAAATCTTCGAAATTTGAACAAGAAGAAATTTCAACATATTTATCATAAGAAGGCATATAAACCTCGATATCATAAGTACAAGCAGAACTAAAGCCCATATCTCCTGTACAAAGTTGAACAACTCTATATGGAAGACCTAGCATCGATAAAACTCTCTCTGCATCGGCTGTTAATTTTTCTAATTCTTCATAAGAATTATCTGGATGAGCAAATTTCACAAGCTCTACTTTGTTGAATTGATGTTGACGGATTAAACCACGAGTATCACGACCAGCTGAACCGCCTTCTGCTCTAAAGCAAGCACTGTATGCAGTATAATTTATAGGCAAACTATCTTTATCGATAATTTCATCTCTATGCATATTTGTAACAGGTACTTCTGCTGTTGGGATTAAGAAACAATCTAAACCTTCTAGTTTAAACATATCTTCTTCGAATTTTGGAAGTTGACCTGTACAAGTAAAAGATGCACGATTTGCCATAAATGGAGGGAAAACTTCTTCATAACCATTTTCTGTGTGTGTATCTAAATAGAAGTTCATAACAGCACGTTCAAGTCTTGCACCTAAACCTTTGTAAAAATGGAAACGAGAACCTGTAACTTTTGCTGCTGTTTGAGGGTCTAAAATACCTAATTCTTCACCTAATTCCCAATGTGGTTTTGGTGTGAAATTAAATGTTCTTGGAGTACCAACTTTGCGAAGTTCAACATTGTCAGTATCAGATAAACCAGCAGGAACTTTATCATTTGGAACATTAGGAAGTTTTAGCATTATAGGTGCTAATTCTTCTTCAATTTTAGCTAAATCTTCATCAAAACCTTTGATTTTTTCAGACATTTCTTTCATTTCAGCAAAAACAGCCGTAGTATCTTTACCTTCTTTTTTAAGCTGAGGAATCGTTTTTGTAACACGATTTTGCTCGGCTTTAAGATTTTCAACTGTTACTAAAATCTCACGTCTTTTTGAATCTAATTCAAGGATTTTATCTATATCATCATCTAAATTTGTGCCTCTTGCAGCTAATCTTTCTTTAACTTTTTCAGTTTCTTCTTTAATACGTCTAATATCTAACATTGTTTTTTACTCCTCTATTTCTTTATTTTCTTCTGCTGGAATTTCCACTTCACTTATAACTTCAAGTGTTATAAGTTCATTTTTGATAGTATCAATAAGCATTTTATTTTCGTCTGTTAAACTATCATTTTCTTCGATTTCTTTTAAAATAACTGCACATTCTTCATAATTTTCTAAGAAAAATTGATTTTGCATATTCACGATTTTAATTAAAGTTTCATTATTATTTTGTGTGTCTTCTAATTCTTTTAATTTTTTCTCATTTTCTGCAATAATTTCTTCAAAACTTTTATTTGCTTTTTCTAAATCTTCAACATAAATTTGCAATTTTTCAACTTGGCTTAATGATTCAACAACTTCATCTTCTGTTTTATTTACAACAGTATTCAGTCTATCAATTTCGTCATTTAATTTTTCTTGAGAAAAATATGATGCTGTTATAAGCAAAATTACTACTGCTGTTAAACAAAACATATAGATTTTTAAAAACTTTTTACTGTCTTTTTTAACATTTTCCATATCTCGGCTCATTTAATTCTCCTATATTTGAATATTTACAAGTGCTGCTGTTAATCGTTCTAAATCTTCATCATTTGTATATTCTAAAACTAATTTTCCACTTTTTTTATTCTTATTATATACAATTTTAACTTTTCTACACAAAATCTCTTCCATTTTGTTTTCCATATCAGCTACATAAATATTCTCTTCTTTTGGTTTTTCTTCTTCTAAACTACCATCTAATTTATTAAGTTTTTTTGCATATTCTTCTGCTTGTCTTACATTCAAATGATTATCAATTATCATTTTACAAAATTCTAAATGTAAATCTTTATCTTCAACAATCAAAATTGCTCTTGCATGCCCTTGGGATATAATTTTTTTGGATAAGCAATCTAAAATTTCATCATCTAAAACTAAAATTCTAAGCATATTTGCAATTGCTGAACGCGATTTTGACACCGATTTTGCCACTTGGTCTTGTGTCATATTAAACTTTTCAATAAGTTCTTTATAGCCTTTCGACTCTTCAACTGGGTTTAAATCTTCACGTTGTAAATTTTCAATTAATGCAATTTGTGTCGCTTTTAAATCGTCTGCTTCAATAATTCTTACAGGAACTTGCAACAAATTCGCCATTTTACACGCACGATATCTGCGCTCACCTGCTATGATTTGATATCTATTTTTGGATATTTCACGCACAATTATCGGCGAAATTAATCCATGTTCTTTTATACTTTCTGAAAGTTCTTCTAATGAAACAAATTCAAATTCTTTTCTAGGTTGATTTTTATTCGGTTCTATAAGAGAAATACTTATTGTATCTTTTTTTTCTTCACCGAAAATTTCGCCTTCTTCTGCACCTAAAAGTGAACCTAAACCTTTTCCTAAACTCATTTTTTTTGACATCTATTTCACTCCTTGCCTAATTATTAATTCTTCTGCAAGTTCTTTATATGCAATTGCACCTTTTGATAATTCATCATATTCACCAATCGGCATACCATGGCTAGGTGCTTCTGAAAGTCTAACATTTCTCGGAATTATCGTCTTATAAACTTTATTCCCAAAATGTTTTTTAACTTCTTCTACAACTTGCATAGATAAATTTGTACGCCCATCAAACATTGTAAGTAAAATCCCGTCAAGTTCAATTTCTGGGTTAAATCGCTTTTGAACCGCCTTTATAGTGCTAATAAGTTGCGATAAACCTTCTAAAGCGTAATATTCACATTGCAAAGGCACTACTATTGCATTAGCTGCACAAAGGCAATTTATAGTTAAAATTCCAAGCGAAGGAGGACAATCTATTATAATATAATCATACTCATCAGCCACTTCTAATAATGCATTTTTTAATCTAAATTCACGATTTTCCATTGCAATAAGGTCAATTTCAGCACCTGCTAAATTAACATTTGAACCTATTACATCCGACCATTTTGTACTAATAATTGCATCTTTTATGCTAGTTTTACCCGTAATAAGTTCATAAATCGAATCTTTTAGTTCTGTTGGTTCTACCCCAAAACCAGACGTTGCATTGCCTTGTGGATCAAAATCACATACTAAAACTTTTTTCCCAAGATCTTTAAGTCCTGCACTTAAATTAACAGAAGTTGTAGTCTTACCTACCCCTCCTTTTTGATTAGTAACTGCTATAATTTTCGCCATTTTCTGCCTCCAAATAAAAAATGATATAATGACGTTGCACTACAACCATTATATCATTTATTATAAAATTTTTCAAGTTAAAGTTTAAATTGTTTCACGTGAAACAATTTTGTGAAATTTTTGTCAAAGATGTTTCACGTGAAACAATTTTATCTTCCAGCAGAATTATCATTGTACAAGAAATATCTAGCATTATTTCAACAAAGTTTCGACTTCACACAGCGAAGCAAACGCGTCCACGTCAGGTGGGTCGGTTGCACCGACAGGCAATTTTAATACTTCTTCAAAAATTATAGTCAAACCACCAGCAGAATTATCATTATACAAAGAATAGCTAGCATTATTTTCCCAAAACTTATACTTCACGCAGCGAAGCAAACGCGTCCACGTCAGGTGGGTCGGTTCACCGACAGGCAATTTTAATACTTCTTCAAAAATTATAGTCAAACCACCAGCAGAATTATCGGTGACCAAGGAATAGCTAGCTAGCATTATTTTCCCAAAAGTTATACTTCACACAGCAAAGCAAACGCGTCCACGTCAGGTGGTGGTTGGTATTGTTATTGTGTATACTAAACCTTCTTCTGTGTGTTCTTTGTTCACTTTTGCATGTACACCTGATTCTTTCATCGCTTGAATTGATTTATTTACAGTGTTTATAAAAAACCTTACATCTGCTTTTATTCTAAAATATGAACTCTTTTTTGGTTCTACTGGATTTAAAACACGTTCAATATATTCATCAGTCTTAGCCACATTCAATCCATTTTCCACAATAAAATCCACAGCCTGTTCACGTTTTTCTTCTGGCAACTTTAACAAAGCTCTTGCATGACGTTCTGTTAAATTATTTTCTAGTATTTTCTTCAGTAAATCCTCGCCTAATTTAAGTATTCGAATTTTATTTGCAACAGCCGATTGTGTTTTACCTATTTTCAGTGCAACTTGTTCTTGTTTAAAAGAAAATTCATCAATTAATTTTTGATAAGCTAATGCTTCTTCCACAAAATTCAAATCATATCTTTGAATATTTTCAACTATTGAAATTATCGAACTTTTTTGTTCATTTGTAGATAAAACCAAACAAGGAATTTCTAATAAACCTGCAACTTTTGCTGCTCTAAAACGACGTTCCCCTGCAATAATTTGATAAACTCCATCTTTTTTTCGCACAGTGATAGGATTAATCACCCCACAACGTTTAATACTTACTGCTAATTCATCTATTGCCTCTGGATCAAAATATTTTCTAGGTTGTTCTGGATTTCTTTCAATCTGAGTTAATTTAATATTTTTCAGATTATTAAACAATATATTTCCCAATTCATTTTCCCCCAAAATTCTTAAATTTTATATATTAATTTTATCAATTTTTTTAGGAAATGTAAAGATAAATCGTTCGCCAAAAATCACAAAAACTCTACATTTTTCTAGAAAAACATAGAGTTTAGATGTTTTAAATTGTCACTTTTAGGTATTTTGTAATTTATTATAAGAAATATTCGCAAGTTTTGCAAAATCATTTATAGACAGTCTTTCACCTCTAATTGATGGTTCAAAGCCAGCTTCAATAATTATTTCCGAAATTTGTTCTTTATTAAATCTGCCATCATAAGCAGATGAAATAGAATTAAGTAGAGTTTTTCTTCTTTGCATAAACGATGATTTAATAATTCTAAAAAATAATTTTGAATCAGAAACATCAACAGATGGTTTTTCTAAACATTCAAGTCTAATAACTGAAGAAGTTACTTTTGGTGCAGGTACAAAAGAACTTGGTTCAACATCGAATAAAATTTCTGGTTTAGTATAATAATTTACATATAATGTAAATGCGCCATAATCTTTTGTGCCTTCTTTTGCACACATTCTTGTCGCTACTTCTTTTTGAACCATAACAGTAATACTTTTAAATAAACCACTTTCAATAAGTTTTGCAATTACAGGTGTTGTTATATAATACGGTAAATTTGCACACGCATGAACATCTCCATCTGGAAAATTCTCTTTTACAATAGCATCTAAATCTACTTTAAGTACATCGCCACTCACGATTGATACATTATCATACTCCCCTATCGTTTCCTCAAGAACAGGTAAAAGCGCTTTATCAATTTCAACAGACACAACTTTTTTTGAAACTCTTGATAATTCTTTAGTAAGACATCCAATACCCGGACCAACTTCTAAAGCATAGCTTTCTTTATCAACACCACATGAATACGCAATATCATAAGGCACTGTGCTATCTATTAGAAAATTTTGACCTAATGATTTTGAAAATCTAAACCCATGTTTCTTTAAAATTCGCTCTATTACTTCTATATCGCATAAATTCATATTTTTTATCTCCATTTAATTAAAAATTAATCATAAACTATTCCTATATACATTATACTACAAAATAGTTTTTTAAATATGTATATTTTGTAAATCTTATTATAAATACACATAAATTAAGTCGACTTATAAAAAGCCGACTATAAATTTATTTTAAAACGTAAACTTTTGCTTGCTTTACACCAAACAAAATGCACTCTCTATGTGTATTAAAGAATAAATCTATTTTATTACCTTTAATACCTCCACCAACATCTTCAGCCGTAGCCACACCATAAATCCAAGATGTGCCATCAGCCGATGTTATATAAAGTTTTGAACCTAAAGGTATAACCCTAGGATCAACTGCAATAGCTCCTACCCTAGCAGTGCTACCAGTTGCAGTAATTTTGTTATATTGAAGTTCCGTAGTATATGCAGTTGCGGAAACATCAATAACTTTTTCATATTCAAGTGTGCCATAAGAAGTAGTAATAACACCATCTTCAATTACAACACCAATATTCGGATTAAAAGTACCATGTTCTATAACTTGACTAACAGGTTCAATGGTCATTTTCTCTTCTACCAAAACATTAGATACTAGTTTTCCATCATAATAAATTTGCTCATAAGTAAGTATTTTTTCACCATGCTGGCCCTCTGTAACAACTTCGCTCTCACCATATTCTAGTGACATAGTTTCTACATTTTTAGTTTCAAAATATACTTGCATAGTTTCGTTAGTAGTTGTTTTTTCTACCTCTATAATATCGATAGTAGTTCCAACACCAACTAGTGTGTCCATTTGCATATTAATAATATCATTATTATCAATTTCAATACCAGCTTCTTCTAAAACACCTGAAACTGTATTTTCATCTGTATAGATTTCATATACACTTCCCGATATTTCTATATTTACAGGGTATAAATCATTAACAAAAACCGTTAAATCTCCATCGATTATTTCTGAATCGATTTCAATATTTTCATTAAAAAATAATGTTGATTGCTCTAAAACTTCTTCTTCTGTTAAGTCATTCATACTTTTAATAATATCAATACTATTTTCATATTTAATAATATAAGTATTTAAGTTTAACATTGCAAATAATGCTAAAGTAACCACGCCAAAGATTAAAACACCAATTGGTATTAATCTCTTTCCTGTAAAATTAAATTCTTTTTTCATAAATCCTCCAAATGTAAATTTCATGTATAAGCCATAATCAATTATATTCTTATATGCTTTTTATTATACATCAAATTAAAAATTTCAAAGAGATTCGTTTACGTTTTATTTTCTGGGGCAAGTGTTATATCAAGCCCAATTGTTTCAGCCCATTTATTTACACCTGGGTCTGATTCATATTCTGCAAGTGCCATCTCACCGGTCGATGTGTTAATATGAAAGCATAAACTAGCCTCATTTCCTACTATCGACTGTGCATCTTCAAAAGTTGCTGTCACTCCAGTTCCAGTTAAGTCAACACCAGTTTTCGTAGCTCCTAACATTTCAAAAATAGTATTATTAAAATGGTCTAAATCTTTCGGTGCAAAAACTTTTAGTTCTTCACCATTATACTCTTTATCAACATTAAATATAGAAATTCTAGCATAGGCTTCGCCCGATGTTTTTGCTTGCCTAATATGAATTTTCCCACCATAAGCTTCTGGGTCTGAATTATTATTCTTTCCACCTGTTGCCCATAAAATTTCAATAATATGTCCCGGAGGAACATCACTTTTTGGATCTGCTATTGCAATAGTTACTGCATCAACAATTGCAGTTGCTGCCCTTAAATCATTTGATTCTCTTGCGTCTTCTACAAATTTCAAATAAGTTGGTGTTATAACTGCTGCTAAAATCGCTATAATAGCAATAACAATAATTAATTCTACCATAGTAAAACCTTTATTGCGCTTTTTTATCACGCCCATTCTTTTACCACATCCTCTAATTCAATATACCTTATATTATATCAAAAATATTCATTTTTGTCAATATTTGAATAAATTGTCGATAAAAGTCACTTTCAAACTTTAAAATAGTGCATAAAAATGGACCCCACGCAAAAGCAGGAGTCCACCTTGAAAATTAACTCTTTGAGAAAAGTTTTTCAAAATTAAAACCTATTGAAACATTAAATGTATACTCAAATATTTTCTAATGTATTTAAGACTTTGACAATGCTTTAATTTTGCAATTATAACCTGTGTGACATTTATGTGACTTCAAATTTTATTGCTATTTACTGTATTAATTGACAGTATAGCACTAATAATTATAAAAGTCAACTTTCAACTTCATTTTCAACAGTTTCAAGTAGTGCATCATAAACCTGTGCCTTTGATAAAACCACTTCCTCATCAGTATGTGTATATGTATTAAGTAGCGTTTGAACTCCGTGCCCTGCTATCTTTGCAACCTCAGTAGGATTTACTCCCATTTCCAACATATGGCTTAATGCACTATGACGTAGTTTATGAAATGAAATTCTTGGTAAATCATTCTTTTCTAAGAACTCCACAAACCAATTACTTATTGGGTCAGGAAACAGCAAACCGCCAAACTTTGCATTTTTAGTGTTTCGCAGACTAATAAACAACAAGTCAGGTTTTTCTATTGTTATGTCAGGACAGTCAAACAACTCATCAATTAGTTTATAGTATTCCTCTATAATAGGTATAAGTTTTTCATTAATTCCAACAACTCTATCTTCCTTTGTTTTTGTATAATCAGACATATATATTTTATCGAGTGATGTGTATAGGACTTCGTGTTTAATTTCAATTCGCTTACGAACCAAGTCTATATCACTTCTGTGAAGACCGATTATTTCCCCACGTCTTGCACCAGTAAGAACAGCAAGATATATTATTAGCTTATACTTAAATACTGCAACTCTTTCTTTCGCAATAGTTGATTGTTGAAACCTACCGCTTTTTTCTTTTTTATCGATGATTTCCATTTCATAGTCAATGTATGCGTTTAATTTCTTCAAAAGCAATGCTAATTGCTCTTTATTATACCAGTTTGCCTCTGCGGATTTCACTCTAGGTATTTTATAATTCTCCATTGGGTTTACGTCAATTATTCCCCAATCTTTAGCAGTGTTAAGCATTCCCTTTAATGCATAAAGTATATCTTTAACAGTACTGCTTGCATACGGAGTCTTCTTGGTTTTATTCACCCTTGCACCTGGGGTTTTAAGGAAAGTTCTAAAGGCATTGATAGCCATTACATCTATTGAACTAACTTTTACTTCTCCAAAGTATGGAATAATATTATTATTGATATGATTATAATAGTTTTGATAAGTTTTAGCTTCTTTTGAGCTTTGCACTTCTTCTAAATATCTCTCAGCAAGTTGCTCAATAGTCATGTTCATTTTCTCACTTCTTGTAAGAACTAAACCATCAACTGTACCTGTTTCCCTTAATTTACGCTCCAGTAAGTCTGCCATTTGTTGTGCTTGTCGTTTTGAATCAACATAAATCATTTTTGTTTTTCGGCTACCCATCATATCACGCATAAACACTCTATATTGATGTCTAAACTCTTCATATTCAGGTAGTTTTTTTACAAATTCTATGCTCGCCATATTATTTTCCTTTCCTTGTCTGATTAGCGAATAAATCCTATGCTATAAAACTTATTCGCATACAGATTTTACCATAGTTTACTGTTTTTCTGCTCTTGTTTATCAATCCACTTATCAAGTTGTTTTTTAGTAAATAAGAACTTACCGACCCCACCATAATTAGATATCTTACCTGTTCTTACAAGTTTTCTAATTGTATACTGCGATATGCCTAAGTATATACTCGCCTCACTTACTGTAATTCCTGTTTCCTTGTTCATTATACAGTGCCTCCTTTCGATTAGATGCTTTATATACTCGAAAGTTAGCTCGCTGATTTTGGGGTTTTTATTTTTCTCAACCAGTCATATATCTGTAACTGAATTTCTACCCCAACCCCAAATTTTACCTAATTATGAAAACGTGCAACTGTATCTTATTTTCACAACAAGCCTATATAACGCAACCGCTAAAAGGCTATTTTTCTCAATTCATATAAATAACACAAGCGATTTTCTACCACTTTACACTTATTTACCCTAACCCCTTGGATTTCCCCAAAATCTACCTTTAAGCCCCCGATTTTCACCTCTAAAACCACACTTTTTTATTCGAAAAATAATTTTATTTGAATAATTTGATTTTGAATAAAATACGTATAGGCGATTTTTGAATGAATAGCATTTATCAACTAGTCAAGGTGAAGCCTATAAACCAGACCAAAAGAGCAAAAAACCATAAAAGACACTTGAATTGTGGCAAGTATGGGAAGTTCTCAACTAGCCTTTACAAAGATTATTATTTCAATATAAAACTTAAAAATAAGCCGAATTTCCTAAAAAGACACACTGCACCCTAAGTCCTATGATGTAGCGATTTTTGTGGAATTTTCCAACTGCATTCAAATAAACCCACTTTAGACTACTTGTGTTCCCACGCTTTTAGGATATCCGACAAGCATAATGATTTAGCGGAATTACACGACTGCATGAAACGAAACCCACCTTATACATATTACTTTTCAAGTGGTAGAAAATAACAAACGGTGCAACTGCTTAAATCTCGCAAGTTGCACCGTTTGTTATGCTGTTTATTCTGATAGATTTTCTAAAATCGTAATGACATTCCCAGAATATAGGAACGACTGCTTGTTCTTGTATTTTGCTAGATAAACCTTAATCTGTTCCTCTGACAAGCTCGAAAAGTCGTCACTGTCATACGGTGCATCTACTATAATAAAATTACCGCTTATAACATCATAAACATTGCCTTCATCGTCATGCATAGCTCTGTTGAGAGGTAGCCCCTGTAATTTACCCTCGTCATTGCAAATGATTACCGCAGAATCATCAAAGGCTGATAACATTTGTATGCTTCCACCGACTTCCTTTTGCAGTGAAGCAAGTCCACTATCAATTTCTTTTTCATACGCTGATTTATCGGGTTCAACGCATACCACTTTTAAACGTGTATTTTTCATAGTTAAAATTCTCTCCTTTACAGCACACCCAATTCTTTGAGTATCAGCACACAGTCTTTCATGCCTTGTACATACAGCCTACTTGCATTATGCTCCCTACTCTCTCCGATTTCATACAGCACTTCCTCAACCATAATTTTTTCTTGCTTGGTTAAATTAGTCGTGAGCATTTCATCAATACGCTCTTGGCGAGCGTGTAGATACTCATACTCCTTGGTCTTTTTGAATTTCTCAAAGTCATCTTCTATCAGGTTATCAATAAACTCCTCCCAGACCTTGGTTATCCCATTACTATCCCTCCCTTATTAAATTTGGTGGGGATTGTAACGCAGAATTGCAATCATTGCAAGGCTTTTTTTACGTGAATTTGTGAATTTTATGTTTGAAAAAATCTCAACCAGTCTTGATTGTGTAAGGCAAAATAAGTGAATATACAAAAATAAAAGCCACAGGAATTTTTAGTTCCTGTGGCTTTTATTAATTTTGCAAAAAGCAACTCACCATATGCTATTGAGAATACCTACGTTATAATCTACGCAGTATAGTTTGTGGCAGAAACATATAGCTAAGTTCCACTATACTGTAGCATTGGAATTAATAACGAGGTAAATTTAGTAGGTTGTCAGATGTGCTCCAGTTAGGTGAAGAACGAACATACTTTTCACCATTTGTACTCAATGCAGGGATAACCTCTGGGTAAGGTGAGATGTTTACTTTCACTGCCCCTGAATTTGATTTTACGAAATCATGTACGACATCCTTTTTATAGTATGATGAATTTCCATCACCTTCAAGATAGATTTCATCTATCTCCAGTAAACTTTGTGAACTCGCACAACCTGATTTCATTTTAATTTTTGTAGCATATATCATTGATATGCTCCTTTCTGCTGTAATACAGCTTATAATATATTACAAACAGAAAAAACTATATGTAGTGCCACCTTACAGCATCGCCACAATATATGCCACTTGATAAACCAAATATAATATGATATAATTTAGATGATTACTTTTACCATACATTATTGGTAGACATCAACACATATAGCAATATTAAGCGATTGCACTCGCTTGGTATTGCTATTTGTTTTTTCTGATTTGTTCTTAGCCTTTACTTTTATCTTTTCTATGTTCGTTATCGACAATGATAATAAGTGTATTCGTTTCATCATTAAATTCTGGAATGAATTGAACAGCTCTAGTTAAAAAATCTATTCCTGTACGCTGAGATAAGTATTTCATAAAATCACGCATACTTATTCTGACCCAACCGTCTTTTGCTCTGTTTTCGAACTCATACGTTTGGATTTCTGGATTTTGTTCTTCTACCATTTTTACCCCAATTGCATTTGACTGTTCGTCAAATCCAATAAGAACTTTCTCGGGATTACCAAGTATTGAACGTGCTCCAACATTAAACGCTAATCCTATAGAACTCAATGTAACTATAGGCATTCTATTTTTAATGAAACCGAAGTCAAAATTAAAACCATCCATAAAGTCCTCCTTATGCGAAACAATGTAGATCATGTTTCTATAGATAATATAATAGCACAAACGAAATTTATTGTCAAGTATATAAAACAAGAAACGCACAAAAAATACGATGAACAGGCAACGCCATGCGTCGAATGAAATCAAAGCGCGTAATAATCGCACGCAAAATACATGTTATTTTTAAAGAAACGTAAAGCTTAATCCAATTTCATATTAAATATCTTAACAAAGCAACATGTAATACAAACTCGTTTGTAAGTGACAAGAAAGATGTTATTATGCAATTTTTCACATAATCAAAATTATAATGCAAAAAACAGAAGCCGTATTTTGTTAAAAATATGGCTTCTGTTTTTTATATGTGTTGAAGCTTTATTGCTTGCCTTGAAATTTTGTCTTATACATCTTCATAAGCATGGCAACGCACTCGGACTCTGTCATTTTTGTAGTAAAGCCGTATGCAGACATAACAGCTCTGTCATTATCCTGATGTGCTTTTCTAAGCTCCTTTGGCATAGTTAGTTCATTGTATAGGTCTGCAAGCGAACTTTCCGGATAAAGATTTCTTGCATCTAAAATAGCCTGTGCTGTTTGTTCTATTTTCACTTTTTGTACGTCTGTTGGTGAGCACCAAGGGAAGTTGTTATAGACGATTTTTGCAGAATACCTAAAATCACTTTTCAGTCTGCCGCAAACTGTTT
>CAYJLC010000051.1:0-13957 GCA_964370735.1 uncultured Oscillospiraceae bacterium
GTGAATAAATCAAAATAGAATGATAATACAGCTGGCAAACCGATTTGGAATATCGGCGGAAGCCACGCAACACTAGCAGTTATTGCTGCAAGTGCTTGCATTAGTAGGGTTGAAATAATCAAACCTGCGAAGATGTTACCGAAATGACGGAACGCCATTGATACTGGAGTTGATAACTCGCCCAGTAAATTAATCGGCAATAGGACAGGCGTAGGTTCACAAAAACCTTTAAGCCTTTTGCCAAGACCATTTGTTTTAATACCCATGTATTGGATAATGAGGAATGTCATTATTGCCCAAGCACCAGTGGTATTAAGGTCAGCCGTTGGTGGTCGCATAGTAATTAAGCTTGATAAGCTTGAAAAAAGCGAAAGTAAAAATAACGAGCCAATATATGGCACGAATTTTTCCTTGCCTTTACCCATGCTATTTTCAACAAGTCCATAGAAAAACATTACAAGCTTTTCAGCTAAAACCTGTTTTCCTCTTGGAACTTTTTCAAGTCTGCTAGTAAGGAATGCGCATAAGCAGATAATGAAAATCATTACAAGCCAAGTGTTGACCATAGTCTCGGTAATAGGAAGTCCACCCAAAATAGGTATTTCCGCGTAAACTTTTATACCTTCCAAAAATTTCCCTCCTTCTTTTAATTATCTTTATTGTAAAATCCTAAAGACGCACCTAAAACAAGGGTTATCTTTGGAAAAAATAAAGGCAAAACAACAGCAAATGTGTTAATTTCAGGAATCATAAGCGTATAATAAATTATAGCCCCTAAAACAACAAATCGCAAAATATAAGAACCTGTCATATAAGCATTCGCCTGTCTTTCGCCCTTTGTTAGGGCGATATAAAGCGATGCACCAATCATTATATAATTAACAAGAGAATAGACTGTTCCAAAAAGAATGCAAAGTGCTATATTTATAGTATAAAACCCGAAAATCGCAAATCCAATAAAAGCCAAAACTGCCATTATAGTGCATGGTAAAATCAGCTTTTTTGTTTCTTTAAAAACAATATCCAAGTTTATTTTTTTCCTTTCAAAAATACAGCCTTATAAAACATATAAAAACTAGAAAATAACCCTAAAAATATGCCTATAAGAACAACATAATCTGGCAATCCAAAATAATCTCTTATATAAATCGAAATGTAGGTAAATACGAGTAAATCAATAATAACAGTGAATCCCATACCTATAAAAATAGCAACATTTTTGTTCAAAACACCCTCCAACAATCGATAAATATAAAATTTCTTTTAACGCTAGTTTAATTATAACACTATTTACATTTTGTTTCAAGGTTATTTTTACACAAACGTTTTAATTGTAAATATGCACATTAACCCTCTCTAAACATAAACACATTTTGTATTAATTTACCAATAATATTAACAAAATTATCTTTATCAACATTTTCCTCTGCTACAATGTCAACAATCAAGCTATCACGATTATTTATAAAAAATGTCACTTTGCCCAAAACGTCACCTTTGCTTATAGGTGCAATTGCACTATCAGAAATATCAACTTCGTATGAAATTTCAGCATTTTTATCAATTAGCACTCCATCCGTTTTTAAAATGTTCACAGAAACAAAGTCCTCTTTTCCATTTTTTACTGGAATTTTCGGCAATGTTTCAGAAATTTCAGGATAATATGTTCTAAAATTTGCAAATGCATAGTCTAGCATCTCTGCTGCATCTGCATTTCTAAGGTCAGAACTCGGTGCACCCATCACAACTGCAATAAACTGTTCACCTGAGCGTATTGCCGATGCCGAAATGCAATATAGAGCGCCTCCAGTATACCCTGTTTTTAGTCCAACTGTTCCATCATAGGTTTTTAATAACTTATTCGTGTTTGAAAGACCAAATTCACCACCTCGAATTGTGTCCATCCAAATCGTTGTATAATCATACACTTTTTCGTACTTCAAGACTTCCGAAGACATAATCGCAATATCGCGCGCACTCGTTAAATGCCCTTCTTCAGGAAGTCCGTTTGCATTTTTAAAAACAGTATTCGTCATACCAAGTTCGCGTGCTTTTTCATTCATCATACTTACAAAAACATCGTTCGAACCTGCAATAAACTCACCAATTGCAACAGATGCATCATTCGCCGACGAAACAACTATCGATTTTAAAAGCTCATCTACGGTAATCTTCTCCCCTACTTCAAGGTATACTTGCGACCCACCCTGCGACGATGCAAGTTCGCTCACAGTTACAATATCGTCAAGCGAAATTTTACCACTTTCAATCGCCTCAAATGCAAGTAGCATAGTCATTATTTTTGTAACAGAAGCAGGTTCACGAACCTCGTCTGCATTTTTTTCAAAAATAATATTCCCTGACATATCAGTCAAAATCGCCGACGGAGAATTTATTTCAATCACTGAATTTCCCTCGGCAAAAGTACAGCTCATAAAAAATACACACCCACATATAAATAGTATCATTTTTTTCATAGTAATTTCCTCCTTTACTTGTAAAAAATATATGAATAATAATAGTTTTTTATGCGACATATATTGTATTTTTCGAAAAAATCATATATAATCATTAGAGATAAACAAAAGGAGAAACTATGAAATTTTCATTTTACACATTAGGGTGCAAGGTAAATCAATATGAAACAAATGCACTAAAAGAAATTGTTCTTGAAAAAGGACATCAAATAACCGATGATAATGCCGATGCGCTAGTAATAAATACTTGTACTGTAACTGCTGTTTCGGACAAGAAAAATATAAAATTAATAAAAAAACTAAAAAAAGAAAATCCCGACGCAATAATTGCAGTTTGTGGTTGTTTCGCTGAAATTTCACCAGAAAAAGCAACTTCACTCGATGTAGACATCGTGTGTGGCACAAAAAAACGTTCCGATGTAATTGCAATGTGTGAACAAAGTTTTGAAACTTCGGAGAAATTTTTGACTTCTGAAAAGAATGAAGGGAGATTTTCATTCGAAGTTTTACCAGTGTCTGTACACAGTGAAAAGACACGCGGTTTGGTGAAAGTGCAAGATGGATGCGATAATTTTTGTGCATATTGCATAATTCCCTACGCTAGAGGCCGTAGTCGCTCAATGCCAATGGACGAGGTAATTCACCAAGTGGAAACCTTATCTAAAAATAACGTATTAGAAGTGGTTGTAACAGGCATTGAAATAGCTTCATACGGTAAAGATATAGGCGAAAATCTATTGAATTTACTAAAAACACTATGCGAAAAGTTTCCAAATATGCGTTTTAGATTAGGTTCTTTAGAGCCTCGTGTCGTTACGCGTAGTTTTTGTGAAACCTTGTCTAAATTCGAAAATTTAAACCCTCATTTCCACTTATCTCTACAAAGTGGTTGCGATGAAATTCTTCGAAAAATGAACAGAAAATATACAACAGACGATTTTTACAATGTATGCGTATTATTACGCGAATTCTTCGAAAATCCATCAATTACCACCGATTTAATAGTAGGTTTTCCAGAAGAAACCGATGAAAACTTCGAAAACACGCTTGCTTTCATCGAAAAATGCAAATTTTCTTCTATGCATATTTTCCCTTATTCTATAAGAGAAGGGACAAAAGCGTCTACGATGACAGCTCAAATTGACACAAATATCAAAAATGAACGTGCAAAACGTGCAACAGCATTAGCAACAAAGCTAGAACACGAGTTTTTAACGTCATATATCGGAAAAAATCTCGAAATAATAGTCGAGACAATCAAAAATGATACAATAACAGGTCACACCAAATACCATTTTACCGTAAACTGCAAAAATAATGGTTATAATAAGGGTGAAAAAATCACTTTAACAGCCGATGAATTGATTGATAATAATTTAATTTCCAAATATTGGTAATTAATATTTACCATTTTTTCAAATTTTGTTAATAAATTATTAATAAATTATTGTTATACTTAAGTTGCTAAATAACTCATAAATAATTTCCCCTTATTAAAACGTCTGCTTGTCACAGACGTTTTTTCCATTTCTAGGCATACATCTTGAAATTTTCTGCTTTTTCTGTTATAATATTAACGGAAAAAAATTTTAGGAGGAAATATGGAAGATATTTCAATTTTATCAGCGTGTACAAGTGGAGGTTGTGGTGCAAAAATCGGACCTGACACTCTTAAAGGAATATTAAATGAACTGCCAAAATACGGCTGTGAGCAACTTTTGGTGGGATACGAGTCATCTGATGATGCTGCTGTGTATCAAATGGATGAGGAAAATTGTATTATTTCAACAGTAGATTTCTTCTCACCGATTGTCAACAATGCTTATGATTTTGGTCAAATTGCTGCGGCTAATGCACTAAGTGACATATATGCAATGGGTGGCAAGGTACTTTTCGGGCTTAATATCGTTTGTTTTCCAGAAAAATTGCCAAAAGAAATGCTAAAAGATATATTAAAAGGTGGTTTAGACAAAATGACTGAAGCTGGTGGATACATCGCTGGTGGTCACTCTATTTTCGATATGGAACCAAAATACGGTATTTCGGTTACAGGAACTGCAAAAAAGGATAAAATACTAAGAAATGATACCCCAAAAGTTTCGCATAGTCTAATTTTAACAAAGAAACTTGGAGTGGGAATAACAATGTCTGCATATAGAAATGGCGTTTGTGACGACGATGCTTTTAACGAAGCTGTAAACGGAATGAAGCACTTAAATCGCTATGCATCTGAAAAAATGCAAAAATATAATGTTAGCGCATGCACAGATGTTACTGGCTTTGGTCTTTTATCTCATCTTTTGGAAATGTGTAGCGACACTGTTAGTGCAAATATTTTCATAAATGACCTTCCAATCATTGAAAAGGCATTAACTTACGCAAAAGATGGTTATATCACGTCTGCTGGTGCTAGAAATCGCAGAAATTTTGACAATTTCGGCAGTACAAACGGTCTTTTACCTGAAATCGCCGAGATTTTATTTGACCCACAAACCTCCGGTGGACTGCTTATTTGTGTCGACACAAATGATGCAAATAACTTATTAAAAGATTTGCAAGATACCGACCCAAATGCCAGAATAATCGGCAATATCGTTGAAAAATCAGATAAAATCGTGAATTTCATCGTATAAATCATGGAAAATTTAACTGAATTTATAAATTTTGATAGTAAATCTATTATTTCTGTTATTGGCTGTGGTGGAAAAACTTCTTTGATAAACAGCCTTGCACATAATTTTTATGACAAAAAAGTTCTCATTACCACTACAACTAAAATTTTTCCACCAGAAAATGTAAAATTAATTACAGATTTTAAAGAAATGGTCAATATAATCCCTGAAAACAGTATATATTGTTTTGGTTTTAAAGATATTTCAACTGGAAAACTTCATGGGTTATCAACCAGCGAATTAGACCAAATTACAGATAAATTTGATGTAATTTTAATCGAAGCTGACGGCTCAAAAAGTCTGCCATTTAAAGGCTATCACGAAACAGAACCTGTAATTTTCGATAAGACTACTCATACATTTTGTGTGATTTCAGTTAACGATATCGGCAAAAATGTTAGTTCAGATTTAATTTTGCGTTTAGATGAATTTATAACGCAAACCGATGCAAAAATTGGCGAAAAAATCTCAGATACGCATGTCATCAAAATGCTTGAAATGATGTCACGAGATGTGAAATCTTGCAAATTTTTGTTTATAAACAACCCTACCATAAAAGAAAATCAGATTTTTGATTTATGCAAAAAAGTTAATAAATATCTTGAATTTGAAGAAATATTTTATGGTTTTGCTCAAAAAAATGAATGGAAATTATATAATGAATAATATCGTAATAATTCGCAGTGGTGGTGATTTAGCCACTGGCGTAATTCAAAAATTTCATCGCAGTGGCTTCAATGTTCTTGTCTTAGAAAGCGCTAAACCCACTGCAATTCGAAGAACAGTTGCGCTAAGCGAGGCAGTTTATGATAATGTCGCAAAAGTCGAAGATATGGTGGCAAAAAAGGTTCATACTTTAGAAGAAATTCACAACGCTTTTAGCGAAAAATCAATTCCTATACTAGTAGACCCAGAATGCAAAATTCTTCAAGAAATCACACCAATTTGTCTAATTGATGCCATTTTAGCAAAGAAAAACTTAGGAACTTCTTTAAATATGGCAAATGTCGTAATCGGATTAGGGCCAGGGTTTACTGCTAATTTAGATGTGGATTGTGTAATTGAAACTATGCGTGGACATGATTTAGGCAGGCTTATTTTAAACGGTTCTGCCCTTCCTAACACTGGAATTCCAGGTGAAATAGGTGGCAAGTCTGCTTTACGCGTTATACACGCATCGTGTGATGGTTATATAAAAAATATCGCTAAAATTGGTCAGGTTGTCGATGAAAATGAAATAATTTTCACCATAGGCGACACGCCGATGAAATCGCCTTTTAAAGGTCTTGTTCGCGGTCTGATACGCGAAGATATTTTTGTTAGAAAAGGACTGAAAGTTTGCGATATTGACCCTAGAATTGATGTCGATTTCAACACTATTTCTGACAAGGCTAGAGCGCTAGGCGGTGCCGCTTTAGAAGCGTATTTTTATGTATCAGAAAGGAAGAAAAACGATGGATAATTTGCTTAATTTTGCGAAAAATGAAGTTGAACAGGGCAAAAAAGTTGCACTTCTCACTGTGACAAAAACAGTCGGAAGCTCACCTTCTACCGTTGGACAAATGATTGCAGTCAGCGAAACAGGTGGAACTTCTGGCACAATCGGTGGTGGCGCTAGTGAGTTCAACGCTATCAATTTAGCTTTAAATTCAATGAAAAATGGCGAAAAAACCTTCAATTTCTCCTATAATCATGCCGAAGTTGGTATGACTTGTGGTGGTGAAATGGAGGGTTTTGGAAACATTTTGGGTGCCGAAACTCATCTTTACATCTTTGGTGGTGGACATATTGCGCAAAGTTTAGCCAAAATTGCAAAAATTATTGGATTTATGGTAACTGTAATCGAAGATAGGGAAGAATTTCAATCCGAATTTAGCGAAATGCGCTATATTGTTTCTGATTTTCACGATTTTGATAAAAAAATCACTTTTTCCCCTAATAGTTATGTTGTAGTTTGTACTCGTGGCCATGCAAAAGATACCGAGGCACTTGAATTTTGTCTTAAATTCGAGCATAAATACATCGGTGTAATTGGAAGTTCGAAAAAAGTTGCAATTTTGCATCAAAACTTGCTTAAAAAATATGATACTGATAGAATAAATAAAGTTTTCGCCCCAATTGGTCTTGATATTGCAAGCTCAAAACCATCCGAAATCGCAGTATCTATTTTAGCTGAAATTTTATTAATTAAAAATAACGGAACGCTAAATCACAAAAAAATTAAATAAAAAAAATGCGTATTACACCGATTTTCGATGCAATACGCATTAATTTTATTCTGTTTCTTCTGTTGCGTAATCGATTTTATACCCTTTCGAGCGTTCTGACACGATTTCTAGTGAACATCCTACACTTCTCAACTTATTTCTAAGCCTAGATACAATAGTCCAAAGAGCTCCTTTTTCGTCTTCTGCTTTGTCACTCCACAAAACATCAAACAACTGCTCACCTGCAACTATTTCACCAAAATTATTAATAAGTACCCAAAGAATTGCAAATTCTTTTTTAGTAACAGAAAAATTCTTGCCATTTAGTGATGCATTGCTCGAAATACTATCTAAAGTTAAATCACCTTTTGTAATAGAAGTTACAACGGGTTTTTTAATTCTAGCTGCAATTCGCGCAAGTAGCACTTCAAGCTCATAGGGTTTTGTCATATAGTCATCACCCTCAGTAAGACCTTTCACCACTGTTTGCGAGTCTTCTAGTGCTGAAAGAAATAAAATTGGGACCTCGTAATTTTTCTTGATATCTTTACAGAGTTCTAAACCATTTTTATCTGGTAAATTTATATCTAGCACGATTAAATTTACGGTAAAATCAGTCAAAATTTCCATACATTCCTTTGCACTATTCGCACAAAAAACATGATATCCACTAAATTCTAATAATTGCTTATTGATATTGACGATATGTTCATCGTCTTCAACTAATAAAATATTTTGCATAAAATCTCGTGATTAAATCACGATACATTCCCTCCTTCCATATTCTTCTTAAATATATTATAACAAATTTCGTTACATTTTTCAAGAGAAATTTGTAAAAAAATGTAATTAATTATTCCTCACATACTTCAACACTAAAGCAAAACCTTGTCCCCTTTTCGCTTGTCGAAACAAGGTTTAACTCGCCACCATGACTTTCGATAATTTCCCTACAAATAGTCAAACCTAAGCCACTAGAATTGTCACCACTAAAACCTTTTTCGAATATTTTTTCAATATCTTCATTTTTAATTCCACTGCCAGTATCGGCTACATTTAGGCAAATTCTACTGTTTTCTCGGTTATTTTCACACGCCGAAAGAGTAATCGTACCATTAAATGTATGCCTGTTTGCATTCATAATTAAGTTTATAAATACTTGCAAAATCATATCAAAATTCACTTTTATATAATATTCATGCTTGAAATCGACTACAATTTTGTTCATATTTTTGTTTGCCAAATTATCACAAATCGTCTTTGCCCTTTGCATTATTTCAGAAGAAAGCACCTTATCCACTTCAAGAACTTTTTGCGTATCCACTTTCGCCTCTAAAAAACCAGAAACTAAATTAGAAAGTCGCATAGCCTCGTTAGAAATAGCTTTTAAATTACTTTCGGCACTTTTTATGTCCCCTGTTTGCTTTAACTTTAATTCGGTTAGTTGCGCATAACCATTAATAATCGTGAGTGGTGTTTTTATTTCATGCGCCATATTTCTAAAGAAATCATTCTTCAAAACACTCATTTTCATAAGCACTAGTTCACGACTTTTCACTTCTGCAAGTTCTTTTTCATGTTCCATATTTTTGATTAAAAATACGACCATAAAAATCACAATAAAAATCAAAGACGCCACAGGCATAAGCCCTCTTCTTGTAACTTCCGGTATTCTATCTGCCAATACATACTCTGCCATGTTTGCACATAAAAGTATTAAAATTCCGAAAATTGTCAAAATTTCTTTCTTGTTCATGCTCTTTTTCTCTAAATAATACCGAATTATGCAATAAGTTAGCCAAGTTAAGTATGGTCGTGCCAGTTTTTGAATAAAATTCGAAATTTCTTCTGCTTGTGCAGTTCCTGAAAATATTAAGTAAATAATCCCTAAAATCGTCGAACCTACAAAAAGTGCCGTTACTTTTTTGTCTACTTGATTTGCATAAATACTTTCAACTAAAAGTGCAATTGCCATCGGCGAAAACGCCACCATCACTGTGAAAAGTTTAAAGTGGACTTCCCAATTATAGTCTTCGGACAGTAGCTGTGCTAAGTAAAAATGCTGGTCACGAATTCCAAAAATCAAACAACAAAAAGCAAGCATTAATATGTCTCTTTTTTTACTAATCAGTCCATAAAGCACAAAATACGACATTAAAATTATAAGACCGCCACCGATAATAGTAGAAGATAAACGTTCATTTATCATAAATCTATCGATATTTTGTGGCGTAGAGATATAAATACTTGGCAAAATCCCACCATTATGGTGAACAAAATTCGAATATTGAATTATCAGTTCAACTTCGCCAGTCTCACCTGTATAAATCGGAAAATCCATATAATCAATTCGAGGAATAGAAACTTTGCTATCCTTAGTTACATACCCAACACTCAGCACCTCTTTGTCTTCCACAAAAACTCTAGTGCCATAATCTACTGAAAATCCACAAATTTGATAATAAGTTTCCTTATCTCCCTTTAAAGTAACCCTATAAGTTCCATATTCTATATCATCTGCATTTTCTAAATCGCATCGGAAAACTGGCTCACTAGTCATCCCCTCTTCAAAATGCACAGGGTAGTATAGTTCGTTTGGATAAAATTCCAAATCCTCCGAAATAATGCCAATCTCCCTATTTAGATTAATATCATTTAGTTCCAAAACTCCATCCAAAGGTCTTTCATACGAAACTGGATTAATCTGCTCTAGAAAAATATAAAGCCATGCCAAACCTAGTACAAGTGTAAACAAAATTAATACTACTATCTTTATAAAATCGAATAAAATTAACTTTTTTTTCATAAAATTGCCCCTTTAAACATTTTCCCCTAACTTAATAATACATCAAATAGGTTCTAATGTCAATGAAAACGGATATTCTACACTTTATTTTCTGGAGTTTATTTGCACCATTCTTTGCGATTAACTGTTGCTTTTTTGCCTTTTTCTACCGATTCCTCTATCTTCATTGCCAAATAAGTATCCCAAAGTGCATCTTTTAGCGAATAAATTTCTTCGCTAATTTCAGCAAATTTTGGCGTGAAATTTTTCTCCTTAAAATTTATTTAAACAATGCTACGAGTATAATTATAAGTGCGAAAATCATATTAAAATTTGCCGCTTTTGATATTTTTTTGTACTTATAAAAACAGCTTAAAATTTCTGGGTTTTTTCGATATTTCCCCCATAGTCTTCCAGTGGTTTTAATCTGACTATCAACTTCTTTCACATTTTCAAATTTCCGACGCTTAAGTTCTTCCATTGCAAGCTTTCGGTAAATTGTATTCGAAAACCAAATAAATGCTATGTTTAAAAGCCAAAAAACTATAATAATTTGTGTGCTTAAATCAAAGCTAATCACACATATCAGAAATATCACTGACGATAAAAACCAAAAAATATTAAGTTTCATATTTTCGAAAAATTTAGCCACAAATGTTCCTCCATTAAATCTTCTATTAATATTAATTTACCATAATTTAGACAAGTTGTAAACAATTATTTGCAATAAAAAAACGTGCCTTAGGCACGTCTTTTTATTTAAACATATCTTTAATTATATCAAAAAAGCCTTTTTTCTCTTCATAATTTTTATCATCTAGTGATTCTTCAAACTTACGAAGTAATTCTTTTTGTTCATGCGATAATTTTTTCGGTACTTCGATGTTAACACGAACAAAATGGTCACCATGACCTTTGCCATTTACATGAGAAATACCTTTTCCACGAAGACGGAAAACTGTTCCTGTTTTTGTACCTTCTGGAACATTATATTTCACTTTTCCATGAATAGTAGGCACAATGATTTCGTCGCCTAAAACTGCTTGAACATAGGAAATTGGCATATCACAAATAACATCAGCGCCTTCTCTTTTAAACAGATTATGAGCTTTTATGCTAACAGTAACAATAATATCACCATTCGGTCCACCATTTGCACCAACAGAACCTTGACCTCTAAGTTGAATACTTTGACCATCATCAATTCCCGCTGGGATTTTAACTTCAAGTGAAGTCTTTTTATTCACTTTTCCGTTTCCGTTACACGAATTACAAGGGTCTTTTATCGTTTTACCCTTACCATTACAATGCGGACAAGTGCCTGTTGTTTGGAATGTACCAAAAGGAGTTCTTTGTGCTTGACGAACTTGACCTGCACCATGACAAGTGCTACAAGTTTCTGCCGAAGTTCCTGCTTTCGCACCAGAACCAGAACAAGTGGTACACGTTTCTACTCTGTTTATATTTATAGTTTTTGTTACACCAAAAGCTGCTTCTTCAAATGTAAGTACCATAGATACTCTCTGAGTTTCACCTTTTCTCGGTGCATTTCTTGAGCGATTTCCACCACCAAAACCACCACCGAAGAAACTTCCGAAAATATCGCCTAAATCGATGTCGTCAAATCCACCGCCAAAGCCACCACCGTAGCCTCCGCCACCAGCACCATAGCTAGGGTCTACACCTGCGTGGCCGAATTGGTCGTATCTGCCTTTTTTCTCAGAATCAGACAGTATTTCATAAGCTTGGTTTACTTCTTTAAACTTTGCCTCTGCCTCTGGGTTATCTCTATTTTGGTCTGGATGATATTTCATCGCAAGCTTTCTATATGCTTTTTTGATTTCTGCGTCAGAAGCACTTTTCTCTACTCCAAGTACCTCGTAAAAATCTCTTGCCATTTTTTTCTCTCTTTCTATTCTCTAACGAAATTTGTCCATACTTTTTTGTCAATCACTGGCTTTTTTACATCTGTTTTGTCAATAACTTTTAATAACCAAGCCATATTTTTTCCTAAAACTTGCATAATCTGCACACCTTCAGCATCTTTTAGCACTTCGCTAGGTGTATGACCATGAATTACATTCCAGTAATTTGAAGTCGGCATAATCATTTCAGAATAATTTATATATTGATTTAGTTCATTAAATGCTGGAAGTCCACCAGACCTTCTTACAGCCACGATGCTTGCACCTACTTTATGGCGTAGCATTGAATTATTTACCCCACATACCATAAAGAATCTGTCTAAAAATGATTTAATATTTCCAGAAACAGCAGCATAGTATACAGGCGAGCCTAACAGCAAACCGTCGGCGTTTTTCACTTTTTGTATAACATCGTTTAATTCGTCTTTAATCGCGACACATGTTTCATTTTTCGCTTTCGCACATGCACCACACCCAAGACATGCCTTAACATTCATAGCCCCAACATCGATAATTTCAGTTTCAATACCTTCTTTTTCTATTTCGTCTAACACAAGCTTTAAAGCGTGATATGTGTTCCCTTTTTTCTTAGGACTTCCGTTAAATGCTATTACTTTCATTATTTCTCCCATTTCTCAAAATGAACTCTTGATTCATCAAATCTATCCACAAATCTATTTGCATTTTCGCTTAATGGGTATCCACCAGCTAATATTGCAAACGGTTTTATTTTTTTATCCAGATTAAATAATTCTCTTATATAATCCATTCTATCTTCTTTTGGTGCAATCCCTAACCACACAGTACCTAAGCCTAAATCAGTGGCTTCTAGCATAATATTTTGAATACAAGCACCAAAATCTTGCTCCCAAAACATTGGTAAATTCGGCATTCTATCATCGTTTCCAACAGGAATAATTGCAAAATTAGCTTGTTTTAGCATCGAAGAATAACTATGAACATCTGCTAATTTATCTAGCATAGACCTATCCTTCACCACGATAAATTCCCAACCTTGTTGATTTCCTGCCGATGGTGCTTGCATACCTGCTTTTAAAATTTGCATTATATCCTCGTAAGATACGTCTTTATCCGAAAATTGTCTAACACTTCTTCTATTAAAAATTGCGTTCATAATATTCTCCTATCGTTTTTATAATCCTCCATCAACCTTTTGGTTGCCACCTCCTTTAAAAAGGAGGCTTTTTCTTGGCTTCTTTATTAGAGGATTGTGTTTTCTCGTAATTTTATAACAGGACGTCGAGGGCGCCGTCCGCTACATGGTGCTACCGACCAACGCAACTTTAGTGGTTAATAAAATATCAACCACTAAAAATTAAATTTTACTTATCGTCTACTTCTGTGAAATCAGCATCTACGAAATCTTCGCCACCAGGAGCAGCACCAGCTTCTTCAGCAGCGCCTTCACCAGGTTGATTTGCAGCCATATTTTGGTATGCTTTTTGAGATACTTCACCGAATTTTTTAGATAAATCATCAGATGCAGCTTTGATAGCCTCTGAATCAGTGCCTTTTAAAGCTTCTCTAACTTTTTCAATTAAAGATTCTATTTCAGTTTTATCAGCTTCTTCAACATTATCTTTTAATTCTTCTAATGCTTTTTCACTTTGGAAAGCTAAGTTTTCAGCATTATTTCTAGTTTCAACTTCTTCTTTACGCTTTTTATCTTCTTCTGCAAATGCTTCAGCATCTTTAACAGCTTTGTCGATATCAGAGTCAGAAAGGTTAGTTGACGCTGTGATTGTTATATGTTGTTCTTTATTTGTTGCTTTATCTTTCGCAGTAACATTTACGATACCATTAGCATCGATATCGAAAGTAACTTCGATTTGTGGAACACCACGAGGAGCTGGAGAAATACCATCTAGTG
>CAYJLC010000052.1:0-1169 GCA_964370735.1 uncultured Oscillospiraceae bacterium
GTGTTTCTTTCGATTAATTTTGTGCAAACACCACCTAAAGTTTCGATACCTAAAGAAAGTGGAGTTACATCAAGTAATAATACGTCTTTAACTTCGCCACCTAATACACCAGCTTGAATAGCAGCACCAACAGCAACACATTCGTCTGGGTTAATGCCTTTGAACGGCTCTTTGCCAGTTTCTTTTTTAACAGCATCAGAAACAGCAGGAATTCTTGAAGAACCACCAACCATTAATACTTTGTGTAAGTCAGAAGAAGATAAACCAGCATCTTTCATAGCTTGACGAACAGGAACCATAGTAGCTTCTACTAAATCAGCAGTTAACTCATCAAATTTAGCACGAGTTAAAGTCATTTCTAAGTGTTTAGGTCCAGTAGCATCAGCTGTGATATATGGTTGGTTGATAGATGTTGAAACTGTACCAGAAAGCTCGATTTTCGCTTTTTCAGCAGCTTCTTTTAGTCTTTGCATAGCCATTTTATCTTTTGATAAATCAACACCTTGCTCTTTTTTGAACTCAGCTACGATCCAGTCGATAATTCTTTGGTCAAAGTCGTCACCACCTAAGTGATTGTTACCAGCAGTTGCTAAAACTTCGATAACACCGTCACCGATATCAAGGATAGATACATCAAAAGTACCACCACCTAAATCGTAAACCATAATTTTGTGTTCGCCTTCTTTATCAACACCGTAAGCTAAAGCTGCTGCTGTTGGTTCGTTGATGATACGAAGAACGTTAAGTCCTGCGATTTTACCAGCGTCTTTTGTAGCTTGACGTTGGCTATCTGTAAAGTAAGCTGGAACAGTGATAACAGCATCAGTGATAGAACCACCAACATAAGCTTCAGCATCAGCTTTGATTTTTTGTAAAATCATAGCAGAAACTTCTTGTGGAGTGTAGTTTTTATCATCAATTGCAACTTTGTGGTCTGTTCCCATTTCTCTTTTAATAGAAATAATTGTTTTTTCGTGGTTTGTAACTGCTTGACGTTTTGCAGTTTGACCAACTAGACGTTCGCCGTCTTTTGTGAATGCTACAACAGAAGGAGTAGTTCTAGCACCTTCAGCATTAGCGATTACAGTAGCTTCTCCGCCTTCCATAACAGCGAAGCAAGAGTTTGTTGTTCCTAAGTCAATACCAATAACTTTTCCCATAATAATAAT
>CAYJLC010000052.1:1179-13952 GCA_964370735.1 uncultured Oscillospiraceae bacterium
TTCCTCCATATATCCATCTTTCGTGGACTCATAATTTAATTTATTTTTTGTTTAATTTTTTATTTGTTTTTCTTAATCCACCGTCAACCTCTCGGTTGCCACCTCCTTTTAAAAGGAGGCTTTTATTTACCCTCTTTAGTAAAGAGGGTGTCGACGATAGTCGACGGGTGATTTGTTTTTTTCCTCGTATTTTTTAACGGGACGTCGAGGGCGTCGTCCCCTACACCACCTGACGTAGGTGCATATTTTGATTTTTTGTTAATCCTCCGTCAACTTTTTGATTGCCCTCTTTAGTAAAGAGGGTGTCGACGATAGTCGACGGGTGATTTGTTTTTTCCTCGTAATTTTTTACGGGACGTCGAGGGCGTCGTCCCCTACTGGCACTATGTCTGAAATACGGCGAAGCCAATCGCGTGCACGTCAGGTGCTAGTTTGCCACTTGGACTGTTGAGTATCTTATAACTTTATCGCCGATTTTGAAACCTTTTTGGAATGTGTTTGCGATTTCATTTTCGCCTAAAGTATCGTCTTCAAGATGCATAACTGCGTTGTGTAAATTTGCATCGAATTTCGTTCCTCTTTCAGAATCGATTTCTTCAACACCTAATTTTTTAAGTGCTTCGCAAAGTTGTTTAAATGTAAGCTCAAGCCCCTTTAAATGTGGGTCTTCTTCTTTCATTTCGCCTTGTAAAGCCATTGATAATGTATCATAAACTGGCAAAAGTTCATTTACTGCCTTTGAAACACCATTAGAATAGCTTTCTGATTTCTCTTTTGCCGAACGTTTTCTAAAGTTGTCATATTCAGCAGATAACCTTAAAAAGCTATCATTTTTTGCATTTATTTCATCTTGCAATATTTCTACCTCAGTTTTCTCTAAAACCTCTTCGGTTTCTTCTTCATTTTCTTCTAAATTTTCTAAAATTTCTTCAGCCATTAATCTTCTCCTTCGTCGTTTTCTTTATCACTTGCTAAAAATGATGCCTCAATTATTTTCGAAAGTTGTCTTGCATAAAGTGATAAATAAGCAGATACTTTCGCATAATCCATTCTTTTCGGACCAACTACGGCGATAACTCCGTAATCGTGTGCGCCTACGCTATAAGTTGTGTAAACAACGCTTGCGTCTGAAAGTGGATTATTACCATTTTCGAAACCTATTCGAACACGAATATTATCCGATGGTGCAAATTTAAGCATATTCGGGTTTTTAATAAAATCAATTAAGTCTTTTGCTTTAATGCCATTTTCATATTCAGGATAATTTAAAATATTACTTTCGCCACCAAGATAAATTCTTTGCGCCGTAAGTTCTTTTATAGTTTCCATAACAAAAAGGATTATTTTATCAATAATAAATGACAAATGACTTAGTTTATATAAAATATTCATTCTATCAAGCTGAATATCTTGAATATCTATATGTGTAATAAGTTTGTTTAAAATTTCGCTTAAATCTTCAATTTCCTCTTTATATAAGGAAATATCACTTTTAATCATTTTTGTTTTAATAATATTATTATCAGTAACAATAGTTAAAACAAAAGATTTTTCATCAACATATAGAATATCCGTTTTTTTGAAAAATATTTTCGACATAACAGGTGTCGCTACAACACTTGTATATTGAGTAAGCTTTGATATTAAATCAGACGTTTCATGGATTAAGTTATCAAGTTCTTTTAGCTTAATCGACATAAAGTCTTCAATAAAATTCAAATCCACAGGCAAGTTTTGACTTGATTTAAGCAGATTATCTACATAAAATCTATAACCTAAATCAGAAGGAATTCTTCCGGCAGAAGTATGCGGTTTTACAAGAAAACCCAAACTTTCCAGTTCATTCATTTCATGCCTAATAGTTGCCGACGAAAATTTAAATCTATCGCAAATCGACTTTGACGAAATAGGTTCTGCTGATTTTGTATAGTCTTCAATTATAACCTTCAAAATCTGTTGTTTTCGTTCTGAAAGCATATTTTTAACACCTCCTATTTCGTTTGGCACTCTAAGTCCCTTAGTGCTAAATACATAATACACCATTTTTTTTAATTTGTCAATACCTTTTTTAGCACTTTCTTTAAAAGAGTGCTAATTTTATAAAAAAGCCTGTATTTATCTATATTTCATTTGCAAAACTTTTTTTATTATGTTACAATAATATTAGAAATATATAGAATTTAGAGGTGAAAAAATGTTATTTATAGAATACCCAAAATGCACGACCTGTCAAAAACATAAAGCATTTTTGCTTGAAAAAGGTCTAAACTTTGACACAAGACATATTGTAGAACAAAATCCAAGTTTCGATGAAATTAAATCTTGGCACGAAAAAAGTGGCTTTGATATTAAAAAATTCTTCAACACGAGCGGACTTAAATATAAAGAACTTTCACTAAAAGATAAACTGCCTACCATGACCCTAGAGGAAAAATATGCACTTCTATCGACCGATGGCATGCTTGTTAAGCGCCCAATTTTAATTGACAATGATAATATCTACATCGCTCGCGATATTTTAAAATTTTAGGAGGATTTATGGATTTAATTACAAGAAAAATCGACAAACAAAAAAGAATTGCACTTATCGCGCATGATACAAAAAAGCAAGACCTAGTAAAATGGTGCCAAAAAAACTTCGATACATTAAAAGGACATTTCCTATGTGGAACAGGAACAACCTCGCGCTTAATCGCCTCTGCGACTAGCCTTCCTGTAAAAAGCTACACAAGCGGACCACTAGGTGGCGACCTTCAAATCGGTTCAAAAATCGTCGATGGCGAGATCGATATGATGATTTTCTTTTGGGACCCACTAGCATCTCAACCTCACGACCCTGATATCAAGGCACTTCTTCGCGTTGCTGCTGTTTATGATATCCCGATATCAACTACTAAAGCCACTGCCGATTTTATGATTTCTTCAATCTATATGAACGATACTTATGTAAGCGAGCTCGAAGATTTTGATACATCTATCGCAAAGCGTGTAGAAAGAATGGCGAGATAATTAAATTACTGCAAAAATATAACCCTGTTTTAAAAACAGGGTTTTTCTATTAAACTTTCATCTACATCACGTCGATTTTTTTATAATATTCGCTAAAGCGAGCTTGCTTGCTCTCAATTCCCATAGAAGTTTTCAAAAATTCCTTAAATCCTTCTTTTGAAACCCACATAGAGTCGATAGTTTCGCCATCTTGTAGCTTAATTTTATTTTTGTCGATATCTGTTTCACACACAAAACAACAATAAATTGTATTATTTATATCGCAAACATGTGTACCAACTTCGGTAAATTCATCACAATTTACGCCTGTTTCTTCAAGTAATTCGCGTTTCACACATTCAAGTGCAGTTTCGCCCTTCATAGCACTGCCACCAGCAGTAGCCTCAAATTTTCCAGGGTGAATCGGCTTGTCGAGTGCTCTTCTCATAATCAAAAAATCACCATCAACATGGCGCACAAGCACTTCACTAACCAAATGATATACACCTGAAGAAATTTCTTCGCCACGCACCAAATCAATGTTTGCAAGCGTTAAATCTTTATTATATCCATCCCAAATTTCCATTTCTAAGCCTCTTTTCATATTTATTTTTCATACCAAAACTTTCACAAATTTCAATATTAATTAGGTGAAAAAGAACGGTAAAAACCGTCCTCTTTTATTTTAGTTTCTTTCGATTTCTGACAAATCCGACATACATAATAAGTCCAGCCATAGCCCAAAAATATGCTTGCATATACGGAACTTCAAAAATATTTTCAGTGAAACAATGTGCTAAAACACCCATCATACCACAAAAAATTGACACAGTTGGTACATACATTTCTGTATTTCTAACACGCAAAATTGCTTTTATTGACACAAAAATGAACGCTATTAGTAAAAGAATATAAAAACTTAATCCCAAATATCCCATTTCAACTAAAGTTTTCAGATAATAATTATCCAAATAGAAATATTCAAAACCATCAATTTCTAATAAAACTTGATTTCTCATAGCAGTCGCACCACCAAAACGTCCCAAACCAAAGCCTAAAAGCGGATTATTTTCCTCAAGTAGGTCAAACCCAAATGCCCAACGCATAGAACGACCACCAGCATCAGAGGCTGTTTGATATTCTTCGGTAAACAAATAAGTTATTCTGTTTGAAACATCAGGAATAAATGCTACAACAAAAGTTGCACCAGCTAAAATCAATGCCAAAAGTCTTTTATCAACTAAAATTGCAAACAGCAAGACAGCGACAGCAAGCCCAATCCACGCACCTTTTGAGTATGTTAGTAGCACAGCAAGGCACATTCCGCCAGTAAAACCTAATGCTAAAAATTTACCAATACCTGTCTTCGCAGTATAAAGATAGCCGGCGATTAATGGAGCAAACAACACCAAAAATGCACCCATAATATTAGGGCTGCCTAGAATAGAATAAATTCTAGTACCCGAGAAATTTTCAGTGCTCGTAACCCAATTTGATGGCATAGGCGCATTGGTTACAAATTGATATAAACCATGTAAGCACACAGGAATAGCAATGGCAATAAATGAATTATATAAAACTTTAAAATCCTTATCGTCATCAATTAATAAAATTATAGCGAAAAACCATAACATATATTGGAAAACCTGTCTATATCCTTCGATTGCGATATACATAATCGGCGAAACATAAACCATAAGGAAAAGTCCCACGCAGAAATACATAAATAAGTATCCATCAAGAGGAGTCGTCTTTAATCTTATATCAGTTTTAAATGTTATATGACGATAAATCACAACCACAAAAAACAATATCAAAAGAAGTTCGTCCCACGTTGAAGAAATCACAGGTATATATATTAAATCACCAAAAACAAAATCTAAAAAAAGATACATCGCAAACAAAAAAATCAACGCACCCTTCACGCCTAAAGCATGAATTGGCTTGAAAATCTTGCTGTTTTTCGTGATATTCATATATAAATTAACAAAAAAATCGAATATTTTCTTCACAAAAGAATGCGCATAAACATTTCCAATAGCCGTTAAAAACGACGCTATTAAGTTAACAATTTTTTGATAAAAAGATGTATTTACAGCACTTTCTTTCGAAGCATAGTTGTCTAAAGCGACTTTTGTTCTTGATATTTCATAGTATTTCTTAGTATTAACGGTAGCTTTGTGAATAGCGCCATTTTTATAAATCTCTACTACTTTTTCAAAAAATCTAAAAAGTAAACTGTTTTTAAATACATTAATCATCAATAACCACCGATGTTATAATACCATTCAGTTCCACTTCTTGAGTTTTTAAAATAAATCCACGACCAACACGCACTTCTTGGTGGTCAATTTTTGGTGTTGCTGTATTTGATGCTACACTCGACTCCACCGTCACGATATAGTCGGCTTTAACAGGGTCAACCGAAGATTGAATTACACCATTTGCATCAAAAGATTGATTTTCATACTCAGCTTTTTCAACACTAACAATGTGAGCATCGATGAAAGCCGAGCTTGAAACTAATTGCTCATTTGTCAAATCTATATTATCAAGCGTCTCTTGAACATATTCTGTAACACCACGAACGCGAATAGTTGTAGTCATTTTAACTTCGGCTGCAACTGCGTTTTGAATAGGTGAAGAGAATAGTGTATATGCAATTGCTGCTATCGCAAGCACCACTGCAACAACCACAGTTAAGTCCACCACATTAATAGTTTTAAATAGTCTGCCTTTTTCGTCAATAATCTTCATTTTTTCCTCCGTAAAATTAATTTTAAAATAATAGTTTTAATTTACCGTAATTTATGGTAAAATAAAATACAAAGTTATTTTACCACATATTTCAAAAAAAATCTATATATAATTGGAGGAAAAATGAAAATTTTAATGTTTATGGGTGGAGGCGACGTCGGCGGAGCTAAGACACATATCCTTTCTCTTGCCAAAGGACTAGCAAAAAACCACACATTTAAACTTATTAGCTTTAGAAATGGAGATTTTCCAAACGAGGCTCTAAATGCAGGAATAGATGTCGAAATTATTCCGTCAAATAATATTTTCAAAGCAAAACGTGAATTAATTAATATCTGCAAGAAATTTGCACCTGATGTTATCCACTCTCATGGTTCAAGGGCAAATTTAATGGCAGCTCTTATAAAAAACAAGTTTGATATCCCATTTGTGTCAACTGTCCATTCGGACTACAAATTGGATTATTTAGGCTCGCCTTTAAGGCAATATACCTTCGGTGCTGCAAATGCTTATGCGCTACGAAAAATCGATTATTACATCTCTGTTGCCGACAGAATGAGAAATTTACTTATCACAAGAAACTTTGACCCTAACGATATTTTCAAAATATATAACGGAATTGATTTTGATGTAGAAGTTCCAAAAGTATGCAGAAATGAGTTTTTTTCCGATATTAAAATTGAAAAAGATGATGTTATTTTAGGCATTGCAGCTAGACTAACAGAAGTCAAAGACATACCAACTCTGCTTAAAGCGTTCGAAATTGCTCTTAAGAAAAACCCTCATTTGCGACTAGTAATCGGTGGTGATGGTGAAGACAAGGACAAGCTTATAAAGCTTGCACAAGACCTAAATATCAGTGACAGGGTGCATTTTATCGGCTGGGTTTCAGATATCGCGTCGTTTTTCAGCTCAATCGACATAAATATAATTTGTTCAATCTCGGAAACGTTTCCTTATGCAATTTTGGAAGGCATTTTATATGGATGTGCAACAATTTCGTCTGATGTCGGTGGTGTAAACAAGATTATTTCGTCTGGAGTTGATGGATATATCTTCAAACCTAGAGATTTCGAAAAATTTGCAGAACAAATCGTTGATTTATCGTCAGATAAAGAAAAAATCGAGCGTTTTAGAACTCTTTCTTTCAAAAAAGCGAGCGCTAATTTTTCACTTGAAAACACTTATAGCACACAAGTTCTAATTTACGAAAATTGTATCAAAAAACATAAAATCGAGAGTAATAAACGCTCGCAAATCACACTTTGTGGTGCTTATGGAAAAGGAAACTCTGGAGATGATGCCATTTTGCGTGCGATTGTTTCCGAAATGCGTCAAATCGATGAAAATATTCCTCTTTGCGTAATGTCAAGGTCACCTTTAGACACAAAACTTGACTATCTTACAAATTCAATCTTCACTTTTAATGTATTTAAGTTCGCAAAAGCTTTCAAAAAATCAAAAATTTACATCAACGGTGGCGGTAGTTTAATTCAAGACGTAACCTCATCTCGCTCACTATATTTTTACTTATTCACACTAAGCCTTGCAAAAAAATTCGGCGCTAAAGTAATCATGTATGGTTGCGGAATTGGGCCTGTAAACGGCAGTTTCAACCGAAAACTTGCCACTAAAGTTATAAATAAAAATGTAGATGTTATAACTCTTCGCGATGAAATTTCGAAAGACGAGCTCGACAGATTAGGCGTAACTTCTCCGAAAATCATAATTTCTGCCGACCCTACTTTGATTATTACACCACAAAATGACGACGAAGTTTTGAGTGTTTTAAGAGATGCAAATGTCCCAGAAAATAAAAAATACCTTGGTATCGGCGTTAGAAATTGGAAAAATTTCGACAATATTTGTAGTGAAGTCGCGAAATCAATTGACTATGCATACAAAAAACACAATTTAATACCTGTTTTTCTTCCGATTGAATACCCAAATGACCTAGAACCTTCGAAAAAAATTGCATCACAAGTAAATTCACCATACCATATCATCGATGTTAAGCAAAAAACCGAAACTACCATCGGTTTATTCTCAAAAATGGATTTAGTCCTCGGAATGAGGCTACATTCGCTTATTTTCTCGGTTTCTGGTGGCGTTCCTGTCATCGGAATGTCTTACGACATTAAAGTCGATGGATTTTTAAAGTATATTTCCGAAAATTCTTGTATAGCACTCGAAGAAGTAAAAAGTGACAAGTTAAACGAATTAATCGATATAGGTCTTACTTCTGAATATAAAGAAAAAGTTATAAATGCACGCAAAAAACTATGCGAAATCGAGAGTATTAATATACAAGAAGTTACAAAATTATTGGAGGACTAAAATGAGAAATATCGTTTGTTTGTCTACAACAAACTTCCACCCACTGCCTACTCGAAAACAAAATGTTATGAAACGTCTTCCAGATGCGAACATTTTATATTTCAATCCTGCTGTCACTTTTGCAGCACCACTCAAAGATAAAAAGGCGTTTAAGCAAATTTTTGCTTTTATGAAAAAAGGAGAGATTGAAGGAAATATCACAGTTTATAATCAGCCTCCGATAATACCATTTTTCAATAAAGTTAGATTTTTTAATAAAATAAATCAATTTTACACTTCTATGTATGTAAATAGTAAGATAAAAAAGCATAAAATGAAAAATGTTCTTTTGTGGTGCTACTCCCCTTCTGCTTGTGACGCCGTTTCAAAAATTAAGCATAAAAACTTAGTTTATGACTGCGTCGACAGACATTCTGGCTATGTTGGCAACATAAATCCTGAAATTGTCGACAATATGGAGCGTGATTTAGCAAAAAAAGCTGATTTGGTGTTCTCTACTGCTATCGGCTTGCACGAAACTTTACGCGAGTATAATGACAAGGCATTTTTAATCCCAAACGGCTGTGCTTACGAACTTTTTAGCAAGGCGCACACAGAAAAGTTTGACACTCCCTATGAACTTAAAAATGTAACTGGTAAAATTTTTGGCTTCGTTGGTATGCTTCAAGAGTGCATAGATTACGAAAAAATCGAAGAACTTGCAAAAAATCGTCCAAATGATACTATAATTTTCATCGGCAGAACACTTCCTGGGGTAAATGTTGATTATTTGAAAAAATATGACAATATAATTTTCAAAGGCCTAATCCCACAAAATGAACTTCCAGCGTATATTTCGTGTTTCGACGTATGCCTAAATACCTTCGAGAGTGGCAGACTTTCAAAAGATGTAAGCCCGTTAAAATTCTACGAATACCTAGCAACAGGAAAGCCAATAGTTTGCACAAAAGAACCCCTTCAAGTAGCAGATTTTGCCGATTGTGTGTATATTTCTGACACAAATGAAGAGTTTTTAGCGATGTGCGAACTTGCATTAAACGAGCCAGATAATACTAAAACAAATTTACGATTACAGTACGGAAAAGAATGTTCTTGGGATGAAAGAGTCCGCAAAATGCATGAAATTTTAGTACAAAATAAGCTTTATTAAGGAGTGGAATATGGAAAAGAAAATCGCATTTATTTCTGATGTTCATGGTAATATTTTCGCGCTTAAAAAGGTTCTTTCAGACATTAAAAGTCGAAATATCGAACAAATATACAGTCTTGGCGATTTTTCTTCTTACGGAAGTTCCACTGCCCAAATTGTCGATATGTTTCTTGAAAATAATATAGTCACCGTTTTAGGAAACAACGACAATATGCTTGAAACTTACCTTAACACTGAACGTCAAAAAAATTACATAAAATCACTAAAAGAGATTATTTCTATCGAGTTTAATGGCAAAAAAATACTGCTTACTCATGGTAGCCCTTTTTCAATTTATGAATATGTATATAAATGGGACGATAAACTTCAACACAAAATTGCCAAGGCAATAGACGAAGATATCATTGTTTTCGGTCACACCCACATAGCGTATAAAAAAGAAGTTTTAGGCAAGTTTTTCCTAAATCCAGGCAGTGTCGGCAGACCAAAAGATGGTGATATTCGTGCTTCCTATGCGATTTTAACAATCGATGATGATTTAATTGATGCACAGTTTATACGCTTAGATTATGACAAAAAATAGCTTTAATCACCTATAAACGCTATCTAAACACAAATATAGTTCAATACAAGCAAAATAAAAGTCACGAAGTTCGTGACTTTTATTTTTTATCTTTAAAAAAATGCAACCCAAACAGACCCTCTCACGAGAGTTTATTATCAACACAATTAAAGACAAAAATTAAAAAGAAAAATAAAAAAATTTATATGTTTTTTCAGCTACTTCGTCAATACTAAGTGACATATCGTCATCAATCCACTTTTTAGTCACTGAATCAATTCCTCCAGTGATATAGTCCCACAAATATTCATCTTTTGGCTTGTCAAAGTTTAAAATTTCATTAAATTTCGTGCGAATGCATACGCAAATCTTATCTATACAATCAAATTTAGTCAAAATCGGTGTATATGCTGAATTTTTTATAATTTCAAATCGCAAACTTAAAATATCTCTAGGTTCACTCACATTATTCGATTTGGCATATTCAATAAACTCAGTAATTTCTTGTGCGAAAAAATATAGTATCACGTCTTCTTTTGAGTTAAAATGCCTATAAAACGACATTCTCACAATTTCCGCTTCTTTGCAAATATCAGAAATAGTTATATCTTCTGGGGATTTTTGATCTAAAAGTATGATTAATGCATTAAAAATCTGCTTTTTTGTGCCATTTACTTTAGTAAAATTTTTCATTTTATACCCTCCATTTTTGCGTTGAACTCGAAATTCTAAATTTCTATAAAGATTATACCATATTTTTCCATAAATTGCAATAACTTTTTGGTAAATATTGGTTGTTTGAATTTTTCTAAAAAAATTACCCGTTTCCTTTCGAAAATCGGGTATTTTTCTATTTTTTTATTCGTTCATACACATTAATCATAATTGCAAGCGCATAAATCTCTAGCGCACTACTCAAAAGCTCCTCAATCGCTCTTGGTAGCCAAATAATTAGAAACGGTAATTCTTTCCACCCTGTATAAATTGTTTCGCGCAATACAAGTGTATTTACCGTTGTGACAAAAATTCCAGATACAATTATCGTTATCATCAGTGGCAAAACATAACTTTTCATGCCCCTTTTCTCTAGGTATTTCGTTGCAAAAAAATCGATAATTATCATCGAAAATGCAATTAATCCTATCGAAATTACACCATAAGTTAGAATTAATATATATTCATTAATGCTGGCAGACGGGTCTTTTAAAGCTTGTGTCCTTGAAATTATTATTTCACCGATATAACTTAATGAATCGATGTCATAATTCGGATTATTTACAAAAAAATCACTATTAATTCCATCTAAATTAAATAAAACAGCATTCGACAGTCCAAAAATCGTCACTAGCGATGCAAATACCATCAAAATCAAGCGAAAATTCTTCGCATTTCGATTTTTAAGTACCAACCACAAATAACCTCTTAAAAGTCCTCCTAAAATAAGCACCAAAAGCATAGGAAAAAGATATGTCCCTGTCGGTTTTATTATAAATGCAATAATGTCTGTTAGCGCCGAAGCTGCTGCTCCAAAAATCGGTCCACCTAAAATTGCTGCAAGTGATGTAAATATACCTGAAAACCCAAATCTGATGCCCTCGTGACCAAAAAGTGGCACATTTAAAGGAAAAACTACCCTTAAAATAACAGCTATGCTTACAAAGATTGCTGTCATAGTAATTTTCCGTATATTGTCTTTTTTCTTCATTTTTCCTCCTTGAATCTTTTTTTTAAAATTTTCAAGAAGAAATTAAGTTTTAATCATAAAAAAACGCCTCCTTTATGCAGACGAGCTACATAAAAAAGGGCGTAAAAAGTCCTAATATGTAACAGCGGGATGCGGACTTTATATCGTGAGAAATCTCTTCGTCCCTTTGACAACTCCCCGTTCAAAAGGCACTGTAAACCATCAGATTAACGCATAAAATCCTACTCTGCGAATATTGGGTATATTCTATCACATTAAAGTGTTTTTGTCAATTAATTCTTGCAAAAAAATTCATTTTATTGTATAATGATATAAGTAAAATAAAAAAAGAGGTTAGAAAATGAACTACAAATTATTAGCGCTAGACCTTGATGACACAATTGTATCAAAAGATGGTCATATTTCGAAAAATGTCATAAATTCATTAAAAAAAGCGATAGATGCTGGAGTTTTTATCGTTTTAGCAACAGGAAGACCTATGGGTGGCATGAAACACGTTGTAAAAGAGCTTGATTTAGATAATAATAAGTTATTTTTGCTAGGCTTTAATGGTGGAAAAATTGTAAATCCTTCAACAAATGAAGTTATTTTTAAACAAGATGTCACTATGAAACAAGTTGAAATAATGCAAAATTTTGCAAAAGAGAACGATTTAGCAATGTTAACTTACATTGATGATGAGATTTTATGCACAAAAATCAATGATTCTGCCAAAAATGAAGAAATGCTTACAAAAATGCCATTGCGCATTATTAACGATTTTGCGTCAGAACTTAAAGAAAATACAATCAAAGCAATGTATGTCGATGAAAATTCTAGACTTTTGGAAATCCAAAATGAAATTACAAAAAAACTTGGCGATGAATTATATATCACTTTTTCAAAACCATTTTTCTTAGAGTTTATGAATAAAAATGTGGATAAAGGTGCTAGTTTATTGTTTTTAGCTAATCATTTAGGCATTAAACGAGAAGAAATCATTGCAGTTGGCGATAGTTATAACGATTTAACTATGATTAAAGCTGCTGGTCTAGGCGTAGCTATGGGAAATGCTGTTCAAGACGTGAAAGATATCGCTGATTATGAAACTTTACATATCGATAACGATGGAGTTTGCCACGTTGTAGATAAATTTATTTTAAATATCTAATCCAATACCCTAGTTTAAACGACTAGGGTTTTTTGTATATTATTAAATTTATTTCATATTTTTCAAAATAAGTGTTGACAAATTTATTATTAATGTGTATAATAATAAAGCACTGAAAATTTCC
>CAYJLC010000053.1:0-13904 GCA_964370735.1 uncultured Oscillospiraceae bacterium
AATGCTTAGTCATCGTTGTCATCGTCGTCGTCCTCGTCGTCTGAATCGTCATTATCATCATCATTGTCATCATCTAAATCGTCATTATCATCGTTATCATCATTGTCATCGTCTAAATCATCATTATCATCGATATCGTCGTTGTCGTCGTCTAAATCATCAATATCATCGATATCGTCGTTGTCGTCGTCTAAATCGTCATTATCGTCGATATCATCATTGTCGTCGTCTAAATCGTCATTATCGTCGTCATCGTTATCATCGTCTAAATCGTCATTATCGTCATCTAAATCATCATTGTCATCGTCTTGTTCAACTTCTGATTTTACTACTTCACCAGTAGCAGCGTTGATATCGTATTCGTATTCAACACCATTCACTTCGAAATCTACTTCGTAAACCATAATTCCATCTTCAAAGTCAAGGTCGCTTTTTAGTTCAGTCACATCAGTAACACCAGCGTGTGCTAATGCAGCAGCTTTTGCAGCTTCGATACCGATATATGCGTTTTCACTTGCAGAACCAGTAGTTGTAACAGTATCAACCGTAACATCTTGGTTTGCTTGAGTTAATAGGTTTAATTCGTTGATAGAAAGTTTAGAAAGTTCTTCAACTGTATATTTTGGGTTACTAGCAACGATTTTAGTAATTAATTCTGCTTTACCAACAGATATTCCTAAATCATCGGCTTCGTTTTTCTTGTCATCATCGCCTTCAACTACTAAGCTAACAACAGAACCTTCAACATTATTTGCAGCTAATGTTTCTTTGATTTCTGTGCTTAAAGCCGTTTGTAATTCTTCACTTCTAGCTTCGTCTTCGTTGTCAACAGTGATTAAAACAGAGTTTTGAGCTTCTGTAATATATCCATTTTTAAGCATTGAACCAACTAAAGCATTTACAGCTACATTGATATCAGAACCTTCAAGGTTCATTTCTCCTAAAATTTTGATAGCGTCAGCATTTTTAGCTTCAACTTCAACAACTTTGTTTGCTTTGTTGATATCAAGTTCAATACTTGGGTTTACATCTAGGTAAATTGTAGAATCAACAGCATTACCTTGATTCATAATCATGTTGTATCCAACTGTGCCTCCAGCAACTAGAACGCACGCAGCAGCGACTGCTGAAAGACCTTTTATAAATTTGTTGTTTTTGTTAGTAGTGTTAGTCATAATAATCACATTTCCCTTCTCATTATCAATGTCAGAGAGGATTCTGTCAAGAATGTCAGGGGTAGCATGTTCGAATGCTTGATTTATTTTGTCTTCAATTCGTCTACTCATTGCCATTCACCTCTCATTAGTTCATTTAATTTTTTTAGTGCTCTATTGTATTTTGAAAGGACAGTCGATAAACGCATATCTAATATTTCTGCAATTTCTCTGTGTTTAAAACCAGAAACTGCATGAAGTATAACGATTTGTCGTTCATCATCTTTAAGACCTGTCATACATTTTGCAAGAACCGTTCTATCTTCAAAAGATACCTCCGTTTTTGCTTCTAAGTATTTTTCCCAATCTTCTGCTGGGATATCAGATCTCTTGTTTCTTTCTCTTAATTTCATATAGCACAGATTTTTTGTAATAGTTATAATCCAAGCCATTGGCTTTCCAGTTGATTTATAACTGCTCGCAGATTTGAAAATCGAGATATACACATCGTGCATAACATCTTCTGCATCATGAGTGTTTTTCAAAAGAGTTAAAGCGAAACTGTATACCGATTTAGAAGTTTTATGGTATAAATCTGACAGAGCCTCTTTATCTTTATTTACAATTTTAAAAATACATTCATCTAGATAATTCGCATCATCTAAAACTTTAAATTCACTTACCGACGTCAAGCAAAGAATCATGTTGTTTTTGCCCCTTTCATATTGTTAATGCACCAGAGTGCTTTTTTATTGCATAATTTTTAAATTTTTTTATTTAAGCAATATTTAATATAAAAGGCTTTTGCAAATTGTTTTTGTCCTTTTCATATTGTTAATGCACAAGTCTGCTTTTTTATTGCATAAATTTTAAAAAATTTTTATTTATTTTAAAAAAGCTTTTCGCTAACAATATTTGAGGGGTTTTTGTCCTTCTCATATTGTTAATGCACAAGTCTGCTTTTTTATTGCATAAATTTTAAAAATTATTATTTATTTTTTCCATCAGTATATGATATCATTTTATTTACATAAAATCAAGCTTTTCGTCTTTTTTTATATTAAATGTATATAAAAAAATTTTTACTTTATTTTTGTTTGAGTTTAATGCATAAAACTGATAAACATACACAAGCATCAAACTTGCAACTATATATTAAAAACCCTGTTTTTACAAACAGGGTTTTCTTTAATGTACAAGCCATTAAATTCTCATAGTCGTTTCTTTATTAAATAAATGTATTTTATCCATATTAAATGAGAATGAAACTTTTTCATCGTCTTTAAAACGAGTATCTGCTTTTGATATAGCAATAATAGGTTTGCCCTCATACTCTAAATGAATATTTGTTTCATTGCCTAAAAGCTCTACTAATTTCGTTTCACCTATAAAATCACCTTTGCCGATAATAATATCTTCTGGTCTAACACCGATGATAACTTCCTCGTTTTGCTCATGGCGCTCTAAAACTTCATTTGCCCATTCTTTGCCGAGTTTTATCTTTTTTTCACCAATATTAATAAAAACTTCACCATCTATAAGCTCACATTTCCCCTCGAAGAAATTCATAACAGGAACACCAATAAAAGATGCTACAAATGTGTTTGCTGGCTTTTCATAAAGCTCTTTCGGACTTGCAATTTGTTGGATAAACCCATCCTTTAATACAACGATTTTTGTGCCTAAAGTCATAGCCTCGGTTTGGTCATGTGTCACATAAATAAAAGTTGAATCTAAAGATTTATATAGCTTTAAAATCTCGGTTCTCATGTGATTTCTAAGTTTAGCATCTAAGTTTGAAAGAGGTTCGTCCATTAAAAATACTTTTGGATTACGAACCATCGCCCTACCCATAGCAACCCTTTGTTTTTGACCACCAGAAAGATGTTTCGGCAAACGGTTTAAAACACCTTCTAGCTCTAAAATTTTAGCCACACGATATACTTCTTTCATACGCTCGTTTCTAGGTACTTTCTTAATACGCAAGCTATATGCTATATTGTCTGCTACTGTCATGTGTGGATAAAGTGCATAATTTTGGAACACCATCGCCACATCACGATCGGCAGATTTTACATCGTTAATACGCACATCATCAATAAAAAGGTCACCCGATGTTATTTCCTCAAGACCTGCAATCATACGCAAAGTCGTCGATTTTCCACAGCCAGATGGACCTACAAAAATCACAAATTCTTTATCTTTAATTTCCAATGAAAAATCACTAACAACCGACGTTTCATCGAATTTTTTACAAACATGACTAAATCTAATTTCTGCCATAATTAATACATTCCTTTTTGATTAAATTTGGTATGTCTGCTACCGAAGACAATATGAAATCGGCATCATTTTTAAAGTCCTCAGCTTGGCTTACACCGCTTAAAACCCCAACAGCCTTAGCTCCACTTCTTTTTGCGAATAAAATATCGTTATATGTATCGCCAACAATCATAATTTCTTCTGCTTTAAGCGAATATTCGTGCATAAAATCAAAAACCATATCTGGCGCAGGCTTTGCCCTTAAAACACCATCGTCGGCACCGATATAATCAAACTCATCGATTACCCCTAATTTTTCAAGGCAATCTATCGCAGAACCTTTAGTGTCAGCAGTCGACATTCCGATGAAAATACCCATATCTTTCAGTTCTTCTACAAGTTTTTTTGTATCAGTAATTTCTGTGTATTTAGACTTATTGCTCACAATAAATTGCTCAAAGAAAAACACCAATTGTTTAGACATATTTTTTGCATCAATTTGGACATTTCTAGCCGACAAATCGTTACAAATATCCTCTGCAATCTCATCGTAAACTTTATAAGCTAAGGCGCCATTTGGTTTAATTTTTCCATCTTTCACGCCTATCGTTTCAAGGATATATTCATTAAAATCACTATGCAAATTATTAAGTCTAGTAATTTCTGAAACGCTCCAAACTGCCGCCGAAATCCACAAAGAATGAAAGTCGATTAGCGTTCCATCTTTGTCAAATAAAATCCCTTTAATCATAAGTCACCTCCAAAAGTGATAATGCATCTTTAAAAGTTTTAAACTTTCGTTGTTTTTTCCCAGAATAAATTGGATTTACATACGCTCTAAAATCAAATTCCTTTGTACGCACTTCTATTCTTGCCCATTTATATTCATCGTTAAATGTAATTTTTGTAATAACTTTTTGTATATTGCCTATTTTTTCAACATTAAGTTCAGTATATTTGCCGTTTTCAACCAAGAAAATATCCATTTCATCTATTGTGTTATAAACCGAAACTTCATAAACAACATCTTCGTTTACCTCATCCCCTGGTAAATATTCTTGGGTTTCAGAATGAATTTTTATGTCTAAATTACAAAAGCGAGTTACAAAAATATTCCCTTTTTTTACTGCTTTAAGCAGATTATTTGGCGATAAATTCTCCATAAAAACATATGTCCCAGGGTCGCCTGCTATCGATGGAATATTCGAACCCTCATAATAATCGTCGATTAAATTATGCGAATCTGAACCACCAACACCATAGATTTTATGCCCATCATTCCACAAAATATCCATAAAGCGAATGCACGCATCATTCGACGGTGTAGCGTCGGTATATGTCGGGTCATTAATAATTTCAATTGTGTGAATTTTTGATAAATCCGTATTTTCAAACAGCCATTTCCAACGTGTTAAAAACGGATGATTTATGCTTACAATATCACCATTTTGATTTGCTTCATCGATGATTTTATTGTTAAATTCTTCGCTAGATGTCATCATAAGTTCTTCTATATAATTAGGCTCTACTTTTGTTCCAAAAATATTAAAATGCCCATTATCACTAGTGATTTCTATGCCAGGAACTATACAAATATCTGTGTCTACCCAGCCAGTATGCACCAAATTATGCTCTGTTGGAACATAGAAATCCATATCCATCATTTTGGCTTTTTTCGTTGCAGATGTCACCGTTTCCTTGCCATCCGAAAGATTTGTATGCGTATGGAAATCGCCTTTATACCAGCGTTTTTCACTAGAATATACTTCGTCCCAATCATATAAATTCGTGTTTAAAGTATCGCTTTTTGTCGACCAGAAATTTGTTCCTGAAAACCCATCTGTGTCTAAACCTTTTTCATTTACACTTATTTCTATGTCAAAACCATTCTCGATTACTTCTTTTTTAAGATATTCTGTAAAAACAGCTACAATAACTGTCCACTTTCCTTTTTTCACCTCGCCAGAAACACCTCCAACAGATGTTTCAAGCCCACTTTCAGACAAAACGATAGTTTCATCTTTTGCGAGTAATTTTTTAAGTCTAATATCGCCGTCTGGGTCAATCAAAGAAAGCATTAGACCATAACTTCTAATATCAACCGACGTTTTATAAGTTATGTATGCCTTACTTAAATTTAAGGGAATTTCAACAAATTCCCTTAAAATATTACTTTGATTATAAATATATTGCAATTTTACATTCATTTATAATTCATTCTCCAATAAAATACTATTATTTTAGGTTATCTAACGCAGCTTGTGCTGTTATTTGTGCCTCGTCTAATGCCTCTTTTGCTGAAATATTCTCAAGCTCTACTTTATCTGCTGCAATTACTAATGCATCTATGATTTTTCCACCTGTTGGGTCGTATAATGGTGCAGAACCATGTGATGCTTGTGCTAGTGGAACTAAAACTTGTGGATTTTCTTCTGCATAAGCCATAAATTCTGGCACTTCTTGCACTGAATTACGAACTGCGATATAACCTGTGTTCATAGTCCATTTTGCTTGACTTTCAGGAGAAGTGAAGAATTTCATAAATTCATAAGCACCCTCTTTTTCTGGTGATGATGAATTTTCAAGCATAGCAAATTGTAATGCGTCAGCAGTTGGTGCAGAAGGGTTTGAACCAAAACCTGGTTGTTCCATTGCAGCTACAATAGAGAAATCTAAATCTGCTTGGTCGCCTGAAGAACCTGTGTATCCACCAGCTTTATTTTGTAGCACATCGTCAATTGTTTTGTACCAGTATTCCCAACCTTGGCCACCTGAGTTTACAGTCATTATTTTATCATCGTGAATCCATGTTCTAAAGCTTTCCCAAACTTCAACCCACTCGTCAGAGTTTATAAGTACAGTTTCTCCGTCTTCAGAAATTAATTTTGCACCGTTGCTTAAAGATGCGTCTACTAAATTCCATGCACCCCACATAGGTTCCCAACCATATTCAAAACCGTCTAAAGCTGCAATATCTGTCGCTACTTTCTCTAAATCTTGCCATGTTTTAATATCTTCAGCCTTAGCACCTACTGCTTCAAACGCTTCGATATTGTAATACATAACTTGCGTCGTGCCATAAGCTGGAAGTGCGAATAATCCGTCACCTAAAACCCCTTGGTTATAAAAAACTTCTAAGTAATCATCTTTTGCAAAGCTATCGTCAGCATTAATGAAAGTATTCAAATCGGCAGTTAAGCCTTTTTCAAATAAATTTCTAGCATCAGCAACATCTAAAAGTGCCATATCTGGCGCTGTTTTTCCTGCGATTGCAGATTGTAATTTTTGATAAGTTTCCCCGTAATCTGCTTGTGTGTTAGTAACCACAACATACTCGTCTTGCGACGCATTGAACTCTTCTACAATTTCAGCCACAACATTTACAGCTGTTTTACCACCAGAATACCAAAATTCTACTTCAACTTTTCCCTCTGCCGTTGTTTGTGGCTCTTCACTAGCAGCGTTGCCATCAGTACAACCTGCAAGTAGACTTAAACTCATAATTAAACCTAATGTTAATGCCATTAATCTTCTTTTCATTTTAAAAATTCTCCTTAAATTAAATTACCCTTTTGTACCTGTATCTCCACCAATTCCACTTATAAACCATTTTTGTGTACACGCAAATAATATAAGCAGTGGTAATACTATTAATGCCGAACCAGCCATTACAAGTGGCCATTCTGTTCCATAAGCTCCACCTTCGATGAAGAAACGGCGTAAACCTTGTGAAACTAGTGCTTTTTCTGGCGTGTCTGTTATTAAAGACGGCCACATATAATTGTTGTAACTTGTTATGAAATTCATAAGCCCGAAAGTTATGAAAGACGGTTTTGTCATTGGATATACAATGCTCCAAAGTATTCTGAAATTTGAAGCGCCATCTACTCTTGCAGCCTCGATTAATGAAATCGGTACTTGCATAAATGCCTGTCTTAAAAGGAATATACCAAAAATACTTACTGTACTTGATAAAATAAGCCCTTCAAAAGTATCTAGTAAATTTAAGTCCGACAGAATAATATAACTCGGTATATACGTTGCGGCAGCAGGCAACATATAAGTCCCCATTATAATCGCAAAAAGTAAATTTTGCCCTTTGAATTTTAAGAAAACTATTCCGTAGGCAATCATCGCACCTGTTAAAATCTGAATTACAATAATCGCTGTTGAAACGAATAAACTATTCCACACATATAGTAGTAGTGGTGAATTAAAAGTTACCTCATAAAAGTTTTGCCATTGTGCTACTGTTGGGAAAAATATTGTCACATCCATAACTTCGGCTTTAGTTTTTAAAGCACTTAAAATCATCCAAATAAATGGAAAGAATGCGAAAATTCCAACCGAGGCAAGTGTAAATATTTTTAGAATTTTTTTCATTTGTTACCCTCTCTATTAATAATGAACCCATTTTTTAGATGCTACGAATTGTACTAACGAAATTAAAACTGTGATTAAAATTAATACAACTGCAATAGCACTCGCCTGACCCATATCAAACTCTTCGAAACCTAGTTGATAGTACATATATAAAAGTGTACGCGTGCTTCCAGAAGGTCCGCCTTGGGTTAAAATTTGTATTTGGTCATACGCTTGAAGTGAGTTTACCATAGTGATAATAACTAAGAAAAAAGTTGTAGGCGAAATAGATGGAAGTGTTACATCGCGAAATCTTTCATAAGCATTTGCACCGTCTAATCCATTTGCCTCGTATAGTTCTTTTGGAACTTTTTCTAAAGCTGAAAGATAGAAAATCATAGCATAACCTAGACTTTTCCATACTGTAACGATTATTACAGCAAGCATAGCTGTGTCAGAACTTCTAATCCAATTAAGTCCTGGAATACCGAAGAAACCTAGAATTAAATTTGCAAATCCATTATCAGTGTCGAAAATCCAAGTCCAAACTATTGAAACTGCAACCGTCGGAGTAATCCAAGGTGAGAAGATTATAAATTTGAAAAATCCAGCACCTGCGAAAGCTTTTTGTAATAATAATGCAAGCCCTAATCCTAATATAATCGTTGGAACTAAAGTACCTATTGTAAACACAATTGTGTTAGTAAGTGCGTCATAAAAACGTGGGTCTTTAAATAAAGCTATGTAATTATCAAACCATACATAATCATATTGTGGTGTCATATAATCCCAGTTAGTAAAGCTTATATAAAGCGACCTTAATACTGGAAAAACCCAGAAAACTACCAGTGGGATTAATGCCGGAAGTATAAATAGCCCTACTTCACACATTTTTTTGAATTTGTACGCTACTTTGCTTGTTGTGGTTACTTTTGATACTGGCAAAGCATTAGACTTAGCCATCGGAAGTTCCTTTATCATTAGTTGAAATTCTCCTTTTTGAAATAAATATGTATATTAATATCTGAACTAAAGCAGTGAGTGGAAACGAAAGCCAAACTCCTGAAAGTTCAAATATAAATGGTAATGTGAAAATAAAAATCGGTGTGACAATAAGGCTTTCTGTGTATGTAAGAAATATAGCCTTCGTCGTTTGGAGCGTGGAATTTAAGTATGAAACATTGAATTTTGCAAAGCCTGTTAAAATAAATGCATAAGCATAAATCAAAATGCCATTTTTAAAGATATTTATAGCATCATTAGAAAGTCCAAACCATATTCCTAGGCTTTCGCTGAGTAATGCTACAATTAGCGTTAAAATTATCGCAAAAATAACTAATATTACTAATGAAATACGCTTTATTTTATGTAGCTTTTCGTAATTCCCTTCGCCAACACATACGCTCATTAATGGTTGGACACCTTCGCCTACACCGGAAAGCATTGAACCTACCGGAAACGAAATATATGAAATTACAGCATACGATGCAACAGCAAAGTCGCCACCATATTTTAAGCATTGCAAATTTGTAAACATTAAAACAATAGACGGCGCAACAGTTATTCCAAAAGTAGCAACTCCTATTTTAAAAATCTGCAAAACTTCCTTTAATTTAAGCATAAACTTAAATTTTTCTTCTCTTAAAAGAACAATACTACCCAAAATCGCAACAATTAATTGTGCAAAAATTGTAGCAAGTGCAGCACCTTGAATTCCTAAATCAAGTATAAAAATCAAATAATAATTGACAATTATATTGAGAATCGTTCCTGTTGCCATACAAATCATAGCAACGAAAGATTTATTCTTATTACGCAAAATCGGTATAATTCCTGTGCCTAAACTTTGAAAAATACAGCCTAAAATAACTGTTTTTGTATATTTTTCTGCTTCGACCAAAACCATGCCAGATGCTCCGAATAATTTTAATATTATAGGAAAAATCGGAAGTAAAAAAATTGTTGCAGTTAAAGCTGATACTATTATAGTTGAAATTGTGATGCTAAATAATTTGCGACTTTTTTCGAAATTGCCATTTCCTTTTTCAAAAGACATAAGCACACTGCCAGATGTTCCTATTGTGACGCCGATTGCATTTATACATGCGATAAGTGGCCACGAAATATTTATAGCGGCAAGCCCTGTGTCCCCTGTTGCGTTTCCGACAAACAGGCCGTCGATAACTCCATATAAACCTACCATAGTTAATGATAATATTGTAGGTAAACAGTTTTTTAAAACTTCTCTTATTAAGGATTTTTGCATTTTTTTGTCCCTTTCCTGTATATATTCTAGCATAATACCTATGTTTTAATCATCAAATCTAAGTAAACCTTTTTTAACGAAGATTTAACATTATCAAATAAAAAAGAGGTAAAATCGTAGCAAAACTACGTTTTATCCTCTCTTTAATTATTTAGCACGCTCTGTGATGTCTTCTTTAAAAGTACGATTTGACTTTTCTAATTCTTTTGTAAATTTAGCCATGTCACTCGATAAAATTTCTGCACAAAATGCATCGACAAAGGCAATTTGAGAAATACGCGATGTAATCCATTTACTAACTTCTGACAATGCAATTGTCGGTGTAATAAAGGTGAAATCGGCAATTTTTGAAAGTTTTGACTCACTATCACTGGTCACTGCAATTGTGGTTGCACCACTTTTTTTCGCATTGCCTAAAGACTCTATAACTGCTATCGTTTCGCCAGAAATCGAAAAAGCAATTGCTATATCTTTTCGATTTAGATGCTCTGCCGAAACTTTTTGATAAAATAAATCCTTGTAATGCCTGCTTTTAAATCCTAAATGCAACAATTTCCCCGAAAGTTCTGCTGCTGCATTTGCCGAATTATCTGTACCATAAACATCTATTATATTTGCTTTTTTTATAATTTTTACAACTTTTTTGAGCTTTGTAAAATCAAGTTCCTTTGCCATTTTCGAAAGCATTAAAATATCATCCCAAATGACTCGAAGTGCCTGATTATCATTCTCAAAATTCATATCAACATTTTGCCTGATACTCATAAGAACATCTTTTTGAAAATCTCGAAATTTCGTATATCCTATTTTTTCAATTGTCCGAATAATAGTCGGTTGCCCAACATTTACTTCGTCTGCAAGCTGTCTTATTGTTAAATTCGCAATATTTTCGCTATTTTCAATCATATAAGTTGCAACTTTTTTCTGTTTTTCACTCATAGTTTGAAAGTTAATCATTAAATTATTTTTCCACATTTAAATACCCAATCGTAGCATTGCTACGTTTTTTTCATAATTTTTATTTTAATATTAAATTTACTTAACCTTATATCTTTTCTGTAAAAAACTGATTTTACAAAGATTTAACACAGCTTTGACAGTATTTTTTCATATTCAACGCCATAAAGTGGAGGTGTTTCGAGTGAATTTGTATATTTTATTGCTTCAAACACAAAATTACACGCAATTTCAATTGATTCTTTGATATTATGTTCATTCAAAATTTTACCAATTAAAACAGAAGTGAATAAATCGCCTGTTCCAGGATAATACGAGTTTAATTTCGGTAAATCGTAGAAAAATACTTCATTATCCACAAAATATGCCGTCGAAATTTGATTTTGAGTGAGTTTTATCCCTGTAATTATGATTTTTGCAGATGTCAGACCAGAAAGCTTTGAAAAAAGCTCTAAAACTTGCTCATTAGTGTTTACTTCTGTATTTATATCATGTCCTAGCAAAATCAATGTTTCTGTAATATTTGGTGTAATAATATCGGCGTATTTCACAAGTTCACGCATTTTTTCGCACATTTTCGGTGTATATGTTTTATATATTTTCCCCTCATCGCCCATCACAGGGTCAACAATTTTAAGTGTACTTGGGAATTTTTTCATCGCCAATATCACACTATCGATTTGTGTTTCACTGCTCAAAAAACCAGAGTAAATCGCTCTAAAATCGACCTCAAGTTCATTAAAATGCTCAATATAGTCGTCTAAAATTTCGCTTAAATCGTGCATTCTGAAGTTTTTAAAGGCTGTATGTGCCGAAAAAATTGCAGTTGGCGCTGGCACACATTGGTGCCCACAAACGGCTAAAACCGGAATAATCGTCGTAAGCGCTGCCCTTCCAAATCCAGATAAATCATTTATTGCTAAAACTTTCATAAATTGCTCCTAAAAAAAATACATATTTAATATAATTAGTATAGCATATTTTTTTTATTTGTGCTATAATAAAAGCGAAAATAGCAAAGGAGAATGATATGAAAAAATCAATAATTGTAATATTAAGCTTTATTTTTACGTTTTGTATAATATTTTTATTCGGAAATGAGCAAGTAAATTTAGGAAGTGCCAACGGTATCGACAAATCTAGTGAGCTTGACCCCGAAATTTATCCACCTTATTTAGAAAGCATTCCAACCGAAGAAGAAGAAGAAGTTCCGTATTTGAATGGCGTTTTCGTGGCGAGTGTGATAAATTTAGACTTTCCATCTGAACCAAATTTATCGGAAACTGTTTTGAAAGCTGAGATTGATAGCATAATTCAAACGTCAAAAAGCAAGGGTATGTCTGATATTTTTTTCCAAGTTAGACCGTCGTCAGACGCTCTTCACTATTCTGATATCTTTCCCCCATCTGCCTATGTCACAGGCTCGCAAGATATTGAACTTCCATTCGATATTTTAGAGTATTTTGTATCAGAATGTCATAAAAATGGTCTAAAATTGCACGCTTGGATTAACCCATATCGTGTGTCGAGAGATGGCGAACCTACTAGTAAAATCGCAGAAAAATACCCTGATTATGTCATCACACACACCGATGGAACCACTTATTTTGACCCTGGAATTCCTTCTGTAAATGAGCTTATCGTCGATGGAATCATGGAAATCGTGAATAATTATGATGTGGACGGAATTCATTTTGATGATTATTTTTATCCTTCTGGTGAATTTGATGACAGCGAAAGTTACGAAAAATATGCAAATGACTTAGAATTAGGCGATTTCAGACGTCAAAATACGCAAAATCTAGTAGAAATGACGTATAATGCTATTGACGAAGCCAAACCCGAAGTTTCATTCGGAATAAGCCCATTTTCTATTTGGAAAAATAGCTCGTCTGACCCAAATGGCACAGAAACTCGAGGAAATGAGAGTTATTATTCCCATCATGCAGATACAAAAAAATGGGTTGAAATGGGCATTTTAGACTATATTGCACCACAAATTTACTGGCATATAGGTTTTGAAATCGCAGATTACGCGATTATTGCCGATTGGTGGCACGAAATTACAAAAAATACCGAAGTAGACCTTTATATTTGCCACGCAACATATCGCGAAGTTTCTGGCGAATTCCCAGAGGGTGAAATCGATAGACAGCTTGAATACAACGAAGATTTGAACGTAAGTGGCTCGATTTTCTTCAGATATGAGCATATAAAATAGCAAAATTCTGTGAAATGCAGGTGTAAATTGCTAAATTAAATAGAAAAAACACATTCTAGAAAGCAATTTCTGAATGTGTTTTTTGTTGCTGAAAATCATTATTTTGTTAAATCTTAACATCGGTTGAATTTCTAATTATAAGCTTTGTTTCTATCATTTCGCTGGTTACAGCCTCTTTATTTATCAATTTCACTAAATTTTCTATTGCTTTTCGTCCGAATTCTTTTGAATTTGAGTCAATTGTCGACACAGTAGGAGTAAAATACTCTGTTTTCTCGATATTGTCAAACCCAACGATGCTCACATCTTTCGGAACTGAAAACCCTTCATCATTAAGTGCCCTAATTGCTCCAAATGCCGTCACATCATTTGCACAAATAAACGCCTCTGGAAGTCTTTTTTTCTTTGCAATCATATCTCGAACAGACGTATAAGCCCCGATTTCACTGTATCTTCCTTGCAACTCAAACTCTTTATTTAGTGTTAAATTATGTTCATTTAAAGCCGATAAATAGCCATTATAACGCATTTTTTCATCATAATTGTTATCAATTCCATGTATATAGCCGATTTTAGTATGACCAATTTTTATTAAATATTTTGTAACGTTTTTTATAGCTGTAAAATTATCTATAATAACACTTTTTAAGTTATTTTCGCTAATTTCCCTGTCTAAAAATAT
>CAYJLC010000054.1:0-13630 GCA_964370735.1 uncultured Oscillospiraceae bacterium
AAAACCAAAATTGCCTGTCGGTGCTACCGACCACCTGACGTGCACGCAATTGCTTCGCAATGGTTTGACTATTATTTTTAGAAAAACCAAAATTGCCTGTCGGCGCTACCGACCACCTGACGAGCACGCATTTGATTAGCAGAGTTTCGACGAAGTTTTCCAGAAAACAAGAAATTTTAAGCTTGCACTTGGGGTGCCTAAAATTTAGGTAAACCCAGTTTTAAAAAATTAAAAACCAAAAATTATAAATAAACAATATAGAATGGAGAAAAAATATGGGAAAATATTTCGGAACAGACGGAATAAGAGGGGAAGCTAATAAAGATTTAACAGTTCTATTAGCTTATAAAATCGGAGCAGCAGCAGCGCATGTTTTAACACGCGAATGCAATCACAAACCGAAAATTTTAATCGGAAAAGACACACGACTTTCGTCGGATATGCTAGAGGCTGCATTAATTGCTGGTATCACGTCAGCGGGAGCAGATATCGAGCAATTAGGCGTAATTCCTACACCTGCAGTTGCATATTTAACAGTAAAACACAAGGCTGACGCTGGGATTATGATTTCTGCATCACACAATGCATTCCAAGACAATGGAATTAAAATTTTCAGTGCGACTGGTTATAAATTATCAGATAGTATTGAAGAAAAAGTTGAATATTATGTAGAAAATTTTGAAAAAGTGCCTATGCAAACAGGTGCAAAAATAGGTATTGTTTTAGACCATGACGAAGATCCTTGTGAAGAATATATCGACCATATTGCAGGCTCGGTTGACGGTAGTTTAAAAGGTTTGAGAATTGTTTTTGACTGTGCGAATGGTTCGGCATCTACTACTGCTAGAGATTTATTCAAAAAGCTTAGACTAAACGCTGAAATTTCATTTTCAAGCCCAAATGGTATCAATATTAACCATAAATGTGGCTCGACATATCTTAAAAACTTAGGTAATACAGTTGTTGCAGGTCAATTTGATGCGGGTATCGCGTTTGATGGTGATGCCGATAGATGTCTTGTAATCGACAATGAAGGAAATGAAATTGATGGCGACACTTTAATGGCGATTATGGCGACGAAAATGAAGGAAAAAGGTACGCTTAAAGGTGGTGCATTTGTTGCGACTGTTATGTCAAACAAAGGACTTCATAAGTTTGCACGCGAAAAAGGGTTCGGCATAGAATGTTCGCAAGTGGGCGACAGATATGTATTAGAAAAAATGCTTGAAAAGGGCTATAATTTAGGTGGGGAGCAATCAGGACATATCATTTTCCTTGATTATGCAACTACTGGTGATGGTCAGCTTACAGCAGTTCAATTCCTTAAAATTTTGAAAGATAGTGGTAAAAAAGCATCGGAACTTGGCAAAGAAATTGTACCATTTCCACAAATAATGATAAATGTAGCCGTTCCGAATGAAATTAAGAAAAATTTATTAGAAATCGAAGAAATTGCACAGTTTATCGAAGAAGAAGAAAAGAAATTAGGCGAAGGAAGAGTTTTGGTTCGTCCGTCTGGTACGGAAGCGCTAGTTCGTGTTATGGTTGAAGGCGAAGATGAAAATACTGTTTCAAATGTAGCAAAAAGAATAGCTGAATTTGTCGAAAGCAAAGTTTAACATATTGTTCAAAAATATTAAATTTTTTTATCGAAAAAACACAAAACTACTTCAAATGAAAAAATTTTTTTAAACATTCTTGACAAAACTGTTAATCTGGTGTATAATGGCATTGTGTTTAAAATAGTCGCAAAGTTTAATCTGAGTTTTTTAAGGCAGTTTCGCTAGAATTCATAGGGGATTTTATACTTGCATTATTCGGCAAGGGGCAATTAACCTTGCTTGCACAAAACAATTATATCATAAAGTGAGGTTATGGCAATGTTTGAAGACAAAACATTAGTATGCTCTGACTGTAGTGGAGATTTTACATTCACAGCAGGAGAGCAAGAATTCTATTCTGAAAGAGGTTTCCAAAACGAACCTAAGCGTTGTAAAAACTGCAGAGACACTCGTAAAAACGCTAACCGTACTCCAAGAGAGTATTTTGCGTCAACTTGTGCATCTTGTGGATGCGAAGCGAAAGTTCCTTTCGAGCCAAAAACAGATCGTCCTGTATACTGCAGCGACTGTTTCGCAAAAATTAAAACAGTTTAATTTTACTCTGGTAGCCTAAAAGCTACCAGTTTTTTTTGAAAAAATTTAATTTTACTATGTAAGGGCGACTGTTGTCGCCCTTAGATTATTTATGACCGATATTTTCTGCCATATCTCCTAATTTATGAAGAGCAGTACCGATATTCCCCATATTTGCAACATTTGCTGGGTGCTTTTCGCGTTTTTTCTCTTGTTTGTGCACCATATTCATAGCTGTAACGGCTGATGCAGAAACAACAGCGCCTGTGATTAATCCACCAATAAATTTATTCATTATAAAAAACCTCCCTTTCATAAATATTATTTCCGATTGCTTTTTCTATATGCATTAATAATAATTAATATTTTGTTCATAATATATATGCATGCTTTCAGTTGACTTATATCGAAATTTATGCTATAATAAGGTAATTTGAAATATACAAGGAGGATGTACAATGTTTATGAATTTAAAACCTAAACCTAAAGCGTCCTTTTCAACTATATTTTTCAATTTTATAACATAAAACGTTAACTTATGGTGTTTCTATTGCCATTTTTAGTTAACGTATTTTTTTAGTATTCAGGAGGTAATTTATGTCAATTAATGTATTAATCAAAAAAATCAAAGAAAAAAACAACCCAACTGTTGCAGGTTTAGACGCAAGACCAGAGTATATCCCAAATTTTATTCATGACAGGTATAAAAACGAGGAAATTACAAGGGCGCTTTCGCTTGCTATGGTAGATTTCAATAAAGGGTTAATCGACGCATTATGTGACATTGTTCCTGCTGTAAAACCTCAAGCTGCTTATTATGAGCTATTAGGTTATGAAGGAGCTAGGGCACTCAAGGAAACTATCGACTACGCTCAAAGCAAAGGCATGTATGTTATCGCTGATGTTAAACGTAACGATATCGGATCTACTGCAACAGCTTACGCAGAAGCTTATCTAGGCACTGTAAAAGCCTTAGGCAGAGAATTTACACCTTTTGGTGCAGATTCAGCTACAATAAACGCTTATTTAGGAACTGATGGCATTAAACCATTTGTTGACGTATGTAAAACAAATGAAAAATCAGTTTTCGTATTAGTTAAAACTTCAAACCCATCTTCTGGCGAATTCCAAAATAAAATTATGGAAGGCAAGCCAATGTATGAGCACGTTTGTGATAAAATCAACGACTGGGGCTCTGATAACATCGGTGAATTTGGTTATCACGAAGTTGGTGCTGTTGTTGGAGCGACTTATCCAGAAGAACAAAAACGTATAAGAGAATTAATCAAAGGTTCATACTTCCTAGTACCTGGATATGGTGCACAAGGCGCTACTGGTAAAGACATCAAAAACGCGTTTAACGACGACGGTTTAGGTGCTATTGTTAACTCGTCAAGAGGAATTATGTGTGCTTGGCAAAAATCTGATAAAGATGGCGCTGATTTTATGGAGAAAGCAAGAGCTGAAGCTATCAAAATGCGTGATGATATCGTTTCTAATATAAAATAGAGGTTATTTATATTAGGTGAGGTGATAAAGTTGAGTTTAAAAATTATGATTTTAGGAATTGCGATTATTTTATTAGGAATTGCGATGTCAACATAGAATTTTTTTGCTTATTTTGGTGGTGGGTTAGGCTTTGTAATTGTCCTTGTAGGATTTATTACGAAAGACCATCATAAATAAAATGCGCATAACACGAGGTGATTATGGAATTACCAACACGAAAACAAATTAGACTACAAAAATATGATTATTCCCAAAATGGTGCGTATTTTGTAACGATATGCACGAAAGATAAGCATGAAATATTATCAAAGATAGATGTAGGGGACGGCGTCCTCGACGTCCCGATAATAAAATTATCAGATTACGGAATAATTGCCAAGAAACAAATCGAAGAAATGAAATCAATTTATACATATTTGGATATTGATAAATATACCATTATGCCGAATCATATTCATTTAATAATTACAATTGATGGGGTTAACGGGACGTCGAGGACGCCGTCCCCTACAAATGCGATTATTCCTAAGTTTGTATCAACATTAAAACGAATGTCAAATAAAAAAATCGGATTTTCCGTTTGGCAACGTTCATATCACGACCACATAATTCGAAACGAACACGAATATCAAAAAATATGGCAGTACATTGATACCAACCCTATAAAATGGGAACTGGATAAATACTATACAAATTAAAGCACAGGAGAATAAAAATGAAAGCTTATTTAAAACTTAAAACAGGCGAAATTTTTTCTGGTTTCTCTGTTGGAGCAACAGGAAAAAGTATCGGCGAAGTTGTTTTTAACACGTCTATGACAGGTTATGCAGAAGTGCTAACTGACCCATCGTATTTCGGGCAAATTGTCACTATGACTTACCCTTTAATTGGGAACTACGGTGTTAATATGGAAGACACAGAAAGCACAAAAGCTTGGGTTAAAGGCTTTATAATGCGTGAATATTGCGAGTTTCCATCGAATTTTAGAAATGAAATGGAACTTGATACTTATCTTAAAAACGAAAACATAATCGGTCTATACGGTATAGACACTAGACGTTTAACGAAGATTATTCGTGAACAAGGTGTTGTAAATGGTATTATTTATACAGAAGGTAATGAACCAACTGACGCTGATATGCAAGCAGTTGCTGAATACTTAGTAAAAGATGCTGTTTTAAATGTAACAAGAAAAGATGTTAAAAATATTAAACCTGAAAATGCAAAATATAAAGTTGCACTTTTAGACTTAGGAACAAAAAACAACATCGAACGCGAACTTGTTGCTCGTGGTTGTGAAGTTGATGTGGTTTCTGGTTTTACAAAACCTTCCGATTTAATCGGAAAATACAACGGATTTATGCTGTCAAATGGCCCTGGTGACCCATCTGAAAATGTAGAAATCATTGAAAACATTAAAGAGCTTATTAAATCTAACACTCCGATTTTCGGAATTTGCTTAGGGCACCAACTACTTTCTCTTGCAATCGGTGCTAAAACTATGAAACTTAAATACGGACATCGTGGTGGAAACCACCCAGTTAAAGACATTGAGCACGACAGAACTTATATCACAAGCCAAAACCATGGCTATGCTGTTATCCCAGAATCTGTTGACGAAAATGTTGCGACAGTTTCTCACACAAACTTAAACGACTCAACTGTTGAGGGATTAAAACACAAAAACTATCCTGTGTTCTCGGTTCAATATCACCCAGAGGCATGCCCGGGACCTATGGATTCTGTATACTTATTCGATAACTTTGTAAAATTAATGGAGGAAAACAAGTAATGCCAAAACGTCAAGATATAAAAAGAGTAATGGTTATTGGTTCTGGTCCGATTATTATTGGACAAGCAGCTGAGTTTGATTATGCTGGAACACAAGCTTGTAGAGCCTTAAAAGAAGAGGGTTATTATGTTATCTTAGTTAACTCAAACCCTGCGACTATTATGACCGATAAAGCTATGGCTGATGAAATTTACATCGAGCCGTTAACGCTAGATAGCTTAAAAACTATCATTAAAAAATCTCGTCCTGACAGCGTACTTCCTACTTTAGGTGGACAAACTGGACTAAATCTTGCTATGGAGCTTGCAGAATCAGGCTTTTTAGCAGAAGAAAATGTAATTTTACTAGGGGCTAACCCAGAAACTATACACAAAGCAGAAGATAGACAAGCATTTAAAGACACAATGGAGAAAATTAACGAGCCGATTATCGTATCAGACGTTTTTGAAACTGTTGAAGGTTGTCTTGCATTCGCAGAAGAAATCGGATACCCAGTAATCGTTCGTCCTGCATACACGCTAGGTGGAACTGGTGGTGGTATCGCAGACACGAAAGAAAAACTTGCTGAAATCGCTGAAAGTGGAATACTTCACTCGCGTGTTAACCAAGTTTTAATCGAAAAATGTATCGCTGGTTGGAAAGAAGTTGAATACGAGGTAATGCGTGACGGTAAAGGTAACGTAATTACTATTTGTAATATGGAAAACTTAGACCCTGTTGGAGTTCATACTGGTGACTCAATCGTTGTAGCACCATCGCAAACTTTAGCCGATAAAGAGTACCAAATGCTTAGAAGTTCTGCTTTAAATATCATCACCGAACTTGGCATCGAGGGTGGTTGTAACGTGCAGTTCGCACTTCACCCAACTTCTTTTGAATACGCTGTAATTGAAGTTAACCCTAGGGTTTCTCGTTCGTCAGCACTAGCGTCAAAAGCTACTGGATACCCAATTGCAAAGGTTGCTGCAAAAATTGCAGTAGGTTATGGACTAGACGAAATCAAAAACGCAGTTACAGGCTCAACTTACGCTTGTTTCGAGCCGACTTTAGACTATTGCGTGGTAAAATTCCCACGTTTCCCATTCGATAAATTCGTATATGCGACAAAAACTCTAGGTACGCAAATGAAAGCTACTGGTGAGGTTATGTCAATTGCTACAAACTTTATGCAAGGTCTTATGAAATCAGTTCGTTCGATTGAAATGGGCTATGATTGCATGGAGCATAAGCGTTTCACTTCACTAACTGACGACCAAGTTTTAGCTGATTTACACAAAATCGACGAAGAACGTGTGTTCGTTGTTGCCGAAGCTTTAAGACGTTCTATCGCGACTATCGAAGAAATTCACGAAATTACAAAAATTGACGTTTGGTTCTTAAATTCAATTAAAGTTATCGTTGACACTGAAAATGAAATCAAAAAAGGTAATGTATCACAAGAATTATACGAAAAAGCTAAAAATTACGGTTTCTTAGACAGCGTTATCAAAAGAATGGCTGGTGGCGAGCTTAACACAACTCGTAAATTCCCAGTTTATAAAATGGTTGATACTTGCGCAGGTGAGTTTGCATCTGAAACACCTTATTATTATTCTACATTCGACGAAGAAACTGAAACAAAACCAGACAATGGCAAGAAAAAAGTTCTAGTTTTAGGTTCTGGTCCTATCAGAATTGGACAAGGTATCGAGTTTGACTATTGTGGAGTTCACGCAGTTTGGGCACTTAAAGAAAAAGGTTATGAAACAATTTTCGTAAACAATAACCCAGAAACAGTTTCAACTGACTTTGATACTTCTGACAGACTTTATTTCGAACCATTAACGCCAGAAGACGTTGAAGATATCATCAATATCGAAAAACCAGACGGTGTAATCGTAGGTTTCGGTGGTCAAACGGCTATCAAACTTGCAAACCACATGGATAGATTAGGGGTTCCGATTTTAGGTACGCAAGCATCAAGCATTGATGAGGCTGAAGACAGAGAAAAATTCGATAAAATCCTTGAAATCTGCCAAATTCCTCGCCCACAAGGTGACACTGTATTCACAACAGAAGAAGCTGTTGCTACTGCAAATAAACTAGGATATCCAGTTTTACTTCGTCCATCGTATGTACTAGGTGGTCAAGGTATGGAAATTGCTTATAATGACGCTGAAACAGAAGAATTTATGGGGATTATCCTAAGAAATCATCAAGAAAACCCAGTTTTAATCGATAAATATATGATGGGTAAAGAAATTGAAGTTGACGCAATTTGCGACGGTGAAGATTTATTAATCCCTGGTATTATGGAACATTTAGAGCGTGCAGGTGTCCATTCTGGCGATAGTATCTCGATTTATCCAACAATTTCTGTATCTGACAGACTAAAACGTGTTATCGTTGAATACACAACTCGTCTTGCAAAAGCACTAAAAGTTGTCGGTATCATCAATATCCAATTTGTAATCTACAATAACGAAGTTTATGTAATCGAAGTAAACCCACGTTCGTCAAGAACTGTTCCTTATATCTCAAAAGTAACAGGAATTCCAATGGTTGATTTAGCTGTAAAATGTATGCTAGGCGACAGCTTAAAAGACTTAGGTTTTGGCACTGGTTTATACCCAGAAAAAGAGCATTACGCAGTAAAAGTGCCTGTTTTCTCTTTCCAAAAATTACACAACTTAGATACGCAATTAGGGCCTGAAATGAAATCTACTGGTGAAGTTTTAGGTGTGTCTAAAGTAGTAAGAGAAGCTTTATTCAAAGGTTTACTAGGCGCTGGATTTAAAATGCACAATAAAGGTGGAATTTTATTCTCAATCAAAGATAATGACAAGCAAGAAGCGCTAGAAATCGCCGAAGCTTTCTCAAATTTAGGCTTTGATATCTATGCAACAGAGGGAACTGCAAGCGTATTTAATAGAAATATGATTGCAACAAATGTTGTTCATAAAATAGAAGAACCAGCACCAAATATTCACGATTTAATCGAAAGTGGTAAAATTTCTTATGTAGTTTCTACTTCGAAAGAAGGACGTGACCCAGCGCTTGCTGCTGTTGTTATCCGTCGTAAATGCGTAGAGCGTTCAATCCCTTGTCTAACTTCATTAGACACAGCAGCAGCGCTTTCAAGAGCATTAAAAGGAAATACAGATATCACAACGTGTGAAATGGTAGACATTAATTTAATATAACTAAATAGGGACGGTTTTTATCGTCCTTTATTTGAAAATATGTGTAATATATATGAAAAATTATATAAACAGAAAAAATATTAGACTGAAAAATTATGATTATAGCGAAAATGGTGCGTATTTTATAACAATATGCGTTAAAGACAAACGCGAAATTTTATCAAAAATCATAAAGCCAAATGTAGGGGACGGCGCCCTCGACGTCCCTTTTGTACAGTTAACCGATTATGGTAAAATTATCGAAAATTTTATAATTAAAAACAATGAAATTTATGATAATATAAAAACAACAAAATATGTTATTATGCCAAATCATTTGCATTTAATTGTTGAAATTTGTTGGAGTGACGGGACGTCGAGGGCGCCGTCCCCTACAAATGACAAAATTCCAGCATATATTTCAACATTAAAACGAATGTCAAACAAACAAATCGGTTTTTCCATTTGGCAACGTTCTTATCACGACCATATAATTAGAAATGAAATTGAATATGCTGAAATCTCACAATATATTGACACAAATGTAATAAAATGGACTGAGGACAAATATTACACAAAATAAAAAAGGAGAAAAAAATGATAAAACTTAGTAAGATTAAAAATATAGAAAAAGTTTCGAAACACGCCTATAAAATCGACTTTGTAAACGTTGAAATGGCTGAAAAAGTGAAAGTTGGCCAATTTGTTCACATCAAACTCGGTGGAGCATTTTTACTTCGTCGTCCGATTAGTATTTGCGATGTAAATGGTGACACAATCACGATTATTTTCGAAATCAGAGGAGAAGGTACAAAATGGCTTGCTGATACGAAAATTGGCGACGAACTAGATATTTTAGGCCCATTAGGCAATGGTTTTGACCTAGAAAAAGCAGGCTCAAACCCAGTGTTTATCGGTGGTGGTATCGGTGTTCCTCCTTTATTAATGAGTGCTAAAAATACTGAAAATGCGACTGCGATTATCGGGTTTAGAAACAAAGATTTCGTGATGCTTGAGAGGGAATTTGAAAAAATTTGTTCGGAAGTTTATGTTACAACTGACGATGGTTCGTATGCGACAAAAGGATTTGTTACCGATGTTTTAAAATCAGTTATTGGAAAAGCGACAGCAGTTTATAGCTGTGGACCTACTCCGATGCTTAAGGCAATTGCAGAAATTTGCGATAAAAACGATGTTTACTGCGAAGTTTCGCTAGAAGAAAGAATGGCTTGTGGCGTTGGTGCTTGTTTAGTGTGTGCATGTAAAGTAAAAGCAGAAGAAAATGGCGAAAAATTTGCTCATGTATGTAAAGATGGACCTGTTTTTGATGCAAAGGAGGTATTTTAATGAATTTATCAGTAAATATTTGTGGAGTTGAGCTTAAAAATCCAATAACAACTGCATCTGGTGCATTTGGTTTTGGTCATGAATACGGTAAATTTTATGATTTATCAGAACTTGGTGGCATCGGTGTTAAGGGGCTTACGCCTTTTGAAAGACAGGGGAATATTCCACCAAGAATTGCCGAAACACCACAAGGGATTTTAAACAGTGTTGGTCTTCAAAATCCAGGAATAGATGCATTTATCGAGAAGGAAATCCCGTTTTTACGTCAGTTTGACACGAAAATAATTGCGAATATCTCAGGGAACACTATCGAAGAATACTGCTCTATGGTAGAAAAAATTTCCGATGCCGATGTTGATTTAATCGAAATCAATATTTCTTGTCCGAACGTTAAAGCCGGTGGTATGGCTTTCGGAACGCAAACGGATATGGCTGGTGAAGTGGTTCGTGAAGCAAAAAAATACGCAAAAAAGCCTATGATTGTTAAACTTTCACCGAATGTTACGGATATTGCTGAAATTGCGCGTGCAGTTGAGGCAAATGGAGCGGACGCTGTGTCGCTTATCAATACACTTTTAGGTATGCGTATAAATATTGAAAATCGCAAACCGATTTTAGGAAATATTATGGGTGGAATGTCAGGCCCTGCGGTACTTCCTATCGCGGTTCGTATGGTATATCAAGTAAGACGTGCAGTGTCTGTGCCGATTATCGGTATGGGTGGAATTTCTACTGGTGCTGATGCTATCGAAATGATGATGGCTGGCGCTGATGCGTTAGCTGTTGGGACTGCGTGTTTTGTAGACCCTTATGCGCCTGTAAAAATCATCGCTGAGATGAAAGAATATATGCAAAGACATAACATTAAGGACATTAAAGATATAGTAAACACTGTTGAGGTGTAATTATGACAACTATTTACCTAATTCGTCATGGTGAGGCAGAGGGCAATTTATATAGACGTGCACAAGGAATTTACAATTCAAATTTAACTCCTCATGGTTATAAACAGCTTGAAAAATTGCAAGAGAGATTTCAGGATATTCATGTAGATTTAGTGTATGCGAGCGACTTAACGCGTGCATATTTAACGGCAAAATCGGTAGCAGATATCAAGAATTTGCCTGTAATTAAATCGGAAAATTTGCGTGAAATTAATATGGGCATTATGGAGGACATTCCTTGGGGTGACTTGCCTAGATTATACCCTGATTTAGCTGAAATGTGGGAGATGAAGCCACATATTTGTGATATTCCAAACGGTGAGAGTCCATATAGCTCAGGTAAACGTTTATATGATGAAATTGTTAGAATTTCTCGTGAAAATCAAGGGAAATCGATAGTTATTGGCACTCATGGTGCAGTTATTCGCTCGGCACTCCATATAATAAAAGACATTCCGATGAGTGAGCGCGAAGCGATTGCTTGGTGCGATAATACGGCTGTCACTAAACTTGTTTTAGACGATAATTTTAATATTTCAATCGAATTTGAGTCAGATAATACGCATTTAGGAGATTTTAAGTCGGAATTTTTAAAAAAATCATGGTGGGAATACACGAAAGAGGATAAATTACCGAATTTCAATCTTTGGTTTGAACCAGTTACCACAGATGATTTCGATATTGCTTTTGAATATGCGAAAATGTGCGAAGAAAATATTTCATTCGAAGAATTTTGCAAAACCTGTGGAAAAATTTCAGAACAAAATGAAAATCAACTTGTGTTTGTGTATTCTGATGATGAACTTTGCGGATTTATTGGCTTTGAAGTTTATGAAACTTTTGCAGAAATTATGTATTTCACAGTAAAAGAGAATTATCGTGGCAAAGGGCTTACGCCACCACTTATGGGTCATATTGTGTCTTATGCGCGAAAAAACAATAAAAAAATGATAAAATCTCATTCGAATAATAGAAATATGGTTAGCTATCTTAAGAAAATAGGCTTTCAAGAAGAAAATAATGAAATGGTGCTTGATATAAGCGTAGTTTCTGTATAAATGAAAAACCACACTCAATTGAGTGTGGTTTTTCTGATATTGTAAAGTATTTTTAGAATGTGTAAAGTTTTTTAAGTTCTTCGGCGTTAGACGCTAAAACTTTTTCTCTTACTTCAAGAATAGATTTTGCAGAACAAGAAAGCTCGTCAATTCCCATTGCTATGTAAGTTTCTGTAAGTGCAGTGTTACCACCACTTTCGCCACAAATACCGACCCAAACGCCGTGTTTGTGTGCGTTATCAACCGTAATTTTCATTAAACGCATAACAGCAGGGTTTGCATAGTCGTATAAATCAGCGATTTTTGAGTTCATTCTGTCAACTGCAAGCGTGTATTGCGTTAAGTCGTTAGTTCCTACCGAGAAGAAATCAACGTGTTTTGCAAGTGCATCTGACATAATCGCAGCAGCTGGAGTTTCAATCATGATACCGATTTCAAAATCGTTAGCGAACGAAATATTTTCGTCACGAAGTTCAGCTTTTAGTTCTTCGATATATTCTTTAATTTCAACTATTTCAGCTTCTGAAATAATCATTGGGAACATTATCGCAAGTTTTCCGAACATTGACGCACGAAGTAACGCTCTTAATTGTGCTCTGAAAATATGTCTTTCATTTAAGCAAATTCTAATCGCACGATAGCCCATTGCTGGGTTTTCTTCGTCTGGAATGTCGAAATATGGAGCTTTTTTGTCAGCACCTAAGTCCAAAGTACGGATAATTACGCGTTTTCCGTCCATTCTTGTTAGAACTTCTTTGTAAATTTCAAATTGATCGTCTTCAGTTGGGAAATCTTTGCTGTTCATATAAATAAATTCTGAACGGAAAAGTCCGATACCCTCAGCGCCATTTTCTAAAACTGCATCTAAATCGGCTAAATTTCCGATATTTGCACAAGTTTCAACGTGAACGCCGTCTTTTGTGTACGACGGAACGTCGATTAGTGATTTTAATTTCTCTTGACGCTCTTTTTCAGCTAAGATTTTAGCTTTAAATTCCGTCACAGTGTCGTCAGAAGGATTAAGTAAAATCTCACCTTTATCACCATCAACGATAGCGAAATCGTTCATTTTCACTTGGTTTAGAATTTCTGGTAAGTCAACGATAGATGGAATACCTAAAGTTCTTGCTAAAATCGCTGTATGCGAGTTTTTCGAACCTTTTTCAGTCACAAAAGCTAGAACTTTGGCTTTATCTAAAGCAAGCGTGTCACTTGGATAAAGATCTTCTGCAACAACAATCATAGCCTCTGGGCTGTCGTTGAAGTTAACAGTTTCGATACCTAAAATGTTTCGCATTAGACGATTTGAAATATCTAAAACGTCAGCCGAACGAGCTTTCATATACTCATCTTCCATCGACGAAAACATTTGCGAAAATGCAATTGCAGTTTCATTTACTGCGAAATCTGCTGTGTTTTTCTCGTTTTCGATTAAAGAAAGAATGTTATCTGTGTAGTCTAAATCTTCAAGCATCATCGCGTGAACATTGAAAATTTCAGCGTGTTCTTCACCAACTTCTACAACAGCTTTTTCGTATAATTTTCCGATTTGCTCAGCAGTTTTTGCCTTTGCAACTTCAAATTTTGCTTTTTCTGCCTCTACATCAGTAATTTTAGTTGTATTTATAACAATTTCTTCTTCTTTTAGTACGAAGATTTTACCGATAGCATACCCTTTTGATGC
>CAYJLC010000055.1:0-13082 GCA_964370735.1 uncultured Oscillospiraceae bacterium
TATTCTTGATATTTCATCTATTGTTAAATTTTCATTTTGTAAAAGTTCTTTTGCATATTTGTGTTTTACATTTGCTATGTAATCTGAAATATTAATGCCTAGTTGGTTTTTAAAATTTGAACTTAATACAGTTACAGATACATTAAAATGTTCGGCAACAGAACCCAGATACAAATCATCTTTAGTATAATTAATATCTATATACTCTTTTATAGGATAAATGCTATATTTAGTTTCATTTAGAGAATTAATTGTAACTTCTTTTGCTTTATTAATAATTGTTTCTAGCTCGTTCCAATGAAGTGCTTTATCTTTTTTTTCATCTAAAATATGACAAAGGTTTTGAATATTCATTTCATTACAAGAATTTTTGTAAATATCTATACAATCTAAATAAATTAATACAATAATATATATATTATTTTTCTGAAGTTTTGCTTTTTCCATTATTAAATCGGTGAATAATTCGATTTTTTCAATATCAGAATTTAAAATTGCTTTTTCAAGCGACATAAGTTCCATTTTTGCACGGTCATCGACTAAAGTTTTTACATTTTTATTGAAAATATTAACATTGCTGTCGGTTTCTGCATTTAAAAGCGAATAAGTTTCCATAAATGAGTTAGAAAGATGATAAGGATTAGAAACAAAAGAACCTACAAAAAACTTAACATCACTTTTATAGTCTTGTAATTTTAAAAGCTCATTTTGACAATCTACACAAATAAAAACAAGATACGAATCCTCGTCTGCATAATCTAAAGTATAGCATTTAAAAAACTCGTTTAAATCTTTTTCTAAAATCCCTAAATTTTTAACATTTTGCGCTAAAGCTACACAGAAATATTTTCCAGAAAAATCAATACCTAGTTTCAAAAGTTCAGTTTGAAACTGAGTTTGGTTTGAAAATTTATCATAAATTAAAAATAAAAAGAATTTTTGTATATCTTTTTTTCGTGATATTTCAGAATTTTGCTCTATTATATCTAAAAAAGCATGTTTCGTTGCATCGATATCGCTAAGTTTATTTGGAATTTCAGATTTTGAATGTTCTTTTGCAAATTTATTTAAGTCTGCAATAGGCTTATATGAATTTATAGCCATGATATATGCAAAAACACCACCAACAATCATTAGGATAAATAATAAAATATAGCTTTTTTTTTGCATATGCTTGGATTCAGCAAACATTTCATCTAACGATATCGATTGGGTTATATTGAAAAAATAACTGCTATCATCTACTAAATTTATACGATCTGCATCATCGGGCAAAAAATCAGTATTAAAAAGAATGTGACCATCAGAAGTTGTGATTGTAGTATTTACCGTACTATCATTAAACATAGAAAAGATATTATTATCTAAATTAAAAATTAAAAATCTGCCTTTTCCATCGTCAAGTGGCACAATATATTGATTATCAAATGGTGAATTTGATGAAATTTTAATATTTTGTACGATATGACTTTTGCTTATCCAAATATTTTCATTGAGTTCGCCTAAAAAATCATTAAAATCCAATACTTCATCATTGTATAAATAAGTGTCTGCATATTTTAAATTTAATGTACCGTCACTTGTATATATATAATCAGGATTATCTGTATTATAATACATGGCAGAAACTATATTTTTATTTGTTTCAATAACCGCACTTAGAGATGAGATAATATCAATATACGAAGCAGGTTGACTGTTTAAATATTCTGATGTAAAGGCAATGTTTGAGTTTATCTGATGTGAGATTCCTATTATTTCGGAAACCAAAGTATCTACCTCTAAAACATTTTCCGAAAATCTTGCCTCATAATTTTCGATAATTTCTTCTTCTAAATTATGAAAAACAGAAACATAAATAAAGATCAAAAATATTATCATAGGAAGGACAAACATTGCAGTATATGAAATAATAAATTTAAAAAATAATTTTGATTTTATAGTGTTAATTTTAAGCATTAAAATCTCCTCGCACATAATAGACTTGTATTATTAAGTATAACAAATAAAATATGCAAAAACAAGTCAATCACACTAGATTTATTATTTTATAATTTTTTTGTTAATATTAACTAAAATTATCACTGCTTTTTTGTCAAGGTCGTATATAATGTTTATAAAAATAAAGAAGTGTCTATATATTTTATCCTAAAAATATCGTAAAATGAATATAACAGTTAATCGAAAGGAGAGTTTATATGTCAAACAAAACAAAACAAAAGCTTCGCAATAAAGAAGAAGCAAAGCTTTTAAAAAGAAACAAATTAGTAAAGTCGCTAAACCTTGCTAAGAAGAATTATATGTTATATTTATTTTTGCTACCAGCAATTATTTATATTGCAGTATTTAGTTATGCACCACTTTACGGCATTCAAATCGCATTTAAAAACTTTAATTCGTCAGCAGGTATTTGGGGAAGTCCGTGGGTAGGGTTTGATTGGTTTGAAACATTTTTCGCATCGCCACGTTTTTGGCAAATTTTATGGAATACAATTTCTTTAAGTATGTATATGCTTATTGCAAGCTTTCCAATTCCTATAATGCTTGCACTTGTGCTTAATAGTATTCGTAGAGAAGGCTTTAAACGTTTTGCACAAACTGCAACTTACTTACCACACTTTATCTCAACCGTTGTACTCGTTGGTATGTTATCTTCATTCTTATCACCAAGAAGTGGATTTGTAAACACTTTAATAGAGCCGTTTGTGGGAGAACCTATATACTTTTTAGGTTCAGAAGAGCTCTTTAGTGATGTTTATGTCTGGTCTGGTATTTGGCAGAATATGGGCTGGAGCTCAATTATTTATCTTGCTGCACTTTCTGGTGTTGACCCTGGGTTACACGAAGCTGCAAAAATTGACGGCGCAAGCAGATTTAAAAGAATTTTCTATGTAGATTTACCGACTATCATTCCTACTATGGTGATTTTACTTATTTTAAGCTGTGGCTCGCTATTAAACATCGGCTTTGAAAAGGTGTTCTTAATGCAAAACCCTATGAATATAGGAAGCTCCGAAATTATTTCAACGTATACTTACAAATTAGGTCTGCTGCAACATCAATATAGCTATTCTACAGCAATCGGTTTGTTTAACAATGTAATTAACTTCATCATTCTAGTTTTTGTAAATAAATCAGCTAAAAAGCTTTCGGGCACAAGTTTATGGTAAGGATGTAATTTTATGAATAAATCAAACCCAAACAAAATTAAAGATCCGATTTCGGATAAGATATATTATGCAATATGCTATACTGTTTTAGTAGCAATACTTATAATAGTGCTATACCCTGTATATTTCGTATTAGTTGCATCTTTTTCAGACCCGAATATTGTAAATAGTGGTAAACTATTACTATATCCTGAAGGTTTTACAATGTTAGGATACCAAAAAGTTTTCGAGGACTCTCGTATATGGACAGGTTATATTAACACTATAATTTATACGGTTGGTGGTACAATTTTTGGTCTTTTAGTATGTATACCAGCAGGTTACGCACTTTCAAGGTCTGATATGCCAGGTAAAAATATAATTATGGCACTTTTTGTATTTACTATGTATTTTAGTGGTGGTCTTATCCCGACTTATATGGTAATCCAAAATTTAGGACTTTATGACACTAGACTTTTAATGTGTATTTTAGGTACAGTTAGTGTTTACAATGTAATTCTTATTCGCTCGTTCTTTGCATCAAGCATACCAAAAGAATTACAAGAGTCGGCAGATGTTGATGGTTGTTCAATCCAACGTTTCTTCATAAGTATTGTAATTCCACTTTCAAAACCGATTATTGCAGTAATTGCATTATATATCGCAGTTTCGCAATGGAATGCATTCTTTAACCCTAAAATCTATCTAATGAATAGAGATTTATATCCATTACAAATTATGCTAAACGAAATGTTAGCACAAACTTCAGCGTCAGTTACCGATACAATAACAGACCCTGCAGCGTTAGAGCTTCTAACAAAAATGGCAGAAGTTATTAAATATGCAGCTATCGTTGTAGCAACATTGCCAATTCTTTTAATATATCCTTTCATACAAAAATTCTTTGTAAAAGGTGTAATGATTGGTGCTGTTAAAGGCTAATTCCCACTCAGTGTGGACACAATTTAAATAAAAGATTTGCTTTAAATGCACAAATTTCTAAATCCGTAAATCTTTACACAAATTAATGATTAAAAATAAATTAAAAAACAAGGAGGACAAAAAAATGTCAAAAAAACGTTTAATTTCAGGTTTTCTTACTATATCTATGTTGCTAACTTTAGCAGCTTGCGGGGAAGTGGAAAAAGAAGAGGAATTAAAAGAAGTTACCGTTGGTGCTGATGGTAGAGAAATGCTAGGTGATGTTTATGTTTCTGGCTACCCTATCGTTGATGAGCCACAAACTATCGAAATTCTTTATTCAATGACAGGTCTTGACCTATCGTCAGATGCAAATGACAAAATATTCATCCATGATGCACTAGAAGCTACTAATGTAGGTGTAGATATCGAAGCCATTAACACAGGTTTTGATGAAAAATTAAGCTTAATGTTTGCTGGTGGTACAGCCTTCCCTGACGTTATTATAGGCGCTAGTGGATCTACTATTGTAAAAAATACAGGTCACCTAGTTGAACTTACAGAAGATATGTTAAGAACATATGCACCAAATATTACAGCTCAAATTGAGGCTAACGTTGAAGGTGGTCTTGATGCATTAAAACAAGCTGACGGTAAAATTTACTCATTACCGATAGGTGTTTACTCTGAAAAACAAAATGCTGTAACAGGTGTTCCTGTAATTCGTGCTGACTGGTTGGAAGCTGTTGGAATGGAAATGCCAACTACAACAGATGAATTATACGATGTTTTATATGCTTTTAAGCATGAAGACCCTAACGGAAATGGCGTAGCTGACGAAATTCCATTACTTTTCTGTAATGATTTCTGGGCTGCTAAGCATATGTCATTTGCAGGCCCATGGGGCATTGGTGGAAATCACCAAAATGCAGAACATAACTACTACCGTGTAGAAAATGGTGTTTTTAAGCCTATGATTAACACTGAAAACTACAGAAGCTACTTAGAATTTATGAATAAACTTATGGTAGATGAACTTGTAAATATTGATGGATTCTCTATGACAGGTGCTCAGTATCAATCGCTTACAGCAGAAGACAATTATGGCATGACAGGTGTTTGGGCAGAACAACCAGATGAATGGTTACCTGTACCAGTGCTTACAGCAACAGGTTATGAGGGTCAAGCAGTTAAGCAAGGTCAAGAAGATGTTTTAACTGCACTTATGGACGGTTTTGTAATTACTTCTGGTTGTGAGAGTCCAGAAATGGCTTTAAGATGGTGGGATTACTTACACTCTGACCCTAATATCAAACGTACTGTAAGAAATGGGGAGGAAGGTCTTTTATGGACAGATGATGGTGATGGTACAGCAACTGTAAACATCCCAGAAATTCCAGATGGTTTTGATTCTCAAGCTCAATATAATCACTCAATCGGTTGGAGAAACCACTGCCCTATAATGTTTGAAGGTGATGTTGCTGAACCTGATTTTGATGCAGAAGTATTAAGTAATGATGCAATTAGATACCAGTATTTTGATATGTATGTTGATTACTTGCCGACAGAATTTTTACCAACTACACCAGTTCCAGAATCTGAACTTCTAAAAAGAGATTTAGTTCAACTTGAAATTGAAGCAGTAGTTGAAGCATATACAGCAAATGCTATAATCGGTGGTGTAACTGATGAAAACTGGGATGAGTACTTAAAAGACCTTGAAAATGCAGGTCTTGAGCAGTGGACTAATTGGTACCAAGACTATATCGACGGTGCATTTTAAGCGTAAATTTTAAAACAATAAGGAACGGATTTATAATCTGTTCCTTAAAGTTAATTTAAGGAGATTATAAAATGATAACTTTATTTAACCATAACTGGAAATTTTCAAAAGAAAATGTGGAAAATGCTCACTTGTTAAATTTTGATGATAGCTCATATAGAGTAGTGAGTGTGCCCCATGACTATGCTATCGAAGGTCCATTTTCACCTGAAAATGACAAACAAGTCGCAGAAGTTTTAGCAGATGGTGTTTCAAAAACTATGCACATTGGTAGAACAGGTGGTCTTCCAATTTGTGACCATGCTTGGTATCGTAAAAATTTTAAAATAGATGAAAATTCAAAAAATGTATTTTTAGAATTTGATGGAATTATGAGCAATGCCACAATTTATGTAAATGGCGAAAAATGTCACGAACAAGTTTATGGATATACTTCGTTCTCAGTAGACATTACTAAATTTGTAAAAAAAGAAAATACTTTAACAGTAGTATGCAGACCTGAACATACATCTTCAAGATATTATACAGGTGCAGGTATTTATAGAAATGTGCGCTTAGTTGAAAAAAATGAAGTTTATTTGCCATATCATCCTGTTTTTGTGCGCCCAGCTGTGATAAACGGCAAAGCAGTTATAGATTTTGATATAGATGTTGTAAGCAAAGAACAGTATGACATTAAAATTTCAATACTAGATGCAGACGGAAAAGAAGTATCGGCAAAAAATATCACATCAAACAAATCGAAAGTGTCAGATGTAATTTCGTTTGAAGATTTCAATTTGTGGGAAGTTTTAGATGCATATTTATATACTTTTAATGTAAAACTTTTAAAAGACGGTATATGCATGGATCAAAACACTACAAAATTTGGTATTAGAACAATAAAATATTCAGCAAATGAAGGGTTATTTATAAATAATAAATATACAAAGTTAAAGGGTGTTTGTATGCATCACGATTTAGGTGCGTTAGGTGCTCGAGTAAACGTGTCGGCAATCAGACGTCAAATTGAAAAATTAATCGGGATTGGTGTAAATGCAATTCGTTTTACACACAACCCACCATCTCCAGAATATATTGACCTTTGCGACGAATATGGAATTTTAACAATAGACGAAGCTTTTGACGAATGGAAACTTCAAAAACTTGAAAATGGTTATGGAAAGTATTTTGATGATCACGCAGAAAATGATCTTGTTGCAATGTTAAAGCGTGACAGAAACCACCCTTCAATAATTATGTGGTCAATTGGCAATGAAATTGTTGAGCAAAGAGTACCCTACGGATGGAAATATGCTAAGTTTTTAAGTGAAATTTGCAAAAGAGAGGACAAAACAAGACCTGTAACTGCTGGGTTTGACATTCCAGAACAAGCCTTTGAATTAGGTTTATGCGAACAAATTGACATTGTAGGGTTAAACTATAAGCCACATCAATATACAAGATTTCACGAAATTTATAAAGATGCTGTGCTTTATGGAAGCGAAACTGCCTCGTGTGTAAGCTCAAGAGGACATTATTACTTGCCTAGAAAATTCCCATATGACGCAATAGCTCGTGAAGATTTACAACTTTGCTCGTATGAATTAGAGTCGCCACCATGGGCAACTTATCCCGATAAAGAATTATTTGTGCAGAAAAATAATGATTATTTACTTGGTGAATTTGTATGGACTGGCTTTGATTATTTAGGAGAGCCGACACCGTATAGGCAAGAATGGCCATCAAGAAGTTCATATTTTGGCATTTTTGACCTTTGTGGACTTGAAAAAGACCGTGCAAATTTATATAAAGCAAATTGGTCAAATGAAAAGGTTTTACATATTTTCCCACATTGGAATTGGAATGAGGGCGATATTGTAGACGTTCACTGCTATACAACTTTTGAAAAAGTTGAACTGTTTTTAAACGGAAAATCGCTTGGGATTTTAGAGAAAGACCACACAAATGATATAGGTTCAAATAGATTAATTTGGAAAAATATCCCGTTTGAAAAAGGTGAAATAAAAGCAGTATCAATAGAAGACCCAACATTTACATCAATAAGAAAAACAGCATATGCACCATATAAAATTGTTTTAACATCGGAACATAATGAAGTTTTAGCAAATGATGACGATTTAGCTTTTGTTTTATGTGAAATTTATGATGAAAATGGTGTTTTATGCCCTAAAGCTAATAATAAAATTGAATTTAGCGTTGAAGGTGGAGAATATGTAGCATCAGATGCTGGCGATGCTACTTCACTTAGAACTTTTAGCGAGGGATATTGCGAAGTTTTTAATGGAAAATGTGTTATTATCTTAAAAACTAACACAAAAGGTTCGGTAAAATTAAAAGCGACATCAGACGGATTGCAGTCGGCTGATGTTGAAATTGAAGGTGTTTAATTTATGAACATAATTTTTATTTTAAGCGATGACCAAGGGCATTGGGCTTTAGGCTCTGCTGGTAATGACGAAATAATTACACCGAATTTAGATAAATTAGCACAAAACGGTGTGAGATATGACAATTTTTTCTGTGCTTCGCCTGTTTGTTCGCCTGCAAGGGCATCAATTGTGACAGGTGAAATTCCATCTTGTCATGGTGTAATAGACTGGTTAAGTAGAGGAAATGCAGACACTGAAAAACATCCATATATGAAACATCCGCATTTTCAAAATGTCGATAAACCTATCGAATATCTAGATGGTAGACCGTCATATATCGCAGAACTTGCGAAAAATGGGTATAATTGTGGACATTCAGGTAAATGGCATTTAGGGAATATTGAACAAGCAAAAGAAGGCTTTAAAAATTGGTTTACACTTTTAGGTGGTGGCTGTGCATATTTTAACCCAGATACATTTGAGAATGGGCATTTTAATGATGATAATAGGTATGTAACCGATGTGATTACTGAAAAAGCATTAGAATATTTGAAAGATTTGGCAAAGGATGACAAACCATTTTATTTAAGTGTTCATTATACAGCACCACATAGTCCGTGGGATAAAGATAATCACAAAAAAGAAGATTTAGACCTTTATAAAGATTGCGAATTTAACTCAGCTCCACGAGTCGATGTACATAAAGATCAGGTGAATACGTGTCCTGTTGGTTATAACGAGCAAACTAGACGTGATAATTTAAGAGGATATTATGCATCTATCACGGCAATGGATAGATGCATTGGCGAAATTTTAGACGAGCTTGAAAAAACAGGAAAAGCCGATGATACACTTATAATTTTTTCAGGTGATAACGGAATGAACATGGGTCACCATGGCATTTGGGGCAAAGGAAATGGAACTTATCCCCAAAATATGTATGATACATCTGTTAAAGTACCTTTTATCATATCTTCACCAAAAATTTTTAATAAAAATACTGTAAATACAAATTTGCGTAGTCATTTAGATTTATTTGAAACCATTTTAGACTTAGCGGAGGTGGACTATAAAAAAGGTGAAAAACAATGTGGAAATTCATTCGCAAAAGAGCTTCTAGGTGAAAAAATGGACAGTTCAAAAGTTGTAATCTCAAGCGAATATGGTAAAGTCAGAATGCTTCGTGACCAAAAAAGAAAGCTTGTATGCAATTATATAAATGGTAATGATATGTATTTCAATTTGGAAAAAGATAGTGGAGAACAGGTGAATTTAATTAATAATCCTGTGTATTCAGATGAAATTTCAAAAAAGAGAGCAGAACTTGATGATTTTTTTGAAAAATATTCGAGAAAAGAATGTGATGCGAAAAACTTTGATGTAAAAGGCAAAGGGCAAAACAACCTTTGCTACAAAGAAAAATCCTTCGATAAAGACCTTAAATTCTTCCATACCACCTGATGTTAGCATATTAAAATAACCACATTATGGGCAAAATAGAAGTAGTAATCAATTATAATAACATAAAAATGAATGAAATTATCGATAAAATTATAATGATGAAACCTATTTTTTCAAAATATATTATGAGATTATAGTAATTTTGTTGTCACTACTTACAATAGCTATTCTCCTCCTTCTATGATATACTGTTTGACTTAGAAGGAGGTATATCATGAAAATAATCGAAGATTTATATTACGGAAATCTAAGCACGGAAATCAATCTATCGACCGACAAAGAATATCAAAAACACTTGCAAACCATTATGAATAACGAAGAAATTCTTATCAAACTGCTTGACGAAAAAGAGAAAAAATAACTTCTCGAAATGATACATTCATATTCGAAAGTTGACGGTGAAAATTCGGTCGCAAATTTTACTTTAGGATTTAAAACTGGCGCAAAATTTATACTTGAGATACTGACTTAAAGCAAAAAAGAACCTTGAAAAAGGTTCTTTTTTGCTTTACTTTTTAAGCTCTCTCGAATACTCATCAAAATCCATCTCCCCACGCAGGACTTTATCGCGAATAACAATCGCCCACGCTGACCATTTTTCGAACTCGGAGATGGTCATTTTCTTTTTCATATATCTTGCGTAATGTGCTTTATACGCTCGGTTATAGGTTTGCCAAACTGGGTCGTTTTTGCATTTATCATCATATTTTTTGCGTGAACCGACGTCCTGACACGTCTTTTTCTTTTGTCCTGGTGCAATATTATCGCAAAACTCGTTGTAGTAACTTGATTTTAATAAAAAATACTTTCCACAGTTATAACATTTTTTTGGTATATAATTTCTGTCAATTCCTCTGAAAAAATCGTAATATAAAAATGCTCCAATCGTTTCAAAAACATAACTTTCGCAGAAAATTTTCCCCTGCTCTGTTTCAATAACCGAATGTCCAAAAGTTGAACTTCCAGACTTAAACTTGTAATAAGGTTTGTCTGGTTTTTTCTTTAATTCTTCTAAAAATGCAATGTATTTTTCGGCTAAAGCATTGCTGTCAAGGTATTTTTTCTCGGTATGTAAATAGTTATCAATAAAATTAGCATAAACTTCTTTAACTCGAAGCATATCGTTCACAAAGTTTATGTATCGGTTAAATAAAATTTGCACTTCTGAATTAAATTTTAACATTCCTTCGTCAAATTCTAAAATATCATTTATAAAATCTATGTCTGGAACGAATTTTATATTGTTGAATTTGTATCGCTTATAACCGTATTTATCGATGGTACTGTCAACAAAACCATAATCATTGCAAAAATCGTCGTTATAAAACTCTTCGTCTGAAATGTCAGAAGTGTCACCAGTTTCCCAAAAATCGTATGAATTTAGTAAATTATATAGTCTTGTCGTCATTTGACTTTCGCTACTGGAAATAAAAGTTGCGATTGAAAATGAACTGAAAAACTCATCAATTTGACTCATCATGCACTGCGCAAGAGTGATATTTTTATCATAAAAATCAATTTCTTCGAATTCCATGTGTTTATAAAGCATTACTTTTGGTAGTAGTTTTTCAAGTTCAAACGCAGTAAAATCAATATCTAAAAAATTTTCATTTAAAATCTCCACCAAAAACCCATTTATATTATACGCATATTTTTTATTCAAATATATATCATTTTCGTGAAAATCAGCTGTAAATTTAAACATTTTTCCCTCCTAAAATTTTTTTCAAAAATAGATTATATATTTTAAAAAATAGAGAGTTTTTCAAAAATAGACAATCAAAACACAAAATAGAGTATGTAAGAAAATTGTACCATATCTATTTACAAATTGCAACAAATAGTTTAAAATTAACATCAGATAGTAGCTACATCTGAAATCAGAAAATAATTTTTAGGAGGATTTTTATTGAACAAACCAAATTATAAAATGCCTTACGAAGTGAGAGGAAATTCACTTTTTAAATGGGTGGCAAGTGGAAAATCGTGCAAAGATATTTTGCTGTGCAACTTTCTGCCTTATCTAATTTCCGAAAAAGTTTATGACAATGGCAAAGAGCAAACTCGTTTCTTTGAAGTCGGAGCAATTTTTGAAGATGGCTCGGAACTGTCACCAGTGACATTATCGGTTGCAGATTTCGAGGCGATGAACTGGATAACGTCAAATTGGGGAGCGAAGTGCAATGTTGAGGCAGGACGAGCTATCAAAGAACACATTCGCCATGCAATTCAGTCAACAGGGCTTGAAATTTTACCACAAACAATTTACTCTCATTCTGGTTTTCGTGAAATCAACGGAGCATTAAAGTTTTTATTAAACGGAATGGAAACTTCTTGCGAAACTCACGACAGTACCTTGAAAAATTATCATTTTCCTCACAAAATTGATAAAAGTATTGAAAATTCGAGTTATGCATTACTAAAAAGTGGACTTGCACCAAATGAAATTCTGTTTCCATTGGTTGCGTTTATGTACTTAGCACCACTCACGCATCTGCTTGCAAAAGCTGGCTACACTCCGAAAACTGTGCTGATGTTAATCGGTAGAACTGGAGCAAAAAAATCGTCGCTTTCTGCGTTAATGCTTTCCCATTTCGGAAACTTTACGCATAGCACGTTGCCGTTAACATTCCGTGATACAGGTAACAGTATTGTCGAGCGACTTTTCACGCTGAAAGATTTGCCGGTGGTGATTGACGATTTTCACCCAACCAACGGTGGCTATGAAGAAACATCAATGCTGAAAACTATGCAACTGATTATGCGTGCGTTTGGCGACGGAACAGCAAGAGCCAGTTTAAATCAGAAAAGAGAACTGAAAGAGGCAAAACCACCGAGAGGAATCGGATTAATCACTGCCGAATATCCACCAAATATCAGCGAAAGTGGCATCGCTCGAAGTGTAGCTATCAACATTTCGCCGAACGATATTAATATGGACAAGCTGTCTGAATGGCAAGAAAAAGCCGAGAAAAATTACTTATCAACTTCGATGAAATCATATATTTTATGGTTGGAAAATCAACTTGATAACAAAGAAAAACAAGAAAAATTTATATCAGAACTGAAAATTCTCTTTGAAGTTTTCCGTGAAATGGTTCGTGACAGGCTGAAAACTGAAAACGTCAATTTTCACGACCGAACTCCAGAAAGCGTTTCATTTTTGCTTGTTGCATTTGAATTTTTCACAAATTTTCTGCTCGACAGAAACATCATAAATTTTTCGGAAAACACAAATTTAAGCAACGAATTTTTAGAAATCTGCATAAAACTTTGTGCCGACCAAAGCGAAAGCCTAAAAAATGTTTCGATATCTGAAAAATTTATTGAAAATCTAATGCTGATGATTGAAAGCGAAGATATTTTTATTCTGCCGAAAGAAAATTTTGTAAGTTG
>CAYJLC010000056.1:0-12394 GCA_964370735.1 uncultured Oscillospiraceae bacterium
CAAAACGGCTTATATCTTTAACCACGACCATTTCAAATAAGCCATGCTTTGCATCTCGAAGCAATCGCTGGAACTCTTTTCGGTTCTTGATTTTCGTGCCACTGATGCCTTCATCAGCGTATATTGAAACAAGGTTGTGACCATGTTTTTTAGCGTATTCATCGAAAAAAGCTTTCTGCGTTTCTATAGAGTTTAGCTGGTCGGACGTGTCGGTGGATACACGACAATAGGCGACTATGTTCATGGGTTTTCCTCCATAATTTCGACAAAATAACTGTTAAAATAATATTTCTGTTACGTCTATTTTATACCACAAACGCATTTTTGTCAAGTGAAAAGGAGGGGCGAAATCGCCCCTCCTTTTACTACCTATCCCACTCCTCGTCCGCTATATCCATATGTAACTCCCTGTTTGCAAGCTCCAATAGCTGTTTCTCCACATTTGCCTTTGCAATCTGCGCAGTAATCTCTATGAGCTTTTTCACAAACGCATCGTCAGTGTTGGGATTGTGAAAAGTTATATTAAGTTTTTGTGCCTGTCGTGGTTTCCTCAAACCGAGCACCTCCAATTTGTCTGTACTTTAATTAATATTATGATTTTTCTTTTAGGTATATGCCTACTTGTCCGTATATTTATAGTTCTAATTCTTCTCGTAAATCTCTTTCATCATAGTAACTATATTCGCTATATTTTTGATACCTCCATTCTATAAATTCCTCAAATAAATTTGCCATCGAAGTCATAAGTATCTGAGTGTTGCTACTTTGCTTGTTATACCACTGCACCATAAGCTTTGCGCCTTGTTTACTTTTACTAAGTGCTCTAAGATTTGCAATCATCTCCTGAATTTGAAGCCAAGACTTACCTTTAAACTCAACTCCGTGAACTATGGACTGATATAATTCGTGTATATCAGCATTTCCACCAAATATGTCAAGCTGTGCCAGCTCTTCGAGTATTTCGCCACCTTGATGTATTTCAAGAATGCCACTTTCACGGTTGAAGTCGTTGTAATCAATGCTATCCAGAATATTATCTCTGCTATAATCACCATAGGGCATTAGCTTATAGTTACTGCAATATCTGCTGTCTTTAAGACCACAATAGCCTTTACCCACTGCAAACATTATATTTTTCTCGCTAATGTCACAGTCAATGCCTCGACTGCCAAGCTCGTGGTAAAAATCAGCTACAGTAAAGCTGTGCTTAATGCTCTCGGCAATATCTTGTGCAAGCTGTGCTTTCCAACTTTGGTGGGACTTGTACTCGCCGTATTTCATATTGAAGTTGCCACGATTTTCTATTACCGAAAGACCGTTTTCTCGGCATAAATCATCTGAAATACTACGCATTTTCTCCAAGTCCTGCCTTGACGATTGCCACTTCATACCTGTTTCACGATGGACAGTATTCACAACATAATGTATATGCAAGTGAGCCTCATTTGTATGTACAGCCATTAGCACTTCAAAACCATTAAATTTGTCATTTCTCGAAATGAATTGTTTGCCGATTTCAAAGGCTTGTTCTGGTGTGAGATTATCCGTGCGATTAAAGCTTTGTATAAAGTGGGCATATTGTCTGCCTGTGTCTTTATGAAAAGCCTTTTTGGTGATAATCATTTGCAGAGCTGCTATTTCAGGAACAATATCTTTTCCATATACCAGTGCGCCATCTTTAGTTTTGGATGGATCCTGTATATACTGAATAATGCCATTAAGCCCTGCAAGATTTCCCACACGCACCTTTATAGGTTTAACTATTGCTATGATTTCCACCACCATTCACACACTCTACAATACTTCTAAACACTGCCCCTAGTTCACCAGATAGTTCCTTTAAATCAGGGTTATCAATTCTTCTCTGGTGCATTAGCACTGTCATTTGATTTAAGTTATTTCCGATTTTATTTAGTTCAAATGCAAGCTCACGCAGACCGTCAATATGCTTAACTTCCTTTCCTAAAGCTGCAAGCCTTACAAAATCAGATGTTGGAATTTTTGCCTGTCTTGCTCGTGATGTAATAGATTTTTTATCGTGCTCTGATAATCTAAATGTAATACTTTTGTTTTTGTTCATATAGAATCTTCCTTTCATATAAATGCACGTAAGAGTGCAAAATTACTATGGTGAAATCTGAGATTTTCCCCCCTACTGCGAAACACAAATCAAAATTTGTGCGCAGGAAACTATTTGCTGGGCGCGTCAGTGTCCTACAGATAGGATGCTTGCCACACCCTTTGGGTGTGAATTTAGTCGCCCTGCCTTACCCATGTCCACCGTTTTGTTACGGTGGGTGAAAATATTGTTTTTTCCATGGCATGAATACCACCTCCTACTATATGTCATAAATAGAGGGGGGTGGTAGGTGTCAAACGCCGATTGTTTACAGAAAATTAACAATTAAAGCGAAAAACTGCAAAAATATTTATCCCCTCATATAACGTCCTTAAAAGGTGGGGGTGTTAGGTGTCAAATGCTGATTATTTACAGAAAATTAACAATTGGCGCGGAAATAGCTGCGATTTGGGCAAAAAAGCCCCTCGCTTTACTTTCGTAAAGCGAGGGGCAGTGGGGTGGGAAGTTTAGTTTGAGTTTAGCTTCATATAGAAATCCGCTCTACGCTAAAAGCGTAGAGCGGATTTTGTGAGGCGTGGTTGAGGGAGAAAATAAACTTCTGCTGAACTTCAGCAGAAGTTTATTTTCTTGCGTAATAATGCATTTATTTGCCTTATTTAAAGGGTTTACACAACTTCGTCTCAAGTTGAGACGAAGTTGTAATACATCGAGAGGGTTATGGCAAGGAAAACTTATAGGCATTATTACATTCACTTTACAAATACATTCGCTTTTTGGTATAATGTTAATACAAGAAAACTTTGTGTTATTTATTCAGGTAACTTTTTCTATCGCAAAAAGTTGCCTCGCCTAAGAACTGTCCACCGGACTGTTTTTTCCACGGCTCACCGCGGGAAATGCTTCCTTTGATTGGGGATTTCGTTTTCAGCGGAAAACGACCAAGGCTTTGCCTTTGGAAACCACGATTTTTTGAAAAAAATCGAGTAAAATTTTCGTGCAAATGGTTACATCAAATATTATTTTATATAATTGGGAGGAAATAAAAATGGACTTTACTAAATTTGAGTGGTTAAATGAAACGGACTATGAGGTGCAGGGGGACAATTTGGTTATAACAGCACCGCCGATGTCGGACTTTTTTTGTGGGGAGGATTTTCAAGATGAAAACTCACCTGCGACTTTATGCAATGCGCCATTTTTTTACACTGATGTAAAAGGCGATTTTGTGTTGCGTGCAAAAGTTAGTTTGGAGTTTAAAGATGTATACGATTCCGCAACGCTAATGGTAATGCAAGATGAGAAAACTTGGGCGAAACTATGTTTTGAAAAGACTGATTTTGGCACAACTGCAGTAGTTAGCGTTGTCACAAAAGGCAGTTCTGATGATGCGAATGGGAACAATCTGACTGTTTCCGAAGTTTGGCTACAAATTGCGAAAAGCAGCAATGGATATGCTTTTCATTACTCGCTTGACGGCGTTAAATTTGACATGGTTAGATTTTTTTGCTTGCCAAATACCGAGTCCATTAAGGTAGGTTTTGTTGCACAAGCCCCAACAGGACAAGGTGGGAAAAGATATTTTAAAGAAATATCTTTAAAAGAAGTAACTGTGAAAAATCTTCGCGCGGGTGTTTAATTTTCGCCACTAATGAGTGTGATAACTCGTAGGGGAATGCATGTTTAGAGCAATAGGAGTGGGGGCTTTGCTGATTTAGTCACTGCTGATGCTCTTCGTCATAGGAGGAGAGTAAGCAACTGTCGGCATTTTCGGAGGGATACTTTTGCGGTGTGCAGTTTATTACCTTATTTGCATCATATTACCCCACGGAAAAAGCACTGCGTAGGAATTTTGATAAGAATGGAGATAGGGGGTGGATACTAAAGCGAGAAGAGTCACTGACCTTATCAAAAGTCAACGACTCAACATAAATTGCTATTTTACACAGAAAATTCTGACCCCACTTATTTTCTTATTCGCTTTAACAATTTGTCTTTAATAGAAGTTGCTTCTTCCTCTTTAAATATTAGTAATGCAAATGTGTAAGAAATAATACCCAGAACACCACATATCGCTAAAATAAATATATCCGCTAAGCTTTGTGTCAAAAATAATGCAACTACAATTACAATTCCCATTGTAGCACTAGATAGCAATATTGGCTTGTAGTTCTGAACAGTATACATGTTATCCCTAAGTTTATATATTTTTTCAAATCGATTATGTAGCAGTATTTGAAGCAAAATAACCGAAATAGTGGTAGATAATGCAAGACCAATATATCCTAAATAATGCACCCATATGAAATTTAATACTATATTTATAGCAAGTGAAACAATACTTAAAATAACGGGGGTTTTAGTGTTTCCCATGGCGTAAAATTGTTTATTTAACAGATCGCTAATGCTTAGAGCAGGAATCCCCAAAGAATATATCATTAAAATTTGTGCAGTAACTTGCAAGTCATCTTTAGTAAAGGCTCCTCGCATGTATAGTACTGAAATAAGTGTTTCTGATAGCAGAAGAATACCTAAAGATACGGGAATAGCTACCATTAAAATAATTTTACCCGATTTTGCAGTCAACTTCGAGAATTCTAATTTATTGTTTGTAGAAAGCTTGCTTAAAGAAGGGAATAGCACTGTAGTAATCGATGCTACAAAAAATGTAGCAAATAAAGAATTGATTTTATTTGCATAATTAATTGATGAAATAATACCCTCTCCCACTAATGATGCAAAGTTTTTATCTACTATAATATTAAATTGTTGTATTAGTTGTCCTAAAAAAAGCGGAATCATCAAAGATATAATAGGTTTTATATCACTAATTTTTAATAAGTTAATTTTTTGTAATTTTAATCCATTTTTCTTAATTATTACAATAGTTAAGAAAAAACAAAAAATAGCGCCAATAGAATCTCCAGATGCGAGTATGATGTAATTTGAATTTGAAAAAACAATCGCAATTATGATAAAAATATTGACTAGAATTGTGCTAATAGGAGACATAAAAAAATTATTTTTAGTTTGAAGAAATGCACTAAGAACGTGTCGTGCGCAAATCAAAAATGAAAATGGCATAATTATCCTAACCATTTGTGTAACAATGGCAGTTGTTTTATTATCTAGTCCAGAAGCAAGTAATTGAACATAAATGTTTGGGAAAATACAAATCAATATAGAAACTATAAGGACAAAAAGAGAAGTTAATATAGTTAACTTCGTAGTGATTTCAATAATTTTAGTATTGTTATGAGAAATATATTTTATATACGCGACAGTAATAGCTGTTGATAAAGCTGCAAAAATCATTGTATACGAAGAGGTGGCTAAGATATATGCATCAGAAATTGCACTTGCACCATAATAGTGTGCAAGTGCAATTTCTCTAAGTATGCCTAATGCTTTTGAAATAAACATTAACACAAAAAGTATAGATGCATTTTTTACTATTTTATCACTCATCAACTAAAACTTTCCTTTAAAATCGGTACTCTTCACATCGCCAAGCGGCAATTTAACTGCCTTGCCTTCGAATGACGACTTGTATATCGCCAAAATCAGTTCCACAGCGCGTTTACCTGCATATGCGTCGATATATGGCGCTTTGTCATTATTGATAGCGTCGATAAAATCTGCCCAGACAGAGGCATGTCCGTTACCATAGACATTTGAAGTCTCTTCCTCGAAGCCTGCTAAATTTTCAGTGCTATCAGCGAAATCCCACACATCTATAGTATTAACGGATTTTCCACCGAGTTTCACAGTCCCTTTTTCGCCAAAAACATATAGAGTTTCTTCTAAATTTTTCGGATAAACATTAGTTGTGCCTTCAATAATCCCTGTAGCACCATTTTTAAATTTAACAATGGCAGTCCCCAAGTCCTCGCACTCCAAATAATCGTGGAAAACTTGCTTTGTTACGCCATAAACTTCATCAATTTCATCACCCATAGTCCACCTTAAAAGGTCAATTCCATGAATGCATTGATTCATCAAAGCGCCACCGTCTTGCTCCCACGTGCCTCTCCAAGGCGCTTGAGTATAGTAATCTTTATTCCTATTCCACCTAACATGAATAGTCGCATGAGAAAGCTTGCCAAAGTCACCGTTTTCAAGTGCTTTTCGCATAGTTTGCACGGATTTATTGAACCGATTTTGATGACAAGCACAGACTTTGACTTTTTTTTCTTCAGACAAAGCAATAATCTTATCACAATCTTCAATGCTCATTGCCATTGGTTTTTCGATGATAACATGAATGCCATTTTCAATGCAGTATAGCGCAATTTCGGCGTGATTTCCGCTTTCCGTTGCAATTGATGCAAAGTCTATTTTCTCATTCGCGAGCATTTCTTTGTAATCAGTATATCTCGCTATTGAACTATCATTTTGCAAATTATGCTTTGATAGCACACTTTCCATATTTTCGGGAACAATGTCACAGACCGCCACAATGCTTAGCTTGTTTTCGGTGGCTGCCTTTATGTGGTTGGTGGAAATGCGCCCACAACCGATTAACGCGTAATTCATTGACTTAACTCCTCGTAAAGATAATTATTATTCATTAGTTTTAGACATATTTGCCATAATACCTAACCCAAAGAACAATGGGGCGCACTGATACAGTGAACCACTAACCATAATGCTAACAATAAATATACTCATAAACATAAAAATATACATTAATTCCACTCGTTTTGTTGATATAATGATCCCCTTTATCAACTTATAAGCTATAAAAAGTATCATTATTCCACCTAAAATTAAACCAAAATCTGAAAGAATTTCAAGTGCTGCATTGTGTGGATAAAGTCCATATTTATATTGATATCCCATAGGACCAAGTCCGAAAGGAAAAGAATCCACTGCTTCTCTCACGGCCAATTGAAACAGTGTACCTCTATTTCGTACATCAGCCAACAGTTCTAATTCATTATTTAGATTATCTTGGTCTACGTAATTATCATCGTAATTTTGGTTGTTATGATCTGTTACTACGCTATCAGTTGTCTCATTTTCATTACTGTTTTCATTATCAGTAATAGCAAGATCGCTAGGCGCATCTACTAACTGTTCTATTTCAGATGAATCTAACATTTCTCCTGATGTAGTAGTAACAAATCCATTCCCTGCGAATAAGTTCTCTATAAATATCATATTTCTTTGAGCAAATATACTATTGGGATTAATAATAGTAAATAATATCATAACTATAACTGTACTTACAGATAATGCTAGCTTTTGTTTCCTAAATACTTTATGCGGAATTGCATAAAGTAGTAAACTGGCAATAAAAAAGAAAATCCCATACACTGGACTCCTCGAACCATTTTGTAATATTATGAAATAGAAATATACTAGTATCAGTAGAAGTCTAACTACATTTGAATATTTAACCGGTATAAACCAATATAGCTTTTCTTTACGCTTCTTAATAAAATTAATGCTTAATCCTGCAATAGGAACAAAAAAATACATACCGACTGTTAAATAGTATATTGAACCTAAATTTCTATTTGTTCCTCCACTTTCAAAAAACAGTACGATGTAAGCCAATGTAGGTAAAATATAGAAAACAGAAATTTTTTCTAAGCAATCAATAAATTCATTACATTGATTATATGCAACGAGTAGTAATCCAGAGCAATATGCCATGTTGGCAATTAACACCATGCTACAAGCATTAACAAAAAAATGAGTTTCATATGTTATGATAATGTAAAGAAATATAATTAGTGTAATTATTGGGAAAATCAACAACTTAATTTTTTGCATCAAATCACTGGAATTACTTTTTATATATGTTAAATAATTAATCGCAATAATTAAGCCAATTATCACCATGACAACTATATAAACAATGTTCCTGATATGAAACTATCCCCATACACGCAAAAGTTAAAACTGCGGTTAATGGGTTGAGTTTTTTTAATAGTAAAGCCATATAATAAGCTCCTCTTTTCACACATTTGTAGCTATAAAAAGTTACAAAGCGAAATTTTCGTCATTTCTTTTGAAAAACTATAACATATTATTTTTAGCATTACCTATAGCAAACAAGTTTTTATAAGCGCTATAATTTAATAGCATTTCTCTTTCAGTATCTATAGGCATCCTTCTTGTAGCGGGCATTTCTTCTGCATGACACGTTAATATAGCATCATTATTCAAAAAATGTTCAAAATTCAACATTATATTGAGTTCATTTTCATAGTGGCGTTTAGCAAATTCTTCTATTGTATCACTATAATATATTGGTGTATTTTTTATTAGTATTACTTTACCTTTATCAGTTTCTTCATCAATAAAGTGTAAAGCGTTTCCCATTGGTCGATTATAATAAACACTCCATTTAAACGCATCAAGCCCTCTTGAAGTAGGAATAATTCCTGGATGTGAGTTTAATATTTTTTTCCCTTGTACGCATTCAGGGCTTAATATTCCTGCACCTAAAATAATATACATATCACAGCTATTATCAATGTGGATGTCTGACTCAACTTCAGTTAATGTCAAATCATACAATTTGCACAAATCGGTAATATGAGGGCCGACAAATTGAAAAGGTCGATGTTCAAAAAGCACTTTGCGTTGCTGCCTATGAACAAAAGGTAATGCATAAACTTCTATGTTATGTCTATCAAAAACTCCGTTTATACTAAATCCTCGGATTATTTGTTCAGTTTTTAAGTGCTGTGAATTATAAGTTATCAAGCCTAGCTTCATAAGTTATCAATCCTTTCTACTTTTGTTGTTAACGTTCGTTAATTTCTCAAAAAATCATCTATTTAATTTATTTATATTATTACAAATATTATCACACCGCCTCCAAAACTGTTTTAATTATTAAATCTTGTTCATCACCAGTTAAGTACGGATGCATCGGTATGCTAAATGTTGTTTTACAATAATTTTCAGTTACAGAAAAATCTTCTGTAATATAGGGGTTGCCAGCATACACTTTTAATAAATGCTGTGGAGTAGGATAATATATCATGTTTGGGATATTGTTATTATTTAAATGTTCAATAATTCTATTTCGTTCATCATTATTTTTTGCTAACAACGCATATTGCGCATAATTTGATATACAGTTTTCTTGCACAAAAGGAGTAACAAAAACATTTTTAAATGCTTGGTTATATTTATTCGCAATCTTTTGTCTGTTTTGAATTTCATATGTTTTTAATGCATTAAACTTTACTTTAAGTACAGCAGCTTGAATTGTGTCCAGTCTGGAATTAACTCCAATGCGGATATTGTCGTATTTTGATGAACCTTTTCCATGCACGCGAATAGATCTAAAAACATCTGCGAATTCGTCGTTATTTGTAAATATAGCGCCTCCGTCTCCATAGCAGCCCAAGGGCTTTGCTGGGAAAAATGATGTGGTAGAAATATCGCCTATCGAGCAACATTTTTTACCTTTATATTCTGCGCCAAATGATTGTGCACCATCTTCAATCAGTAGTAAATTGTACTTATTACAGATAGTTTTTAAACTATCATAATCACTTGGATTTCCTAAAAAGTCCACTGCTACAACTGCTCTTGGGGTATGAACACCAGCTTTAATAACATTATTGATTTGTCTTTCCAATGATTCTACGCTAATATTATATGTTTTACTGTCTATATCACAAAACACAGGAGTAGCCCCTAACATACAAGCAGGTTCAACGCTAGCGATGAACGTTAAATCTGGGCAAAAAACTGCATCGCCATGACCTATTCCGTATGCCATATATATAAATTGAAGCGCATCTGTACCATTAGCGCAGGAAACACAATGTTTTACCCCTAAATACGCTGCCAATTCATTTTCAAGTTCAGCTACTTCTTCTCCCATAATAAAGGCAGCTCTGTTTAATACTTTTTGGATTCCCTCGTCTATGTCCTTTTTTAAATATTCATACTGTGCCTGTAAATCTATAAGTTGCATTTTATATGTTCCTCTCACTTTTAATCTCGTGAAAACAAATCTCTTGTATACACTTTATCACTTACGCTATATAGTTCATCAGATAATCTATTAGCTACTATTACATCACTGATTTGACTGAATTTTTCAAAATCTGTAATTACTTCGCACCCTAGGAAGCACTCTTCCTTTAAACCAGGTTCAAAAATTACGGTTTTCACATTTTTATCTACTAATCTTTTGATGATATCAATTATTGACGACTCTCTAAAATTATCGGTTTCTACTTTAGCGATTAATCTATAAATACCAACAATATTAGGCTTTTTATTTATTATTTGTGTGGCAATATGATCTTTACGAGTTTCGTTCGCTTTAACTATGGAATGAATAATATTATTTGGTATCCCTTCAAAATTATGGGCTAATTGCTTTGAATCTTTAGGTAAGCAATATCCACCATATCCAAACGAAGGGTTATTATATCTATGCACAATTCTTTGGTCAGAGCAAACTGCTTCAATTATTTCATGTGCATTTAATCCATTTAATTCAGCATAAGTATCGAGCTCATTAAAAAAAGAAACTCGCATTGCTAGATAAGTATTAGCAAAAAGTTTGGTAGATTCCGCTTCTACCATACCCGTAAAAATAGTAGGTGTATTTTCATCTAATGCAGCTTCTGCTAATAATTTCGCAAATGCTTTGGCTTCTGATGAGTGAGAACCCACTACTATTCTTGAAGGGTGTAGATTATCAAATAAGGCTTTTCCTTCCCTCAGGAATTCCGGAGAGAAAAATATTTTATCTGTAGCAAAGCGTTCTCTAGCTTTTTGAGTGTAACCTATTGGAATTGTCGATTTTATAACAATATTTGCATTTGGATTTATACCTATAATGTCATTTATTGTTGAGTCAATAGAATTAGTATTTAACTCTTTTGTTTCGTCATCGTAATTTGTGGGGGTTGCTATCACTATATATTCTGAGTCTTTATACTGAGATTTTCCGTCCAATAAAGCCTCTAAGTCAAGCTTTTTATTGGCTAAATAGTCTTCAATATAATCATCGGCAAAAGGTGCAATTTTACTGTTGATTTTGTCCACTTTACTTTGAACTATATCAACAATTTTTACGGTATTATTTTGCGCTAATAATATCGCTACGGATAAACCTACATATCCTGCGCCTACTACTGTTATTTTCATATTTATGACCACTCCTTTCTGCGAAAGGCACAAAACTGCATGAAAAAGTAGTGCCTACGCTATAAAAATAAGTTTCTAACATCTGTTAAAATAGAGATGTAAAGACTAGTAAACTACAGAGCACGTGGAGGTGAGTGGGACAATCTTTTGATTGACCGTATATTTATGTGTGCCGACTGTTCTTTAAAGCACAAATAATTAGGTGAAAGAACCTGTAAACTTATCTTTGGATCGACAATACTCGTTTATCAATGAGCAGTCAGTCAAGGCTTGTTTTTTACAAATATTTTAACAGGAGTTGATTTTTATTGCTTAAAATTGTTTACCCTATTTGCTGTAGAATTGATGTCCACAAAAATTTTGTTGTCGCTTGTATCGCAAGTACAAATGACAAAGGTGTTACCACCTACAAAAGCCACCGTTTTTCCACTTACACTAACGATCTAAAGTTTCTTTTGAAATGGCTTTTAGAGAATAATTGCTTTGATGTTTGCATGGAATCTACAGGTAAGTATTGGATACCTGTGTACAACATCTTAGAAAATAACATCAAAATTGTCCTTGCTCACCCCAAATATGTTAAATCTATCAGAGGTAAGAAAACTGACAAAAAAGATGCTCGTTGGATTGCTGATATTTTCAAACACGATTTAGTCAGTGGTAGCTTTATCCCACCTTTTGCAATTAGGCAACTTCGCGACCTTGTTCGTTATGGTGTCAAACTCACGAGCTTTATGACAGGTGAAAAAAATCGTGCCCAAAACTGTTTAACGGTTTCTAATATTAAATTAGATGACGTGTTTTCTGATGTTTTCGGTAAAGCAAGCACCAATATTCTAAATCATATGCTTTCTAACCCCACCGAAAAAATCTCCGACATTTCACAGTTTAGAACTCGAGGTATGAAATCTTCTAATGAACAAATTCTTACTGCTATTGATGGTGATATATGCTCCGAACAAGCCGAAAAACTTAAAATTATCCGTTCTCATATGGATAACTTAGAACTTTGTAAACTCAACTTGCATTCTCAAATTTTATCTATAGCCGAGGATTACTTAGACCAAATAAATCTTGTTTGTACGGTTCCGGGTATCAAAGCCATTTCAGCAATCTCTATCATTGCCGAAATCGGTGTTGATATGTCCGTGTTTCAAACTTCCAAACATCTTTGCTCTTGGG
>CAYJLC010000057.1:0-12094 GCA_964370735.1 uncultured Oscillospiraceae bacterium
GACTTATTATTTTAAATTGCACCCTATTATTTCTAAAATGGATAAACTAAATGAAATCTCTCCTAAAGGTTATTCTAAAACCCTATGCACAATGATAACTGGGTTTATTTTTCTATTTTTCCTAGCACTTTTACTTCATTTTCTCATTTAATTTTACACATAAAAACTCCTGTTTCTAAGTTGAAACAGGAGTTTTATATTTTTTAGGGGATTTACTTATTTTTCATTCTTTTAAAGAATTCTGAACCAGCTTTTGCACATTCGTATGGAGTTGGTTTTGCTAGTGCTTCAAGGCATAAATAGCCTTTATAGTCTAAATCTTTTAGAGTATTATAGTATAATTCCATGTCTAAATGTCCCATTGAAGGGGCAAGTCTATTTGAGTCTAAGAAGTGAATATGTTTATCAAGTCCTAAAGAATTTGCCTCTTTTAGTAGCTCTACAATATCTAAATCTTCGATATTCATATGGAAAATATCAATCATAAGATAAAGTGGCAATTTCACTTCTTTTATAAAATCTATTCCCTCACGAACTGAGTTTATTGTGTTAATTTCATATCTGTTAATAGGCTCGATTAATAAATCTACCTTACTAATATCAAGCATTTTTTCGCAAGAATCTACAAATTTCTTATTAAAATGCTCGATAGTTTCATCGCCTTTCATACTACCACGAACTAAACCTAGCGACACCATACCACCTAAATCAGCAGTTAAATTACAGATTTCGCCTATTTTTTCGATACAAGTTTTACGGATAGAAGGGTCTTCATCGCCTAAATATAACCCTTGTCCTGCTAGTGCCGCAGGCATTACTACACCCACACCTAGATCGTATTTATTAAGTAGTCTAACAGCATCTTTTGTTCTGTCAGAAAATGGGTCGTCGACAAATAAATCTACCCCATCATAACCTAAGTCGCGTAGCATCGCATAATTTTCTTCGCAAGCATCTGCAAAAAGAACAGGTGCCGTTTTTGGCATTGAAAAGGCCGATAGCGAAACGGAAGTTTTCATAAAAAATCCTCCTATTTAGATTGATAGAAATATGAATTCGCACCATGTTTTCTTAAAAAGTGCTTATCAACAGAGTAATCTTCTAGATTTGGAGCTCCAGCGCTTATTTGCTTAGTTAAAATCGCCATTTTTGATAATTCTTCTAAAATTACAGAATTTTCAACAGCAGCAGCAGCAGTTTTGCCCCAAGTGAAAGGTCCATGACCTGCAACATTAACACCGAATACTTGCATAGGGTCGATGCCTCTTTGGATAAATGTTTCAACGATTACATCGCCAGTGTTTTTCTCGTAATTGCCTTCTTCGTTAACTTCTTCTTTAGTCATTGGACGTGTGCAAGGAATTGCACCGTAGAAGTGGTCTGCGTGAGTTGTGCCTAGGCATGGAATATCACATCTAGCTTGTGCGAAAGCTGTCGCATAAGTCGAGTGAGTATGCGCAATAGCTCCGATTTCTGGGAATTTTTTGTATAACGCAATATGAATATCAAGGTCTACCGAAGGAAGTAATTTACCCTCGATTAAATTTCCATCAAGGTCAGTTACTGACATATCTTCAGCAGTTAAATCATCATATTCCATCCCACGAGGTTTGATTACAATGATGTTTTTTTCTCTATCGATAACAGAAACGTTACCCCAAGTATATATAACTAAATCGCGACGAACAAGTTCTAAATTAGCGTCGAAAACTTCTTCTTTTAATTGTTTTAAATCCATTTTTATCTCCTTCCCACCTAATGTGGATATTTTTTTATTTTTTAAAAGGGACGATGCGGGCATCGTCCCCTATGCCACCTGACGTGGACGCATTTCGGTTCGCAATGGGACATTATGGTCATCGTCCCCACAAATATCATTTTTTGAAACACCATGTAGGGGTGTTCATTGGACGCCCGTTTCTGCGTAAATTTTCATCTGAAACTCGCCGAAGGCAATTGCCTGTCAACATTGTCGACAATTTTTGTCTGAAACGTGGAGAAGCTAGATGCCTGTCGGTGCAACCGACCTATCTAGAAACGTGTGGGTCGTCGCCTTTCATCATCAGGTGAACTGCTGAACGTTTGAAAGTTAGTGGTAATACTAAAATATTTGGTTTTTCGCCAACGATATGTTTTTTAGCGTGCTCTAATGCTTCTTCAACAGTTGCACGAGTTTTAAGACCCATAGCTCTTGCGATACCAGGTTCTTTTGCACCACAAAGGTAAACAGCAGATGTGTTCATTTCTGTGATATGTGCAGATGAAATCATAGAGAAACCGTGGAATGGGTGGAATGCATTTGTATATCTATATTGTCTAATCCACTCTTCGTTAGTTGCATAGTATTCACCATATCTGTTAAGGTCTGGTAAAGTTTGCATTTCGTTTCTTTGATATAAATCATAAAGTGGGCGTAAGTAAGGCCATAAATCATCATTAAAGAAACCATTACAAAGCGAAGTACAGATAATTACACAGTTATCAGATAATACACGTTTGTGACGAACAACTTGTGCAGAAATCGCTTGCATAAGCATGATAGGGTTAGTTCCCATACCATCACCGTAGTGGAAAAATTGTGGCATACCAAACACCATTACATCGAATTTTTTCTCAGCAAATGGTACGAAAGTACGAGTATCTGAAATATCCCAACATTGTTTTTGCATTTCTAAAGCATAACCAGAGTAGATAGAAATTTGGCGAGAAACTGAATCAAGTACAGCATCACAGCAGAAGAATTTTTTACCCATTTTTTCTTCCATGTGCATACCGATTTCATCGAATTTATTTCTCATTAAAGATTTAGAGTTTACAGGAGTAAAGTCTTCTCTATGCATAACTTTTGGAACGTGGTGAGATGCGATTGATTTCCAGTGAGTGATACCAGTTGAGCAGTGCTTGTAACCGCCAGAATATCCCCCATAAGGGTTACCTTGAGAGTGACCGATTAATATTGCAACATCGCTATCGTAAACATATTTGTTCATGATAACAGGGTCGCCAGCTTCAGTTAATCCTAAATCAACTAAATTGTCATAATCTTCTGAGTCATGGTTTATGATTTGACCAGTATGTGCAAACTCGTGGAATAATTCATTTCCTAAAACACCACGAATTTCTTCATCTGTATTTTTTCTATGTAATCCGTTTGAGCAGATAAGTAAAATATCTTCTTTGCGAACTCCAACGCTATATAATTCTTCTAAAACTAATCTAATAGAAACTTTTCTATGTGCAGTTTCTTGTTCCCCACCTTTAACGCGGTCTGGGAAGATGATAGTAACTTTTGAGCCAGCTTTTGCAAGTTTAGTTAAAGGCTCCATACCGATAGGGTTTCTTAAAGATTTAAGTGTTTCTTCTTCAATTTTATCAACTGGGATAAAATCAGGGTCTTTAACCGTTTCTCCTGGTATAAATACTGTGGCGTCATCTGGTAAAGTAACGTCTACCGTACCATGTCCATATTCTAATGCAACTTTCATTTTGTTAGCTCCTTTTAATTTTTTTGATGAACTTAGTTTAACACGAAAATAAGTAAATTTAAAGCCAAGTTTAAGCAAACGTTACACTAGTATAATATATACATATTAACCAAATCAAACCCTTTTATTATATGCAAATCGACAATCGCATTCGTTCGAAAATTATAGCTCCCCTATATTTTCTCCGTATTTATTATCATTTTAACCAATTGAACGCTTTATTTTTTGTGCTATACAACATATTTCAAACGCAAACGTTTGCTTTCGATTTGATTGATTATTTACGCAAACTTATGCAAAATATAGTTAACACATATTTGAAAGGATTTGAAATCAATGAAATCAATTTACTTAAATCTTAAAAGATTTGACATTACTAAAGAAGAAAACGGCGTTAACAGCATCGCAAAAACTGCTGACTGGGGCAAATTTATAGTAGAAAATACACAAGAGAAATTAAAAGCATTCGACGGAAAAGCAACATTTGGAATGTATTTCCCTGAAACTCATATCTTAAATGCTGTTTCAGCAAACGCAAACTCAAATCTTGCTATCGGCTGTCAAAGTATTTACGAAAAAGACACAGCAGAAGGTGGAAACTTCGGAGCTTTCACTACTTTAAGAACTGCAAAATCTATGAAACTTGCTGGTTGTGAAACTGTTATTATCGGTCACTGTGAAGAAAGAAACTACCATAAAGAGTTATTATCTTATGCAAAAGACGCTGATTTAACTGTAATCAACGAGATTTTCGGCAAAAAAATTAAATCTGCTCAATCTCAAGGCTTAGACGTATTATATTGTATCGGTGAAACTTCTGAAGAACAAGACGATTACGAAAATGTTTTAAAAACTCAACTTGTTAAAGCTTTAGACGGTGTTGACACTTCAAAAGTAACTATCGCTTATGAGCCAGTTTGGTCAATCGGACCTGGTAAAACACCAGCTGACAAACCATATATAACAAAAATTGCTAGATTTATCAAATCTATCTACCCTGACATTAAAGTTGTTTACGGTGGTGGTTTAAAAGTTGATAACGCAAAAATGCTCGCTTCAATCGACGAAATTGACGGTGGTTTAATCGCTTTAACTAGATTTACAGGCGAAATTGGTTTCTATCCAGACGAATATATCAATATTATCGAAGAATACCTAGGTTAATTTTAGTAGAATTTCATTAAACTCATATAAATTTTACTAGAATTTAAGCAAAAAATAACTTGAAAAATATAATTAATTATTGTATAATTAATTTTAGGAGTAAAATTTATGACTTTGAAAGAAATTTCTGAAATTGTTGGCGTATCTGTGTCCACAGTTTCACGCGTAATAAACAAAAACGACACAAAATGTGCAAGTAAAGAAGTTCGTGAAAAAATTTGGGATGCAGTCAGTCAAACTGGCTATATCCCAAACAAAAGTGCGCAAGATTTGCGTTCTAAGCACACTGGAACAGACACATCGGTTCAAACTAAAAACATAGCTTGTGTTTTTGGTCGCTCGATGGACATTAATAATGACCCTTTTTTCAATGCAATTTATCGCGCAATCGAAAAAGAGGCTTTCAAAATGGGTTGCTTTATTAAATTGTCGCTGTCCTTTAACCAACTTCTTTCAAAACATTCTACCGAGCTTATAAATCACAGCAACATCGACGGACTTATCATCCTAGGACGTTGTAGCTCTGAACATTTAAACTATATTTGCTCTAAATTTAAAAATGTTGTGATGATTGCACTCAACTCTTCAAATGCTTCTATCGACCAGATTATTTGCGATGGTTATGATAGCGCAAAAAAGGCGATGCAATATCTCCATAATTTAGACCACAAAGAGGTAGGATATATAGGAGAAACAAGCGAAGAAGTGCGTTTTAACGGTTTTCTTGATGCGCGAAAAGAATTTGGTATGTCTGAAAACGATGATTATGTTGCCGAATGTCCCCTATCAATGGAAGGTGGCTACAATGGTGCAAAAAAGCTTCTTCAAAATAATAATCGCCCGTCTGCTATTTTTTGTTGTAACGACATTACTGCAATCGGTGCGCTTAAAGCTATTAATGAAGAAGGTCTAAATGTTCCTAAAGACATATCGCTAATCAGCATTGATAATGTGGAAGTTGCGTCGTATATCGACCCTATGCTTACAACTATCAACATACCAAAAGATGAAATGGGAAAAATGGCTATTCGGATTTTGTTAAGCCGAATAAACAAAACCCACAAACTGCCGATAAAAGTAGAATTTCCATTTAATATTAGGCAAGGCGACAGTTGTAGAGATTTAAAATAAACAACTTGCTTTATGAGAAAATATTTGTTAAAATATTTATATAAAATTATATCCAAAATTTAAGACGAGGTGAAGAAATGGAACTAAAACAAGTAAGTCGTGAAATGAGAAAGCTAGTAATCGAAGGTATTTACAGCGCGAAAAGTGGACACCCAGGTGGTTCTCTATCAATTTGTGATATCTTAGCTACACTATTTTTCAAAGAAATGAACATTGATGCGAAAAATGCTAAAAATCCTGACAGAGATAGATTTGTTCTATCAAAAGGTCATACAGCACCTGCATATTATGCAGCGCTTGCATTAAAAGGATTTTTCCCAGTTGAAGACATTAAAACTTTAAGAAAAGTTGACAGCTATTTACAAGGTCACCCTTGTATGAACAAAATCCCTGGCGTTGATATGTCTACTGGTTCTTTAGGCCAAGGATTATCTGCTGCAAATGGTATGGCTATCGCTGGTAAAGTTGACAAAAAAGATTACAGAGTTTACTGCGTTTGTGGTGATGGTGAAATCCAAGAAGGTCAAATTTGGGAAGCTGCTATGACTTCTGCTCATTATAAACTTGATAATTTAACTGCATTTATCGATGTTAACGGTTTACAAATCGACGGAACTACTGAAGAAGTTATGTCTTTAGGTAGTGTTGCTGATAAATTCAAAGCTTTCGGTTGGAATGTTTTAGAAATCGATGGACATAATTTTGATGAAATCGAAGGTGCTATTGCTGCTGCAAAAGCTTGCAAAGGAATGCCTACTGCTGTTATCTCAAAAACAGTTAAAGGTAAAGGCGTATCATTTATGGAAAACCAAGTTGGGTTCCATGGTGCTGCACCAAGCGACGAACAATATGAAATTGCAATGAAAGAATTAAATGGAGGTGCTTTATAATGGCTATGGCAACAAGAGAGGCTTACGGTAAAGCCCTTGCAAAATTAGGAAAAGATAATGATTTTTTAGTATTAGATGCTGACCTTGCAAAAGCTACGCAAACTGTACATTTTTTAAAAGAGTATCCTGAAAGATTTTTCAATATGGGTATTTCTGAAGGCGATATGATGACAACTGCTGCTGGTATCGCTACAACTGGTAAAAAAGTTTTCGCAAGCACATTTGCTATGTTTGCAGCAGGTAGAGCTTTTGAGCAAATCAGAAACTCTATCGACTACACAAACTTACCAGTAGTAATCGGCGCAACTCACGGCGGTGTTATGCTAGGCGAAGATGGTGCTTCTCACCAAGCAATCGAAGATATTTCTCTTATGCGTTCTTTACCAAACATGACTGTTGTTGTTCCTTGTGACGCTGAAAGTACAGCTCAATTTGTAGAGCAATCACTTGCTATGAAAACTCCTCTTTATTTAAGAATGGGTCGTTCAGCTGGTTCTGATGTTTATACAAGTGGTGCTAAATTAACTATCGGTAAAGGTAATGTTTTAAAAGACGGTACTGATGTTACTATCATTGCAATCGGCGATTTAGTTCCAGAGGCAATTCTTGCAGCTGAAGAACTAGCAAAAGAAGGCGTTTCTGCTGCTGTTATCGATATGCACACTGTAAAACCAATCGATAGAGAATTAGTTTGCGAATATGCTAAGAAAACTTCAAAAGTTATCACTGCTGAAGACCACGGCATCATCGGTGGTTTAGGTTCTGCTGTTGCTGAAATCTTAGCCGAAGAAGGCACTGCTAAACTTAAAAGACTTGGTATCAACGACACTTATGGTAAATCTGGTACAAGAAATGCTTTACAAGAGTATTTCGGCTTAAATGCTGCTGGTATTATCAAACTTTACAAAGAAATGTAAAACTTAATCCCTCTATCTTCGGACAGAGGGATTTTTTATACTTATTATATAGACGAAGGGCTATCGCAATGCGACAGCCCCTTTAATTATTTGTAAAATTTTGCTCTTCTTATCATAAACCAAAGAAGAATAGACCCTACCCCTGATAATAACAGTGGTACTACGAAATATTCTGACAATGGTAACTTCGAAATATTCATTCCATAGAAACCAAAGACAATATTCGGAAAACTCATTATAATCGTAATAACAGCCAAAACTTTCATCGTAACGTTTAGGTTGTTTGATGCGACAGAAGAATAAGTTTCCATGGTCGCTTTGATGATAGTTGAATAGCTAGACGCCATCTCAATCGCCTGAGATACTTCGATAATCGAATCTTCAAGCAAATCCCTATCTTCTTCATAAAGCTTCAAAATATGCCCTCTAAGCATCTTTTTTAATGTGGTTTCATTAGACTTAAGCGAAGCCGAAAAGTAAATCAGCGACTTTGCAAGTGCTAATAATTGCAAAAGCTCTTCGTTCTTTAGATTTTTATTAAGTTTACGTTCAATATTGGATGATATTTTTTCAATTTGTTTAAGATAGAAAAGATATCTTGTCGCCACACGAATTAAAATTTGAAATACAAACCTAGTTTTAAAGGAAAGTGCTATATTTCTTACTTTATTTTTACATATTTCATCGATAATGCTCGTGTTAATAAGACAAATTGTGATAATAACTTGCTTTGTCACAATTATTCCCAAAGGAACAGTGCTATACGCCTCATACTCAGGAACGTCATCATCGACAACAGGAATGTCAACGATAATAAGCTTAATCCCATCTTCGATTTCAACCCTCGATTTTTCTTCTATATCAAGCGCTGCTTGCAGAAAATCGTGAGGTATATCATATTTATGATGCAGCTTATCAATTTCCTCTTCAGTGGGATTTACGACATTTATCCAATTAAACTCGTCTTTTTCCTGACATTCAAATACATAACTGCCAGTATTAGCGTAGTACGAAATCATAAAACACCACCTATATAAAATTTAATTATGTATTTGGAAATCTCTTTTTGTTGAACATATTTTGAATAATATCAAAATCGTCAGGCTCTCTATTAGAGTCATTTACATTTCCAGCAACATTAGTTTTTGCAGCATTAAACGAAGGTTTATTTTCGCCAAATCCAGTAGCGATAACTATGACTTGAACAGGATTTTCAAGGTCTTCTCTCATATCAGCACCAAAAATAACTTGAGCATTGTCGTGAAGTTGCTCTTTTACTTTTTCTGCAGCTTCCTCAAGCTCGTCAAAACCAACATCGTCAGAAGTAGTGAAGTTTAAAATGATTTTTTCAGCACCAGAAATAGAAGTTTCTAAAAGTGGGCTTTCAATAGCATTTCTTGCAGCTTCGATTGGGTTTTTACCATGACCTATACCCATGTGAGCTATGCCTGCATCTTCCATAACAGTTTTTATGTCAGCAAAGTCAACATTAATAAAACCAGTTTGTGTGATTAAATCTGTGATGCTAGCAACTGCTTTTATTAATACGCTATCTGCGATAGCAAATGCATTTCTAATTGTTATTTTTTCTTCTGAAACACTGCTTAATTTATCGTTTGGAACGATAATTAATGAATCAACATGTTTGCTTAATTCTTCGATACCTAGTTTTGCTTGCTCTGCTCTGTGTTTTCCTTCAAAAGAGAAAGGTTTTGTAACAACACCAACAGTAAGCATACCCATTTGTTTTGCAATTTCTGCAACAACAGGAGCACCACCAGTACCTGTTCCGCCGCCCATACCAGCAGCCACGAACACCATATCAGCGCCTTCTAAACATTCAGCGATCTCAGCTTTGCTTTCTTCGGCAGCTTTTCTACCAACTTCAGGGTTTGCACCAGCACCTTGACCTTTAGTGAGCTTTTGACCCACTTGAATTTTCTTATCTGCTGGCGAATAGTTTACAACTTGCTTGTCCGTATTAATGGCTACAAATTCTACACCCTTTGCATTGTTTTGTATCATTCTGTTGATGGCATTATTTCCGCCACCACCAATACCTACAACCTTTATATTAACGATGTTCTCAAACTCATTTTCAATTTCATAATTCATTATACATTTCCTCCGACATAATATTAAAATTCAAATACACATATTTATTTTACACTTTTTACACAAATAATGCAATACTTTTTACAACTTTTTTTTAATTTTATTAATATTTTTTCACCACCCTAAATTTTATATAAACTTTTTGCTTATACATATATATAATTTGCACAATTTTTCCATATTTTTACATCGTGCCTAGCTGTTTTGTAAGTTTTCTTCCGAACTTTCTTCTGTGCTTTCTTCTATCTCTTCCTGCTCTTTTAAATCGTCAGTTTCCTCAGAAGTTTCCTCAGAAGTTTCTTCATCTTCCGTAATGATTACTTCGTCACCATAAGGAGTGGGTTCAACTTCTAGTGGAATAAATCTTGCCTCTGATTTGTTTGAAAGTTCGATAATTCCTTCGGTTTCATCATCAAGTTTTTTCAGTGTTTCATTTAAAAGCAATGTCTTATATTCAAAATCTTCCATGCTTCCAAAATAAATCTCATATATATCTTTATAAAGAACCTTTATATCATAAATTTTGTCTATATGAATTTCTGTAATATCTTCTAAAAATCCATTTGCTTTTAAAACATTATACATCTCTAATAGCGAGTCCAGCTTATAACTGTCTTCAATTTCAAGCTTTTTTGCAACTTGTGCGTCTGTAAACTCTAAACCAAATATTCTTAACTCACTTTTAATGTCTGACAGCGAAACTTGCTCTAAAACTTTGCCTTTTTGGTCCATTAAATAATATTTCTCATCTTCACTTTGTATCGCACCAAATACTTCTGACGGAGTTAACGTTACTAAAACGGTGTCTGGAAAAACACGCTCAACTTTCACTTCGTCAACATAAGCTAGGTTTGCTAAAATATTTGACGCGATACCAAAATTATTCAAAAATATCAAACTATCGCCTGTTTCAATATCTATTTCTGCCATAATTTCTTCGCTTGTATAGACAGTATTTTCAACTATTTCAACATTGTTTATTCTAAAAAACAAACCTAGCGAATAAATTATTAAAATCGGTATGCCTATAAGTAAAAATAATCTGAAGATTACAAAAGATTTTCTATATCGTTTTCTCCGATGTTTATATTTTCTGTTCATATTCCCTCTTATTTTATATAAATTTTTGCTCCCAAACTGCGTAAAACCACATCAATATCTTCATATCCGCGTAAAATATGCGAAATCTCTGAAATCTCTGTTTGTCCCTTTGCGACAAGCCCTGCTAAAACCATAGCAGCACCACCGCGAAGATCCGTACAGCTTACTTTGTTTGCCACCAAATTATCTACGCCTGTAATCAAACAAGCCTTATTAAAAACTTTTATATCGGCACCCATTGAAATAAGTTCAACGACATGTCGATATCTATTTTCAAATATATTCTCAATAAAAACTGTGCTACCCTTTGCTATACACATAGCCGTCATAATTATTGCACCTGCATCTGTTGGAAACCCAGGATAAGGCATGGTTTTTATTAACTCTGACGACTTTAATCTGCCATTTGCTTTCAAGTAAATACTATCTTGCTTTTGCAAAATATCGCAACCAGATTTTTTAAGAAGTTCTGTAATTGCCATAATCGAAAAGTAATCTTTATACTTGATTTCAAGTTCTCCACCAGTCATAGCTGCCGCTGTTAGATAAGTGCTTGCAACAATTCTATCACCAATCGGTGTATGGTCGACAGTGCTTTTATATTTGCCACCGAAAATTTCAATGACCGAGCCACCTGCACCTGAAATTTCAACACCTATCTTTCTTAAAAAGTTCTCAAGGTCTAAAATTTCTGGTTCGCGTGCTGCATTATAAATTCGTGTTCTGCCTTTTGCAAGACAAGCTGCCATCATCGCATTTTCCGTAGCGCCAACACTCGGAAACGATAAATGAATATCACAACCCACTAAATTTTTAGCAGTCGAAATAATTTTAGTACCTTCTTGAATAAAGTTTGCACCAAGTTTTTCAAGTGCCAAAATATGTAAATCAATCGGTCGCGGACCGAGCTCGCATCCTCCAGGAAATGTAAGGTCTGCTTTGCCTGTTCTCGCTAAAATCGGACCTAAAAACATTACTGACGAACGCATTTTTTTCATAAGTTCTGGCGAAATACTCGATTTATTAATGCCACTAGCATCAACTATAACTGTTTTTCCTTCTTTTGTGACCTTCGAGCCTAAACATTCTAGAATTTCAATTGCATACTTAACATCTGATAAATCAGGAACATTTCGTATAATAGACACACCATCATTTAAAATCGTTGCAGCAAGTATTGGCAACACGCTATTTTTTGCACTTTGAATATCTATTACACCAGAAAGCTTTTGACCACCTTCAACGTAAATTTTTTCCATATTAACCTCCAAAAATTGCTATATATGCTATA
>CAYJLC010000058.1:0-9157 GCA_964370735.1 uncultured Oscillospiraceae bacterium
AATCGACCAAAGCCCTATCGGCAGACAAAGTCGAAGCAATATCGCAACATACACAGAGGTTTTCACACTTATTAGAGAGCTGTTTTCCTCTCAAGCGGAGGCCAAAAAGCAAAAGCTTAAACCGGCTGATTTTTCCTTTAATGTCAAGGGTGGGCGTTGTGAAAAATGCGAAGGGCTTGGCGTCATTTCGCTTGATATGCAATTTTTAGATGATGTTGAGGTTGTTTGCCCTGTTTGCAGGGGGCACAGATTTAAAAAGAAAGTGCTATCTGTGCTATTTAAAGGCAAAAGCATTTCCGATATTTTAAATATGACTGTACTTGAAAACTTAGAGTTTTTTGAGGGAAACCACGAAATTTACAAAAAACTTAGCGTTATAAATGAAGTCGGTCTTGCGTATTTAAAACTTGGACAATCGACAACTACACTTTCAGGTGGTGAATGTCAGCGACTTAAACTGTCAAAAGAACTTGCAAAAGTGGGTAGTGGTCACACGTTATATCTATTAGACGAGCCGACCACAGGGCTTCATCCATCTGACAGTGAGAAACTTTTAGCACTACTTCAAAAACTAGTAGGACAAAGTAACTCTGTATTTGTAATTGAGCATAATACAGATATTTTAGCTAAAAGTGACTATATCATAGAACTTGGGCCATTTGGTGGTGATAAAGGTGGGGAGATTATAGCCACAGGCACACCTTTTGAAGTTTCTCTATGTGACAATAGTGCAACAGGTAGGTATTTTTAGAAAAAAGATCTAGCATAAACGATATGCAGTATAAGAAAAGAGCATAAATTGAAACTCTAGGTTCAGATTTATGCTCTTATTTGCGTTTTATTTTGTACTATCTCTTATGATTAAAGATGGTGTCATATAAGTTTTTCTTATGGCTTTTATATTTGAAAAATCTTGATTTATATTGATTTTTGTATATAAATCATATACAGCAGCAATTCCTAAGTCTTCTTTTGAGCATTTAATTGTCGAAAGTGTAGGTTCTGTCATCTCAGCCATTGGAATATCATCAAATCCGATTATCGAAATATCTTCGGGAACAGAAAGTCCATGTGCTTTTATTGCACGAATTGCAGAAATAGCCAAAACATCATTGTCAGCAAAAAATGCATCTGGTAGTTTTGGTTTGCTATTTAACCAATTTGTGATATCAACATACGATTCTGCCGAGGATAATCCGACATCTACTGTTGTAAATAATGACATATTATTGTTTTCTAATGTGCTTTTAAGCCCAAGTTCACGTTCGTCGAAGTTTAAAAGTCTTGATTTTGATTTTATGTAGCCTATTTTTTTGCAACCACTATCGATTAAGGCTTTAGTGGCAAGTGAGCTTCCATAAAAATTATCGTTTCCGATACAGTCTTCTTCTCCTGCTAAAATCATATTATCTAAAATAACTTTTGGAATATCTTTTGTGATTTCCATAAGCTTTCTCATAATAGATACAGTGCTTTGATTTATATCTGCAGCAAGAATAACAAGTCCATCGGCACTTGTTAAAAGATCTAAAATATTTTGATCTAATACATTCCTAACATCGGTATATTTCACCAAAATATTATATCCAATTGCGTGGGCTGCTGCGTCAACCCCGTACAAAACCATGCTTTCAAAGAGGCTATGCTCGCCACTTTTAACATATTTATCGGTGATGACAAGATAACAAATAGTCTTGCTTTGCTGTTTTGTTTTGTTTTCTTTAGAAATTGCTGGTGTGAAACCTTGTTCTAAAGCTGCATTTAAAATCATATTTCGTGTTTTATCGCTAATTCCTGTCTTTCCATTTAAAGCAATGGAAACGGCTGCGGCTGATACACCTAATTTTTGTGCAAGCTCTTTTGAAGTTATATTGCCCATGGTAAACCTCCTTGGACTTCTTATAAATAATTTAGTTAAATTTAGTTATATTATATAATATATTTAGTTAAAAAGCAAATACAATATTTGTGCGAAAATATGGTAGTTTCGCACAAAAGATAATGTTTTCCTTATTTTATATATAATTTTTTTATTTCAAATAAATATATTTTGTTAATAATGCACAAAAATTATAGTGCAAAAACTAACTTTTAGCAATATATACAACAATTAGTTCTGTAAATTGAACAAGTATACAAAAATTTAGAATATGCCAAAAATTTACTGTTTTCTTCTTGACGAAATTATATAATTTAGTTTATAATACAGTTAAGATAAAGGGAATTACTAAATTCTCTAAATTTTTTAATCTGAAAGGAAACGACATTATGAAAAAACTTTTAGCTTTATTCCTAGCAATGGCTTTACCTATGAGCCTTGTAGCATGTACTCAAACAACAGAAACTCCAGATCCTTCTCCATCTACTACTACGGAAACTCCAGTAGAAACTGAGACTCCTTCTGAAGGTGGCGGTCTTGTTGGTGTTGCGATGCCTACAAAAGACTTACAAAGATGGAATCAAGATGGTTCTAACATGGAAGCGCAACTAATAGAGGCTGGTTATGAAGTAGACCTTCAATATGCTGCTAATGATATTGCAACTCAAGTAAGCCAAGTTGAAAATATGATTTCAAACGGTGTTGAAGTTTTAGTTGTTGCCTCTATCGATGGTTCTGCACTAGGAACAGTAATGGCACAAGCTAAAGAAGCTGACATTCCTGTAATTTCTTATGACAGATTAATCATGGATACAGATGCTGTTTCTTATTATGCAACATTCGATAACTATGACGTAGGTGTTAAACAAGGTTTATATATCGAAGAAGCTTTAGACCTTAAAAATGCTGGTGACAAAACTTATAACATTGAGTTTATCACAGGTGACCCTGGAGATAACAACATCAACTTCTTCTTCGGTGGTGCAATGAGCATTTTACAACCATACTTAGATGCAGGTACTCTAGTTTGTCCGTCTGGTCAAACAGAACAATCAGCAGTTGCAACTGCAAACTGGGCAACAGATGCTGCTCAATCTCGTTTTGAAAACATTTTATCTTCATACTATTCAGATGGCACTCAATTAGATGCAGTTTTAGCTTCAAATGACTCAACTGCTATCGGTGTTGCTAATGCATTAGCATCATCTTATACAGGCGAATACCCAATATTAACTGGTCAAGACTGTGATATCGTTGCAGTTCAAAACATCGTTGATGGTAAACAATCTATGTCAGTATTTAAAGATACTCGTGACTTAGCTGTTAAAACTGTTGAAATGGTTGATGCTATTATGAAAGGTTCTGAACCTCCAGTAAATGATTCTGAAACTTATGACAATGGTACAGGTGTAATTCCATCTTACTTATGTGAACCAGTTGTTGGTACAATTGACAACTACGAAGAATTATTAATTGACTCAGGCTACTATTCAGCTGACCAAATTAAGTAAGAAATAAACCTTGACTTGATTGAATCGCTAGGCAAGCTACAAATACTTGTCTAGTGATTTTTTTAAAATTTTAGCGATAAAATGAGAGGAGCGATAGTATTGTCTGAACTTATATTAGAAATGAAAAATATAACCAAGGTTTTTGGTCCTGTAAAAGCGCTAGACACAGTTAATTTAAAAGTAAAAAAAGGCAGTATCCATGCTCTTGTTGGAGAAAATGGTGCTGGAAAATCGACTCTTATGAATGTACTTTCGGGAGTATATGGCTATGGAAGCTATGACGGTGATATTGTATACGAGGGTGATGTGTGTAAATTCTCGAAAATTCACGATAGCGAAAACAAAGGTATAATAATCATACATCAAGAGCTTGCTTTAATCCCTGAGATGTCTATTGGCGAAAATATGTTCTTAGGAAATGAAAAAGGTGCAAAAGTCGCAATAGATTGGGACACTACATATAGTGAAGCCGATAAATATTTAAAAACAGTAGGACTTAAAGAATCTTCTAAAACAAAAATACGAGAGCTTGGTGTTGGTAAACAACAGCTTGTTGAAATAGCAAAAGCACTCGCAAAAAATGCAAAACTTCTTATACTTGATGAACCTACATCGTCGCTAAACGAAGCAGATTCACAAGCACTTTTAGATTTGCTGCTTGAATTTAAAAAGCAAGGGATGACATCTATTATAATTTCACATAAACTAAACGAAGTATCGTATGTTGCAGATGAAATTACAGTAATTCGTGATGGAAAAAGTATTGAAACTATCGAAAAAGGCGAAGAGGCTATCGATGAAGACCGTATTATTAAAGGTATGGTTGGTCGTGAAATTTCTGATAGATTTCCAAAAAGATTAGAAAATTATGTCACTAAAGATGTGGCTTTAAAAGTAGATAATTGGACTGTTATGCACGCATCTTATAGAGATAGAAAAGTTGTAGACGATGTTTCTTTTAATATTAAAAGAGGCGAAGTTGTTGGTTTTTCTGGTCTTCAAGGTGCAGGCAGAACCGAACTTGTAATGAGCCTTTTTGGCAAAAGCTATGGGCAATATATGGGCGGTAAAATGCAAATTCTAGGCAAAGATGTTTCGCCTAAAAACGAAAGAGAAGCCATTAAATTGGGACTTGCATATGTAACAGAAGACAGAAAAGGCAATGGGCTTATTTTAACAAATCCTATTAGGATTAATACAACTTTAGCAAATTTAACCGGAGTTTCTAAAAGAAGTGTAATCGATACCGATTTAGAATATGCAATTTCAATGGATTACGTTAAAAAAATGCACACAAAATGTTCAGGAGTTGAGCAAAATGTTGGAAACCTTTCTGGAGGTAATCAGCAGAAAGTTCTATTAGCAAAATGGATGTTTAGTGACCCTGAAATTCTAATTTTAGACGAGCCGACAAGAGGTATCGATGTTGGTGCAAAATATGAAATTTATTGCATTATAAACGATTTAGTGGCAGCTGGAAAATCGGTAATCATCATTTCTTCTGAAATGCCAGAAGTTTTGGGTATGAGCGACCGTATTTATGTCATGAATGAGGGGAAAATCGCAGGCGAATTTAAAACTGAAGATGCTTCTCAAGAAAAAATTATGGCATGCATATTAAAATCAGCAGAATAAAGGAGTTTTATTATATGAACAAATTATCTGAACATAAACTAGCCAAAAGTAGTTTGCCGATAGGTGAATGGGTTCAAAAGTATACAATGCTTATAATATTAGTTTTAGTAGTTGCATTTTTTACTTTAGGAACTGATGGTAAACTTCTTTTAGCTCAAAATGTTACTAACTTAATTTCGCAAAATGCGTATGTATTCGTTCTTGCTGTTGGTATGCTTCTATGTATACTCACAGGTGGGAACATCGACCTTTCAGTAGGTTCAATTGTTGCCTTTGTTGGTGCTGTTGGTGCAATACTTATGCAAGATGGGGTTAATATTTGGGCTGCAAGTGCAACAATGCTTGTAATCGGTCTTGGTATTGGTGTTTGGCAAGGTTTCTGGATTGCCTATGTTAGGGTTCCACCTTTTATAGTAACTCTTGCTGGAATGCTTGTATTTCGTGGGCTTGCAAATGTGGTACTTGAAGGTATGACAGTTGCTATCAAAGATGAAACTTTTGTAAGTACCTTTGGAGGTGGCGCAAACCCATACCTGCCTGAATTTTTTGGCGTTATCACAACAATGTCTGGAGGCCAAGAAGTAACATACGACATCTTCACTTTAGTAGTTGGTGCTTTAGCAATTTTAGGATTTGTAGCGTATCAATTCATTTCAAGAAATGCTCGTGCAAAAAAAGGGTATGAAGTTGAATCTATGGGAGTGATGATTGGGAAAACTCTTCTAATCATCGCTGGTATCGTGTTCTTCACAGTAAAATTAAGCGAATACAAGGGAATACCTACTTCTCTAATTTGGGTTGCAGTAATCATTGTAATTTATGCTTATATCACATCAAAAACAACAGTTGGTAGACATTTTTATGCTGTTGGTGGTAATGAAAAAGCCGCAAAACTTTCTGGTATCAACACAAACAAAGTATATTTTATGGCGTATGCAAATATGGGTCTTTTATCAGCATTAGCCGGTATGCTTACAATAGCGAGAATGACATCAGCACAACCAACTTATGGCCAAAACTATGAGATGGATGCAATCGGTGCTTGTTTTATAGGTGGCGCATCTGCTTATGGTGGCATAGGAACTGTTCCAGGCGTTATCATTGGTGCAATTTTAATGGGTGTTATAAACCTTGGCATGAGCATTATGGGTGTTGATGCAAACTACCAAAGAGTTGTTAAAGGTTTAGTATTACTTGCAGCTGTAATATTCGATGTTGTATCAAAAAGACGTAAAAGATAATTAAATCAGTTAAAAATATTAAATAAAATTTAAGGAGAAAAATATGACTTATTTTGAAAATGTTTCGAAAATCACTTATGAGGGTCCAAAATCAACTAATCCTCTTTCTTTCAAATACTATGACGAAAATCGTGTAATTATGGGAAAAACTATGAAAGAGCATCTTCCGTTTGCAATGGCTTGGTGGCATAATTTATGCGCTGAAGGTGCGGATATGTTCGGTCAAGGCACTGCTGATAAGGCTTTTGGCGCTGAAAAAGGCACTATGGCTCACGCTAAAGCTAAAGTTGATGCTGGATTTGAATTTATGCAAAAAATTGGCATTGAATACTATTGTTTCCACGATATTGACGTTGTACCAGAAGGTGACACAATCGCAGAAACTAATGCTCGTTTAGACGAAATTGCTGATTATTTACTAGAAAAACAAAAAGAAACTGGCATAAAACTTCTTTGGGGTACTGCAAATATGTTCTCAAATCCTCGTTTTATGAATGGTGCTGGTTCTTCTAATTCTGCTGACGTTTTTGCAGCAGCAGCAGCTCAAGTTAAAAAAGTTTTAGATATCGTTGTAAAACTTGGAGGCAAAGGTTACGTTTTCTGGGGTGGTCGTGAGGGCTATGAAACTTTACTTAATACAGATATGAAATTTGAGCAAGACAATATTGCTCGTCTTATGAAAATGTCGGTAAAATACGCTAGAAGCATTGGTTTTAAAGGTGATTTCTTTATCGAACCAAAACCAAAAGAGCCTATGAAACATCAATATGATTTCGATGCTGCAACAGCAATTGGATTTTTAAAAGCTCATGGTTTAGACAAAGATTTCAAAATGAATATCGAAGCAAACCATGCAACTTTAGCAGGGCATACTTTCAACCACGAACTTCGTGTTTCTGCTATGAATGGCATGTTAGGTTCTATTGACGCAAACCAAGGCGACCTTCTTTTAGGCTGGGATACAGACGAATTCCCTTCGGATGTTTATAGTGCTACAATGTGTATGTATGAAGTGCTAAAATCTGGTGGAATGGAAAACGGTGGATTTAATTTTGACTCTAAAAATCGTCGTGCAAGCTACACCACTGAAGATATGTTCTATGGCTATATTTTAGGTATGGACACTTTCGCTTTAGGTCTTATAAACGCTGCAAAAATCATCGAGGACGGTAGAGTTGATAAATTTGTAGCCGAAAGATATTCAAGCTATAACACAGGAATTGGTGCAAAAATTGTAGCTGACGAAACTTCTCTTGAAGAATTATCAGACTATGCAATTTCTTTAGGAAAACCAGAACTTCCTGGTTCTGGAAGACAAGAAAATTTAGAAAGCATTGTTAATGCTGTATTATTCAGTTAATTTTTAAAATTTGCACAAAATATGTAGGGGGTGGCGTCCTCGACATCCCGTTTTAGATTCATTTTGATACTTTTCGGGTCGTCGGGGACACCGACCCCTACATTTCATCTGTAAATATTTATAACTTAAATTTAGGAGGAAATATGTATTATATTGGTATAGATTTAGGAACTTCGGCTACAAAAATGCTTTTAATTTATAAAAATGGCGAAATTAAAAATACAGTAACTCGTGATTATCCACTTAGTATGCCGAAAACAGGTTGGTCAGAACAATCACCAGAGGATTGGTGGAAAGCTGTTTTAGATGGTATGGGCGAATTATTATCTCCGATTGATGCAAATGAGGTAAAAGGAATTAGCTTCGGAGGTCAAATGCATGGGCTTGTAATTTTAGACGAAAATGACAATGTTATACGTCCGGCGATTTTATGGAATGATGGTCGTACAGTGAAAGAAGTTTCATATCTAAACGACGTTATCGGCAAAGAAAAACTCGCAAAACTTACTGCAAATATCGCTTTTGCAGGGTTCACAGCACCGAAAATCCTTTGGGTTCGTGATAATGAGCCAGATAATTTTGCAAAAATCGATAAAATTATGCTTCCAAAAGACTATCTTGCATATAAAATGACTGGAGTTCACTGCTCGGATTATTCCGATGCCGCAGGCACACTTATGTTAGATGTTGAGAATAAAAAATGGTCAAGTGAAATGCTTGAAATCTGTTCAGTTTCAGAAAAGCAAATGCCAAAATTATTTAATTCAGCTGAATGTGTTGGCGAAATTTTGCCAGAAATTGCAAAAGAATTAGGTCTTCCGAATGGTGTTAAAATAATGGCTGGAGCAGGGGATAATGCAGCGGCAGCAGTGGGTACTGCGACAGTAGAAAATGGAAGTTTAAATATTTCTCTCGGAACATCTGGCACAGTTTTTATTGCAAGTGACAATTTTAATCTGCCAAAAAATAACGCAATTCATTTGTTTAATCACGTTGACGGAGGTTATCATTTGCTCGGCTGTATTTTGAGTGCTGCATCGTGTAATAAATGGTGGAGCGAGGAAATTATCGGAACAAAAGATTTTGCTTCTCTTCAAGAGGGCTTTGTAAATTTTGGTGAAAATCAAGTGTTTTTTGCACCATATTTAATGGGAGAGAGAACTCCACATAATAATCCAGAGGTGAGAGGTGCATTTTTCGGTCTTTCAATGGACACAACTCGAGCAATGATGACGCAAAGTATTATGGAGGGTGTAGCTTTTGCTATTCGCGATAGCATTGAAATTGCTCGTGAGCTTGGAACAGATATTTCGATGACAAAAATTTGTGGTGGAGGAGCAAAAAGTCCAATTTGGCGACAGATGATGGCTGATATTTTGAATTTACCAGTGCAAACTATCGAGTCGGAAGAAGGTCCTGGACTCGGTGCTGCAATGCTTGCAGCTGTTGGTTGTGGAGAATATTCAAATGTCAGAGAGTGTGCTAAAGCTATTGTAAAGGTAAAAGATACAATTTATCCAAATGACGACGC
>CAYJLC010000058.1:9167-9706 GCA_964370735.1 uncultured Oscillospiraceae bacterium
AACCTTTAAAAAATTATACAAAGCAACTCAAAGTATATAAAATATGATGAAAATTTGTTAGGATAAGTTGCATAAAAGTGATATAGCCTTTGATATTTGGGGAAATTGAAAGATTAGCATAATGGTAAAAAGTGACAGTGCAACTTAAATTTAACATTCTAATTATTGACAAATTGTGAATAAATGTGATATAATACAGGCAAGTGAATTTTATACAGGCGTATTAATGGGCAAACTCGGATATAAAAAGGGGTAGGCAGATATGATGGCAAATATAAAAAACTTGGCTAAAAACATAATAAACGATTATAGCATTGCTATGTCTTTTTTAAGGCGTAGTAGTGCTTTTTTTACGCAAAAATATAGGTCTAACTTCAATACTTGGATTTTTGACGGATGAAAACTTTAGTTATTCATCAAAGTAAAGAAACATAATAAGGAGGAAAGAAAAATGACAAAACTAAAAAAACCACTTTCAATGCTTATCTCGATATGTATGATGATGAGTTTACTTCCGATTACAGCATCGGCAGAGGGGG
>CAYJLC010000058.1:9716-12035 GCA_964370735.1 uncultured Oscillospiraceae bacterium
CTTCAAGATCCAAACACTATAACATTTGATATGGACAGTGAATTTGAGGGAATGGAAGCACTTCCAGTTAACAACTTGCAAGTTGAATATAATGTTGACACATATAGACAAAGTGCACCTGTATTAACTTTTTCAGATGACCCAGCTACCGATGGTGATAGCACTAAATTTTATATTCAATTAAAAGATGAAAGTGGAGATTGGAGTGGAGCTCATTCGCATACATCTGGTAGTGATACGAATGGAAAAGCGACATATTCTCTAAGCGAGGAAAAAGACAAAGCTTATACAGAAGTTAGAGTTGCTATGATTTCGCAAGATCAACATGATATAATTGAAGAAACTGCTGGAGATCAAGATGGATTTATGGAATATTTAGAAAATTCCGGCTATTTTGTTAAAGGCGAAAACTGGTTGGATTTAGATATTACATATGTAGATGTTGAAGATGATACTCAAATTACAATTCAAGTTGAGAGTGATGTTGAAACATTCGAAGTTGATTGGACTTTTTATTCTAGGGATTTTTCTATTTCCGATTTAACACCAAATACAACCTATAAAGTATCTGCACACAATGATGGTAGTTCTTCAGCAACGTGGAGATTATCTGACCAAACAGGCAGATTTGAATTTGATGATGACGATGATGATGCAAGTGGTCCTGATCATTGGGATTTTGGCTTAGGTGATGGAGTTACTGGTGTTGTTCCACAGCCAAATGCTAAAACAGGTAGAACATTATATCTTACAGGATTTGCAACAGAAATTGGCGAAGAAGTAGACGGAGTTACGAAATATATCGTTACTAGAACAAATTATGATGATTTTTATTTGAATATGGAGAAGGTTGCACCAGAGCCGACTAAACCAACAATTACTGAAGGACAAGTAAAAATTGGTGGTGAACATAAGACAGCACCGTATGCACAGTGGATTATAACTGGAGCTACTCCTAACTCAAGTAGTGCATCTGTTTGGCTAAAAAGAGATAATGGACAATTAGACAATGGGGCTTATCCAGATATTCAAAATGGTAACAATACTTTTAAAGAAATTGTATTTTGGGAAAACAAACAAGAGAATAAAACACAAACTTTTACAAATCTTTCTATTTATGCAGTCAATGTAGACAATGACGATGTTTATTGGGATAATACATCAGTTTTAGACTATGAATTTGTTGATTTTACAATAGATTTAACCATCATATCAGCGTCAAGTGATGAAGAATTCAATATATTCAAGCAAAGTGATGGAAAATATAAAATAAATGGATTACCAGAAAATACTACTTTTGAGCTACAACTTTTTAACGAAAGTGATAATATTTTAAGAGGCAGAAATGATTCTGATGCTGAGGGTTCGTTTATATTCACTAATTCGTATTATACTGAAAAATTAGACGGCGAATACACTTCTTCTTACATTGATATATTCGTGACTGAGACTGTCGAAAATGCAATGACTACAACTGTTACTCGATATCCAGTTCAAGTTTCAGATGCACCACTTTTACCTACACAAACAATCACTTGGAACACAAGTGGTAACGTAATTGAAACTTACGGTGATGAAATCACTGGAAAAACAGCAAGTGTAACGGAGAATGATGGTGGAGCTATCACATATTCAAGCTCAAACGAAGATGTTGCACTTGTTGATACATCAACTGGCACATTAACTATCACTGGTGCTGGCGAAACGACTATCACAGCGACAGCTTCGGCAGTGGCTGATAAATATAGCGAAACAACAGCAACTTACAACTTAACTATTGCTCCAAAAGAGCTGACTATCACTGGTTTAGTGGCAAATGGAAAACCATTCGATGGCACAACAAATATTACATTAACAGGTGGCGAGTTAACTGGTATTGTTGGTAATGACAACGTTACAGCGACTATACCAACAGTAGGTTATACAGATGATATTAATGAAGGTATTATGAAACCATTAACAGTTCCGACAATAACATTAGAAGGTGCTGACGCTGATAACTACATATTAATTCAACCAACATTTGACGGTGTGGATATCTCAAAAGCTAACGCACCAACAGTTGAAGCAATAGCAAAAAACTTGCTATATAGCGAAGCGCATAATGATGTAGCAGTGAATATCACAGGTTTACCAGATAACAAGGGTACGACTACATTTTCAGCAACAGAAAATAGTGATATTATAACAAGTGTGGCTGGCACTGATGATGGGATTAAATTTACAACAGTAGCTGGTGCAGAAGGCGAAACTGCGATTATCGAAGTTACAGCAGTAATGCAAAACTACGCAAATGCAACTATCACTATAAACGTAACT
>CAYJLC010000059.1:0-11425 GCA_964370735.1 uncultured Oscillospiraceae bacterium
GTCTTGAAAAAATTCAAAAAATAGAGTACAATAATAGATAAGTGAATGAACAAGGAGGGGAATATGACAAAATTTAATAGCAAGATAAAAGAGTTTTGTGGTAAAAGTGTTGACGTTATTGGTATGGGTGTTAGCAATTTGCCATTTATAAAATTACTTTGTGAAAATAATGCGAAAGTTACTGTTTTAGATAAAAATGTTAATTTAGATAAGAGTTTGCTTTCTGGTTTTGATGTAAATTATGTTTTAGGCGATGATTATTTAGAACATCTGAAATCGGAAATTATCATAAGGACACCAGGGCTTAATCGCTTTAATAAAAAGCTTGTGATGGCTGAAAATAACGGTAGTATAATCACGTCAGAAATGGAGCTATTTTTCGAGGTTTGTCCGACAAAAATAATTGCGATTACTGGCTCGGAAGGCAAGACGACAACATCGACCTTGATTACGAAAATGCTTGAAGATGCAAATTATAAAGTGCATTTAGGTGGAAATATTGGCAAACCATTGCTTTGTGATGTGCCATTTATGAATGAAAACGATATTAGCGTGGTCGAACTTTCATCTTTTCAGTTAATGTCGATGAAACAAAGTCCGAATATCGCAGTTATTACTAATTTAACACCAAATCACTTGGATATGCATAGCTCTATGGATGAATATCGTGTTGCGAAAGAGAATATTTTCAAATATCAGACAGAAAATGATGTTTTAATAACAAATTTTGATGACGAAATTACTGCAAAATATATTTCTAAAGGCAAAACTTTAGGTTTTTCAGATGAAAAGGGCGATGCGTTTTATAAGAATGGCGAAGTCTATATAAATGATGAGCCATTTTTGGAAATATCAGATATTCGCATAGTCGGAAAACACAATGTTTCGAATTATATGGCGGCTATTTTAGCAACTTTAGGCTTAGTTTCGAGAGAAAATGTTATAAATGTAGCGAAAACTTTCGCAGGAGTTGAACATAGAATTGAATTTGTGCGTGAACTTGATGGTGTGAAATATTATAATGATAGTATCGGCACAAGTCCGACAAGGACTATCGCAGGGCTTAATGCGTTTGACCAAAAGGTGATTTTAATAGCTGGTGGGTATGATAAAAAAATACCATTTGAGCCACTTGCGCCTGTTATTTCTGAAAAAGTGAAAACGCTTATTTTAGTTGGTGATACGTCGGATAAAATTGAGAAGGCTGTACGCGAATTTGATGGCGAATTAGATATTATTAAGTGCGATGATTTTTTATGCGCTGTTAATACTTCTCGCAAGGTGTCAAAAGAGGGCGATGTTGTATTACTTTCGCCATCGTGTGCTGCATTTGATTTGTTTAAGAATTTTGCCGAGAGAGGCAAAAAATTCAAAGAAATAGTAAATAATTTTAATTAGGAGGAATAAATGTTAGAGAAAGTTAAAAAACTTTGCAATGTGGACGGTGTTTCTGGTTTTGAGAAAAATGCATCAGAACTAGCTTTAGAAATGCTTACGCCATTAGTTGACAAAGCGTATATTGATAAATTCGGAAGTGTTATCGGTTATAAATATTCGAAAAATCCGAATGCAAAAACGGTGATGTTAGATGCACATATCGACCAAATTGGTTTTATGGTAACTGCAATTACGGACGAAGGATTTTTACGATTTACAAGTGTGGGTGGGGTAGACCCTCGTATGCTTTTAGCGACAGATGTTTTAGTTTTAGGCACAGAGCCACTTAGAGGTGTGATTTGTTCTACGCCTCCTCATGTTACTGCTGATTTTTCAAAATCAGTACCAGTTAGTGAGATGACTATTGATATCGGTTTTCAATCAAAAGAACGCGCAATGGAGTTTGTAAAAATTGGTACACCGATAATATATGCAGACGAGGCATATCAAATTTCAAGCGATAGCATTACGAGCAAGGCGCTTGACGATAGGGCTGCGATTGGTTCGATTTTGCATACACTTGAAAAATTAAAAGATGTGGATACACCACTTAATATTGTGGCAGTGTTTAGTGGTACGGAAGAAGTTGGTGGACCTGGTTCTCAACTTGCAACTTTTGCTATAAAACCTGATTTTGCAATCGCTATTGACGTGACGCATGCTAAAACTCCAGACGCACCTCGCGAAGGAACTTTTGACATGGGCAAAGTTATAGTTTGCAAAGGTCCTAATATGCATAAAAAAATTACAGAGGACATTATTCGCGTTGCGAAAGCCTATGATATCGCTTATGATATTGAAGTTGAAGAAGGCGCAACGGGAACAAATGCAAGACATATACAAATCGTGCGTGATGGTGTTCCTGTGGCACTTTTAGGCATACCTTTGAAATATATGCACACTCAAATCGAGACTGTAAAGCTTTCTGACATTACAAATGTTGGCGAGTTAATGTATAGATATATCCAAAATTACAGGGAGGAAAATCATGCTTAATCTAATAAAAACTCTTTGTGGTTTAGACGGTGTTTCTGGCGATGAAGAAAAAATTTGTGACTTTATTAAAAACGAAATAAAAGACCATGTTGACGACATGAGAGTAGATAATATGGGCAATTTAATCGCATTAAAAAAGGGCAAAAAAACACCAGAACAAAAATTAATGGTGTGTGCCCACATGGATGAAGTAGGCTTTATTGTAAAACATATTTCAGACGACGGAATGCTTAAATTCGGATTTTGTGGTGGGATTGACCCACGAGTTGTTATCGGTAAACGCGTTCGTTTCGGCGATGTAAAAGGTGTTGTAGGCATCAAAGCTGTGCATCTTACTACTGCTGCTGAAAGACAAGTTTCGGTGAAGGCATCGGCGATGTATATCGATATCGGAGCAAAATCAAAAGCAGAAGCAGAGGGCAAAGTTTCTTTAGGCGACTTTGGAACTTTTGATACTGAAGTTATTGAATTTGGCGATGGAATGCTTAAAGCTAAGGCTATCGACGACAGATTTGGTTGCGCACTTATGATAAAACTGTTGAAAACTGAGCTTGAGTATGACACATATTTTTCGTTTAATGTGCAAGAAGAAACAGGACTTCGTGGTGCTATGACTTCTGCTTTTAGCATAAATCCTGATGTGGCTATTATAATTGAAAGCACGACTGCTGCTGATTTAGCCGACATAAAAGGTGCGAAGAAAGTTTGCAAAGTAGGCGATGGTGTTGCACTATCATTTATGGACAGGTCGACGATTTATGACAGAGAAACTTTCATTAAAGCGACAGAGCTTGCCGATAAATATGGCATAAAATATCAAGTGAAATCGCTTGTTGCTGGTGGAAATGATAGCGGTGCAATCCATAAGTCGAAAGACGGAGTTAAAACGGTTGCGTTCTCTTTACCAACAAGGTATTTGCACACTGGTGTTTCGGTTGGAAAAGTTACAGATATGGAAGAAATATACAAATTACTGGAAGTTTTTGTGAAAGAAGGTATTAAATAATGATTTTTGAATTAACTAAAAAAATATGTTCGGCTTATGGTCCGTCTGGCAGAGAAAACACTGTATCAGAGGTTATCAAAGCTGAGATTAAAGACTATGTAGACGAAGTTTATAACGATACAATGGGCAATTTAATTGCTAGAAAAAAAGGCACTGGAAAGAAAATCATGCTGTCGGCTCACATGGATTCAATAGGATTTGCTGTAAGTTTTGTTGAAGACGAAGGATTTTTGCGTTTTGGTGCAATCGGTGGACTTTCGAAAGAAGATGTTGCAAACGTTCCTGTTAAATTTGAAAATGGTGTTCGTGGGGTTGTTTCTTATGGCGACGAGAAAAAATGGTCGGAACTAACTTTATCTGATTTTTATATCGATATTGGTGCAAAAAATAAAGAAGAAGCATTAAAACTTGTGCGTCCTGGTGATTTTGCTGTGTATGCGAACGAACATTTCACTCAAGGTGACATCATTGTTGGTCCATATATGGACGATAGAATTGCGTGTGTTGTACAAATTTTAGCGATAAAAGAAGCAAAACCAACTGAAAATGATGTGTATTATGTATTCTCAACTCAAGAAGAAGTTGGACTTCGTGGTGCTACAACGGCAGCTTATGCGATAAATCCTGATTACGGAATTGCAACCGATGTTACTTGCACAGGTGACACTCCTGAAACGAAAATGAAAATGGAAGTTAAGCTTGGTGAAGGCCCTTGTGTGAAAATTATGGATAGATCTGTAATTTGCAACAAAGAAGTAAAGGATATTTTATACAAAGCTGGTGCTGATTTAGACATGAAACTTCAAGAAGAAGTGCTTTTATTCGGTGGAACTGACACTGCGGCTATGCAAAGAACTCGTGAGGGTGCTTTAGCTGGTGCGATTTCTATCGGAACAAGATATATCCATACTCCTTGCGAAATGGTGAGCATTACTGACGTTACTGAAAGTGCGAAACTTTTGGCTCATGCTATCACTTTAATATAGGTGCAAAATGATTTCACAAAAAACATTAGATTTTGGGGCAGAAATTCACAAGAAAGTACGCCCTTATTTTGAAAAAATAGATGAAAATGCAGAATTTAACACAAGAAAAGTGCTAAATGCATTCAGAAAATACAGAGTGTCAGAAGTTATGCTTTTAGGCACAACTGGATATGGATATGACGATGTTGGTCGAGATACTTTAGATAAAATTTATGCAGATATTTTTGGCGCTGAGTCTGCTCTTGTTCGTATAAATTTTGTAAATGGTACGCATACAATTGTGACGGCTCTTTTCGGTTGTTTAAAAACTGGTGATACGCTTTTATCGGTGACAGGTGCTCCTTATGACACGCTTTTAACGACAATTACAGGCGATAAGCATGGTTCGTTTAAATCGTATGGAATTGGCTATAAACAAGTGGATTTTATAAATGAAATCGATTACGATGGCATTAAAGTTGCGATTTTAGCAGACGAAACTATCAATACAGTTTTTGTGCAACGTTCAAAGGGGTATGCTGAAAGGCTGACTTTGTCTTGTGAAGAAATTGGAAAAATTTGTGCGTTTGTCAAAGACATTCGACCTAATATTAGCGTATTAGTTGATAACTGCTATGGTGAGCTTGTAGAGAAAATTGAGCCTACGGAAGTAGGTGCAGATATTGTTTGCGGTTCACTTATCAAAAATATCGGCGGTGGTCTTGCTCCAACTGGTGGTTATATCGCTGGACGCGCTGATTTAGTAGAAAATGCATCGTATAAACTTACTGCACCTGGAATTGGTACAGAATGTGGAGCGACATTATTTAATAATCGAGCACTTTATCAAGGGCTATTTTTAGCGCCACATACGACAGCGCAAGCGATAAAAACTGCAATTTTTGCAGCGCAAGCAATGGAAGATTTAGGCTACACTGTAAATCCTAAGCCGGAAGATGAGCGTTATGATATCATTCAAGCGATAAGCTTTTTTAAGAGAGAGCCTCTTCTTCGTTTTTGCGAGGGAATTCAGTCTGGTTCGCCAGTGGATTCGCATGTAACGCCAACGCCTTGGGACATGCCAGGGTATAACGACCAAGTTGTTATGGCGGCTGGTGCGTTTATTCAAGGAGCATCAATCGAACTTTCGGCAGATGCTCCAATGCGTGAGCCATATACTTGCTTTATGCAAGGTGGTCTTACTTATGAAAGTGGAAAAACAGGAATTTTAATCGCTGTCGATAAAATAACTGGAAATATTTAATAAAATCAAAACCTACTTTCGTTTGAAGGTAGGTTTTTTGTAAATATTAAAGAATAGGTGCGATAATTGCGTCTTCGCCGTCGTTAAGTAGTCTTATATCTGCGATGACATTTAGTTGAAAAACAATATTTTCAAGCAAAAGGCTGATATATTCAATCTCACTAGCCGTTTTTCCTTCGCTAATGCTAAGCGCCAAAGCAGTGCTTGTAAAATAAATCAGCTTTTCTTCATTCGAGGAAAATTTACGCTCTTGACTTTCTTCCATGAAACACCACCCTTCAGTCTATAATATGCAATTTGTTAAAAATATATGAAAAACTTACTATATTATTGTATGAAAGTGATATTTAAAAAAAGTCAATAAAATGGTAGAATATAATAAGGAGGATTAGTTTATGTATAATATATTAGTAGTAGAAGATGAAAAAGATATCGCAAAGGGGATTGAAAGCTATCTTTCTAATCAAGGATATAATGTTTTTTTAGCGTATAATGGCAAAGAAGCGCTAGAAATTTTAAAGGAAAATGAAATAACTTTGGCAGTTGTCGACGTAATGATGCCTGTGATGAATGGTATAGATTTCGTTATAGAAGCTAGAAAAGAACACGTCTTTCCGATAATAATTCTTTCGGCGAAAAGTGAAGAGGCAGATAAGATAATCGCTTTAAACATCGGTGCAGACGACTATATTACAAAACCATTTAAACCACTCGAACTTTTAGCGAGGGTGAATTCCTCTATTAGAAGATATAGAAAATATTCAACTGATGTCACGACAGAGCTTAATGTTTTGAAGTCTGGTGGACTTGAACTTAATATTGACACAAAAGAAATTACTGTCGATGGTGTTTTGCAAAAATTTACTCCGATTGAGTTTAAAATATTGCAATTCTTGATGACGAATATAGGAAAAGTATATTCTTCGGATGAAATTTATGAAAATGTATGGAAAGAAAAGGCATTTAGTACAGAAACTATTATGGTACATATAAGAAAAATTCGCGAAAAAATAGAAGTTAATCCGAAAAAGCCAGAGTATTTAAAGGTGGTGTGGGGAGTTGGATACAAGATTGAAAAAATTTAAAAGCAGTTATCTGTTTATTGGGTTTTTAATAATATTTTCTGGGTATATGGTCTATCTTTTTGGAATAATGGATAGAAATTTAGAACTTTCATCTGATATAAGCGTTAAAGATATACACGCTCTTACTAAACTACATTTAGACCAAGTATTTCAACTCGTTTTGATTGCATTTGTAGTAATAATTCAGTTTTTTAACCTTAGAAAGATAACTTTTTTGCAAAAACTGCGACAAAGTTTCCTTGAAATTCAAATAGTCGGTGTAATTTTATCACTTTTAGTTTATGGAAGAATGGATGTAGCGTTACTGGGGTATAAAGACAGCGATATAGGCTATCTTTTTGATGGCGTGGTTTTGCCGATACCAGTTTTGCCACTGACTTATGCTGTAATCGTATTTTTTAGTTGGCTTTTGATTTTTTTCGCAACAGCGTATATAGTTTTGATAGCAAAAGACTTGATTATAAACCATAAAAACAAGGAAAAGGCTCGATTTAATTCATTTTCTATGCCCATTATTAGGAAAATTCAAGAAATTTTATACAAACAATCGGAAAAGCATATTCAAATTGATGCAGATTTTAAAAACCGTGTAAAAAGTATTGTTTTATTTCATGCGGTTATAGTTTCGATTTTATGCTTGTTTTTCATATTTGGTATAGTTTTTGTGGCAGTTTATGCTGTGATTTGTTATTATTTAGTGCTTGCGACACTCAATAAGACGATTGAAAATTATAATATTATTACAAATATCACATCAGAAATTGAGCAGGGGAATTTTGAAGTAGAGGCACCTGAGGAGCTAATGTTTTTTAATTCGCTAAAAAATGACCTTATGAAGATAAAGGTTGGCTTTAAAAAGGCAGTTTTGGAAGAAGTTTCGTCGCAAAAGATGAAAACGGAGCTGATTACGAATGTTTCTCATGATTTAAAAACGCCTCTTACTGCGATGGTGACATATATTGATTTGCTGAAAAATACAGAAGACGAGAAATTGCGACAAGAATATATTGAAGTTTTGGAGAAGAAATCATCAAAGCTTACTGTTTTGATTGAAGATTTACTGGAACTTTCGAAAATTACGACAGGAAATTCTGATTTATTTCTAGAAAATGTTGATATTGTGGAATTACTTGACCAAACTTTATTCGACCTTGAAGAAGAAATTACAAGAAAAGGCATAAAAATCAAGAAAAATTCAGTTTCTGATAAAATATTTTTAAAGGTCGATAGCCAAAAAATGCATAGGGTTTTTGATAATATTATTGTAAATATCACGAAATATGCGATGGAAAATACGCGTGCATATATAAGTATTATTGAAGAAGACAAGAATGTTATCATCGAATTTAAAAATATTTCTAGTATGGAAATGAATTTTGATGAAAAAATGATTTTAGAAAGATTTGTTCGTGGTGATACAGCTAGAAATTCGGAAGGTTCTGGATTAGGGCTTGCGATTTCTAAGAGTTTTGTTGAGTTGCACGAAGGTAAGTTTAAGCTTAGTATTGATGGTGATTTGTTTAAAATAATCATTAAACTGAATAAATAGGAGGGTATTATGATTGAAAAAATGAAGTCTTCGGAAGTGAAGTTCACAGGTGGAATTATTACTGTTAAAAGCGACGAGGTATATTTAGAAAATGGAAATGTCGCGAAACGTGATGTATGCATGCACCCAGGAGGCGTTTGTGTTTTGCCGATTGATGATGAGCAAAATGTGTATTTAGTAAAGCAATTTCGCTATGTTTTTGATAGCGTGATTATGGAAATTCCAGCAGGAAAGTTTGATAAAAGAGCCGAAGATGCCTTGGAATGCGGTAAACGTGAACTTTTAGAAGAAACGGGAATTACTGCTAGTGAAATGATTTCTTTAGGGCAAATTTATCCGTCAGTAGGATTTTTAGATGAAGTTATTCATATTTATCTTGCAAAAGGGCTTACTTTTGGTGAGGCAAATCCTGATGAAGATGAGTTTGTAGATGTTGTTAAAATGCCATTTAGCGAACTTTTAGAGATGGTTATGAAAAACGAAGTTAAAGATGCTAAAACGGTTGTAGCTGTTTTAAAAACTAATGAACTTTTAAAAAGGGGATAAAAAATGAGTAAACAGGGGTTTTTTGAGAGAAAAAAGATTAAATTTTCACTGAAAGCGTATTTTATTGATGCAATGGGCGCTATGGCGTATGGTTTGTTCGCATCACTGCTTATAGGAACGATTTTAGGAACGATTGGTACAGAGTTTAACATTCCGATTTTAGTAGAAATTGCAAATTATGCGAAATCTGTAACAGGGGCTGCGATTGGGGTTGCTATTGCGATGTCGTTAAATGCGCCTTTGTTTGTAGTTGTGTCTGTGGCGGCTGTTGGTATGGCTGGAAACTCAATAGGGAGCATCGCTTGTGCATATATTGCATCGATAATTGCAACAGAAGTAGGTAAAATGGTGTCGAAAGAAACAAAAATTGACATTATTTTAACTCCGACAGTTACGATTTCAGTAGGTGTGTTAATTGCAAAATTTATCGGTCCGTACATAGCAAATCTTATGTCAGCACTAGGTGTAGTAATTATGCAAGCGACAGAAATGCAACCATTTTTGATGGGAATTATTGTTGCAGTTATTGTTGGTATGGTGCTAACACTACCGATAAGCTCGGCAGCACTTTGTATAATGCTTGACCTATCTGGGCTTGCAGCAGGTGCGGCTACGGCTGGTTGCGCGGCTCAAATGATTGGGTTTGCAATTGCTTCGTATAAAGAAAATGGATTTGGTGGATTTTTGGCGCAGGGTATAGGGACTTCTATGCTTCAAGTTCCAAATATATTCAAAAATCCATTTATTTGGGTCGCACCAACTTTAGCATCTGTAATTACAGGGCCTGTTGCGACGGTTGTTTTCAAAATGGAAAATATTTCGACGGCAGCTGGAATGGGAACATCTGGTTTTGTAGGTCCTATTGGGGTGTTTACAGCGCAAGGAGTGAATGTTAATACGATTACATCTGTTGTGGTTGTTTGTTTCGTTCTACCTGCGATTTTGGCGTTTATTTTCGATAAGGGAATGAGAAAAATCGGTCTTGTTAAAGATGGGGATATGAAACTCGATATATAATTTTAAGGCATAGGCGAAAGCTTATGCTTTTCTTTTTGAAATAGCGAAACTAACGAAAAATCATTATAAAATTTGTTTAAATCTCCAAAAATGAAAAAAAACACAAAAAAGGCTTTACAAATGAGCAAAAATATGTAATAATAAGAATACAAAATTGGTTAGACCAATAGACCAAAAATTATTTAAGAAACAAGCCCCAACTACTTACAGAGTGTATTTACACTCGACTGGCTGGTGACCATATTCACCATTGGGAACAAACTTCAGATGCGTAGGAATTAGATGTTTAGTTGGTAAAATATCTAATTTTGTTCACTTAAGCATAAACCAACTGTGCTTGATTTGCTCATTAGGCAGATAGAACGTTTAACGGCTGAGGTTTAACTTAAAAAATGATTGGTAAAACGTAAACATTAAGAATTCGGTAATAGACGGTTTCTTACTCTCGTATCGAAAATTCAAAACTTATTGTTTGCAAAAAAGTATAAAATAGTCTTAGATAGAGTGTTTTATGCTAGACAAAATTAAATCGAAGGAAATCCTAAACGTACTTGGGATGAAATCCCTTAGAAAAAGTTAAAGTTTAGAGGACAGAAATGATTGAAAGAAAAACAATAAGCGATCAGGTTTTTGAATATTTGGTTGATGAAATCAAAAGTGGAAACTTAAAACCAAATGATAAACTAAAACCAGAAAGACAACTCGCAGAAGAATTGCAAGTCAGTAGAGTTGTTGTTAGAGAAGCGATAAAATCATTAAGTAAATTAGGAATTATCCAAACAACACAAGGTGGAGGGAACTTTGTAAGCGATAAACCCTCGGATATACTTTGCAAAATCATGGGAATTTATATGATGCTTGATGAAAAACTTCTTTTGGATTATGTTAAAATTAGAATTACAATGGAATCCGAAGCTGCAAGACTAGCCGCGAAAAACGCAACAAATTTCGATATTAAAGAACTAAAAACAATACACAATGTGCGTCTTGAATTAGCAAAAAAAGGTGAGAACGAACAAAATAAAGAATTACTATATAATTACGATATTAAATTTCACCTAGCGATAGCAAGAGCAAGCAAAAATAAAGCAAACGAGCTATTTTTGAATGCAATTTTCGAAACTCTAAGAGCATGGCAGGAAGAAATAGCTAGAAAAGAATTTACAACGGATAAAACCAATGAAATGCATGAAGATATCATTAAAGCAATCGAACAACAAGATGAAGAAAAAGCAGAAATTTTAATGTTTGAACATTTAAGTTTTGTTTATGATGTGCTAAAGGAAAGGATAAAAAGTTAAACTATCTTTCCATTAATAATTAATTGTAGGTTTTAAAAGCACCAATAGTCATATCTTTGATAAGAAAACTGCAGTAATGTAATTCATACAGTAGTATGAAAGTTAATTGTAGTATCAAAGACGATTGAGATAATTCATGAGTTAAAAAAGTTCTTATATCACGAGTCTTAAAGCAAAAAAGTCATTGGTCATAAATCAAGTGGAAATGACATCACCATCGATGACTTTAAAAAGTAGGAAAAATCAATTTTCATAATAC
>CAYJLC010000060.1:0-11382 GCA_964370735.1 uncultured Oscillospiraceae bacterium
TTTGGCATATTTATGCGATTTATTTTCTCTTCGCTCGCATCAATGCAAATTTCAAGGTAATCGTAATTCGCTTTTTTTGCAAATTCTAATTTTTCTCTAATCGAAAGCCTATTTGGCATAGATTTTTCGTAAAGTCCTATTTTGTAATTATTCATACACTACTCCACGTTATAAAATGCAATTTCGTCTGTTTCACGATTAGCTGCAACAATTGTTGTTTTGTTGTTATTTTTATAGCAAAATACATTTGCAGGACCAGCATTTTCATCTATTTCTTGAACTTTATATTCGCCATTTTCAAAATATAGAGCAATAAGTGATTTTTTCCCTTGTCTATGACCTAAAATTGCAACATTTTTTCCTAGAACTTCTCCAGACCATAATGCGTGAGAAAAATCAAATGTTTCGCTGTGAGTATATACTTTTGTGTATACACCGTCGACTAATTTATAAACTTCTAAATTTGCCCCATGAAACGGAGAAAATACAATCATTTCTAAGTTTCCATCGCCATCTAAATCGACTAAAGTCATATCACTAGACGGTAAATCGAGCAAATTTGTCACCTTAAAGCCTAAAGTGCCACTTTTTTTATCAATCATATAATCTTGTTCAAACTCGTCTTTATCAGTAAGTTCAAATTTATAGATGCCATCTTCGGTACCGACTACAAAATAGTCATTTTCTCCATCGTTACCTCTATAATAGCCATGATTTTTAAGCAGTTCGTCTTTAACCACTTTCATAGGTAATTGATTTTCCTCATTATAAATTGAAAAATCGTTAGGTAATTTTGCAGCGTAAACTTTGCCCTTATATTGCCAATCGTCTTTAAAATCACGACCAGAACAAAGAGTTGCTGCCACTATGTAATATTCACCATCAGTTTTTATAATATCAAATCTATGGACATGAGGTAAGTCAACTAAAGTTTCAACTTTCCATTCACCATCACTTGTAGGTGTTACAACGACTATTTTTGCTTCTTTTGAGTCATTTGGTGAATAAAATTTATGAGTTGCTAAAAACTTTCCATTAGAATTTGGTATTTGAACCATAGACATAGTTCCACCAGGGCCATCCCACACAGTATCCACTAAATTTCCTTCAAGGTCAAACATCAAACATTTATTCACTTTTTCTGCTGCCACTAAAATATAGTCTTTTTCATTATATTTTAACGGAGCTATTGAATAGCACTTTTCAAGTGTGTGCGTTTTTGTCTTTGTTACGTTCATTAATTTCCACCCTTTTTTGTCTATTTTATAATTTCCATTACTTGTTCAATAGTATATGCATCTCGAACTTTTTCAGCGATTTCCTTGCAATCTTTGTAGCTTGCATTGCGAATAATATATTTAATATTAGAAACTTCTGATGCCGAAACGCTGTATTCGTCAAGTCCCATACCTAAAAGAAGTTTTGCAGCACGAGGGTCGCTTGCAAATTCTCCACACATACCAACTTCGATATTTTCTTTGTGTCCTGCATCAATAACTTTTTGAATAGCGTGCAAAACAGCTGGGTTAAACGAATTATACATATTAGAAATTTTCTTATTACCTCTATCTACACATAGCATATATTGAGTTAAGTCATTTGTTCCGATACTAAAGAATTTTACATGCTTTGCAAAGTTTTCGGCACACATAACAGAAGCTGGAGTTTCAATCATCATACCAACTTCGATATCTTGATTAAAAGCAATTCCTTCTGCTTTAAGTTCGTTTTTGCATATTTCTAAAACATTATTTGCATCTATTAATTCTTCAACCGAAACAATCATAGGATACATAATTTTTATATGACCAAATGCACTAGCGCGAAGTAATGCGCGAAGTTGAGCTTTGAATACATCTTGAAGTTCTAAAGAAATTCTGATTGCACGATAGCCTAAAAACGGATTTTCTTCAACTGGGAACTCAAAGTATGGTAGCCCCTTATCGCCACCGATATCAAGTGTACGAATTATAACTTCGTTGCCACAAGTTAAAACGGCCTTTTTATAGACTTCAAACTGCTCATCTTCCGTTGGGAATTTTGTGTTTTCCATATATAAAAATTCACTTCTGAATAATCCAACACCATCAATATGGCATTTAACAGCATTTTCAACATCGGTAACACTACCAACATTTGCACAAATTTTCACACTTTTTCCGTCAGAAGTTTCTGCACTTAAATGAGCAAATTCTTTAAGCATTGCTTCTTTTTTCTCAAATTCTTCGCGTAGTTCTAGATATTTTTGTTTTGTTTCTTCGTCAGGATTTATAAAAATATCGCCTGTACTTCCGTCCATTATAACAAAATCATCGTCTTTAGTTTGTTCTAAAATGCCTGTAACTCCAACTAATGCTGGCAAAGAAACGCTACGCGCCATAATAGAAACGTGGCTTGTAACTCCGCCAAGTTCTGTAATAAACCCTAAGATAAAATCTAAGTTTAAACTAGCAGTATCCGACGGAACTAAATCCTCTGCAATTAAAATAACTTCGTCGGTAATTTCGCTTAAATTCACATCTTTAATGCCTTTGATATTAGCCATAAGTCTGCGTGAAACATCGCGAATGTCTGAAGAACGTTCTCTCATATATTCATCGTCCATCATTTCAAAAATCATTGCAAATTCTTCTGATGTATTAAATAAAGCTTCCTCAACATTTGCGCCATCTTCTACTTTAGATGTAACGCCTGCAAGCAAAGCTGGGTCGTTCATAATTTCGATATGACCGGCTAAAACATCACTTTTTTGAGCTAGAATTTCTAAATCTTTTAAAACAACAACAGTCGCATCTGTAAATTTTTGTATTTCTGATTTAATATCCGTCGCTTTATAATTACATGGAGATAAATCTGCCTTTTTAACAATTCTGGCATTGCCCATGACAATGCCTTTAGATGCAGTTTTCGATACTTTTAAGTGAGACATAGTCTTTGTCATTTACTCACCTAATCCACTTTCTATCAGTTCAACAACTGATTTTAAATCAGCAACTTCGTTTTCTCCTTCGCATTTCACTTCAATTTCATCATTACATTTAATTCCGCTAGACATAATGATTAAAACGCTTTTCGCATCTATATTTTTATCACCTTTAACAAGTGTAATTTTCGATGTCAAACCTGCACAATATTTGCTTAAAACACCTGCTGGTCTTAAATGTAATCCTGTTGGATTTTTTACTGTAATTTTTTGTGATACCATATTATTTATCTCCTATTTCTTAATCATAATCAACTTTTCAATTTTTTGGTCTATCAATACCTCAATGTTTTTTTCTTGAAGTAATCTAATAACTGGTTTTATTGTATATTTATTAAAATATAATTTGTGAGATTTTTTTTCTGTTTTAATAGTTAAAACAGCTTTGCTTAATTGATGCTCGTCAATTGTTGCGCCTAATATTTTATCAAACGGAACTGTATAAAGAAATTTTTCAAGTCCTTTATCAGAAAAACCACGTCTAACACCAACACTGCCAAAGATAACAACAAACATCATAGTGTTTCTAAGGCTTTCGACGATTGAATTTTGAATATCAAAAGGAAAAAATAGTATCGCGAAAAATATAATTATTGTGAAAGTAAAGAGGTCATCTTTCCCGCGAAACTTAATTGTTCTATTTCTTTTAATGATAAATAAAACTTCGATAATTGCAAGTACAATTAGTGCAAAGCATATTACATAATTTAAGTATTCCATATCTTCTCCTTTTGTTATAAGCAAATTATTTATGTTTTCCGTATTTCATAAAGCATTCATAAGCGAATTTCATCGATTCTTCGGTACATCCTATCGCATCTAAATAACCATACTCAACACCGATAAGTCCACCTTTTGGTGTCGCCCATTTTTGGGTAAGTTCAATAACTTCTTGCTCGATAGCAGCTTTATCGCCTGTTGGTAATGTCATTTGAATATCAACAGCGGCTTCAAAGCAAATTCTACCTTGAGCGATTTTCGAAATTTCATCGATACCAACTAAACGTGGTTGGTGGATATTTAAAATATCAATTCCAAGCTCGATAAAATCTTCTAAAATACAGTTGATTTTACCATCAGTGTGGAAACGAATATCCATTTCACATTCGTGAGCTTTATCGAAAACTCTTTTGTATTGTGGTTTAAATATTTCTCTCCAAACAGTCGGTGGAATCATTAAATTTTCTTGTGTGCCCCAGTCATCGGTAGTATCATAGCAGTGAATTCTGCCTTTTCCTAGACGATAAGCTTCTTCGATTATACCAATTTGATAATCTGCAAGGTCTTTTGCCATTTTTTCAACATATTCTGGGTCTGTAATAGAGTCGATTAATGCATTTTCAAACCCTCTTAAAAAGTGCATTCTTTCAAATATACATTGTGGGCTATTTAGTTGGACATATAGTCCTTTTGCCTCAGCTTCAGCTAAAGCTTCTTCAAGTCCATCAAATCTTCCAGGTGCTTTTGGGTCTGGCATAACATAAGCATCATATTCTTCCCATTCTTCAATAGGAATATTTGTAACTTGGCCCATATCAGAACCTGTATGGTCAGAACTTTCCCAGTAGCAACCCCATTCGTCATAAGTGCCATTTTTCGGTCTGTCTTTTTTCTTAACCGAATAAGTTTTCGAAGGGTCTCTTTTTCCTTCTGGTGGCAAAACGAATATTCTATAAACATCACCTGCGCCAGCAGTTCTATTAAATCTAATACCAATTCTTTCTGGATAAGTGAATTTGATATTTGCTTTCATTATTTCGTAACCTGTCATAAAAACCTCTCAATCATTTTTAGCGAAACGTATAGGATAGCCTATACGTTTCACTTATAAAATTATTTTAATTCATCTGGAAAATGCTCTTTTACAGCGTCAAGAAGTATTTCTGTAACAGCTTTAATATCAACTAAATTTTTAGTTTGTGCAATTATTGCTTTGCTTGGTGGTAACATTCCAGACCACTCAGGGCTAGTAAGAACAATGTCAGTATTTGTAAGATAAGTCATTGCTTCTCCGAAAGAACAAGAATCAACATTTGCATCAATACCATTTTGTTGACAAATATTTTTAACATTGATTTTTAAAAGAGTACTCGTACCCATACCATTTCCACATACACATAAAACATTTAACATAATAAATCTACCTTTCTATTTTTAAAATTAATTACTAAACTTGAATACCAAATAGGCTTCCTATGAATTTGAATATAGCAGTTATAGCTACCCATACTGTTGCATAGTCGGCACTTCCTTGCCACCAAGTTAAGTCTAACATGCTAACAGCTAAAGCTGAACCAAAGATTTGAATTAAACCATTTGTAAAACAAAGAATTATTGCTGCTTTATATCCACCTGCTTTGTTTGCAAATATTGCAATAGTAGCATTATCGAAGAATAGTGGAATAAATCCAGGAATGATAAATATTGGTGAACCAGTAACGATAAGTAAGATAACACCTAGGATTTGACCAGTAGCACCAGCTACAAGACCTAAAACAACAGATTTTGGAGCGAATGCAAAGATTGCAGAACAGTCAACACCAGCTACTGCGCCAGGAAGAATTCTTTGAGAGATACCTTGGAATGAAACCATAAGTTCCCCAACAAACATTCTAACTCCAGAAAGTAATACTACGATATTTGCAGTAAGTGAGAAAGTAATCCAGAATAATAAGATTATATCATTTTTAAGAGCCGTTTGTTTATAAGCTTCTGTTCTTAATAAATCAATATTTTCAGGACCAATTACTAAGAAGATTGCAACAACTGAAATTAACATTACAAGTGCAGTTGCGATAATATTGTCTTGTAAGATATTAAGTGATTCTGGCATTTTCTTTTTCTCAATGTCATCTTTTTCAGCAGAACCTAATTTAGGAGCTACTTTATATGCAACATAAGACATGAACATTTGTTGGTGAGCTATTGTAAATCCAGCACCACCAGTTACATGGTCTGTTGCTTTAATAAGCATTGTAGAAGTATAGCCTTGGTAAATCGCTGTTATTAATGCTGCGATTAATACTGTTGGAATCATATCTAAACGTAAGAAATACCAAACAATATAAACACTTACAGCTGATTGAGTAAGCATTACGTTACCTGTTAAAAATACCGCTCTTATTTTTGTGAATTTTTTTAGTGCTACAAACACTAAGTTTAATACGAATGCTGCTAAAAGTGTGTAAATACCCCAAGTTGCACCCATTCCAACGCCTAAAACAAGATCCATTTTTTCGTATGCTGCTGTCATTGTTGGATATGTATTAAGACCAGCACCTTGGATACCTGTTGCTGTTTGTACTGCTGCAAGTAAATGATTGAAGTTTGCGATTAAAGTACCAGAACCCATTCCAAGTACCAAAATACCGATACTTGCTTTAAAAGCACCTGATAATGCTTTTGAAAACTTTTGTTTCATAGCTATATAGCCTATAAAAACAACTAATCCCATTAAAATAAACGATTGCCCAAAAATTTGATTTAAAAATAGATCTAATATATAATCCATTTTAATATCCTCCTCTAATTTATTAAAGTTAATTCGCCAAAACTATCCTATATTGATTTTTCTTGTTTTAATATTTATTTAATACTTTTTCAAGATACTTTGCAACTCCATCAGCGTTATTGCTATCTGTTATATAAGTAGCTTCGTCTTTAAGTTCTTTTATTGCGTTTTCCATTGCAATTTTATAAGTTGCAACGGAAAACATACTAAGGTCATTGTCAAAATCTCCAAAAACACAAACATTATCAGAAGTTATTCCTAAATTGTCCATAATTTTTTGCAAAGCTGTTTTTTTAGAAACATTCGATTCAAATGTTCCGACTAAACCATAGCCTGTGCTTTCGGAATGCAGTTTATCATTTTGGCTTATAAATATAGTATAAGCATTGCTTTTAGTTTCGTTTTGTTCATATAAAACTATTTTTACGATTTGTTCATCTTGAGGAACTTCGCTTGCACCTGCAATTTTTGAAAATGCAAGTTTTTTGTTGCAACCATACTCAGCAGTCAAATTCTCATACTTTTTAATTCGTCCGGTTAATGCATCGTCATTGATATAAATATGGTCAATTGAATACATTGAAAACGACATTTTGTTTGAAAATATATAATCTAAAACCATAGAAACTAAATCTTTATGGATTATTGATTTATGTATTATATTATTTTGCTTTTGAACAAGAGCACCGTTGCTTGAAATAAGATAATCTACACCATCAATTTGATGACTATAAATCGACATCATTTCAGAATATCGTCCTGATGCGAAACAAACCTTAATACCTTCGTTTTTGCATTTTTTAAGAACACTAATCGTATAATCGCTCATTTCGCTTTTATCATTTAGTAGCGTTCCGTCTAAATCGCAAACAACAAGCTTAATTTGATTTTTGCTTGGTATTTCTTGCATAAAGCACCTCTGATTATACAGATAATGCTGCGTCTAAAGCTAACATATCCTCAATACTTTTAACTTCAAGCATTTTTTCTGTAAAGTTTTCTGCCATAATAGCAACCGCTAATTTTTCCATGTTAGCCATGTGTTGGTCGTTATTTTGAGAGGCTAAAACGAAGAATAATCGTGCATCTTTTTCAGGATTTCCTTCTTCAAAACACACAGGTTCTTCTACTTTCATAAAGCTAATAGCTGTTTTATGAACGCCTTCTGCGCCTTGTTGGCAATGTGGCATTGCAATATTAGGTGCAAAAACAATATAAGGACCATGCTCTTTTACAGAATTTATCATTGCATTAACATAAGCATCTTCGATAGCACCTTCGTTTAGAAGTGGACCGGCAGCTGCCCAAATTGCATCTTCCCAATTTTCAAAACTTTTATGGAAAGAAACTCTGTTTGCATCAACTAAATCTTTTAAAATCATAACTTCCCTCCAATTATAGAATAGAACGGAATGGAACGTTTGGCTCGATTGAGAAGCAATCTTCAAAGCCACGTCTGTAATGATATTGGATTTTATCCTTATCAGTAGGGTACACAAATTTTCCGCCTACATCCCAAATGAATGGTTTGAATTTGTACTGTAATGTGTATCTTTTGTAATTATAAAGCATTAAAATTTCTAGTGGGTCTGCTTTAAAGTTAGTCCAAACATCGTGGTGGAATGGAATAACAACATCTGTGTCTAATGCTTCAGCCATTCTTAAAATATCAACAGAAGTCATTTTATCTTGACAACCGATAGGGTTTTCGCCATAAGAACCAAGAGCAACGTCGATTTTGTAGTCTTTACCATGTTTTGCATAGTATACAGAATAGTGAGAGTCACCAGAATGATAAATATTACCACCTGAAGTTTTGATTAAATAGTTTACTGCTTTGTCGTCCATATCATTCGGACAAGTGTTTGTGATATCTTCGCTTGCTGTAACAAGACAAGTTCTATCAAATGAATCAAGGGCAACGATTTCTATATCTTTAACTTTTACAGTGTCACCAGGGCGAACTGTAATACATCTTTCAGCAGGAACACCATAGCTTAACCATTTATTAACACTCTCTTTTGGACCGATAAACGGAACATCGTCAGCACAATTTTTTAAAACTGCGGCTGCAAAGAATGGGTCGATATGGTCGTTGTGATAGTGAGTCGATAAAACTGCATCAACAGCAGTAACACCAAATGGATCATAAACAACTGGAGCACCACGAAGGTTAGGTTGTGTATTTATACCACCTGTCATATTCATCATTTGATGATATTTGTCCATATGTGGTTTTTTTAGTGTGCGTTTACCGTTTCCGAACCATAAATCGATTGCTACATTAGTGTTTTGTTCAGATTTAATCCAAATACCTGTACATCCTATCCACCACATAGCAACTGTGTTTTTTTCTACAATGGTAGAATCAATTTCTTCATTTAGCCAAGTGCCCCATTCAGGAAACGCTCCTAAAATCCATTTTTCACGAGTGATTTCATTAACATTGCTCATTAAATTACCTCCATCAGTGTTTGTTTTTTTATTCTATAAACATTCTATCATATTTGGTAATCTGTTGCAATAGTTATTACTTAAATTAATCATTTTGCTATATATTACACAATTTTATACGATTGATTATGTGCAATATTTCGTTTTTGTAACATTTGCTTATGAACATTGTTAGATTATACGTTCGTTTATAAGGTTGCAAGTAAAAGGTGTGATTTTTTTATTAAAAAAAACAACCTTAAAAAAGAAAAGGATTTATTTATATATGTACTAGCGAAAATGCGAAAGTTTTTCGGTTTCGAAAGCTCATTACCTGTAATGATTTTAAATTTTCTCTAGTTTTCAGATTTTATATACATTTTCAAAAAAGATACCTTGACAGACGATGTATCTTGTGTTATGATTTACATATACTAAACATCACTCTTATAATTTACTTTTAAAATCTATTGTAAATTAACAACTATAAAACAGGAGGTGACAACTTTGCTGATTATTTCAGATGTTATTCGTGGCTATACCGACACTATAATTTTGGCTCAACTTTATAAAGGCGATAGCTATGGATATGAAATTAACAAGGTTATTCAAAGGGTTACAGATAATCAATTCGAATTAAAAGAAGCAACGCTTTATACTGCTTTTCGCAGGCTAGAAACTGGTGGATATATTCTTTCGTATTGGGGAAATGAAAATATCGGTGCAAGGCGAAGGTATTATTCTATAACGGATAAAGGAAAGCAACTCTATCGTGAAAATTGCAACGATTGGAGTAAAGCAAAACAAATGATTGATGATTTGCTTTTAAAATAAGGGGGAAATTATGAATAATAAAATTAGAAATTATGTGGACACGCTATTTTCAGATGTACCAAGGACAAAAAAATCTATCGAACTTCGTGAAGAAATGCTGTCAAACATGAATGAGCGTTTTAACGATTATTTAGACTCTGGAATGAGTGAAAACGAGGCTTATAGGCAAGTTGTTGCAAATATGGGCGATATCGACGAAATGTTAGTCGAGGTTATGCCTGACGAGAATTTTACAAAAGAATATAACGACTACAAAAAGAAAAAAGCAAGAGTTACTGCAACGGCGATAGTTTTGTATATTCTAGCTCCGTCAATGCTGATTTTAATTAGCGAACTTGACAACGGTTCCGGAATAGATAGTGGCATCATCGGACTTTTAACAATGTTTGCACTTGCTGCAATCGCAACTGGTATGCTTGTTTATATAAATATGTCAGCACCTGTTGCTTATAGCGATTTTGAAAAACTAAACCAAAAAAACATAAATGATTTAAACAATGAGCGTCGTTTTGATGTAAACGAAAAAGGTGATATCGTTCGTGGCCGTACTTACGAGAGTTTAATGTCACTTTATTGGCTAATTATCACTTTTATTTATCTTTCTATCAGCTTTTTAACAGGTTATTGGACTGTTACATGGTTAATTTGGATTTTAGCACACATAGGCAAGAAAATTATAGAGATTATATACGATTTGTTCAAAGGAGTTGATTAAATGAAAAACAGAGGTGGAAAAATTGTACTTTTAGTAGCTCTAATTTTAGTATTTACTGGGGTTTTAAATCTTTTTATTTACACTATGAGTAGTGGAGGACTATCGATTTTTAACTTTAGAATACCATTTATTAGTATAAATAGTGACAGAAGTTGGTTTGATGTTTTAGATTGGGATGTAAATATTGGGATTAACGATTTAGATGGCGAGGAAATTATCGGTGGGAAGCCTTATGAATTTGAAGACATCGATAAAATAATTGTAAATACTGTCGCTTTGGATGTAGAAATTATTGAAACTGACGGTGATAAAATCATTTTAACCGATTTTACTGACGGAAAAACAGACGAAATTACAGATAATGAGTATAAAGTTCACTCAAATGGTGATTTGTCTTTTCAACAAGACGATAATGTAATTCGTAATAATTTGGAAGTTACAGGCAAGATTTTGCTTGAAATTCCTAAAGATTTAGAACTTGATTATGAAATTAATACAGTTGCAAGCGAGTTATTAATCGATGTTTTATATGCGTCTGATATAAGTTTAAACTGTGTTGATGGTTATGCAGATATTTATGCAAGTGGTGAAAATCTTGAGGTAAATGGTATGTCGAATAATATAATGTCTTATGGATATTTCGAGCGTGTCGAGCAAAACTCTATGGATGGCACACTTTATCTTTCGGCGAATGCTGATACCGAACAGTTTGAAATCAATTCACTATCAGCAAGTGTTTACATAAAACTTGATGACGTAGCTAGGGTATACACAAAATCAAACTCACTTTCTAGTGGTGTTTCAAACGAATATATTAATATAAATGTGTTCGATAAAAATTCAGAATTTAAGGTTTCGTCTAACGCTTTAGATGTAGATATTGTATATAAAGATTGGGAATAAAAA
>CAYJLC010000061.1:0-11276 GCA_964370735.1 uncultured Oscillospiraceae bacterium
AAATATATGAGCGATTTAATGGTGAAACTTATGGAAGAAAACGACAGTCCGAAAGAACAATTTGAGCGACTAGGACTAAAATAATCAAAAACTACTGATTTCGGACTAACCGATTTCAGTAGTTTTTTTAGTATTTATGGAGTATATTTAATGTATAATTATGTAAAAACATTGACAAAATGTATTGCGTATAGTACAGTATATTGTAGATGTAATAATAAAAGATGAAATTATGAATATAAAAAGGATTGAAATGAAGAAAATTCTATTAATTGCAACAGGGGGGACTATTGCCTCTGTAAAAAGTGACCATGGGCTTGTGCCGAAATTATCGTCACAAAATATTTTAGATTGCATACCAAAAGCTAGTGAAATTTGCGATATTGAAACCATACAGCTAATGAATATCGATAGTACGAACATAAATCCTAGTCATTGGCTTGAGATTTCAAAAACTATCGAAGAAAATTATGATTTATACGACGGTTTTGTTATAACTCATGGCACAGATACTATGGCATATACAGCGGCAGCGCTTTCGTATCTTGTGCAATTTTCTAAAAAACCAGTAGTGATAACAGGCTCTCAAAAATCTATTGCTAGTGACAATACAGACGCAAAGCGTAACTTGAAAAATGCACTTCAATACGCTTCGGCAGATGGTTCGCATGGCGTAAGTCTTGTTTTTGATGGAAAAGTCATTTTAGGAACAAGGAGCAGAAAAGAGCGAACAAAGAGTTTTAATGCATTTTCAAGCGTAGATTTTCCAGAGGTGGCTATAATTCGTGATAATATGATTATTAGATACCTTACAAACATTGAATACAAGGAAAAACCTGTTTTTTATCACAAAATGGAAGAAAGAGTATTATTATTAACACTAATTCCAGGGATGAAATCGGATATTTTACTAAAACTTATGGATGATTACGAAGGACTTATTTTGCAAAGCTATGGTGTTGGTGGACTGCCAAATGGCGGTGATGGTGCTTTAGAATCGGCAGTAGAAAAATGGATTGAATGTGGTAAAAAAGTAGTTATGAGTACCCAAGTTCCGTACGAAGGTAGCGATATGGAAAAATATCAAGTAGGTTATCAAATAAAGCAAAAATACGAAATTATTGAGGCGTACAATATGTCAACAGAGGCAATTGTGACCAAACTTATGTGGGCTTTAGGGCAAACAAGCGACACAAAAGAAGTGAAAAAAATTATAAATACGTCTGTGCATTTTGATATAATTTAGAAACTAGATTAAAAAAACCCAATATTTCAGTAACTTTGAAATATTGGGTTTCGTGTTTATCTAAATGTTTTCTAATACATCGAGCACTTTTGAGATATTTTTTTTGCCAAAATGGACATCCTTGTCGTTTATAACCATACAAGGCACACTCATAATACTGTGTTTTGCTTTGAGTTCTTCAAAGTGAGATAAGTCGTAAATATCTAGAGTGATATTATCGTTTAACAGTGCGATTTTTTGCGATGCAATTACTAAATCTGGGCAGTTTGTGTAAGATAAAGTTACAGCAAGTTTAATATTTATATTTGTATTAATCGCGTGTATTCTTGCTAAATCTTCGTCTGAAATTTTTTGTCACTCGCCTGATGCGTTATAAAGACCGATGATAAATGAATTAAATTCGTGACCACCAGGAACTCCGTGGAAAGACACGCCTTTGTAGTTTTCATTTTTATCGAAAATAGAGATTGTAGGCAAGTCAAAGTCCAAATTATCGTCTTTTTTACAAGTAACTTTGTCAGTTAAACCTGAAAATTCGCTCATAAATCCTTTAACTTCGTTTGAAATATCACGATTGTCTACTTTGTATTTTAGTATCAAATTGTTTTCGAATTTATCAAAAACAGGCTGTAATTGCTCACGAATATCGGCTGAAATAAAGCCAGAATTGTCGTTATTTTCTGTTTTTTTCTCAGTGATTTTAACTTCTTTTTTAATATATTCGCGTTTAGGTAAGTCAAGCTCGTCGTATTTTGTCGCAATATATTTTTCAAGCGAAGTCGCAGCTTTTGCACCGTCTGAAACGGCTGTCACCACTTGACGAAGATTTTTGATACAAATATCTCCAGCAGCATAAACACCGTCTAAGTTGGTTTTTTGATTTTCGTCAGTTATGATATATTTTTGCTCGTTTAACTCGACTAAATTTGCAAATTTATCACTCGCAGGAACATATCCTGCAAAAACAAAGACACCAATTCCGTTTTCGTCTTCAAAAATAATCTCTTTATCGTCTTGCTCAAATACAGCCTTTGTGACAAAATTCTCACCATAAACTGCCTCGATAGTCGTATTGTAATAAATCACGATTTTTTCGTGCGCCTTAACTTCATCGACCACTGAGCCTGTGCAACTAAAATTATTTCCACGCATTAAAATATTCACTTTTGTTCCAAAACGTGTTAAAAATAATGCTTCTTCGCACGCTGCAAATCCACTGCCGATTACAAAAATTTCTTTACCAGTGAAAAACTCACCGTCACAAGTTGCGCAATAAGCGACACCTCTGCCTTTGAATTCTTCTTCGCCAGAAAATCCAATCATTCGTGGTGACGCACCAGTTGCGATTATCACACCTAAAGATTTTATCAAACCTTTATCGGTTTTAATTTCGTAATATTCTCCATTTTTTTCAAAAGATATAACTTCTGAAAGTGAAAATTCGGCGCCGAAACTTTCAGCCTGTTTTTGCATTTCGTGAGTAAGTTTTTCACCACTAGTATTAAAAACTCCAGGGTAGTTTACAACCTCTGACGTAATTGTAATCTGACCTCCGAATTTTTCTCTCTCTAAAACAAGAGTTTTGTATCTAGCACGCGCCATATAAATAGCAGAAGAGAGCCCAGCAGGCCCTCCTCCAATAATTACGGCATCATAAAATAAATTATTATCCATTAAATTATTTCTCCATTGACTTTAAGAACCATAAAGTCTTATTATAATTAGTTAAATGTCCCTCAAGTACAGAAACCACTTCGTAATTATCATCTTCATCGGCGTCTTTTCGGATTTTTTCTGCCGATTCTTTTAAAAATGCAATGTCATTTTTTGAAATGCTGATAACTTCATCGATAGTATATTCCTTTGATTCAATTTCAGTAATTTGTGTTACTTCGAGATATTTTTTAAGCGACGCATAAGGTTGTAAATCGTTCATTCGGATAAGCTCTGCAACTTCGTCAAGAGCATCAGCGAAACCGTCATAAATAACTTCTAAATACTCGTGAACACTTTTAAATTGTCTTCCTACAACATTCCAATGCAAATTATGAAATTTGATATAAGATACTGCGATGTCTGCTAGATAATTATTAAGTTCGCTATAAACTTTAACTTTTTCCATGATAATTTCTCCTTTTCGTCACTTTTTGTTGTTTTGATTATAACATTCCAACTAAATCAAGGCTAGGTTTTAGAGTTTTTGCTCCAGGTTGCCATTTTGCAGGGCAAACTTCGTCGCCATGTTCTGCAACAAATTGAAGTGCTTGAATACGTCTGAAAAGTTCTTCAGCATTTCTGCCAACATTTCCAGCTAAAACTTCGTAAGACACGATTTTGCCTTCTGGGTTTACGATGAAAGTACCTCTTTCGGCAAGTCCAACTTCTTCCATCATAACATCAAAATCACGAGCTAGTTTTCCTGTTGGGTCTGCAAGCATTGGATACTCAATTTTTTTAATAGTTTCAGATGCATCATGCCATGCTTTGTGCACGAAATGTGTATCACAAGAAACAGAATAGATTTCGCAATTTACTTTTTTGAAATCTTCATATTTATTCGCTAAATCTTCAAGTTCTGTTGGGCAAACAAAAGTAAAATCGGCAGGATAGAAGAAAAATACACTCAATTTTCCTAAAATATCAGCTTTTGTAATTGTTTTAAAAGCACCACCTAAATATGCTTCCGCTTTAAAATCGTTAATTTCTTTTCCGATCATTGACATAATTTTGTCCTCCTATAATATGTGGTTAGCTATTACTAACTATACTTAGTTTAACATACAATTAGTAAGTTGTCAAGATATTATTTGAGAATTATTCCTATTTATATTTTCTCTTGCAACTTTAGTATTATTTACAAAGATAAAATTTTTATTAAAGTTAATAATTCAAAGCAATAGAAAGTTTATTGTAGGAAAAATTTAGTGATTTTTACTATTTTTTCTTGGCTTTATATAAAATTATCGAGCCGTTAAACTCTAAAAATTCAATTTCATAGCCTTCTAGAAGTCTGCTTTTCACGATTTCTTCAGTATCGAATGGGGGAGTTAGAAAGCCTTTTTTCGACAAAATACTTTTCGCAACAAAATCGACTGATTTATCTCGGTCTTTAACATAAAAACAAGCAAGAAGCGTGCCATCTTTTTTTAGGGTTCTTGTAACTTCGAAAAACGCTTTATCTTTATCAGGAAACACGTGAAAACCGTTCATACTTACGATTATATCAAAGGCTTCGTCACCAAATGGTAAATTTCCGACGTCGCCTTTAAGTATTTTAATATGATTTTTATCAAAACGAGTATTGGCGATTTCTAGCATATCTTCGCTATAATCTAAGCAAAAAATCTCGCTTTTCGTCAAAGAATTAAACTTTTCATAAGTGAATACACCAGTGCCGACAGGTACTTCGAGAAGCTTTCCATCAAAGTCATTTGGAATAAAATCCAGTAATTTATTTGCGATTTTTACATTGTCAACTCCACGCCAAATAATCTTTGCGTAAAGTTTGCTCCACCATTTTTTATGCGTTATAAAATCATCATAGAAATTTTGTGATGATTTGTATGATTTTTGTATTTTATCAGCCATAATTTCTCCTTTTAAGTTAGAATTAGTACTATTATTGCCGAAGCTAGCGATACAACTGCTCCGATTAATGTGCCTTTTAAAAAGACTATGAAGTGAAAAAATTTACTATTTTGTTCGCTTAAAAATTCTTCTGTGCCTTTAATTATCCATCTTTTGCTCAAAGGTACCCAAATCCAGTCGATTATTACCAAATCATATAAATTTACAACAGTAAACAGTGCAAAAGTATATAAAAATGCTTCTAAAAATTCCGTTTTACCTATAAAAATTAAAATTAATGCCATAACAATAATAAAAATCACTACTGCAACAATTTTTTTGATAATATGTTTTTTCTTTGTTGCTTTGATATGCGATTTATATTGTGGCAAATTATCAACCTTATCCCTAATATTTTTAGGATAGCTCATCACAACATTTATAGGGTCTTTTGAGGCAATATAAATAGAAACTGTGAAAATCACGCAGAAAATAATGCTTAAAAGTGCGAATTCAATCATTTTCTCACCACCGTCAATTTAAAATTACAACAATTATCGCCATCGCCTAAAGTTTTTGTTCTGCCCCAAACAAGATTTTTGTGCATATCGCCATAAACTATGTCATCACCCCTGCAAAATGCGGTTGTCATTTCTTTATAGCCATATTTTTCCAAAATATCGTGATACGGGCATTTTGTCATATCAAATCGCATTTCGCGGGTTGAAACTTCGTAAAAAACTGCATCAAATTGTTGTCTAACACCGAAAGTTCTTTTTGTCATTTTACCAAACATAACAGGCATAATTTTGTATATAAAAGGGATTTTCATAATGCTTTTAACGAACTTTGCTGCCTTATAACTGCGAAATTCTATGAATTTTCTCGCAAATATAATTGCTTTTTCAGGGCTTATTCCATTTGCAATTTGTGCATTTATAAGTGCAATACAAGGGTAAATTTTCGCTCTTGTGTGTGCGTGCATAGCCTTCGGCTCGTCTTTATTATCTGTAATTAATTTGTCAAAAATATCAAGTGACTTTAGAAAAACTTTCTCGCCTAAAACATCACCATATTCTTTTATTAAATGGGGTTTTGACATCGATAAAAATTGGTTTTTCATCATATTTTCACACTTTCTTTAATTAAGCACCCAACTAGCGCTTTTTGCTTGAAGTTCTATCATATTTTTGTAATCTTTTGATATTTTCATAAGCTCGTTATGCTTGCCTTCGGCAGAAACTTTGCCCTCTTTTAAAAGAACAATTTTGTCAGCGTAAGCGATAGTTCTCATTCTGTGCGCGATAACTATGACCGTCTTGTCTTTTGTAAGCTTCGAAATTGCCTTTTGTACAGAACTTTCATTTTTAATATCGAGAGAAGAAGTTGCTTCGTCAAGTAAAACAATAGGTGCATTTTTTAGCAAAGCCCTTGCGATAGACAACCTTTGGCGTTCTCCACCAGAAAGTTTTGAGCCATTTTCGCCTATTAAAGTGTCATATCCATTCGGTAAATTCATTATGAAATCGTGGCACTGAGCATCGTTTGCAGCCTTGATGACTTCGGCATCACTTGCACCTTTTTTACCAATTCTGATATTTTCCATAACCGTATTATTAAACAAAGTGACATCTTGGAACACGATAGAAATTTCTTTTAGCAGTGTTTCAGGCTCAATTTCTGACACATTTTCCGAACCTATCGTGATTTTTCCGTCATTTGCGTCCCAAAATCTAGCAGCAAGTTTAAGTGCAGTCGATTTTCCACCACCAGACGGACCAACTAGCGCTGTCACTTCGCCTTGCTTTGCAATGAAATTCACACCATTCAGTACCGTTTCACTCGTATCATAGCTGAAATTCACATTTTCAAATCGAATATCGTAGTCTTTTGGTGAAAATTCTTCTTTGCCCTCTTGAATTTTAGTGTTTTCAAATTCTTTCATACGATTTACGCTATTAAGTGTGATAAAAATTGCAGCAAAATTAATCAAAGCGCCAGCAAGTGGGTCATAAATTCGTGAGGCAATCATTAAAAATACAAGCAATGTAAGCAAAGTAATTTCGCCAGATCCAAGCAAAATCACACCGGTAATCATCGTCGTTGCAATGCCGAGTTTTAATATCATTTGCGAAGAAGTTACAAATGTACCTGTCACAAATTCGGCGATTAAACTTGCTTTTTCGTGGTTTTCTAAATGCTCGTTCATAATTTCAAGATGAGCATTTTTTCTGCCGTTAGACTTAATATCTTTAACATTTTCGATGCATTCTTGGATTTTATCGGTATAATTTAGGACGATAACTTTCGTTTTTTCATTGTATTTATCTTGTAATTTCTTTGTGATTAAGCATAAAAGAAATGACACAGGAATTACCCAAGTAAGCGAAATTGCGAGCCTGAAATCAAAGGCAAACATAAAAATTCCTATGATAATTGTCGAAATAATCGAGCCTATAAACCCTGGAACAAAGTGCGAAAACGCGTTTTCCATCATTGTTACATCAGTCATAACTGTGGTTGTGACATCGGTTAGATTTTTCTTTCCAAAAAACGAAAGTGGAAGTTTTCTTAGCGATTCTGCGAGCGAAATTCGCATATTTGCACTCTCTTCATAAGCCGAAATATAGCAGAAATTATACTGGAAATAGTATAAAATAGCAAGCAAAACAAAGCTGAAAATCGCATAGGCTATGTAAAAAATTGTTGAATAAACAGGGGACATACCTTCTAAAATCGGCATTAAACTGTCGTTTATAAAGTAAAATGAAATTGTGCTTATCATCATAATTACGATATTTATAAAAATTGTTATAACACTTGCTTTCAGCAGTTCACTTGCACCTTTTTCGGTTAAAGCAAAGGTTTTTTGTAAATAATTTTTCATTAAGCTATATCCTCACTTTCGTTCCAAACAAATGCTTTGTTATATTCATTCCACATTTCAAAATATGCACCTTTTTTAGCTAAAAGTTCGTCGTGATTGCCATTTTCAATTGCTTTTCCGTCGGAAATAATATAAATTCGGTCAGCATTTTGCACAGTTGACAGCCTGTGTGCAATCATCAAAACAGTTTTGCCTTTTGTAAGTTCGCTCATTGCAAGCTTTATTTGATGCTCATTTTCAGGGTCGGCAAAGGCTGTCGCTTCGTCAAGCAAAATTATCGGCGCATCTTTTAAAATCGCCCTTGCAAGTGCAATTCTTTGTGCTTCTCCACCTGAAAGATAGACACCTTTTGTGCCATAAATCGTGTCAAGACCGTTTGGTAATTTTGCGATAATATCGTTGCACATTGCAGCTTTTAATGCAAATTTCACTTCTTCTATCGTTGCATTTGGCTTGCCTTCTTTGAGATTATCCAAAATACTCGCCTTGTATAAATTCGTGTTCTGGAAAACAAATGAGATGTTTTTCATAAGCTCTTCTTCGGAAATTTCCTTTACATCAACGCCACCGATTTTAACTGAGCCGTCTGAAACATCCCAAAATCTCGGAATTAATGTCGCAAGAGTGGATTTTCCACCACCGGAAGTACCGACTAGTGCAATTGTCTCGCCTTCTTTTATTGTAAGCGACACATTGTCAACAGCTTTTTTATCGGTATCAGGATAAGAAAAGCTGACATTTTCTAAAGAAATATCAAAGTTTTTCGGTGTTTTTGGGTTTTTCGGTTGTTCAAGAGGTTTTTCGTTAAGTAAATTTTCAATTCGTGTCACAGCATCGCCTGCCATCATTGAATGTTGGCTGACCCACATAATTTTATTAAGCATAAGCGAGCAAATTGGAGTGAAAATCATATAAAAAATGAAATTTAGGAAAAAATCTACCATAGAAAGCTGATTTGCTATCATAAGAATTGCACTTAATACTAAGAAAATCGGTGTTGATGCCAAGAAAGTCTGAAAAAGTACCATTCCAGAGCGACAACGATAGGCGTAAGCCTCGACATATTTTTGATAGGTCAAAATTGCCGAATGAAACTTTTCAAAAGAGAAAATACTTTGATTAAAAGTTTTAACAACAGGGATACCGCGCACATACTCGGTCGCTTCATTATTCATATTTTCAAGCGCAGTTTGATAGAGTTTTAAGCGTTCTGGTTGGTCTTTTCCCATAATCATCGACATTGAAATTATAGCGCAAACTGTTGGAATTAAGCTGATTAACCCAAGTTGCCAGTTATAAATAAAAAGGATTGCAAGCACAGCAATAGGCGTTAAAAATGCACCTACTAAATCTGGTAGTTGATGTGCAAGATATGTTTCGGTAGCACCGGCGCTGTCTTTTATGATTTTTCGTAGTTTACCACTGCCTTCACTCGAAAAAAAGCCTAAAGGCAAGTTTAAAACATGATTTATCGCACGTTTTCGCATATTTTTTGCAATTCTATACGCTGCAATATGTGTGCAAATGAGAGCTATCATATAAACGAACATAGAACCCACAGCAAAACCGACAGAAAGCCACGCATTTTGTAAAATACTTTCAGTAAATGAAACGTTAGGATAAATCTCAAAAATTTCTAGAAGACACTCATAGATAAAAATTATTGGAAAAGCGAAATAATTGCACTAATTCCTGAAAAAATCATGCCGAAAATGGTAAGATACTTATAATTTCCTGCAAAATTAAATAATCTTGCAAGAAGAGGTTTCTGTTTTTCTTTTTTCATACAAATCTCCTTTATACACTGGTTAGTTTTAGCTAACTTTTATTTAAAAAAATATCAGGTTATTGCCCCAATATTTCTTTTGTACCTTTATAGTAAAATTTTTGAATTTTTCCGATATATTCAATTGCTTCTTCTCGACTTAAATCGTGATGAATTGCCTCTAACATATTGTTTAAACCAGATGTTGAAATAACGTGGACAAAAAACCTATTTATCTTCTTCAGTTCAAAATTGATACTTTCCATATATAAAAGCGAAGCTTTTTCTTCAATATCAATAAGTTCATCGACAAATTTTTCGTATTTTGTATTGGCAGAAGCACAAAATAGCAATTTTGACAGTTCGAAATTTGAATAAAGATATTCCAACACGATTTTTGTGCCTTGTCCCATATTTTCAGTTATATCGGCACTTTCAAAGTCATATTGTTCCTCGGCTTCTTTGTGGACTTTTTTATATAATTTAAGCAAATTATCAGCAAATTCACCGACGATTGCCTCGAATAAAGCATCTTTTCCATCAAAATAATTATATAAAGCACCAGTTGTGACTTTTGCATTTTTCGCTATTTCACGCAAATTGGTGTTTATAAAGCCATTTTTGAGAAATTCTACTTTGGCACAGGTTAATATTCGCTCTTTTGTAAGCTCAGACGAATAGCTCAATTTATCACCTCACATAACATCATTATCTTTAATAACAATGTTATCACAATGTCTATGTTTTGTCAAGAGGTTTAAAAACATACCTGATTATTTTCTAGGAGAACATATTAAAAAAATATAAAACTATCATCAGAATAACGAAAAGCAGGCATTAAATTTATAAGGTTTTATATTTGCTCATTTAAAGATTTTATGTTATAATATTTATGTTGATTTCACACACAAAAAATTGTGAATGTGAGGCAATGAAAATATTTCTCAGTTGAGCAAATTTATATAATGAATGGAGATTAGTATGAAATTTGATACAAAACAATTAAGCTGGATTAATGAACCAAAAAAGTATACCATTGACGATACTATGATTGAGATTAATACCGAAAGTGGCACTGATTTATGGCAAAGAACTTATTATAAATTCAGAAATGATAATGCACCTATGCTACAAATGCAAACAAATGAAAAGGAATTTTCTTTTACAGTTAAGGCTGAGTACAACAGCAAAAACAATTATGACCAAGCAGGTATTGTTTTATATTTAGACAGTGAAAATTGGATTAAAGCGTCGGTTGAATATGGAGATGAAGAAAATGCATTTTTAGGTGCTGTTGTTACGAATAACGGTTATTCTGATTGGTCAACTACTCGCATTTCTAATGAAATTAAATCAATGTGGTTTAGATTGAGCCGTAGGGGTGAAGATTTCTGTGTCGAAAATTCCACAGATGGTGAAAATTTTGTGCATATAAGAATATGCCATATATTTCACGCAAAAGATTCAGTTAATTTTGGTGTTTACGCTTGTAGCCCAGAAGATGGAGCATTTAAAGCAACTTTCACTGATTTTGAAATGACAGAATGCAAATGGGCATTGCACGACGGTCAACAACCAGATGAAGATTTAGTATAAACACAATATTTTGTCCATATTAAAATTATCGACAAATAAACTAAGGAGGCTGTCGCAATTGCGACAGCCTCTTTTGCCTGCAATCCAATTACATATAAAAAGATACTCGCATTAGGGAAAATTGATTTCAAATTTGAAACTATATTGACAATTGCTTTTTTTAGTGATATAATTTCAATATTGAAACTATTTGAAATGAGGTATAATATGAGAGA
>CAYJLC010000062.1:0-10891 GCA_964370735.1 uncultured Oscillospiraceae bacterium
ATTATACCCTAAATACAACAAGTAAGACAATAACGTACTTTTTTGTACCTATAAATCCTCAAGCGTGATTTCGTTTTCGCTGGCATATTCTTTTGAAAAATTGCAAAATCCCTCTACAAGTGGAATTAGCCCCTTGTACTGTGTCGACAGAGAATATTCAACATTTAGTGGTTTTTCACACACCACAGTTCGTATTAAGATATTGCTTTGTTCTAGTTCTTTTAGTTGTGTTATAAGCATTTTGTGGGTTATATCTGGGATGCCTTTTAGAAGTAAAGAAAAGCGATTATCACCATTTAAAATATGCCACAAAATTCTCATTTTCCATTTGCCACCTAATAAATCCATTGATAAAAGAAGTGCACAAGTATATTGTTTTTTAATTTTCATATCATAATCCTTACTATAAATTAGCCCAATAGAGCAATATTTGTAATATATATATATATTATATCACAATGAGAACGATGATTTCAACAAAACTATGTATAAATTTGGCAACTTATATGGTTGTTTTTAAGTACAATATATTTCAAGTGCAGTTTCGCTTTTAGGATATGTTGTTTTAGGCTTTGTCATGTAGATAAAATATAACCCTAAAGGAGTATATAAATGGTAAATTTAGTCAATTGTAATTATTACAAAAATATAATATAATAAATTATGCAATGGGGCTGATACTTAAAAGGTATTAGCCTCTTTTTTTATTAGGTTAGAAAGGTTGGCAATATGGAAAAGAAAAAAATGTATATTGGTGGCGAGTGGGTTAAATCTACATCAGATAAAATGATAGAAATAGAAAATCCAGCGACTAAAGAAATTATAGCGTATGCCTATGAAAGCAGTATAGAAGATACTGAAAAAGCTATAAAATCTGCAAAAGAATCCTTTTACAAAACTCGTGAGTGGAGAGATTTAGACTCGCAGACTAGAGCGAATAAACTACTTGAAATTGCCGATTTAATAGAGGCAGAACTCGACGAATTTGCAAGTCTTGACTGCATAGAATGTGGCAAACCTTTAAGGGAAGCCGAGGGCGATATTTCTGATGGAATACATACATTTAGATATTATGCAGGACTTATTAAAACACCTACTGGTGGTGTTTATGATGTAAATGATGGCTTTGGAAAAATGCATTCGTACACTGTGCACGAACCTGTCGGAGTTTGCGCTGAAATAACTCCTTGGAACTATCCTTTCCTTATGGCGTGTTGGAAACTTGCACCGTCTTTAGCTGCTGGTAACAGCGTTGTTTTTAAACCTGCAAACGAAACAATGCTTTCTGTGATTAAACTTTTTGAAATTTTTGATAAAGTAAATATGCCAAAAGGCTCGGTAAACCTTGTTATGGGCGATGGGGCAATTGTCGGTGATTATATGGCAAAATCTAAAGATGTCGACATGATAACTTTCACTGGAAGTACAGCAGTTGGCAAACTTATTATGCAAAATGCTGCAACAAATATTAAAAAAATCGGTTTAGAGCTTGGTGGAAAATCGCCAAATATCGTTTTTGCTGATTGCGATTTTGAGGCTGCTATCGAATGGGCGATGATTGGTATTTTCTTTAATCAAGGAGAAGTTTGCTCTGCTGGGTCGAGGCTTATTATCGAAGAAAGTATTAAAGATAAGTTTGTAAAAAGGCTTTCGGAACGTGCAAAAAATATGATGATTGGAAACCCACTTAATAACCCAGATATGGGAGCAATTGTTTCTAAAAAGCAGTTTGACAGAGTGCTTTCTTATATCGAAAAAGGAAAAGCTGAGGGTGCGACACTTGTTTGTGGTGGCGAGGCTTACACTGACGGTGAATGTGCAAACGGATATTTTATAAAGCCTACGATTTTTGATGATTGCACTCGTGATATGACTATCGTTCGTGAAGAAATTTTCGGACCAGTTGTGACAGTTCAGACTTTTAAGACAAAAGAAGAAGCAATTGAAATGGCAAATGACACGGAATATGGTCTTGCTGGTGGAGTGTTTACAAGCGATATCACGACAGCGCTGACTGTTATAAAAGAAATTCGTGCAGGCATCACTTGGATTAACTGCTATAACCCAACATTTAACGAAGCACCTTGGGGTGGGTATAAAATGAGTGGTATAGGCAGAGAACTTGGTGTGAATGGACTTGAAGAATATAGAGAAACAAAGCAAATTAATATAAATTTATCAAAAGGCCCTATCGGTTGGTATGAAAATTAATTTAGGAGAAGAAAAATGTTAAGAGATAGTTTACCTAGCGTTGCTGGAACTGTTCCAGGAAAAAACGCACAAGAATTGCTTAAAAGAAGAAATAAAAACATTCCAAATGCACTCTGTGGTACATTATACCCGATTTGTATAAAGCGTGGCGAAGGAGCGATGCTAGAAGATGTTGATGGAAATGTATTTATTGATTTCGTAGGTGGGGTCGGTGTTTTAAATATCGGATATTCACACCCAGAAGTTATAGAAGCTGTTAAAACTCAGTCGGAAAAATATTTCCATACTTTTATAAGTGTTGTAACCCACGAAGGCTATGTTGAACTTGCTGAAAAATTCAATCAAATGATGCCTTGTAAGGGCGAGAAAAAGCGTACATATTTTTCAAATTCAGGTGCAGAGGCAGACGAAAATGCAATTAAAATTGCAAAAGCATATACAAAACGCTCTAATATAATTTGTTTTTCAGGGGCTTTTCATGGCAGAACTAATTTAACGATGGAGCTTACAGCAAATAAAATATATTCAAGAGGAATGGGACCGTTTCCGTCGGGGATTTATCGCGCTGAATATCCTTATTTATATAGAGCACCAAAGGGTTATACGAAAGATGAGGCGATTGATTTTTATGTGAAAAAACTTGAGCTTGTATTTCGTGAACAAACACCAGCAAACGAAGTTGCAGCTATTATAATAGAGCCACTTCAAGGCGAAGGTGGGTTTATTCCTGCTCCGATTGAATGGGTGAAAGCTGTTAGAAAAATTTGTGACGACAATGGAATTTTAATGATTTCTGACGAAGTTCAAACTGGAAACTGCCGAACTGGTAGATATTTTGCGTCAGAATATTGGGCAGAGGCTGACGCGGCTCCTGATATTATTACAACGGCAAAGTCAATGGGTGCTGGTCTTCCTATTAGTGCGATTACAGCGAGCGAGGAAATTATGAACTCGGCTTTAGCGGGAACTATCGGTGGAACATATGCTGGAAATCCACTCGCGTGTGCAGCAGCTTTAAAAACAATTGAAATTATGAAACGCGATAACTTTGTCGCTCGTGCAAATAAAATCGCTGATATTGTAAATAAACGATATGAAGATTTTGCTAAAAAGTTCGATGTTGTCGGTGAATATCGTGGTTTAGGGGCGATGATTGGAATTGAATTTGTAAAAAATCGCGAAACGAAAGAGCCTTTCGGCGAGCTTGTGACATCAGTTGTGAAAAAAGCACTTCAAAAGGGGCTTATAATCGAGGGTGCTGGACTTTATGGGAACGTTATCAGATTTTTAGCACCAATTGTTATAACTGATGAGCAATTAATTAAAGGTCTTGATATTTTTGAAGAGTGTATCAAAGAAACTCTGGCAGAAATTCGAGGTTAGTATGGATTTTAATTATTATTTGCCTGTAAATATATTTTTTGGTCGTGGAAAAATAGGACTTCTCGGCGAAAAAACTGCGACTTATGGAAAAAATGCATTAATTGTCACTGGGAGAACTAGCACAAAGAAAACAGGTCTTTTAGACAAGGCTATTAAATTATTAGAGAAAAGCAACATTCAAGTCACAGTTTTTGATGAAGTAGAACCAAATCCTCTAACAAAAACTGCGATAGATGGTGCAAATATTGCAAAAGAAAAGGAAATCGATGTTATAGTTGCCTTAGGTGGTGGAAGTGTCCTTGATTGCGCTAAAGGGATTGCGTTTATCACAAAAAATGATGGCGATATTAACGATTATATCTTCGCACGAAAACAAAGCGACGAGGCTTTGCCTATTATTGCAGTGACAACAACTTGCGGAACAGGGAGCGAGGGCAATGGTTTTGCTGTTTTGACTAACGAAGAAACAGGAGATAAAAAATCACTTAGATGTTCGGCTATTGTTCCGAAAGTGTCGATTTTAGACTCGACTTTAATGGAAACCATGCCAAAATCGGTGTTAGCATCGGTTGGATTTGATGCTTTTTGTCATAATATGGAGGCGTATCTTGCGAAAAATGCACAACCTTTTACAGATATGATGGCGAAGGTTGGAATGGAGCTTATACATAAAAGTTTGCTTAAAATATATAATGGAACTGGTAGTGGGGAAGACTGGGATAATGTAGCACTAGCAAGTTTGCTTGGTGGAATGGTGATAAATACGGCTGGAGTTACTGTCGCACATGGCTTAGAGCATCCTGCAAGTGGATTTTATAATCTGGTGCATGGAAAAGGGCTTTCTGCACTGACACCTGTTATTATGAAGCGCACTGTGCATAAAGCAAAGGAAAAATGCACAGTTATTTCAAAATGCCTTGGTGGGACTGATTACACAGATTGCGTGGAAAAAATTGAAAATTTGATTTCAAGCCTTAATTTAAACGAAACGCTAGGCGAACAAGGAGTTCCGACAGACTCTATCGATAAAATGTATGAAAACTATATGAAAGTATCGATTTCAAGTCATAATAATTTTGCAGTTTTATTTACAGAAGAAGAAATCAAGGAAATATATAAAGAGAGCTTATAAGAAAAATTTGCAAAATTTATAAAAATATGCTAATATATATCTTGTGGATATTACCTGAAAGTAGCAGATAAATGGTGCGATAGGCTCATTGTATTTGTTATCACTTAGAGTTATGATATAGATATAGATTGGTCAAATTTCAAGCATTTAAAAACTGGTATAAAACCATTTTAATAGTTGTTTTATGCCTTTATTAAAAAGGAATGGTCATATTTATGAGAAAAATTAAAGTTTCAGCGACACAAATGGTGTGTAGTAATAATATAGACGAAAATATTGCAAAAGCCGAAAAACTTGTCCGTCTTGCTCACAAAGATGGTGCGAATATTGTTTTAATTCAGGAATTATTCGAAACAGAGTATTTCTGCAAAAAGCATAAATTCGAGTATTTCGATTTGGCGACAGAAGTTAAAAGCAACAAGGCGATAAATCACTTTAAAGATATAGCAAAAGAATTAGAAATGGTAATTCCAATTAGTTTTTTTGAAAAACATGGAAACACTTGCTTTAATTCGCTTGCGATGATTGATGCTACTGGTGAAGTTTTGGGTGTTTATAGAAAAACTCATATCCCAGATGGCTTGCCTTATGGCGAGAAATTTTATTTTTCACCTGGGGACACTGGATTTAAAGTATGGGACACAAAATTCGGTAAAATAGGTGTCGGCATTTGTTGGGACCAGTGGTTTCCAGAAACAGCAAGGGCGATGGCTTTAATGGGTGCTGAAATATTACTTTACCCAACGGCAATCGGCAGCGAGCCTACTTTAATTCGCGATTCGATGAAACACTGGCAAAATGCAATGCGTGGTCACGCAGCTGCAAATTTAATCCCAGTTGTAGCGTCAAACAGAATTGGAAGAGAAGTTGACGAAGATGCAGAAATCACGTTTTACGGTTCGTCTTTTATTACTGATTGTTTCGGTGAAAAGGTATGAGAGGCTGACAGAACGACGGAATGTGTTTTAACGCATGAATTTGACTTAGATGAAATTGCAAAAACACGAGTAGAGTGGGGAGTATTTCGAGATAGAAGACCTGAAATGTATGAAATACTCACGACACATGGTTAAAAATTGATGGAGGGATAAATTATGAAAAAGAAATATGTAATCACAATTTCAAGAGAATTCGGTAGTTTAGGTCGTCCTATTGCTCAAAAAATGAGCGAAAAATTAGGCATTGAGTTCTATGATAGAGATATTGTAGACGAGGCTGCAAAAAAATTAAACCTTCCAGTATCTTCTGTTGAAGAACAAGAGGAAACAGCGAAAAAACTTGAAACAAATTCATTTTTTAGAATGGCTTTTCCACTAGGACGCGATAAAGCAACGAATGTTCAAGACGATATTTTTAAAGCACAAGAAAATATTATTAAATTTTTAGTAGAAAAAGAGTCTTGTATAGTTGTTGGTAGATGTTCGGATTTTATTTTAAGCGAGCACCCTAACAGTATGCACATATATATCTATGCACCTTTTTCTGCTAGAGTTAAAAATTCTATAAAAGAACTTGGGATAGATGAAGATAAAGCTTCTAAAATGGTTTATGAAGTCGACGAGGCAAGAATGGCGTATCATATTCATTATGCAGGATTTAAGCCAGATGACAAACAATTTAAAGACATAATGATTGACAGTAGTTTTTTAGGAATAGATGGAACAGTTGACTTTTTAGTGGATGCTGTTAAACGAAAATTTGATTTAGATTAGTTAGGAGAAAGTATGCAAAATTTAGACAATAATAATTTTATGATACTAAATAGTATTATTTATAAAATGCATACACAAAAAGATTTTGCCACTATGCGTCGCGAACTTTTGGAGCAAATGAAAATGGTGCTTGATTTTGACAGTGCAGATTTTCATTTATCAAAGGGAGATGGTTCAGCAGTTTTAACTTCGCAGGTGACTTATAATTACAAATATGATGTGTCAAAGGATTATCAAAACATCGATTATAGCCAAGGCATTCTTTCGAGCGGGAAAAGTATGGTATATCGCGAAACGGATATTTTAAGCGATGAAAAAAGAGTAGAAACAGAATATTACTCAAAAGTTTACAAGGCAAATAATTGGCATTATGCACTTCAACTTGTTTTGGCTTATGATAATATTTTTATGGGAGTTATAACTTTTTATCGAAATAAAGGCAAAGACGACTTTAAATATTCTGATATTTTTCAAATAGAGCTTATAAAAGACCATTTAGCCTATCGAATTTTTAAAGAAAAAGAACTTGAAAATTTAGGTGGGGATAAGCTGACTATAACAAGTGCTTGCGAGAAATTTTCGCTTACGAAAAGAGAGCGAGATATACTTGAGATGATTATGTCTGGTATGGATAATACAGAAATCTGCGAAGCGTCTGTTATAACTAATAATACATTAAAAAAGCATATATTAAACATATATCGTAAAATTGGTGTTAAAACACGCATACAATTGTTCAAACTCATAAAAGAAAGAGAATAACCCAAAAGTGGTATAAAAATGGTAAATTTAGTCAATTGTAATTACTAATAAAATGTTATATAATTAAATCAAGCAATGGGGCTGATACTTATTAGGTATTAGCCTCTTTTTTTATTTAAAAGAGAGAGGGTAACATTATGAAATTCATGGAAACAAGCAAAGAACTAGAAAAAGTGCTAGGATATATACATGCGGATAAATTAACAGACGACGAAAAACAGACACTTACAGACGACACTATAAATTATTTCGATAATTATGTAAGCCCAGGTTGGTTAAAATATCGCAAATCGGTTTCAACAAATTCGGCAACAGTTGAATGGACAGACCACGACAGTATTTGCGAAGGACTATATGGAGAAGAATTTATCGACTGTTTAGGTGGATTTGGGATTTACACTTGTGGTCACAGAAACGAGTTTATCTTAGACACAGTTAAAGCGCAACTAGATCACCAAGCACTTCATTCGCAAGAATTACTAGACCCACTAAGAGGCTATCTTGCAAAAGCAGTTGCAGGTATCACGCCAGGTGATTTGCAATATTGTTTCTTCACAAATGGTGGTGCTGAAGCAAACGAAATGGCACTAAAACTTGCTAGAATTGCAACAGGTGGCAGATGGTTTGTATCAACAGTAGGTGCATTCCACGGAAAAACAATGGGCGCTGTTTCTATGGGTGGTAAATATACATATCGTGTGCCATATACTCCAATGGTGCAACAAGTTCAACACGTTGAGTTTGGTAATGCAGAGGATGCAAGAAAAGCAATTAGAAACTTAGTTGCAGTCGGCGAAAGCGTTGCTGGATTAATTGTTGAACCAATCCAAGGTGAAGCGGGAATTATCATACCACCTGCGGGTTATTTAAAAGAACTTCGTGAGATTTGTGATGAATACGGAGTAGCACTTATTTTCGATGAAATACAGACTGGTATGGGAAGAACTGGTTCTATGTGGAGATGTGAAGCCGAAGGCGTAGTTCCTGATATTTTAACGTATGGTAAAGCATTTGGAGGTGGTATCATGCCAATTACAGGATTAATCTGTCGACCAAAAATGTGGAGCCAAGATTTAATCGACAACCCTTGGTTATTAGGTTCGCCAACATTCGGTGGAAATCCTGTTTGTTGTTCGGCAGCACTTGCAACAATCAAATATATGATTGACAACGACATTCCAGGCGAATGTGCAAGAAAAGGCGTTATTTTAAAATCTGGACTTGATGCACTTAAAGAAAAATATGCCGACATCATCGACGATGTTCGTGGTATTGGTTTAATGATTGCAGTTGAGTTTAAAACTTCTGATATTGGTTATGAAGTTGCAAAAGGAATGTTTGCAAGAGGGGTTATGACAGCCGGAACGCTAGTTAATGCTAAATGTATCCGTTTTGAGCCAGCAGCAGTTATAACAGAGAAGCAAATTGCTCAGGTTTTAGAACGTATGGACGAAGCGCTTGCAGACACTAGAAATTCATTGAAATAAACAAATTTACTAATACAAAGACGTATTACCCTTAGTGGTAGTGCGTCTATTTTATTTTAAAAGGAGATTGATATATGAGCTATGGATTAATTGCAATTTTTATAATAGCTATTGTTATTTTTGGAGCTATTAAGACAAAAAAATGTATAGAATTTATGATATTCGGTACAGTTTTAGCATCTCTTGTGCTATATAAGCAAAATTTCATCGCTGAATGGACATATATATTCACAGATGTTTTATATGCTGGAGATTCGGTTTGGTTAGTTTTGGTTTGTTGCTTTTTTGGGTCGCTTATTGCACTTTTGCAAGCATCAAAGGGGTCTTTTGGTTTTGCTGGACTCATAGCAAAGCTTTGTAAAAGTGAACGAAAAACACTCTTAACATCATTTATTTTAGGTATTTTAATCTTTGTTGACGACTATTTAAACATACTTACAGTCGGTGTTTGTATGAAAAAAGTGTTTGATAAAAACAAAATCCCTCGTGAAACACTCGCTTATGTAATCGACTCAACTGGTGCACCAGTTTGTACACTTCTTCCATTTTCTACTTGGGCAGTTTTCTTTGCGACATTATTTATAGCTGAACCAAGTATCCAAGCATTAGGATATACCACTGGTTTAGACGCATACATAGCAGCGATACCGTTTGCGTTTTATCCGATTTTCACATTAATCGTTATGTTTTTATTCGTAATGGGATTTATGCCAAAATTAGGTGCAATGAAAAAAGTATACCAAAGGGTAGCCGAAACTGGCAAAGTTTATAGCGATGCTAGTAGAAAATATAATCATGGTGACGAAGAATACTTAGAGTCAGGTAGCATTTGGGACTTTATAATTCCAATGGCAGTTTTAATAGCAATCGCAATTGTTACGAGTGATTTACTATTTGCAGTTATTATTACTTTGTTTGTGTGTTTTGCAATTTATATTCCAAGAAAAATCGTATCAATCGATAATTTTGTGACTATTGTTATTAATGGATTTGCAGAAATGCTACCGACAGTTGCGATAGTTTTAGTAGGATTTTTACTTGAACGTTTTGTAAGTGAAATGGGTATGACGGATTTTATAATAGATAATATCACACCGTTTTTAAGTCGTGAACTTTTCCCTGCAATTATTTTTATTTTAGTAGCGATTTTAACATTCACAACAGGGTCTAACTGGGGGATGAGTGCTGTTTGTATTCCGATTGTATTCCCATTAGGGGCAGTTTTAGATGCAAATATGATTTTAATTATGGCAGCTGTTATGTCTGGTGGGGCTTTTGGTAGCCATGCTTGTTTCTATTCTGATGCCACAATTTTAGCATCACAAAGTTCTGGTATTGACAATATAGAACACGCAGCAACGCAACTTCCGTATGTAATAATTAGTAGTGTTTTATCGGTAGTAGCGTTTGCAGTTTGTGGATATTTAATGTAGAGAGAGGTATTTTAATGGAAGAAAAATTCGTAATTACTATAACAAGGCAATTTGGAAGTTTAGGCAGACCTATTGCTCAAAAAATGAGTGAAATGCTAGGTATTGAGTTTTTTGATAGAGATATCGTCGACGAAACTTCGAAAAAATTAAATTTACCACAGGCTACTATTGACGAAAAAGAAGAATCAGCGCTAAAAATAATCGGAAATTCGTTTGCAAGAATGGCGTATCCTTTAGGAAGTGGAACAAATGACATACAAGATGAAATCTTTGAAACACAACAAAATGTGATTAAGTTTCTTGTTGACAAGAAGTCTTGCATTGTTGTTGGTAGATGTGCTGATTTTGTATTAAGTGAGTACGAAAATGCACTTCACATATATATTTATGCACCATACGAGGCTCGAATTGAAAATTCTATCAAAGAATTAGGTCTATCTCACGAAGAAGCGATAAAAATAATAAATAAAGTCGACGAAGCGAGAGAATCATATCATTTGCATTATGCAGGATTTAAGCCTGATGATAAAAACTTCAAAGATGTGATGGTAGACAGTAGCTTTTTAGGAATTGATGGAACAGCTGAGTATTTAGTAGACCTTATAAGAAAAAAATTTAGCGTAGCATAATAAATATAAAACGAGAGAACTATAAGGCATAAAAAAACAGACTGTGTTCAGTCCGTTTAGATATTATATCAAAATAATTGCTGGATAAGATAATGTGAGTGGCACACTGTCTTATTCAGCAATTTTATTTTAATGAGAAAAC
>CAYJLC010000063.1:0-10781 GCA_964370735.1 uncultured Oscillospiraceae bacterium
GAACTTTTAGATGGAGATTTAACAGTGGCGTTTTCAGGTGGAGTAGACAGCAGTGTGTTGTTGAAAATAGCATGTAAGGAAGCTTTAAAGCTTGAAAAAAAGGTTTATGCAGTTACTTTTGAAACAAAATTACATCCTTCTTGTGATTTGGAAAATGCGAAAAAAGTAGCTAAGGAAGCTGGTGCAATTCATCACGTTATAGAGGTAAATGAGCTTGATAATATCGATATAAAAAACAACCCTGTCGACAGATGTTATAGATGCAAACACTATCTTTTTTCAGAACTTATCAAGTTTTCAAAGGAATTAGGTGCGAAAAATATAATAGATGGTACAAATTTTGATGATTTAAGCCAATATCGCCCTGGAATCAAGGCGCTTAAAGAACTTTCGATTATAAGTCCTTTAGCCGAACTTAAAATCACAAAAGATGAAGTGAGAGAAATTGCAAAAATGCAAGGATTATCGGTTTCAAACAGACCGTCAGCACCATGTCTTGCGACACGACTTCCGTATAATACGCAGATTGATTTTGAGCTTTTAGGGAGAATAGATTTGGGCGAAGAATATCTTAAATCAGAAGGTTTTTTGGTTAATCGCATAAGAATTCACGGAGATATTGCAAGAATTGAAATAAAAAAAGATGATTTTTTACTGTTTTTAGATAAATCAGAAGAAATTATAGCAAAACTGAAAGAACTAGGTTTTTTGTATATTACACTGGATATCGAAGGTTTTAGGAGTGGAAGTATGGATATTAAAATTAAAAAGGAGATGAAGTAATGGATGTAAAAGAATTGTTAGAACAGGTTAAATCAGGGGAAATTGACATAGAAAATGCCGAAGAAAAGCTTAAAAAATTGCCGTATGAAGATTTAGGTTTTGCGAAAATTGACCACCATAGGAAGCTTCGCAGTGGGTTTGGAGAAGTGGTTTATTGCAGTGGAAAATCGACTGAACATTTAGTGAAAATTTACAAAAGCTTTTATGAGCAAAATATTGATGTATTAGGAACAAGGGCGACTTTGGAGCAGTATTTAGCAGTGAAAGAGGAAGTTCCGACGGTTTCTTACGATGAATTGTCAAGAGTATTAAAGATATCGACGAAAAATATCGAAAAAATCGGTTTGGTTGCTGTTTGTACTGGTGGCACATCTGATATACCAGTCGCAGAAGAAGCAGCGCAGACAGCAGAGTTTTTCGGTAGCAATGTAATTCGCGTTTATGATGTGGGTGTTGCTGGAATTCATAGATTATTTTCAAAAATCGACGATATTCGCGAGGCGAATGCCATTGTGGCTGTCGCTGGAATGGAAGGTGCACTAGGTGGAGTTTTGGCAGGGCTTGTCGATAAACCTGTTGTTGCTGTTCCGACTTCTATCGGATATGGTGCAAATTTCGGTGGTCTTTCGGCACTTCTAACGATGCTTAATTCGTGCGCCGAGGGTATGTCTGTTGTAAATATTGACAATGGATTTGGTGCAGGATATCTTGCGACGCAAATTAATAGACTTGCAAAATAATTATGAAAAGAGGATAAAAATATGAAAAAATCGCTATATTTAGAGTGTTTCAGTGGCATAAGTGGAGATATGAGTGTATCGTCGCTTATAGATTTGGGTGCAGATGTAAATGTCCTTTTAGATGGGCTCAAAAGCCTTAATGTAGAGGGTTATGAAATCAAAATTTCAAGAATGAAAAAATGTGGGATTGACGCGTGTCACTTTGATGTTATTTTAGACAGCGAAAAACATTCTCACAAGCATCACGAACACGCTCACGAGCACCACGACCATTCTCACGAGCACCACGACCATTCGTACGAACATCACGACCATTCGCACGAACATCACGACCATTCGCACGAACATCACGAGCACGCTCACGAGCATCACGCTCACGAGCATCACGCTCACGACCACCATCATCACGACCACAGAAACTTAACGGATATTGTGAAAATTATCGATAATAGCACAATTTCGAATAGAGCAAAAGAAATTTCGAAGAAGATTTTTGATTTTGTGGCAGATGCCGAGGCAAAGGCTCACGCATTGCCGAAAAATGAGGTGCATTTCCACGAAGTTGGTGCTGTTGATTCGATAGTTGATATAGTTGCTGTTGCAATTTGCATTGATAATTTAGATATTCACGATGTGTATGTTTCGACACTTTACGAAGGTCAAGGGTATGTTAAATGTCAACACGGCGTAATTCCTGTGCCAGTTCCTGCTGTTACAAATATTGCAAGTGTAAGTGGTTTATCAATTAGAATTACCGATAACAGAGGGGAAATGATTACTCCTACGGGTATTGCTATTGCAGCTGCGCTTAAAAATAACGATAAATTGCCAGAAAGCTATAAAATATCTAAAATTGGTATTGGTTGTGGTAAAAAAGATTTCAAAAATGCAAATATCTTGAGAGCAATGCTTATCGAGAGTGATGAAAGTATGTCTGATGATGTTTATGTGCTTGAATCGAATATAGATGATAGCACTGGTGAGGCATTGGCTTTCACTATGGAAAAGTTGATTGAAAATGGCGCTAATGATGCGTTTTTCACGCCTATTTTTATGAAAAAAAATCGCCCTGCAACGATGCTTTCGGTTATTTGTAAAGCGAATAAAATCACTGCTATGGAAGACATTATTTTTTCAAACCTTACGACAATAGGTATTAGAAAATACAAATGTGAGCGTTCTGTTTTATCTCGCGAAATGAAGAAAATTACAACAACTTTTGGTGAGTGTACAGTGAAAGTTTGTAAACATAACGAAAAAACTTATGTTTACCCTGAATATGAAGACGTGAAAGCGATTTGTTTGGCAAAAAATCTTGATTTTGATGCAGTTTATAGCACTATTAAGTACGAAGGGAACCTATCTGTATAACTTTTTAAAAGTGCTTTAGAATATAAAATATTGATATAACGAAAAAAAACTAACCCGATAAGGGTTAGTTTTTCTATATAGGACACACTGTAAAAATGAGCAATTACAGCGCGTTGCTACCTTCTTCGCCGGTACGAACTTTAATAACATTTTCAACATCATAGATGAAGATTTTACCATCACCAATGCTACCTGTGTAAAGAGCATCTTTTACAGTATCGATTAAAGTAGTAACAGGAACTTCGAAAATTACAACTTCAACTTTAATTTTTGGAAGTAAAGTTGCTTCAAGTGGAACACCACGATAGTATTCAGGTGTACCTTTTTGAATACCACAACCCAATACTTGAGTAACAGTCATACCGGTTACACCGATAGATTCAAGAGCCACTTTTAAATCTTCAAATTTGCTTTGACGAGTGACGATTGAAACTTTAGTGATTTTGCCATCTCTACCAGTTGATTCATTAACAATTTCGATAGCTTTTTCCATAGCGACAACAGGTTTTGGAACGTCGTGTTTATGATTGTTAAAGTCAGCACCCATAGGGATTGGCATAAAGTCAGCATAAGAGCTTGCAAGACCATGTTCTTCGATATCTAAACCTTTAAGTTCTTCTTCTTCTGTAACTCTTAGACCAACAGTGTGTTTAATAGCAAGGAAAACGATTGTCATAGTTACTAAAACCCAACCGATTACAGCTACAACACCAAGTGTTTGAATTCCTAAGTAATCAAATCCGCCACCGTAAGCAAGACCGATATCAAGTGCGAATACACCTGTTAAAATTGTACCTAGTGCACCACAGATACCATGAACACCAACAGCACCAACTGGGTCATCGATTTTTAATGTTTTTTCTACAAATTCAATACCAAATACAACAGCGAATGCTGCAAATATACCGATTGCTGCTGCGCCAAAACCATCTACTTGGTCACATCCAGCAGTTATAGCAACAAGACCACCAAGTGCGCCGTTTAATGTCATTGAAACGTCAGGTTTTTTATATCTAATCCATGTGATACACATTACAACGACAGCAGCAGTCGCAGCCGAGATATTAGTTGTAAAGAAGATATTTGCAGCCGAAGCGATAGCGTCACCAGTCATAGAAACAGTTGAAGCACCGTTAAATCCAAACCAGCAGAACCATAAAATGAATACGCCTAATGCACCTAAAGTTAAGCTATGCCCAGGAATTGCTTTTGCTTTGCCATCTTTTGAGTATTTACCGATACGAGGTCCTAAGATTTTTGCACCAACAAGTGCTGCAACACCACCTACCATGTGAACGGCAGTTGACCCTGCGAAATCGTGGAAACCAAGTTCAGCAAGCCAGCCGCCACCCCAAATCCAGTGACCTGAGATTGGATAAATGATTGCTGAAAGCACCATGCTATAAATTAAGTAAGATGAGAATTTTGTTCTTTCTGCCATAGCACCAGAAACGATAGTCGCGGCTGTTGCACAGAAAACAGTTTGGAAAATTACAAATGCCGATGTTGGAAAAGTGCTATCATAATTGTCTTGGATGAAAAAATCAAATCCACCGATAAAGCCGTTTCCGTCAGCACCAAACATTATTCCAAAACCAATAATCCAGAATAATAATGAACCTGCTGAAAAGTCCATTAAGTTTTTCATAATGATATTACCTGCGTTTTTGGCTCTAGTAAAGCCTGTTTCTACCATTGCAAACCCTGCTTGCATGAAAAATACTAGCGCTGCTCCTAACAGCACCCATATAGTATCTACTGCTGAAAATCCCATAATAAAATCCCCTTTAAATAAATTTAATATAAAAAAGGCGTGTACTTTAAGGGGATTAATCCTCAAAATACACGTCTTTGTGTTATTTAGTTTACGCTGTATAAAATTTCTGCATAAGTTGGAAGTGACCAATGCTTTTTAGAAACTAAAGTTTCAAGCTCATCAACGATAAGTCTTAATTCAGACATTTTTGTGAATACAACTTCATTATAGTAAGTTGCAAGCTCTAAAGCATCGCTGTATTCGCCAGTTTTAAGCATAGCTTCTTCTAAGTTTGTGAATTTCTTAATCATCGCACTTGATAATTTAGAAATTTTAGAAAGTAAATAATCTTCCATTGCAGTATCGAATTTCTCGCCTTTTCTTTTAGCAAGTTTTGCTACTTCGTTTTGGTAAGAGATAACTGATGGGATGATGTGTTTTGTAAGCATATCAATCATAGTTAAAGCTTCGATATGTATAGTTTTAGAATATCCTTCAAGTAAAATTTCGTATCTTGAATGCATTTCTGTTGCTGTAAATACGCCGTGTTTAACGAAAATATCAACATTTTCTGGTTTAATGAATGCAGGAAGTGCATCAACTGTTGATTTTAAGTTTGAAAGACCACGTTTTTCAGCTTCGATAGGCCACTCGCTTGAATATCCATCACCATTGAAGATAATTCGTTTGTGGTCTTTAATAACTTTTTGAATTAAAGCACCAAGAGCCTTGTTGAAGTCAGCAACGTCTTTTAACTCTTCGTAAAACTCAGATAAAACATCTGCAACGATAGTATTTAAGATAATGTTTGGACCAGAGATTGAGAATGCTGAACCAACCATTCTAAACTCGAATTTATTACCAGTGAAGGCAAATGGAGAAGTTCTGTTTCTGTCAGTAGTGTCTTTAGGGAAGTGAGGTAATACGCTTACGCCGATTTCCATTAAGTGTCTACCTTGGTCGATGTATTCACTATCAGTTTCAAGAGCTTCTAAGATAGCAGTAAGTTCTGTACCTAAGAACATAGAAATGATAGCAGGAGGTGCTTCGTTAGCGCCTAAACGATGGTCATTACCAGCTGAAGCTGCTGTTATACGCAGTAAATCTTGGAATTTATCAACAGCTTTAATTGTAGCTGCTAAGAATAACAAGAATTGAGCATTTTCGTAAGGAGTTTCGCCTGGCTCAAGTAGGTTTAAGCCTGTGTCAGTTGAAAGCGACCAGTTATTGTGTTTACCAGAACCGTTAACACCAGCAAATGGTTTTTCATGAAGTAAGCAAGCTAAACCGTGTTTGTTTGCAATTGATTTCATAAGTTCCATTGTAAGTTGGTTGTGGTCTGTTGCGATATTTGTAGTTGAGAAGATTGGTGCAAGCTCATGTTGAGCAGGAGCAACTTCGTTATGTTTAGTTTTAGCTAAAACGCCAAGTTTCCAAAGTTCTTCGTCTAGTTCTTTCATAAATGAAGAAACACGAGCTTTGATAGTTCCGAAATAGTGGTCATCAAGCTCTTGACCTTTTGGAGGTCTAGCTCCGAAAAGGGTTCTGCCTGTTAATACTAAGTCAGGACGTTTTAAGTAAACATCTTTATCAATTAGGAAATATTCTTGCTCAGGACCAACAGTCGCTGTAACTTTTGTAGCCGTAGTATTTCCGAAAAGTTTTAAGATTTTCATAGACTCTCTGTCAATCGCTTCCATAGAGCGAAGAAGAGGAGTTTTTTTGTCTAGTGCTTCACCGCTATAAGAGCAGAAAGCAGTTGGAATGCAAAGTGTGTCATCTTTAATGAATGCAAAAGATGTAGTATCCCAAACTGTATAGCCTCTAGCTTCGAATGTAGCACGAAGACCACCTGAAGGGAAACTTGATGCATCAGGCTCACCTTTAACAAGTTCTTTGCCTGAGAAATCCATAATGATTTTTCCGTCTTTGTCTGGTGAAATAAAGCTGTCATGTTTTTCAGCAGTGATACCAGTCATTGGTTGGAACCAGTGAGTAAAGTGCGTTGCACCATTTTCAGTAGCCCAGTCTTTCATTGCATTTGCAACAACGTCAGCGATTTCTTTGTCTAAGTGTTTGCCAGAGGTCATTGTTTTTTTAAGACTTTTGTAAACGTCTTTTGGTAGACGTGTTCTCATAACACTGTCACCGAATACTTTTGAACCAAATAATTGTTCGATATTGCTCATTTGATGTTCTCCCTTCAAATAAAAAAGGCACTGCGAGTTACTATCGCAACTCACAGCGCCCTTGCTGTTTTACAAGTCTTATTATACAAGAAAATTTAAAATATGTCAACAGAAAATGAGAAAAAAAGCGTTTTTTATGATAGTGCATAAAATAGGGAGAAAAATGCGATATCTAATGGTTAAAATGCACAATTTAGTTAAAAAAGCTTTAAAAACGCCTATTCGTGTTGACAGAATATTATTTATATAGTATAATAATTGTAATTGGACAAAGGCGTTCATTATATTCTTGTTATACTGCCGATTTATCGGTGTTTTGGGTACGGCAATTATATAATGAACGCCTTTTATTAGTTTAGTGATATAGAAGAGGAATGGATATGAATTCAACAATAAAAGAGATTTTAGGGTTTATTAAAGAAAACGATGTTAAATTTATAAGACTTGCTTTTTGCGACGCATTAGGAGCACAAAAAAATATTTCCATTATGCCGTTAGAACTTTTGTCAGCATTTGAAAACGGCGTTTCTTTCGACGCATCTGCTGTAAAAGGTTTTAGAGAAATAAAGCGTTCGGATTTATTTTTATTCCCAGACCCATCAACTCTTACAGTTTTGCCTTGGCGACCAGGTCCTGGCAGGGTTGTTAGATTTTACTGTGATATAAAACGTCCTGATGGCACGATTTATGAAAATGACGGTAGAAATGTGCTTAGAAGAGTGGTTGAAAGAGGCGAAAAGCTAGGGCTTGATTTTAAAATCGGTGCTGAGTGCGAGTTTTATTTATTTAAGACAAATGACGAGGGCGAGCCTACGAAAGTGACGATGGATAAAGGTGGATATATGGATATTTCTCCTTTAGATAAAGGGGAAAATATTCGTCGTGAAATTTGCCTTTGTTTAGAAGAAATGGGAATTATGCCAGAAAGTTCTCATCATGAGCAAGGTCCTGGGCAAAATGAAATTGATTTTAAATATGATGATGCGTTAGCTTGTGCAGATAATTTATTAGTGTTTAAATCAGTGGTTAAGGCTATAAGCGCTAGAAATGGTGTTTTCGCATCGTTTATGGCGAAGCCTTTAGAAAATTTCCCTGGAAATGGAATGCATGTAAATGTGTCGGCGCATAAAAACGGAAAAAATATATTTGAAAATTTTGGAGAAGATAGCTCAGATATTGCAAAAAGCTTTGTTGCAGGTATTTTAGATAAAATAGAAGAAATTACAGTATTTTTAAACCCGCAAATCAACTCTTATGATAGATTAGGATATTTTGAGGCACCAAAATATGTGGCTTGGGGCAAAGAAAATCGCTCAGGACTTGTAAGAATTCCTGCATCGGTAAGCGAACGAGCAAGGGTGGAACTTCGCTCACCAGACCCAGCGTGTAACCCATATCTTGCGTTTGCATTAGTTTTAGCGTGTGGTATTTATGGTATTGAAAATAATTTAAAACTTCCAAGTGAAATGAATTTTGACTTATTTTCGGCAACAGGAGAACAGTTATCAGAATTAAAAGCATTACCAAACTCACTTGAAGACGCGATTAAAGTTGCAAGAAAAAGCGAATTTTTAAAAGAGATTTTAGGCAATAATTTAGTTGAAAGATACCTAAATATCAAAGAGGCAGAGGTTTCTTCTTTTAAAAAATCTAATGGGAAAGAAAGTTTTTATATGGATAATTACTTTGATATAACATAAAGAAAGGTAGAGGTGAATATGGACCAAGTGCTTATAGTATCTTCTGGTGAAAAAAGCACCGAATTTCTGAAACAAACACTGAAAAATGCCTTTTTCCTTAAAATTTCTGTATTTTCTTCTTGTGCAAGTGCCAGAAGAGAGTTTTATGAGCATGATTATGATTTAGTGATAATAAACGCACCTCTAGCAGACGAAAGTGGCGAAGAATTTGCAAGATTTGTTGCCTCAAAGGGCATGTGTCAGGTTATTTTGATTGTAAAATCAGAGTTTTATGACGAGGTTTCTGCAATGGTTGAAGATGATGGTGTCTTGACGATTTCTAAACCACTGAATAAAGCTGTTTTTTGGTCGACACTAAAACTTGCAAAGTCCACACATAATAGAGTTGTAAAAATGCAGGCAGAAAATAGAAAGCTAAAAGAAAAAATTGAAGATATTAAAATAGTAGATAGAGCAAAGTGCATACTTATTTCGTATATGTCTATGACAGAGCAAGATGCACATAGATATATCGAAAAGCAAGCGATGGATATGAGAGAAAGTAAAAGAAAAATTGCCGAGGGCATTTTGAAAACGTATGAATATTAAAAAGAGGTTATTATGTCAAAATATATTTTTGTAACAGGTGGAGTTGTTTCTGGTTTGGGTAAAGGGATAACGGCTGCGTCTTTAGGCAGATTGTTAAAGGAAAGAGGCTTTAAAGTTTCGGCTCAAAAGCTAGACCCATATATGAATGTTGACCCTGGGACTATGTCGCCACTTCAGCATGGTGAGGTTTTTGTCACAGAAGATGGAGCCGAAACTGATTTGGATTTAGGGCATTACGAGCGTTTTATTGATGAAAATTTGACGAAATATTCGAATTTAACATCGGGTAAAGTTTATTTTGATGTATTATCTAAAGAGAGAAATGGTGAATATTTAGGGCAAACGGTTCAAGTTATTCCACATATTACAGATAGCATTAAAGATTTTATTTATAAATCAGGTGAGCATTCTAATGCAGATGTTTTGATTACTGAGATAGGTGGGACGACAGGGGATATCGAAAGTCTGCCTTTTTTAGAGGCAATTCGTCAGATTTCGCTTGAAAAAGGGCAGGATAATTGCCTATTTATACATGTAGCGTTAGTTCCGTACTTAAAAGCTAGTAGAGAGCATAAATCTAAACCTGTTCAGCATTCGGTAAAAGAACTTCGTTCGATGGGTATTTCGCCGAATATTATTGTCGCAAGAGCAGATGAGCCTCTTGAACCTGGTATTTTAAGCAAGATTTCACTATTTTGTAATGTGAAACCTGATTGCGTAGTTGAAAACTTAACATTAGAAAGTCTATATGAGGCACCTATTGCACTTAATAAAAACGGACTTGACAAAGTAGTTTGTCGTGAACTTAAACTAGAATCGAAAGAGCCGAATTTAGAAAAATGGCAAGGCATGGTCGATAAAATCAAGAATAGAAGTGGCGAGGTTAAAATTGCACTTGTTGGGAAATATGTATCGCTAAATGACGCATATTTGTCGGTAATTGAGGCATTAAACCATGCAGGTTATGAATACTCTAAAAAGATTAATATAAAATGGGTCGACAGTGAAGAAGTTTCGGATGAAAGTGTTACAGAAATTCTAGGCGACGTAGACGGAATTTTAATTCCTGGTGGTTTTGGCGATAGAGGAGTAGAGGGTAAAATTTCTGCATGTAAATTTGCAAGAGAGAATAATATTCCGTTTTTGGGAATTTGTCTTGGTATGCAAATAACTGTAATTGAGTATGCAAGGAATGTATGTGGGCTTAAAGATGCACATTCGGCTGAATTCGATAGCGAAACAAAAAATCCTGTAATTCATATTATGGAAGACCAAATAAATGTAACAAAAAAAGGTGGAACTATGCGTTTGGGTGCATATCCATGTATTTTAGATAGAAATAGTAAAATTTTCAGCTATTATGGTTCAAATATCATCGAGGAAAGACATCGCCATAGATATGAGTTTAACAATGCATATAGAGAAATTTTATCGGATAAAGGACTTTTGATTTCAGGAACATCGCCTGATGGTTCATTAGTTGAAACAGTTGAAGTTGCTGAAAATAAATATTTTGTTGCAGCACAGTTTCATCCTGAATTTAAAAGCAGACCGAATAAACCACATCCACTATTTTTAGGACTTGTTAAAAATGCTATAAAATAGAAACCCACCGGCTTAGCCGGTGGTTCTTCATATGCGGGCATAGCCCTCC
>CAYJLC010000064.1:0-9642 GCA_964370735.1 uncultured Oscillospiraceae bacterium
TGCTTATTATAACACAGGCGTTCTTGATAACATCTCTAAGCATTTTTTTAGCAGAACTATTTACTTTCATGATATCATCTAAACTTGCAGCGCCTTCTGCTGTTTCAAGAGTGCCTAGTGCAAATTGAATTTTTTCTGCTTCGGCATTCAAAATATGTGCTAAACTTAATTCTTCCATACCGATAGAAGATAAAATAATATTGACAGCATCGTCTCTGTTGATATTAACAGTTGAATTAATATCAGGAATATTTGGCATTGACATAGTTAATTTCCCCTTTTAAAAAAATTTTGATGTTCATTATCATAATATTAGAAAATGCAATTTGTGTTACAGATTTTGTAGCAATTTTTCATATTCTTTAATGATTTTAGAAATTTCATCTATTTCTTGGTTTTTGCAATTTTCGATTAGCTTTCTCTCAAAATCGTCTATATTTTGAAGAAATCTTTGCCTCAACATAGGATATTCAGCGTACAAAACCTTGATTTCTTTGTTTAAAATATTTTCTCTCTCAATTAGTGTTTCACGTCTAACTTTCAACTTTTTGCCGAGTGAAATCATAAGTGGTTTCTTGCCATCCCAATCGATTGACAGACGATATTTAGAAGAAATTTCGTTTACGGTTTCGCTATATTTTTCAATTTCTTTAGATAAACTATTTTGCTCATTTTGCAAAATTTTACTACTTTCTGCTGATTTTTCATAAATATTATGTAAAATTTTATAATCTGAATGCAATTTCACTGTTTTTTCATTAGAATTACCTTCTTTTTTATTAACTTTCGCAAGTATCTTATATTCGCAAATTAATGTCTGAAAGTCTTTATGAAAGCCTTCAAAACCATGAAACTCGGCTTTATGATTGCTCGATTTAATTTTACTAAAATCATCTTTTAAATCATCTAAATACATAGTATTTTTCATAGCTATTTCTTTAAGTTTGCTTAAATTCTGCATATAATCTGCTTTATTTGTGCTTTTTTTATCTAAAAGTGAATATAATTCGTCCGAAACCTGCCTTGCACTCGTCATTTTTTCTAATTTCTTCCAAATACTTAGAACACTCTTTAGTGAAATTTCTTTATTTTTTTGCTTAAAAATATTTGAAAAAATCTTCATAAATTCCTCCTTTTGCCGTTTATTATACATAATATGCAAATTAAGTAATTTGTTTCGTATATGTTTAATATAATGTAAAATGGAGGTGATTTTATGGGAATGCCACAAGTACCAGAGCGTAAAAATTTACCAAATATTGACGATGTTATTGTGCAAATATTAGAATCTGTTGCCCTTGAAGAGCTTGCAATGGCTCATATTATGAATGCAGAAGGCGAAAAAATGCAGGCTTTAATAAAAAAAATTCAATGTGGTGAGATTTGTGCAACTACACTTTGCAAATCTTTCAAGGAAACAAACAATATGATTGACAGTCTAATTATGAAAGAGTGGATTATGGTATCGAAAATACGACATACACTTGAAATTTACACAAAAATTGAAGACGAAAGTTCTTGTTATTGCAAAAATTCCAATAAATGTAAACCCTAATTTTGAACAAAAATTTAAGTTTTTACGAATAAAAAGCTGTTAAAATATCCAAAAATATAAATTAGTATTGACAGAACCTAAAAAAAAGAGTATACTTTAATCAATTAAATAATTACCAAGAAAAACTATGATGAGAAAAAGTAGTATTTACTGAATGTCACAGAGAGTCGTTTATAGCTGAGAAAACGATACAGGATTTTTTATGAAGAACATCTCGGAGTTGCTAACCGAAAGCTTTTGCAAGTAGACTTAGCCGTTTAAAATGCGTTAAATTTTAGGACATATTTGTGTCTATGAGTGGGCTTTTTTTTAAAGTCAATTTGGGTGGTACCACGAAAGATTTTTTGCTTTCGTCCCGATGTTTTTTCGGGACGGGGGCTTTTTTTATTTTAGAAAGGATTTTATTTATGTTAAGAACACATTATTGTGGAAATTTACGAGAAACTGACATTGATTCTTTGGTTTCTGTATGTGGCTGGGTGCAAACAAAGCGCGATATGGGTGGGGTAATATTTATCGACTTGCACGATAGAGAAGGCACTCTTCAAGTTGTATGTGATACAGCAAATTTAAGCGATTTCACAGTTGTCGAGGGCTTAAAAAATCAATCTGTCGTTAAAATTGATGGAAAAATTCGCCTTCGTGATGCTGAAACTATAAATCCGAAGATTGAAACAGGAACTGTCGAGCTTTTTGCTGATAATATTACTCTTTTATCACAAGCCGAACAACTACCTTTTTCACTTGAAGAAGATGTTCGTGAAGATTTACGATTAAAATATAGATTTTTAGATATCCGTCGTGAAAAAATGATGAATAATCTAATTTTCAGACATAAAATTCAAAAATTAACACAAGATTACCTCGATAGCGATGGTTTTATTGCTGTTGAAACACCAATGCTAACAAAATCTACGCCAGAAGGTGCTCGTGATTATTTAGTTCCATCAAGAGTACATCAAGGCTCGTTTTATGCGTTACCTCAATCGCCACAAATTTTCAAGCAACTTTTAATGGTTGGTGGTTTAGATAAATATTATCAAGTTGCGCGTTGCTTTAGAGATGAAGATTTGCGTGCAGATAGACAACCTGAATTTACTCAAGTCGATATGGAAATGTCGTTTGTAGAGCAGGAAGATATGTTAGTTCACCTTGAAAAAATGTTCAAATATATCTTTAAAAATGCTATGAATATCGACTTTAAAGAAGATTTTCTCAGACTTTCTTGGCAAGAAGCTATGGATAAATACGGTTCAGACAAACCTGATTTACGCTTTGATTTGCCGATAGTTGACTTAACAGATGTCGCTCGCACTTGTGATTTTTCTGTTTTTAGAAAAGTTGTTGACGATGGTGGCGTGGTTCGTGCAATTTGCATCAAAGGTGGCTCGGAGTTCAGCAGAAGCACTATCGAAGACCTTACAAAAAAAGCTGTTTCGTGTGGCGCTAAAGGCATGGCTTGGATTGCACTAAGACCTGACGGCGAGATTTATTCGATTTTGACAAAATATTTCTCAGAAACTGATATTCAAAACATCATAAACGGTGTAAATGCTGAAAATGGTGACCTTATTATTTTCTGTGCCGACAAATTAAACACTGTTCGTAAAACACTAGGCACACTTCGTATTGAAGTTGCAGATTTGTTTGGTTTAAGAAAAAAAGACGACTTTAAACTTCTTTTTGTAACTGATTTCCCACAATTCGAATGGTCGGAAGAAGACGGTCGTTTCCTTGCAATGCATCACCCGTTCACAATGCCTCACAAGGAAGATGTTCAAAATCTTTTAACTGATAAAGGAAATGTGCGCGCACTAGCTTATGATGTCGTTTTAAACGGTGTTGAGCTTGGCAGTGGTAGCGTTCGTATTCACGATAAAGAAATCCAAGAAACTATGTTTAAAGCTCTAGGTTTTTCTGAGGAAGAAACACAAGAAAAATTCGGTTTTATGGTGAATGCTTTTAAATACGGCACTCCCCCACATGCTGGTTTTGCATTTGGTTTAGACCGTTTGGTGATGCTTATGGTCGGCGGTGATTCTCTTCGCGACGTTATCGCATTTCCAAAAGTAAAAGATGCGTCTTGTCCTATGACCGATGCACCAGATTTGGTTGATGAAAGCCAACTTGAAGTGCTAAATCTTGGCATGAGTATGGCAAATTCAAATGTAGAATTTGGAATTTTTCATAAGAAAAAAGCGACTACAAATGACGATATTGATGTTGATAAGGTTGCTTTGCTTGCGAAACTTCATGTAGACCATGGCGATAAAGAGAAGATTAAAAATGAGCTTTCGGCGATAATAGGGTTTGCAAATGAGCTTTCTTTGGCTGACACCGACGGTGTTGATATCACATTATCACCACTAACAAATATTTTCAGAGATGATTTTGTCCTAAACGGAAACAATCGTGAAAACTTATTAAAAAATTCTAAAACAACCGAAGATGGCTATATTTCTGTGCCAAAAGTTCTTGAATAGGAGGATTTATGCTTACAACTTATACAATATCACAGCTTTCTGATATGCTTAAACGCAAAGAAATCTCATCAGTTGAGCTTACTAAAAAATATATCGATACAATAGAGGAAAAAGACAGTTTAATCGGTGCATATCTCACAAAAACGAGTGAAATCGCGCTAAATCAAGCACAAAATGCCGATAAAATCATCGCAAACGGTGAAGGCTCACCACTAACAGGCATTCCTTGTGGCATAAAAGATAATATCTGCACAAAAGATGTTAAAACTACTTGTGCCTCTAAAATGCTTGAGGATTTTGTCCCTCCTTATGATGCGTTTGTCATGGACAAATTAAATGACGAAAATGTAGTTATGCTAGGCAAACTAAATATGGACGAGTTCGCTATGGGCTCGACAAACGAAAATTCTTACTTCAAGAAAGTTCATAATCCAAGAAACGTGGACTATGTTCCTGGCGGTAGTTCTGGTGGTTCTGCGGCGGCAGTAGCATCAAACCAAGCAGTTTTCACACTAGGAAGCGACACAGGCGGTTCAATCCGTCAACCAGCATCTTTTTGTGGTGTTGTTGGTATGAAACCGACTTATGGGGCAGTTTCTCGTAACGGACTTGTCGCTTTTGCGTCATCTTTAGACCAAATTGGTCCGATTACTAAAGATGTTCGTGACTCGGCATTAGTTATGAACTCAATTTGTGGACACGACAGAAAAGATAGCACATCTGTAAAAAGAACATACGAAGATTATACGTCAGATATCGGAAAAAGTGTCAAGGGACTTAAAATCGCATTACCAAAAGAGTATTTTGATGATGGAATTTCCGAAGAAGTGAAACAAGCAGTGCTAAACTCTGCAAAAATACTTGAAAAACAAGGTGCAATCATCACTGATGTGTCACTTCCATCACTAAAATTAGCACTTCCTGCATATTATGTAATCTCTAGTGCAGAAGCATCGTCGAATTTATCACGATTTGATGGTATCAGATACGGATATCGCACTGAAAATTACGAAACTTTAGAAGATTTATATAAAAAATCACGTTCAGAAGGCTTTGGAGCCGAAGTTAAACGCAGAATTATGCTAGGTTCATTTGCATTAAGTGCTGGTTATTATGATGCATATTACAAAAAAGCTCTTCAAGTAAGAACGCTTATTATGAATGAGTTTACAGATATTTTCTCTGAAAATCAAGCTATTTTATCGCCTGTTGCACCGACAACTGCATATAAAATCGGCTCAAAAACGTCTAATCCACTGGAAATGTATATGGGTGACATTTATTCTGTTCCAATTAATATTGCCGGAGTTCCTTCTCTATCGCTACCTTGTGGCGAGAGTAAAAAAGGTCTTCCGATTGGTATGCAACTTGTTGGAAATATGTTTTCAGAAAAAACTTTGTACCAAATCGCCTACTCTTTCGAGCAAGAATTTGGTGCGTATCACTTAAATAAAAAATAGGAGGAAAATATGAACGGTTATGAAATGGTCATCGGTTTAGAAGTTCACTGTGAACTAAAAACCGAAACAAAAATATTTTGCGATTGTAAAACACATTTTGGTGCAGAACCAAACACGCAAGCTTGCCCTGTTTGTATGGGTATGCCAGGGACTCTTCCTGTTTTAAACGAAAAAGTTGTAGAATATGCTATTAAAGCTGGTTTAGCTACTAATTGTACCATCGCTGAGTTCTCAAAACAAGATAGGAAAAATTATTTCTATCCTGATTTACCAAAGGCATATCAAATCTCTCAGTTCGATTTACCTCTTTGTGAAAATGGTTTTTTAGAGGTAGAAACAGACAAGGGTGCTAAAAAAATCGGAATTACTCGTATCCATATCGAGGAAGATGCAGGAAAATTGGTTCACGATGATGAAAAAGGAACTTTTATCGACTGTAATCGCTGTGGTGTGCCACTGATTGAGATAGTTTCTGAACCAGATATTAGAAGCGCCGACGAGGCTATCGCCTATTTTAAAAAACTTCGTGCGATAATTTTATACACTGGGATTTCTGATTGTAAAATGAACGAAGGCTCGCTAAGGTGCGATGTTAACCTTTCTGTGAGAAAAATTGGTGAAGAAAAATTTGGTACTCGTACAGAAATGAAAAACTTGAATTCATTTGCATTTATACAAAAAGCCATTGAATATGAGTTTAAAAGGCAGATAGAAGTTATAGAAAGTGGCGATTTTGTCATTCAAGAAACTCGAAGATATGACCAAAGCAACGGAAAAACTTTCTCTATGCGTAAAAAAGAAGATGCAAATGATTATCGCTATTTCCCAGATCCGGACTTAGCACCAATCGTTACATCAAAAGAACGTTTAGAGGAAATTCGTGGAACAATTCCTATGTTACCCGACCAAAGAAAGAAAATTTACGTTGAAACTTATGGTTTAACATCGTATGATGCCGAAATTCTGACAAATGAGCTTTTAATCGCTGATTTCTTCGAAGAATGTGCTAGATTAACTAAACACACGAAAATTCTTGCGAATTTAATCATATCAGATATGCTAAAATTAATCGAAGAAGGTGAAAAACCGCAAATTTCTGCTGAAAATTTAGCTAAAATTGCGACAATGTCTGGTGAAGATAAAATAAATAGCTCTGTTAGTAAAAAAGTTCTAAAAGATACTTGGGGCAAAAATATTGATGCTGAAATTTATGTCACTGAACAAAAACTTGAACAAATAAATGATAAAGATTTACTTCTATCGCTAGTTTTAGAAACTTTATCTAAGAATGAAAAGTCTGTTTCTGACTATAAAAACGGAAAATTATCTGCAATTAAATCACTAATGGGTCAAATTATGGGCAAAACTGGTGGAAAAGGAAATCCTGTAATTATAAATGAGCTTTTAGAAACTGAACTATCAAAATAATAAACAAAGTGGGCTTGTCGAATTACGACAGCCCACTTTTAATTATACTATAAGAAACACAAATAATAATGGCACTAAAACAATCGCTGTTAAACATAACGATGGTATAACGTCGATTGGGAATGCTTTTTTGCTATATGAATAATTTGGCGTATAAAACGGCATAAATCCTTCATGTATCTTTAAAATTTTGTCTTTTACAAGTAGATTTTTAGTGTTTATGTATGAAACTTGATAAAGATAATCTGTTTCTTTAATAAGCGAAATATTTCTAATTTCTTCTACTGCTTTTTGCATTTGTGCATCGAAAATTGACACATAACCATTCTCTATATCAGAAATTGCACGATAAACTGTCCCTCTCATAATCGAGTTTTCTTGTTGCGACAATTTTGAAACATCAAACCCAATAAATGGATTCATAACGTAGAAACAATAATTTGGCACAGAATTAAGTGCTAAAAGGTCGACTTTGAAAATCCTATTGTCCGACGTCGTCACAAAGGCAGTCTTCCTTTGTTTTCTGTCTGTTTTCGCAATCGAAACTACAACTATTCCAATAACCCAAAATAGCATACCGAATAATGCTGCAATAATATATTTTTCATCTGAACTGTTTTCGAACAAAAATATCATCGCAACAAGTACAACAAGTGGTAGCATTATAGCCAGCGCTAGACTAATACTCGTCATCGATAATTTTTTTACATCAGGAATATAAACTCTCTTTTGTGTAGCATTCACATTTGGATTTGCATTATTTTGCTCCGATTGAGTATTATAAAATTTCACACGATTTTCCATGTTCGGTCGATATAATTCATAACTTTTTTATTGACAAAAGCATAGCCCACAAAACCTGCAAAAATAGAAATAAACGGCAAAGATACTCCTGTATATTCAGCTTCTCCCACCATAAAAAGTAGCATTAAAACTGCTATTGTCCATAGAAAGCTTAATGCAATTGTGACTGAAATTATCGTTGTTTTTGCAAATTTCACATTTTTCGGACCATTAAAATGCGTGTATCCTTTAAATGCTCCATAAGCGATAACAATTCCTAGCCATCCTGTTATAAACCCTATAAACGATACAATAACCATCGGCACCATACCAATCATACCACCTAAAATTGCACCGACTACTCCACCTATACGGTTTTCTTTTTGTTCCATAAATAACTCCTTTAATTTTCACTGAATCATATTCTATCACAATTAACACTAATTTACAATATAAAAAATGCCTAGATTTTACTCTAGACATTTTATTTATTATTAAGAACAACCCTTGCATGAACCACAAGCTGATTCAGGATTTATAAGTTGAAGTCTTTGACCGTCAGATTCAATGATAATATTAGCCGTCCACTCACGAGTTTCGTCGTCTAAATAAGTCGGAACATCATTGATTAACTCTGGCTCTACACCTTCTTCTTTTTTAACTAAATCAAAGCTAAGTGATTTTGAACAACCACCATTTTGAGTTGAGATGCGAACAGCGTCAGCATCATTGCTAGTTAAAACATTCATAATAAGTTCTTTTGCTTTGTCTGAAATAATCATTTTCTACCTCCATTTGAGTCCTTACTCAAATACTTTATTTAAATTATATACCTCTTCTTAAAATATGTCAATAGACTATTTAAAAGTGGAATAAATTTATGCTTTTTTAGTGTATTTTTTAATCAAACTTTTTATAACAAATCCACCAAAAACGATGGCTATAATCACCATATATAATGGTTTTCCATGCTCATGCGTGTGGGCAATTGTGTCTGAAAGTCCTTGATAATTTGTATAATCGATGATAAAATCCAATAATAATCCAAATGCGATAGCACAAACAGCAACCGAACCTAAATAGATTGAAAGCACTTTTTTGCCTAATGCTTTTGATAAAATTGCAAGTGATGCTATATTAGTTACTGGTCCTGCAAATAGGAAAACGAATGCTGCGCCAGGTGAAACACCCTTCATAATTAGCGAAACTGCAATCGGTATTGATGCTGTCGAACAAATATACATCGGAATTCCGATAATTAACATTAAAACCATACTCAAAATCGGATTTGTAAAGCTAGATAGCCATTCTTCTGGCACAAGTGTGCTGATTAATGCTGCAACTAATAGCCCAACTACGAAATTAAACGCGATTTCGTCTAAAAACTCACCGAATGAATATGTAAATATGCTTTTTACTTTGCTCATGAAAGTGGTTTTTTTAGCTGGTTCGCTATTCATTGACGAACAACAACTCGAAACTTCTTCTACTTTCGGTGCAGACGAGCAACAACTTGATACTTCTTCCACTTTTGGTGCAGATGAACAACAACTCGATACTTCTTCAACTTTTGGTGCAGATGAGCAACAACTCGTCACCGGCGTTTCTTCTTTTGAAGAACATCCACAAGTCGTTTGTACCTCTTTTATTGCATTATCATCGTTTCTACAAAGAATATTTGTCATTATACCAGCAAAAATACCAGAAAAGAACGCTGCGACTGCACGATATGCTGCAAATAACGGCCCCATAAGACCATAGGTCGCAATAATGCTGTCGACACCTGTTTGTGGCGTGGATGTTAAAAAGCTAATCACAGCACCTTTTGACCCCCCACTTTTGCCAAGATATAGTGCTGTCGGAACAACTCCACACGAGCATAGTGGCAGTGGAACGCCTAAAACCGACGCTTTCACAACCGATGATGCCGATT
>CAYJLC010000064.1:9652-10167 GCA_964370735.1 uncultured Oscillospiraceae bacterium
CCAATATGCTTTAAAATTACCTCTTTATTTACAAAAGCGTGTAAAACTCCGGTAAAAATTAAACCTATAACAATATAAAATGACATATCGACGAATAAATCCCATAAATTTTTAAAAAAATCCATAAAAACCTCCCTTTTAATGACTTAAATGTTCTAAACCTATGCTTAAAATATCTTCGATGTGTTTATCTTCAAGGCTATAAAAAATATTATTTTTCACTTTTCTAGACTTTACTATTTTATTAAACTTTAACATTTTAAGTTGGTTTGAAACTCGTGGTTGCGACACATTTAGCATTATTGCCAAATCATTCACGCAAATTTCATTATGTAGCATTGCTAGCAGAATTTTAATTCTAATTGGCTCACTGAAAATCTTGAAAAAAAATGACAAATCGTCTGAAATCTTACTATCTTCAATCAATCTCCTTGTATTTTCAGATGTTTTACAACATAATTTACACATACAAACCAATCTTTCTATATAATCCTCATTCATTAAATCCAACCTTT
>CAYJLC010000065.1:0-9346 GCA_964370735.1 uncultured Oscillospiraceae bacterium
TTTATTTTTGCTAGAAAATAATAAATAATGATGTGTACATAATCTAAAAATAATGCTATACTAAAGAAAAAAGTTAATTAATTTGAGGTAAATAATATGATAAACAAAGAATTTTTATACGGTGCTGATTATAATCCTGAACAGTGGTTAAATCAACCTGAAATCTTAGCAAAAGACATCGAGCTTATGAAAAAAGCAAACGTAAATGTTGTTTGTATGGGCATGTTTTCGTGGTCACTTTTAGAAAAATCTGACGGAGAATATGATTTCACATGGTTTATTGACATTATAAATAATCTTTACAAAAACGGAATTTATACAATAATCGGCACTCCGAGTGGCGCAAGACCGAGATGGCTTGCCGAAAAATATCCGAGCGTTTTGCGTGTTAATAGCAAGCGTGAGCGTGCGATTTTCGGCGAACGACATAACCATTGCTTTACGTCCGATGAATACAGGAAAAAAGCTTACGACATAAATTTCAAATTAGCAACAGCACTTAAAGGAAACCCTGCAATTTTACTTTGGCATATTTCTAATGAATACGGTGGCGAGTGCCATTGCGATTTGTGCCAAGATGCTTTTCGTCAGTTTGTTAAAAACGAATACCAAACGCTTGACGAATTAAATCGTGCGTGGTGTATGACTTTTTGGAGCCATACTTTTACCGATTTTAATCAAGTGGTAACGCCTTCACCAAAGGGTGATAGCTCGGTTAACGGTCACAATTTGGATTTTAAGCGATTTGTAACTCACCAAACGATAGATTTTATGTTAAATGAAATAAAGGCTCTAAAAGATGCCGATTCAACTCTTCCGATTACAACAAATATGATGCATTATGACCCCACGCAAAATTATTTTAAATACAAGGAATATATGGATATTATTTCGTGGGATAGCTATCCAAAATGGCACGAGCAAGAAGATTATGATATGGCTGTAAACCATGGAATGTTCCACGATATTATGCGTTCTATCAAAAAACAACCGTTTTTACTTATGGAAAGTACGCCAAGTATGACAAATTGGCAACCGATTAGCCGTCAGAAAAGACCGAAAATGAATATTTTATCTTCACTTTTTGCAGTGGCACACGGTTCTGATTCTGTGCAATATTTTCAGTGGCGACAAAGCAGAGGCGCTTCGGAAAAATTCCACGGAGCTTGCGTAAATCACACTGGCTCGGAAAATTCAAGGGTGTTTAAAGATGTTTCTAATTTAGGGAAAATTTTAAAAGAACTAAAAGAAATCTGTGGTTCAAACACAAAATCTGATGTCGCAATGATTTTCGATTGGGAAAATATGTGGGCGCTTGAAGGTTCACGTGGACCAAGAAACGCAGGAATTCGCTACAAAGAGCAATTATTTAACCACTATCAAGCGATTATGTCGCAAGGCTTAAATATTGATGTAGTCGATATGGAAAGTGATATTTCAGGATATAAAATGGTTGTTGCACCGTATTTATATATGATAAGAGCCGATTTTGACAAAAAACTTAAAGATTTTGTGAAAAATGGTGGTGTTTTAGTTACGGGAGCATTCAGTGGAGTGGTAGACCATAATGACTTATGTCACATTGGTGTAATACCACATGGTATTTCTGATGTTTTAGGTGTGCAAAGTGTCGAAGTTGACTCTCTTTACGATCACCAGTCGGTAAAGGCAACTGAGGTTTTTGCAAACAAACTAGGTATTCGTGGAAATTTCGTGTGCAAGGAACTTTGCGAAGTTATTGAGTGCCAAACAGCCGAAAAAATCATTGAATTTTCTGAAGAATACTATGAAAAATCCCCAGTTCTTACGAAAAATGACTACTTTGACGGTACAGCCTATTATTTAACATCTACATTAAACATTGAGTTTTACACTGATTTTTATAAAAAACTTGTGCAAAATCATGGCATTAATTCGTTTGTACCATTCGATTTACCACTTGAAATAAACGCTACTTTAAGACAAAATGACACGCATAAATATTTATTCTTACTTAACTTTAGCGAAAAAACTATAACTCTAGACCTTAATAAAATCAAAGAAAATGGCTATGAGCTAATTTATGGCTGTGATAAAAATAATAGCATTGAAGGCTACGAAGGACTTATCTTAAGACTTGAAATTTAACTAAATAAAAAAACAACATCACTGTGAAATCAAATTCATGATGTTGTTTTTTTCATTTATTTAGCGAAAAAATTTAAAGCTTCTTAACTGCAAAAAAGTGATAAATTCAATCAAAATTGTGCATTTAGCTATATTTTTATAAAGATATCACTATTTTGCTATGCAAAATCACTTTTTTGCTATTGAAAATCGCCACTTGGGGTGATAAAATTAAATCAGAACAAACCAAATAAATCAATTTAAAATTTTGGAGGAAATCACATGAAACGATTATTAGCATTAACACTTTTATCAGCAATTGCTGTAAATTTATTCGCTTGTAGTAGTACAGAGGAAACTAACTCAGATGGTTCACAAGCTTCGGAAAATATTACTTATGAAGTATACCTTAGACAATCAATAGTAGAATATCCACCAGATGGTGGTTCGGCGAAAACTGAAATTTTAAATAAATTGGAAACAGATTTAGGAATCTCAAACGTTGATTATAATGTTGTTATGGCAACTGGTGCTGACTACGATACAAAACTAAACACTATGATGGTTGGTGGAAATGTTCCAGATTTATTCGTTGTAGATATTGATGATTTAGAAACGCTTGCAAAAAATGGTGTTATCGCACCGATTGATGATTTAGTAGCAAATATGCCTACTTTCCTTGAAAGATTAGAAAATCCTATCGCCATGGGTAGTTATGATAACTTTATGTATGAAGGCGAACATTACGGTTTTATAAAAACTGCTCTGCCAGGACCTTTAAATAATGTAGGTACTAAAGCACTTACAATTCGTACTGATTGGTTAGAAAATGTAGGAATGGAAAGCCCTAAAACATTAGATGAATTATACGATGTGCTATATGCTTTTACTTATAACGACCCTGACGGTAATGGCGAAGATGATACTTATGGTCTAGGTGGAAATAAAAACGATATGTTTGCAAGTATTTTTGCAGCGTATGGTGTTTATATGAACGGTGTGAATTCATGGACTGACATTGATGGCGAGCTTGTTCATAGCACAGTTTTACCAGAAACTAAAGAAGCTCTAGAATTACTAAGCAAATGGTACGCAGAAGGTATTATCGACCCTGATAAATTCATTGTAGAAGGTGCTCAAGCCGATGATAAGTTCATTGGTAGTAAATTTGGAGTATATGAACAAAGTGTTTGGGGTAATTCAGATGCAAGAAGTGCCTTAGAGGCAAACGGTTCTGGTGGTTATGCAGAATTTTTCGCATATCCTGAAGGTCCTGATGGTTTAAGCGGATACCCGATTTCGGCTATTGAAACACAAGCAAGAGTTGTTTCTGCTGATTGCGTTGAAAATTCAGACCCTGAAACGCTTGCAGCTATTTTGGATTGGATGATTAACGATGAAACTGACGGTGGATTAAGACTTGTTCAATATGGTGTTGAAGGTGTAGATTATGAGTATGATGCTGATGCAGATACTATAACTCAACACAGTAATGTTACAGAATTATATGAAAAAGGTTATAGCAATCCAGTTCGTTGGATAGACCAAGTAGACAGACGTTGGATTCCAGAAGGCGATGCTCGTATAACAGACTTTGACATTAGCAACAATGAAGATAGCTGGATAATTGCAGAGTTTTCAGGTTCTGTTCCCGCTATGAAAGATTACCCAGATTTATATACTATTTTATGGGCAGAGTATTTTACAAAAATTATAACAGGTGTACTGCCGATAGAAGCATTTGATGAGTATGTAGAAAAATTTTATAGCCAAGGTGGCACAGAACTTACAGAACAAGTAAATGCAGCTTGGAAGAATTAATAAATTTTAATCGCCACTGTTTTTATAGCAGTGGCATAATATTCGGAGGGTTTTATGAATAATATAAATAAAACACAAAAAAGCAAAGGAACATGGCTTGTAAAGAATAAAAGATACTTTCCACTATACATAATGGCACTTCCAGCAATCATATTAATGCTTTTATATTCTTATTTGCCTATGACAGGTCTATATCTCGCATTCACTGATTTTAGTGCTGGTATGAAATTATCAAATGTAGAATTTGTTGGACTTAAATGGTTTGAACAAATCTTTTCAAACGAAGAATTTATCCAAGTTATGTATAACACTTTAAAAATCAGCTTATTAAAACTTATTTTTGGTTTCCCAGCACCAATCATTTTAGCGTTACTTCTTAATGAAATGATGGGAATGAAATTTAAACGTACAGTTCAAACAATACTATATCTACCACATTTTTTAAGCTGGACAATTTTAGCAGGTATATTATTTGTTATTTTCTCTGCTCAATCTGGTATTGTAAGTATATTCGGTATAGAAGAATCTATTTTCTTAAATGAAAATGCATTTGTTCCACTCGTAGTAATAAGTGATATTTGGAAATCGGCTGGATGGGGAACTATTGTTTATCTTTCGGCAATTTCATCAGTAAGTACCGAGTATTATGAAGCGGCAATGATTGATGGTGCAAACAGATTCCAAAGGATGATTAAAATAACTTTACCTTGCATTTCAAGTACGATTATAGTATTATTAATAATGAAACTAGGACAAATTTTGAGTGCTGGTTTTGACCAAATATTTATGCTATCTAATCCAGCAGTAATCGACGTTGCTGATATTTTAGACACTTATGTATACCGTATGGGTATGGCACAAGGTAGATTTGGACTTGCAACAGCAGCAGGTTTATTCAAATCAGTTATTTGTTTAATTTTAGTTCTTGTTACAAACAAAATTGTCAAGTGTTTTGATAAAGAACAAAGCGTATTTTAGGAGGTCTATATGAATGCATTTAAATCTAAAGGTGATAAGATTTTTGATATATTAAATTACACTTTTTTTATACTTCTATCATTTGTTATGATATATCCTATTTGGCATCAAGTTTGTCTATCTTTTAGCGATAGTAATCTTGCAAAATCTGGTGGATTTTTCTTTCTACCAAGAGGCTTTGATTTATCTGGATACGAGGCAGTTTTTAGTAGCAGATATATTTGGCCAGCATTTTTCAACAGCGTGTTTATAACTGTTACCGGTGTTGTACTCGCTTTACTTGTAAACTCTATGTTTGGGTATTTTTTATCTAAAGTCGAAGTTCCTGGTTCATCTGTTCTTATGAAACTAGTTTTATTCTCATTTCTTTTTTCAGGTGGTATGATTCCTACGTTCTTAGCAGTTAAATATACGGGACTATTAGATTCTCTATGGGCTCTTGTAATACCAGTGATTTATGTTCCATATCATATTTTTATTTTGAGAAACTATTTTAAAGGACTGCCTAAAGCACTGGAAGAATCGGCATTTATAGATGGTGCAGGGTTTTTTACAATATTCTTTAGAATTGTGTTGCCGTTATCTAAACCAGTTTTAGCAACGGTTGCTATTTGGGTTGCAGTAAGCCAATGGAACAATTATATGGGAGGTTTATTATATATTACAGACAAAACAAAATATATATTGCCACTATTAGTTCGTGATATTGTTTTAGGCGCATCTGACCTTGCAACCACAGAGATGAGTGCTGTTACAAATTCAGAAATTATAAATGCTGCAACTATTGTAATTGCGACTTTACCAATTTTGATAGTGTATCCATTTATGCAAAAACACTTTACAAAAGGCGTTACAGTTGGAGCTGTTAAAGAATAAAATGAAAACTTGAGGTACAGTTATGAAAGATAAATCTTTACAGAAATATATTAAAAAACTATTTATTTCGTATTTCTTTATCCTAGCTGTGCCTCTTTTTGCTTTAGTTTTACTATATGTATATAATCTTTCTTCGAATATGATTGCAGAAAATGACACAGAAATGCAATTTATGTTAAATGAAGATATAGATAAATTTAACCATAGCATAGAAGCAACATTTAATTACACATTAACATTATCAAGAGATATAGAAGATATCATTGACAGTCCGTTTGATAAATCGCTTTATGAATATGGCGAACTTATGGACACTCTTAATACTATAATCGTAAACGATAACTCAATACTTGATATTTCGGTCTATATAAAAGAACACGAAAAGATTTTAAATACAAGCACGATAATAGACTATGCTGACTTTGATGATAAGTCACTTTTTGATAATGACAAACCATTTATAGTAAGTTCTACAAATTATTTAGAAAAAAACACACCTATAATTATCTTAAATTCCAAAGTTAGCAATAAAAATATTACTTTTGTATATTATTTAGAGAGTTTAATTGAAGATACTGTCTTTGATTTGGAAACATTTATTATTTCTAACGATGGACAAATTATATACGGTGATGAAAACTCAGAAATAAAAGAAATATTTTTAAACTATGAGTTTACAGAAGAAATAAGTGATAAAAACACAGTTTCTCAGTATGTTTTTTTATATGAGCATATCAGTTTTAGCGATAGTTACTTGATAAAAAGTTATTCTTTAGACAAAATTTATGAAGCAATAGTACCAATATTTATTTTTACAGGCATATTTGTAATACTCCTTTTAGGGCTTGTTATATATTTATCGTGGTCAATCACAAAACATAACACAAAACCTGTGGTAAAATTTATAAACCATTTAGCCAAAATCGATACCAGTAAAATTGTAGCAAACGATATTTTCGAAAAAGCTACAAAAACGCTGACGTTACTTTGCGATGAAAACGATGCTTATCGAGTTTCGCTAGGCATAAACTTAGAGATTATAAAAAATCAGATGATTAGAGATTTACTCTTAAATAATGTGCCCTATGATTTAACAATTGAAGAATTTTTAGCAAATGGTGGAGTAATGACAGAGTTTAAGGGGTTTACGCCTGTTATTATAATAGTAGAAGAAAATTTATCTAAAAGCAGAAGTTCATCAGAGGTAAATTCATTGATAAAAAATATCTTTATCGAAGAATTGAGTGATAAAATCGAGATTTTAGGCGCTTGTATTTCAGAATTTGATAAAATAGTCTTTCTTATAAATTGCAATAAAGACCGTGAATATGTCTTAGTGCAAGAGAAAATTAGAAAAACCTATGATAGCATTCGCAAAATAACTGAAGAAAAATTGAATATTCACACAAGGGTTGTAATCGGTTATTCGGTAAATAATTCAGAAAATTTATTTAAACAATATGTAACAATTAATAAGACACAAATGAATAACGCAAAACAAGTTACATATTTTGAAGAAAATGAAAATGGACTTATTGAAAATAATAATCCAACTTTTATAAGAAAATCTCTACTTGATGCAATAAAATCAAATGATAGCCTAGGAATAGAGCAAAATATTAGCAGGTTATTTGATGATGCAAGCACAAATGACGAATCAACTTGCGAATTAGCTTTCGCTGTTGTTGGTAATGTATTAACCGAGCTTATTGACGATGATGTAAAAGTAAATATTGATATTTTAAGCATATACAAGCAAAATGATGATGTTTTGATAATAAAAGAAAAGATAATCAATAGCTTACTCGAACTTTCAAATCAATTTGAACAAAATACAGTAAAAGAGGAAGAAAATATTTATGTAAATCAAGCGAAAATATATATAGAAAACAATATCCACAAAGATATCTCACTCTTTGAAATTGCAGAATATGTAAACATTAATCGCTCATATTTTAGCAGAATATTTAAAAATTCTACTGGTATGACGCCATTACAATATATGACGAATTTAAGGATAGAAAAAGCAAAAATTATGCTAAGAGAAGAAGAGATTTCAATCAAGGAAATTTCAACACTTTTAGGGTATAACGATATGCGAAGTTTTATAAGATTTTTTAAAAAGCTAGAAAATCAAACACCAAGTGAATATAGGGAGAGAAAATAGTATGAAAAGACCAAATATTATATTTTATTTTTCCGACCAACAAAGAGCAGATACTTTAGGTTGTTATGGTCAAAAATTAGATGTTACGCCAAACTTAGACCGACTTGCAAGCGTTGGAACAAGATTTGAATATGCATTCACTCCACAGCCTGTTTGTGGTCCTACAAGAGCTGTTTTGCAAAGTGGAAAATATGCTACTGAAATAAATTGTCACACAAATGGGTTGCCACTACCGAGTGACATTAACACCATTGCAAAATACTTAAATAAAGAAGGTTATGAAACAGCTTATGTTGGAAAATGGCATTTAGCAACTGACAAACCGAATAACGAAATTTATGATACATTGCCTGTACCAGTACAAAAGCGTGGCGGATACAAAGATTATTGGTATGCATCAGATGTTTTAGAATTTACTTCTCATGGTTATAACGGACACGTTTTTGACACTGAAAATAATCAAGTGGATTTTATCGGATATAGGGCAGATGCAATAAATAATTTTGCGATAGATTATCTACATAAAAAGACTAGTGATAAGCCATTTTTTATGTTTATATCTCAAATTGAGCCTCATCACCAAAATGACAGAAACAGGTATGAAGGGCCTGACGGTAGTAAAGAAAAATTCAAAAACTATGAAGTTCCAGCAGATTTAGAGGGAACTGAGGGTGATTGGCGTGAAAATTACCCAGACTATTTAGGTTGTTGTCATAGTTTAGATCAAAATGTAGGCAAACTTATTGATACATTAAAATCTATCGGCGAATATGAAAACACAATAATCATATACACTTCTGACCATGGTTCACACTTTAGAACACGAAATAAAGAATACAAACGCTCGTGCCACGACAGTTCTTTAAGGGTGCCACTTATAATTTCTGGTGGCATGTTTACTGGTGGGAATGTTTGCGATGAGCTGGTTAGTTTAATTGATTTACCGACGACGATTTTGGATATTGCAGGAATTGAAAAACCAAATGATTATCGTGGAAATTCGCTTAAAAAACTTGTAACGGGTGAATTTTCTGAGTGGCAAGATTTTGTTTTTTCTCAAATTAGTGAATCGCAAATGGGTCGTTCAATTAGAACGAAAAAATGGAAATATTCTATTGAAGCTGACAAAGATTCATGGCAGAAAGATGCTAAAATATACAAAGAAGCATTTTTATATGATTTGGAAAATGATAAGGCAGAAAGAAATAATTTAGTAGAAAATCCAGATTATCAAGCGATTAGAGCGGAGCTTTATAAGAAAATCAAAGCAAAAATCTTGGAAGTGGAACAAATCGAAATTGAGATTTTATAACAAAAAAATTAAAACCTACTAAAAGTAAAGCTCCTGTTTAATCGCAGGAGCTTTACTTATAATGGAGAAAATTTTATGAAACAAGT
>CAYJLC010000066.1:0-8229 GCA_964370735.1 uncultured Oscillospiraceae bacterium
CCTAATGTCCTTTTTGTTTAAGTATATGAGAATAGAGTAGGGGATATGCAAAAAACTCTACCGAAAGTCTTACATTTTAGCTTTATTAAATTTAACTAATGCTAAGCTGTACTAATTACTGGGCGAAAATAATGAACGCTAGTATATTATCTTGCTAAACTGTGCAAATATAGATTAGATTGACTTTCGTTTTGACAAGGTTGGATTTAATGGGGGGAAGTGATTACTTATTTAGCTTATTTTTAAAATAATTCACATATTTTTTGTTGCATTCTGTTGCAAATTGTGCTACAATATTAAAACTATAAATTAAATACTAGCTAAGCTAGGCTATGAAAAGATTAGAAAGAGGATTTCTATGATAAAATTGTTACGAAATGCAAACGTCTTTTCTCCAAAATTGATTGGAAAAAAGGACGTTTTACTTTTGTCTGACAAGATTTATAAAATTGATGACGACTTGTCTTCTTATATGGAAATGCAAGATGCCCAAGTTTATGATTTTGAAGGACTAAATCTATCGTCTGGATTTATAGATACACATGTTCATATAACTGGTGGTGGTGGAGAGCAAGGTTTTTCTTCTAAAACTCCAGAGATTAAATTAACTGAATTAACTACGGCTGGTGTTACTACTGTTTTAGGATTACTTGGAACTGATGGTGATACGCGAAGTGTGGAAAATTTATACGCAAAAGCAAAGGCACTAGAAGAAGAAGGGATTTCAACTTTTATTCTCACAGGCTCTTATGCGTATCCTTCTGTAACACTTACTGGCAGTGTTAAACGTGATTTAATGTTTATTGATAAAGTTATTGGTGTGAAAATTGCAATTTCTGACCATAGAAGTTCGCATTTAACAAAAAGTGAGCTTACAAGACTTATATCAGACGCAAGACTTGGTGGAATGCTATCAAATAAAGCTGGCATTACAGTTTTTCATCTAGGTGATGATAATCAAGGGATTTCTATATTAAATGAAATAGTTTTAGAAAATCCGATTAAATATGCAAATTTATTGCCAACACACATAGGTCGAAACGAAAATCTGTTTAAACAATCGATAGAATATATGAAAAATGGTGGTTTTGTTGATTTCACTGTCGATTTAGATGATGAGGAAATAACAGCACGTCAAATTTCCGAAGCGTTATCGATTGGTGAATTTATCGATAATATGTCGATTAGTACGGACTCTTGTGGTAGTATTCCGAAATTTGATACAGACGGAAACTGCATAGGACTTACTTATGTATTACCGAATATTATAAGCCATGAACTTAGGTTACTTACGAAAAAATATGGCGTATCAATAGAAAATGCGTTGAAACTCATCACGATAAATCCAGCAAAAAGGCTTAAAATTGACCATTTTAAAGGAAAAGTTGAAGAAGGATATGACGCTGATTTAGTTGTATTCGATGAAAATTTCGATATTCATCATGTGTTTGCAAAAGGTGAATGCATGGTTTTGAATAAAATAGCAATGAAAAAAGGAAAATTTGAAAAATAAGGGAGAAAAAAATGAAAAAAAGAATTTTAGGAGGTTTGCTTGCAACTTGCACAATGGCATCACTTTTAGCAGGTTGTGCTGGTGGGGAAGCATCAACTACGGAATACTTAGGAACTTATGACACAGAAGTGACATCGCTAGTTCCATATTACTTACCAGATACTTCTGGGAAAAAGGTAATCGCTAATACAATCGACGGATTAATCGAAACAGATTCTACTGGTAAATATGTTCCAGCACTTGCTGAAAGCTGGACTCATAACGACGATTACACAGTATGGACATTCACTTTAAGACAAGGTGCGAACTGGTATGACAGCGAAGGCGAAGTTGTACGCGAAGTAGTGGCTCAGGATTTCGTTGATGGTATGCGTTTTGTAGCCGACCATGCAAATACAAAAAGCGATATTTCAATTGTTCGTAATGAAATTGAAGGTCTTGCTGATTATTACTGGAATTTAGTTGATTTTGACGACCCAGAAGTTACAGAAAAGCCAGCTGATACACGTGAAGAAATCGAAGCATCTTTTGATGAAACTGTAGGTGTTAAAGCATTAGATACATACACAGTTGAGTATACTTTAACTCAACCAACACCGTATTTTGAGTCTTACTTGCTTACTGAATTATTTCTTCCAAATAACAAAGAATTCTCGGATTCTTTAGGCGAAAAATTCGGAACTACAGAAGATAATCTTCTATATTGTGGTGCATATTATTTAAACAAATGGCAACGTAATAAAGAATTTGTTATGATTAAAAACGAAGAATATTATGATGCTGATAAAATCACTGTTGATACAATTATCTTACAAAGCGTTGGCGATGCATCTACTGTTGAAATGTTTAAACGTGGCGAGCTTACAAGCACAAGCATTGACGGTTCGCAAGTAGAATTTTACATGAACGACGAAGAATGGGGTGAATATGTAAATCTTGCTGACAAAAGCAGTGTTAACTATTGGTTTAGCATAAACTTTGTAAGTCCAAACAGCGAATTTGATGTTTTTTCTGATAATTTAGACTTTAGAAAAGCACTATACCATGCACTAGACAGAGAAACTTTCGCAGAACTTTTCAATCCTTATGGTGCAGAAGAAATGCTTATCAACACTGTAACTCCAAACGAAGTTTGTTTAGATGAAAACGGAAAAGATTACACAGAATATGAACCACTAAAATCAATTAAAGATGAAGGTTCAGCGACTTATGACCCAACTTTAGCAAAAGAATATTTCGACAAAGCAGTTTTAGCACTTACTGATGGTAATGGAAATATCACAGGTGCAACAGCAACTGAAGTTGATTTTGGTAGACAAAACCCAATCACAACTGACGCAAAATTACCACTTCAAATCGTGTATGTTCACGAAACTGAAACTGACGATGTGGCTTTAGCACAACTTGTAAAATTAAACATCGAAGAAGTATTTGGCAAAGAAAATGTTGAAGTTGTTCTTTCTCCAATTACAGGGGAAAAATACAACGACGTTATCGCACCAGGATATTATGACTTATCTTATGACAGTTTCTCTTTCAAATTCGCAGACCCAGTTTCTCAACTTGAGCGTTTAGTTACTGACGGTGCTGTAAATGATGGTAAATATAGCGATGCTACTTTCGATGCATTAGTAGAAGAAGCATCAAGCCTACTTACTCCATCTGAAAGATATGCAAAATTTGCAGAAGCTGAGGCACATTTAATCGAAAATGTATATGTAATTCCCTGGGAATCTGGTGGTGGAGTTTATGAAATGTCAAGAGCAGTACCGTTTACAGCACCAAGAGGTGGTTTTGGTATCGTTCGTTTTAAATATAAAGGCATCGAACTTCAAGCAGAGCCAGTTTCTCAAATACAATACGAAGAAGCATATAATGCTTTAATGGAAGAAATCAATAATTAATGGAGAATGTTTATGGCAAAGTACATTTTTAAAAGAATACTTCAGTCTTTACTTTCGGTTTTTATAATAGTCTTTGTAGTTTTTATGCTACTTAGACTAATGCCGACAGAAGGCTATTTCACGCGTGATGATTATATCAATATGTCAGAAGCCGAAAGGGAAATGTACTTAGTCGAAATAGGTGCGAGTGGAAATCCTTTAGAGCTTTTTGGCGATTTTGTAATAAGTCTTGCAAATGGTGACTTAGGTGAATCGCATATTTTGCAACCACATGTCGAAATTACCGATATTTTAGCAGAAAAAATTCCTTATTCGCTTTCTTTTGGTGTGGTTAGTATGATAATTTCACTGGTTTTAGGCTTAGGACTTGGAATGCTAATGGCAAGGTATAAAGACAAATTTATCGACTATTTAGGGACTGGATATATCGTAATTGTAAGGGCAGTTCCTAGCTTAATTTACTTATATTTACTGCAAATTTTCATAACAGGGCTTTTCTCCATTCCGATGATGTTTAACGAGAGAAACTCTGTGACATTCATAATGCCTGTTATTTCGCTTTCGCTATCAAGTATTGCGTGGTATGCTATTTGGCTACGTCGTTTTATGGTAGACGAAAAAAACAAAGATTATGTAAAATTTGCTACTGCAAAGGGTGTTTCGGAAGGAGCTATCACTGTAAAGCATATTTTGAGAAATGCACTTGTTCCACTTGTTCAGTTTTTTCCTGTGCAAATGCTACTTACAATCGGTGGTTCGCTTGTTATAGAAAGCCTTTATGGCATTCCTGGGATGGGCGGTTTGCTTGTTGATGCTATCAAGGAAATGGACAACAGTTTAGTTCAGATTTTAGTTATATTATTCTCTGTTTTAGGTGTTTTAGGAGTGCTTTTAGGCGATGTTTTAATGGCACTTGTCGACCCTAGAATTAAACTGCACAAAGCAGAAAAAGGAGGTAACTAATATGAACTTAAAAATGAATTTATCACGCGAAATGTTTGAAAAAGCCGAATTCAACGAAAAAGAAGCAGAAAATATCGGATATTCAAATTATTCATATTGGAAATCAACCTTCAGAACGTTTTTTAAAAGCACTTCTTCAAAAGTTTTGCTTGCAATTATGGTTTTATTTGTGGCGTTTAGTTTTATTTATCCGTTTGTTGTGGAGCTTATGCCAAATTGGGAAAACTCATATTTAAACCCAAACTACGCAACAACAGATTCTAAAACTTGGAATTTACCACCGTCAGCTGACCACTTATTTGGAACAGATAGCATCGGTAGAGATATGTGGACAAGAACATGGTATGGAACGAGAACGTCTATCCTTTTAGGGCTTGTTATTGCATTTATCGACGTAACTTTAGGAACAATTGCTGGTGCCTTATGGGGATATGTTAGAAAAATCGACAGATTTATGACAGAACTTTATAATATCGCAACCAATATACCACAAACTGTGTATTTAGTTCTTTTTACTTATATTTTAAGACCAAGTTTTTGGACGATAGTTTTTGCGATGTGTCTTACTGGTTGGTTAGCAGTCGCAAGATTTATAAGAAACAAGGTAATTTCTATAAGAGAAAGCGAATATAACATCGCGTCGCAATGTTTAGGAACACCACTTAGTAGGATTATCTCGAAAAATATCATACCACATCTAGTGAGTATTATAATTATGCAAGCAGCACTTACTATACCGTACTCAATAGGTTCAGAGGTATTTTTAAGCTATATTAACTTAGGTTTGCCACTAGATATTGTGTCGCTTGGAAATTTAGTAAGTGTTGGTAAGAATAATTTTGAGGTTTATCCGTTCCAGCTTATTTGCCCTACAATTATCCTATCATTTATTACAGTTTCGTTTTATATTGTAGGAAATCGTTTTGCAGATGCGTCAGACCCAAGAAATCACAGATAGGAGGAGTGCGTAATGGCTAAAAAATTAATTGAAGTAAACGACCTTGTCATAAAATTTAATTTGCGTGGCAAAATTTTTCCAGCAATTCGTGCAGCTTCTATAGATTTATACGAAAATGAAACGCTCGCTATTGTTGGCGAAAGTGGCAGTGGTAAATCGGTTTTAACAAAATCACTCATTGGAATGGTTGACTCAAATGGCTTTATCGAAAGTGGTTCAATGACTTATGATGGACTTGATTTGCGTCAGATAAAAACAGCAAAAGAGTGGCAGAAAATTCGTGGAAAAGAAATTGCTATGGTTTTTCAAGACCCAATGACAGCACTAAATCCACTAAAAAAAATCGGCAAGCAAATCGAAGAAATGGTGCTACTTCACACTGATGTTTCCAAAGAAAAAGCAAAAGAAGAAGTTCTATCGCTTATGGAAAAAGTAGGAATTACCGACTGCGAAAAGAGATATCATCAATATCCACACGAATTTTCAGGTGGTATGCGTCAACGTATCGTTATTGCAACTGCGATTGCTGCAAGACCAAAGGTTTTAATCTGTGACGAGCCGACAACGGCACTTGATGTTACTCTACAAGCACAAATTTTAAAACTTATGAAAGATATTCAAAAGGAATTTGGACTGTCTATCATCTTTATCACGCATGATTTAGGTGTTGTCGCATCGGTAGCTGATAGGGTTGCTGTAATTTATTCTGGTGAAATTATCGAAAAAGGAACTTCGGACGAGATTTTTCACGCACCAGTTCACCCATATACAAAAGCGCTTTTAAGCTCGCTTCCACAAGTAGGGGAAAAAGGCAAGGAGCTTCCAGCGATTAAAGGAACTCCACCGAATTTATTTAAGGATATTGTCGGAGATGCATTTGCACCGAGAAATATCGATGCATTAAAAATTGACTTAGAGCTTGAGCCACCACTTATGCAAATTTCTGAAACGCATTTTGCAAAAACATGGCTTATGCATGAATATGCTATTGAAAAATATGGTGACCCATCGAAAATCGAGAGAAAATTTGAGCAAAAAGAGCGAAGTGAAGCTAGTGAAGAAAGTTTTGACAAAAAAGAAGTTCTCTTAAGTTTAAAAGACGTTTCTATTGACTATGGCAGTGGCAAAAAGAAATTTCACGCTGTAAAAAAAGTGTCTTTTGATATTTATAAGGGCGAAACGCTCAGTTTGGTAGGCGAGAGTGGTTCTGGTAAAACGACGGTTGGTCGTGCTATTATGAAAATCATTCCGACTAGTAATGGAGAAATAAATTTCGCTGGTAAAAAGATAAATCGCAAACTTAACTTTAACGAACTTCGTGACTATCGCCAAAATGTTCAAATGATTTTCCAAGACCCTATGGCAAGTTTAAACGAACGCGCAAAAGTTGATTATATCATTTCGGAAGGACTTTATAACTACAAATTGTTTAAAAGTGAAGAGGAACGCAAGCAAAAAGTTTCGAGTGTTATGAGCAAAGTTGGGCTTTCGCCAGATTTTGCAAGCAGATTTCCACACGAGTTTTCTGGTGGTCAACGTCAGCGTGTTGGTATTGCAAGGGCACTCGTTATGAACCCAAGTTTTATAGTAGCTGACGAGCCGATTTCGGCACTTGATGTTTCGATTAGAGCACAAGTTATTAATCTTTTAAACGACCTTAAACGTGATAACGACCTAACGTATTTGTTTATCGCGCATGATTTGTCGGTTGTAAGATTTATTTCTGATAGAATTGCAGTAATTTATAAAGGTGAAATTGTTGAGCTTGCACCGAGCGAAGAATTATTTTTAAATCCACTTCACCCTTATACAAACGCACTTTTATCAGCAATTCCAATACCAGAACCAGATATTGAAAAGAAAAAAGTTATTGTAAAATACGAAGAAAAAGAAACAAATGAGCCAAAAAACTTTAAAGAAGTTAAAGATGGTCACTTTGTTTTATGCACAGAAAATGAATTTAAAGAGTATCAAACGAGGTTAAAATGAGCAAAGGAAATTTAATAATCGCTGGTGGTGCAGTGAAAAAATCTAGCGATATTATCTTAGGAAAATTCATAGAACTTGCAGGAAAAAATCCTAAAATCTGCGTTGTTCCAACAGCGAGCGATGATCCTGTCGACAGCTTTAATTATTTAAAAGACAAGTTTCTATCACTTGGAATAAGCACTGAAAATGTAGTGTTAATGCCAATTTCTGCGAAAGTTTCAAATTGGTCAGATTTTGCAGGCGAATTTCAACTTAAATATTTAAACGGAGTAAACGCAGTTTGGTTTACTGGTGGTGACCAATATTATGTGCTAAAAGCCTTTGTAAATGCCGATAATAGTGACAGCCCTTGCCTTGAAAAAATTCGTGAAATTTACGAAAATGGTGGTGTGATAGGTGGAACAAGCGCCGGTGCTGCTATAATGAGTGACCCTATGATTTCGCGTGGTGGAGATAGGGGAGCTATGCTTTTTCCTATTGAAACGGATTACGAAAAGTATAATGATAAATATGACGAGGGCGACGAAATTGAACCAATGCTTGTAACAAAAGGCCTAGGCTTTATGAAAAATGTTATAATTGACCAACATTTTGACACAAGACCAAGACTTCATAGGCTTATGTCAACTATGGATTTTACACAAGTATCGCATGGATTTGGAGTTAGCGAAGATACTGCCCTGGTAGTTTCAAATGATGAAATTTATGTAATTGGTAGCTCGTATGTGACAGAAATTAATAAAACTTCACACGATGAATATGTTATAAAAAAACGATATTGCGAAAAATAGAGAAGTAAATGCCACATTAATTTAAAAATAAAAGCTGATAATACTAGCATAAAACTTAGTGTTTATCAGCTTTTTTGTTCTATTATTATACTTGCGCATCAACTAAGCATA
>CAYJLC010000067.1:0-8170 GCA_964370735.1 uncultured Oscillospiraceae bacterium
ACTGGACCGACTACGCCGATATAAATATCCCCACCAGTTCTAAGTGCAATATCCCCATAAATATGTTCCATAATTCTCCTCCTAATGTCCTTTTTGTTTAAGTATATGAGAATAGAGTAGGGGATATGCAAAAAATCACCTATATTTTATAAGTGATTTTTACTAGCATATTTTTAATGTAATTAGTCTTGACATTGTACTATTTTTTAAAACTTTCAAATGCATTTTTTAGAATTTTGATGGATTTTTCCAGTTCTTCATCGGAAATTACAAGTGCAGGAGATAAAGTTAGTATGTTTTCTCCAGAAATTTTGAAACTTAGTCCGTTTTCTAGTGAATTATATAAAATAAATTCTGCTTCATTATGAGCCTTTTCTCCATTTTTAAGCCTTAGTTCTACACCCACTAACGCTCCAATTTGTCGCACTTCATATATAAGCTCATGATTAAAATCGAGTATACTTTTCTTTAAAAATTCGCCGATTTCATTTGCTCTTTTTAGAAGATTTTCGCTCTCGATTGTATCGATTAATGCAAGGTTTAACGCACTTGCAAGTGGATTTTTTTCAAATGTAAAATGCCCCATCGATGTTTGTTCGCAAATATCGAATTTTTTATTTGCAATAACGGCTGAAAATGGAATTAAACCACCAGTCATGCCTTTTCCTAATGTTAAAATATCTGGGGTTACTCCAAAATTTTCAAAAGAAAACATTGTGCCACATCTGCCAAATGCTGTTGGAATTTCATCAAAAATTAATACAACATTATATGCATCGCAAATCTCACGAATTTTCTTGATATATTCTTTTTTAGGAATGAAAACATCAGTAGAGCGTACAGGCTCTATTAAAATAGCTGAAATATCATCGCTTTTGCAGTGATTTTCGATTATTTCAAGAGTTTTTTTGTTATGTTTATCATCGCTTGTGAAATGAGGAAACTTTATGCAATAGTCAAGGAGTGGCTCTAATCCATCACGAAAATGATGTGTTCCACCTGCGTTAATCGTTAAAAATGTTGCTCCATGAAATGAATCTGTCGCTGATAAAATCTTGTGCTTTCCAGTATATATTCGCGCAAGTTTTAGTGCAGTTTCATTTGAAACAGCTCCACTTGTTGTAAATAGTACCTTAAAATCATCGTGTGGCATTAAACTTACAAGCTTTTTTGCACATTCAGTCGCTTTATCATTTGCATATCTTCTTGGAGAAAATGAAAGTTTGCCAATCTGCTCTATAAGTGTTTTTGTTAAATTTTCATGGTTATATCCTAGTTGATGAACACTATTTCCGTGAAAATCAAGTATTTTTCGTCCATCACCATCGATTATATATGCGCCATTACTTTCAGTTACTATGTTTAAACAAGGTGATGAAAGTGCTTGTTTTAAAAAATATTTTTCATCGTCTAGCAAGTGGGTTTTTACTTTTTCTGATAGATTTTTTTCTTGCCAATTTAAACGATAACCACTTAAATTTGTATCTCCCTCGGTTGTTTTTAATATCATATTATACCTCTTAATAAAATTTAAGCCACGAAAAACCGTGACTTAGATTTATAATTTACTTTTCGATTGTGTCAATTAAATTGCATAAATCAGACATATTATCTATGATGTAATCTGCTCCAGCTGATTTATATATATCAATAACACGTGCTCTTTGAATTTCTTTTTCGCTATCAGTAAGTGCGTTATATTCCTCTTCAGTAAGTCCCATAGCCGAGCTACCTTCGATAATTCCAACAGCTAAAACTCCAGCATTTTTACCTTCTCTGATGTCGGTTGCAGTATCGCCAACTTTCATTACAGAATTTACATCTTTAATGCCTAAAGCCTCCATGTTTTTGAAAATCATATACGGATATGGTCTGCCAAATCCTGAACTTTCAGTCGATGTGAAACACGTATCAGGCGAGTAGCCTTTTTCTTTTGCAACAGGGATAACAAGGTCTATCATTTGGCGAGTATATCCTGTAGTTGAGCCAATTTTTATTCCACGCGCGCGAAGTTTTGCTATTTCGTCAAGCACAAATGGTTTTGGGTCTGAATAATTTTTAACAGCATCAAGTATAGCATTCTCACTTGAGCCATAAATTGCGTCAATATCAGCCTCGGTAAAATCTTTACCATAAACTTTTTTGAATTCTTCGTTAATTCTCGGCATATTTAGCATATATTTCACGTGGTCACGTTTTAACATACCCATCGGTTCGCGAACTTCTGTATTTGTCGGTGTGATACCGTATGCTTTAAATGCGTTTATAAACGCTCCAACTGGTGCAAATGAACCATAATCTACTGTTGTTCCTGCCCAATCAAATATAACTGCTTCTATTTTTATCATTTTATGTTCTCCTATTTATTAAAATATTCTGCAAAAATATCGCAAAGTGTTTCCATATCTTCTGGATAAATTTCACCTATATTTCCAATTCTAAACGTATCAGCATTTGTAACTTTTCCTGGATAAATCGCATATCCTCGCTCTTTTACAAACTCATACATCTCACCAAAAGAAAAATCTGTATTTTCTGGATTTAAAAATGTAGTAATTATCGGACTTTGATGTTCGCGGTCTACATACGTTTCGATGCCCATATCAGTCATTCTGTCGATTAAAACTCGATTATTTTCACGATATCTTTCTTCGCGTGCCGATACTCCACCCTCTAGTTTTAATTCTTCTAATGCTTGTCTGAAAGCTAGAACAACGTGAGTAGGGGACGTAAATCTCCACTTGCCTTCTTTGTCCATTTCTTCCCATTGTGCATATAAATCAAGCGATAAACTTGTAGATTTTCCTTTGCATTTCATAAGTGCATCTTTTTTGCAGATTATAAATGAAAATCCAGGCACACCTTGAATACATTTGTTTGAAGAACTTACAAGAAAATCGATTTCTAAATCTTTAACATTAATATCAACACCACCAAAACTAGACATAGCGTCAACAAAATATATTAAACCAGCGTTTTTAACAACTTTTCCGATGCTTTCAATATCGTTTAAAATTCCAGAAGTAGTTTCACAGTGAACTATAACTACATGAGTGATTGCATTATCTTCAGCTAAAATTTCAGCGACTTTTTCGGCTTTTGGTTGTTCGTTATAATGACATTCGTAAACTGTATAATTTTTCTTCGCCTGTTTTACAGTCTTAACAATTCTCTCGCCATAAGCACCGTTTGAGATAATTAAAATCTTGTCATTATCGCTTAAATTGCTGATAAGAACTGATTCAACTCCGAAACTTCCACTGCCCTGCATTAAAACTGCTGTGTATTTATCAGAACTCACGTGTGCGATATTTAGTAGTTCTTGCCTAATTTCTTGAGTTATTTTTTTGTAGTCATTGTCCCATGTGCAGTGGTCTACCATCATTTCTGACCTAACAGTTTCGCTGGTTGTAAGTGGACCTGGGGTTAATAATTTATATTTAATCATAATAATCTTCCTTATTTCGCGCTTTCAGAAATTGCTTCGTGTTCTTTTAGTAAATCAACAGTTAAAGGCTCTGGATAAACTTTTGAATTAGGTGATAAAGCATCTCCGTCGGCAGTTTCATCTTTATAAAGTGGAACAGGGTAAGTTTTCATTAAATCTGAACGTCCGTTTGTAATGATACACTCAACCATCTCCATAGCAAGTGCATTTGTTGAATCTCCTTTGTCAACTACTGCTAAACTTTCAGTAAGTGTGAAATTTCCTTCAGTAGGGTCAACAAAGTCCACTGGTAAACCATCAGCTTTATCTGCAACAGCTTGGTGGCGCAATCCAAATCCGATAGTAACTTCGCCAGCTCTTACTTTTTTAATAGGACCTGAACCAGACGATTCTAAATGAGCGCCAGCATTTGCATAAATTCCTTCAAGAATAGTCGCAGTTTCTTCTTCGCCATATTCAGAAACTAAAGCCTGAACCATAAGCCATGCAGTTGATGAACCTGTTATATCAACCACAGAAATTAAACCACTATATTCTGGATTTGCTAAATCTTTGATAGAAGTTGGAGCCGAAACACCGTTTGCTTCTAACTCGGCAGTGTTAACGATTAATGCGCCTTGGTTTCCGATAAACGGAGCATAAAATGCTGGAAATGCATCGTTTGTATTAACATCGAAAGTTAAGTCTAAAAACATATCGTGGTCTGCTTCGGCACTTTCGATATAGTACGAGCTCATAGTAACAACATCTGCTTCGATATTTGTTCCTTCTGCAAGTAATTTTCCACCAAGTTCAGATGTTCCGAAACTTTGGAATAAATATTTTCCTTCGTAACCGTTTGTATCAAGTGTCGCCTTCATAGACTCGACAGCCTCATCATCTGCGTTTGAATAGAATATAACCTGCGACACTGCATCAGTAGTACACCCAACAAGGCTTGTGGAAAGAATACCTGATAAAACAGTAACTGCTGCTAATTTTTTAATAAAATTTCTCATTTTTAATACCTCTTAAATATTTTTGTTTGATTTCTTATGTGAAAAGAACCAGAAAAGTCCTTTTGCTACTAAATTTGTAAGTAAAATTAAAATTGATAAAACAAAGATTTCGTTGAAATTTGCATAATGTTGAAGTTCTTTAATTTTTGTTGTGATAACTGATGTTCTCGCACCTGCAATAAAGATTACAGCACTAATAGTTACCATTGAATGAATAAAATAATAGCTGAAAACTTCTACCAAAGAATGAAATGCATTTGGTGTTATTATTCGGATAACTGACTTTATCCAGCTGTCACCCATAAGTTTTGCTGTTGTTTCCCATGATGAATTGAGTTTTTCTAATCCATTTTTCATTATAAGATATGGACTAGAGAAAAAGTGGACAATATTTGATATAATAATCAGAGGGAAAGTATTTTGAAGTGGTGTTCCAGTAAATGTTAAAAGAAACGCAACACCGATTACCATTCCAGGAATGGCATTACTAATAAGTGCAATACTATCCAAAATTTTGCCCCAAAGTCTATTTTCTGGGCTTCTTGCAGAAATTAGTGCTGCACCATAAACGGTTAGTGTTCCGAATATCGCTGTCATGATAGCCACAAAAATAGAGTTTCCATAAGTGGAAATTAACGAACTATCTGATAATACTTCAGAAAAAATCTCAAAGGTTGGAATGATTTTATAAGGCCATTGCTTAACAAAGGGAACGATGAAAATAACTGCAAAAATCGAAAGCACACAAAATAAAATCGAAAAAGTAGCAAAAGTGAAAAATATATCGCGAGCTTTGCTTTTTTTAAGCTCGATTTGAGATATTTTATTGTATCTTATATTAAACCTCTCAAGATATGCGAGTAAGATTATGCTTAAAATTGACGGCAGAAGCATTGTTATCGCAACTGCTGAACCTGCATTAAAATCAGGTACACTTCCAAGCATTTTTTCATATAAAGTAGTCGAAATTAATTTTATATCACCACCTAAAGAAGTTGGTATACCATAATCTGTAAAACATAGTGTGAAAGTTTGTATAAAAGATGCAGCGAAAGTGCCTAAAAGAGGTCGAATTACAGTTATAATAAAACGTTTAAAGGCATTATCACCCATAGCTCTTGACACGATTACATACTTTTTGTCAACATATTTCATCGTGTTGTTAATAAGTAAAAAAGCAATTGGAAGCGTATAAATTATGTAGCCAATAACAATTCCAATAGGACCATAAATTTCAAATGGTTGAAACCCTAAAATTTGTGTGATTAAACCTTGTTTTCCAAACGAATAAATTATAGCAAACCCATAAGTAATCGTAGGCAGAAGCATCGGAAGTGTTGTTAAAACTGGGATAATTTTTTTGATTTTTAAAGGTATATTTGTGAAATTCACAGAATATGCCAAGATAAATGCTAAAAGTGTTGAAATAATCGCACTGATTGTCGATAAAGTCACGCTATTTGATAGCGAAATTAGTAAATCACCACTTAAAACCAAATCTTTATAAAAATCGAGCGAAAAACCACTGTCTGAAACAAAAGATTTTATTAAAATTGTGAGCATTGGTGCTACTAAAAAGCTTAAAAATAATATTGAGATTAATGCAAAAATAGTGATTATCGCATAGTTTCTGTTTTTTGTCATAATTTAAGAACCTAAATTTAAGCTAATACTTTGATTGAAAAGTGAAAGTATATTATTTCTTTTAATTTCCAGTTGATTTAAGATAAAACCTTTAACAAAATCAGATTTCGGAGAATTTATAATTTCCGAAGGCTTCGCATATTGCACGATATTTCCACCGTCTAAAATCATAACTTTATCAGATAAGCTTAGAGCTTCCTCAGGGTCGTGGGTAACTATTATCGTCGTTAAATTATATTCTTTTGCAATTTGTTTAATTTTTTCTTTGATAGACTCTTTTATAACACCGTCGAGTGCTGAAAGTGGCTCATCTAAAAGAAGAATTTTTGGCTTCATAACAAGTGTTCTTGCAAGTGCAACACGTTGTTTTTGTCCACCAGAAAGATGGTCGATTTTTTTGTGTAAATGATCTCTTAAACCTAAAAGAGTTATTAAATCATCAACTTCAAGTCTTGAAGAAATGCCAGGCTTGTTTTTTAGTCCATAGACAATATTTTGATAAGCATTTAGGTTTGGGAAAAGTGCATAATCTTGGAATACGATGTTAAAACCACGGTTTTCCATGCTAACATTTGTGATATCTTTGCCACCAAATTCGATAGTGCCTTGATTTGCCTCGGTTATCCCTAAAATGATATTTAAAAGAGTCGTTTTTCCACTTCCAGAAGAACCTAAAATCGATACAATTTCACCATCATTTATGTCTAAATCTATATTATTAAGGATTGTAGTGTCGCCATATTTCTTTTCTATATTTCTAAGTTTTAGCATTTTATTTCCTCACATTTCGTTTTATTTCTGATTTAATTTTATATAATTTTTGTTAAGTCCTAAAGTAAAAAACAGTAAAACCTTTGTTAAAACTAAATAAAGACTTACTGTTTTTTATGTAGAAAAACTACATTATTCATTAGGATAAGCGAGCGATTTTATTTCACTCGTGTTTTTTTCGATATTGTATGAGTATTTTTCATAATCTGCGATTAAAATTCCAGTATAGAGCATATCGATTATCGCAATTTGTGTGCATCGTGAAAAAATTGCATTTCCATATAAATACTGCTCACTTCCTGTACATAAAATCACATCTGCGTATCTATTTATGATAGAATTTTCAATATTTGAAATGGAAATCGTTGTCGCACCACCATCTTTTGCTGTTCTTAAAGCATCTACTGTAATTTTTGAAAAACCTGTATAAGAAATGCCGATTGCGACATCTTTTTCAGTAAGATTTTTAGCACAAATTTTCTGCAAATATGGATCAGAATAAAATAAAACATTAAAACCCATATATGTAAGCTTGGTTTTTAAGTCATCTGCGACACAATTTGAGTTTTCGACGGCAAAAATTACAATATTATTCGCACCAATAATGCTTTCAACAGCTCGAACTAACTCATAAGATGAAATATTTTTAAGCAAATCTTCAAAATGTTTAATATGCGTGGAAATTACCTTGGCTTTTGTATCAATAAGCTTGTCTTGTGGAGTGATTTTAAAAGAAATTACTTGGTTTAACTCGATTTTAGTATCTTTTTTAATCTGTTCAGCCGTTAATAATTTCTTGATATCCTTAAAACCTTTATATCCTAAAGCGTTTGCAAATCTAATAATCGTCGGCTGACTTACAGATGCTTTTTTCGCTAAATCTTCAATCGAGCTATCATTTATATCAAACTCGCCTGATAAAATAACATCAGCAACCTTTTTTTCAGAAGTTCTAAGCGATTTATAGATTTCTCTTATCTCAAATGTTAAATTTTTCTCCAAAATGAATCCTCCTAATTTTGAAACTTTTCTACAAAAAACTTATTTTTTCCTTTATATTAATCTTGATAAATAAGCGTGATTTATAGGTTTTTTCGTATTTTTAATAATATATTATTATTTTATCACGAAAATCAAGGCTGTTTCATCAAAAAACGGTCAAATCTACATTAAATGTAAGTTAAGTACACATTTTAAAAACAAAAGAGAATCTGTTTCATATCCCTTTCGAAATACAAAACAAACCCTCTTTAAGATTTACCCGCTATTTAATTGTTATTTTTAATTTTAAAAAGTTAAAGCATGCACA
>CAYJLC010000068.1:0-8103 GCA_964370735.1 uncultured Oscillospiraceae bacterium
CCGGAACGAGTTTGGTTGCGCAAATCTATGACTGAAACATTGTAACCATAGTGTTCTTTTGCGATGTGACCATAGTTTCGATATAGGTCACCTTTGGTATCAGTGGTTAAAAAACTCATACCACTGGCACAGGCGAATTCTAAATTTGGATACAAGAAGTAAGCAGTCTTGCCGACACCAGATGCGCCAATCATTAAGCAATGCACATCATCAGTATCGACTAAAGCAGTGACTTCGTTTTTCTTGCCAACAGAACCTAAGATGATTCCTTGTTCTTTTGCTGTCGGCAGATTTTTTCCTTTTCGCCACTCTTTGGGAGTGAATTTTATATGTTTATAGATTTTCTTGATTTCTTGTTTTGTAGAAAATCTCGCAGTTCCATGTTGACCATCGCCGACAGTACGAGATTTAATTCCGTTGAGATTATATAGGTGCGCTATCATAGATAAGCCACCGATTACGAGGAACATTATGAGTGCTGATGTGATTAAAATTGTGATTTGGTTCATAGGATTTTCCTTTCTTTTTTGTGATTTTCGTGGTATAATATACTTGATAGTTATCTAGAGTTTTTTCGGAGGATGTTATGGAAGCAATTTGGAATAATTTAGTTGATTTTTTACGTAAATCTCCTCAAGATGTACATACTGTTCCTAAAATTAAGAAAATGCCTATATGGTTTTATGCTGAAACGGATGGAAATTATATTTATATATCGAAAGCTAAAAAAGAATTTCCTTCTTGCAAGATTTCAACAACGCGAAAACTTAAATATGATGAATTCCTAAGAATATACCCAATATATTTACAACGAGAAAAAGGATTTTCTGTCAGCGATAAAGCTGGCAAAGCAACAGTTAATCAAGTTTACTGGTATGCCCTTTTATCCTTGCTAGATAATAAATTAAAAAATAACGATTTATATAAAACAAATATGAATTCGCAGTCAAAACAAATAGGATTTTTGTATAAACACGATAATAATATTTCAGAAAACAGCTTCACAAATCAGTGGAATAATAAACATGACACAAAATTAGATGTTGTACAATTAGGTGATTATGCTTTTCACCAAACAAGTATAACAATAGTAAAAACAGATATTTGCAATACATTTTTAAATTATTCAGGACGAACTGTTGAATACATGTTAACTAAAAAATATTATAAAAACCTTACGAACGTTGTAACATCTAAGTATTCAATGTTTCTACACGAAGATATTTCAATATTTCTTAACTTTTTGTTTGAAGGCGATGATCTGTTCTATAGCAAGTTTTTAAATAAAAATGGTGCTGATAAATTTTGCGAATTCAAACTTTCAGACAAGGATTTTTACAACTTAAAAGGGCTTTATGCGTATTTTTTGTATGGGGAGTTAATGTACATAGGTCGCTGTAAAGATAGCTTTTATCAAAGATTCAACATTAATTACGGAAAAATATCTCCTATTAATTGTTTTAAAGAAGGTCAATCAACTAATACACATATAAATTCACTAGTTAATAAACATCAATCAAATATTTGCCTATTCTTATGTCCAATGGAAGATGAAAACGAAATAATTTCTTCGGAAAGAAAGCTCATTTCATTATATAGACCAAAGTGGAATAGACAAAAATAGCATTTCACCCCATAACCAAAGAATTCACGACCTGTGACTGATTTTTCATTGCTATTAAATCCTCATTAAAATCCTTATTCTGTGGCATAATTTTACTATGTTTGGTTTCCTTTTCATCCAGTAGTTCTGCAAAACGGTCACAGGTTTTATGTCCTGCTGTATCGTTATCCAAACACATTACCACATGGTCAATATTACTGTGCTTATCAATTAGTTCAATCATTGGTTGAGATGAAGTTCCACAGAGTGCGACGTAGTTATGCGACTGCCAATTTGTATGAGAGTACATTGAAATAAAAGAAAGCATATCGATTGGTGCCTCAAAAATATACAGTCGATTACTACCACCAAGGTAGTGAAAGCTATCTTTTGGAGAACTGCCCTCGATATTTTGCACAAACCTTTTGCCAGTAGAGAAGATACTTCGCTTGTGTGCGTGTTTGGGTGTTCCATCATTATCTAAACCAACAAAAATCGCATTGTTATATTCTCGACCATTAAAGATTTCATGAGAACTCTGAAAGATTTCTCTGCTTTCATAAATTAAACCTTTCTTGATAAAAAAGTTCAGCACCGATGATTCTATACATCGGTGCTGTGTCATATATGCAAAAACTTTATTGTTGCTTGTGTTTTTTGGTGGCAGTGCAAATATTTTCGGTGGTTCGATAGGTTTTTCATAACTCCTATATGCAGAATTCGTACCACCGAGGAGTTCGTTCACAGCTTGTGGGAAATCTAATCCATAAAACATTTTCACGAAGTCGATAGAATAACCACCTTTTTCAGTAGAGTGGTCATACCAAGTGTTACCACGAACTGTGATACTATGGTCGGATTTAAGTCTTTTATCTCTGCCAGAGCGTTCCAAACTTTCGCCCTTTGATCTTAAAAAATCTTCAAGGTCAACTCGGTTCGCTTGTTCTTTCTGCTCGTTAGTAAAATGAATATATTCTTTTGCCATAAAATTCTCCTTTGCATTAGGTTTTTATATGTGATATAATTAAATAAATTTGTTTAATGGGGTTGTGTATGATGACTAATTTATCTGCTGAAGAAATGAAAACTGCGATAAGTGATTTTAATAATATTGTAAAACCTTGGTGTGCAGAAAAAAACTATTCTTTACATCAAGCTTTTCTTGTATCTAGACAACTAGACCACGAAAAATATCGAATCCTATCAAGGCTATGGTGTGAAGAGGCTGGTAAACAATATTTGAGATCTGTTTTCAGACAAAATAATCACTTTAAGAACAAATAACTTATTTTTTCAGATCTTTTCCAATTTTTCTGTGAAACGATAAAAAATCCACTCTCTTAATTTTCGGAGAGTGGATTTTGCTTTTTTGATTGTTGTATTTCTGTGTAAATTTATCTTTTTTGTTGTTTTTCATAAAATTGTCCTTTCATAAAAAAACAGCCTATCGTGTGATAGACTGCAATTTCTAAATATTATATTTTTTCATAAGTTCTTTTGCTTTTTCGATTCCAGTTTCACTTAAATACACTGGTTGAATACGTTTTGTGTTAAAAATTAATTCTTCATCATCTAATTCTTTCAATATGTCGAAGTTATAACCTTTCCACGATAAAGTTGCTTTTTCATCAAATTGTTTTTCTTCCCAAGATGTTAGATACATTAAAAGTAACGTGAGTTCTTTGATTTTTTCTTTATCCATAATCATTCTCCGTTCTAAAATATAATTAAAACTCATTTTTTAATAAATTTTCAAAATAATCTGCAAAATCAGCTTGCATTAAATCAGTATATTCTCCAAATGGACTTAAATGTTTGTAACCGAATTTACAGAGCATTGAAACCGAAAACATATCTGCAAAAAACTCTGGAGCATCTTCTTCTAATGGTTTACCTAGTTTCATTTCTGCTAGACTCAAGAAAACTTCTGACACTTTCATTGCATCTTTTGTAATTTGCGTGCTTACCATGTGACCAATTTCGTGTAAAAACACATATAATGGGTGACAATCATTTTTTTGCTTATGATGAAAACAATAGACCTCATATTTAAAATCCGAGCTATAAGTGGATTTTTTCATAGTGTTACATATAGAATTAAATAGCTTATGTGTATTTTCAATAAGTAAAATATGCATTTTTTCTCTTTTAGTCAGTTTGCTCATTAAACTATAATTAACTTCTAATAAATCAAGTATTTCAGTCACTTCATTTTCAGAAATAATTTCACCTACTGGTGGAACAAAGTTTGACTTAATATAGTTTATCACTTCCATTAGTTTTTCTTTTGCTGTTAGTTTAACATAGGGAATTTCAGAAAATCGTGACATTAAAAAAGTTTGAACGAATTTTAAATTTGCGTTTTTCCCTTGATGCACATAATATGATTTGTTTTTGTCGCTATACTCTCCGTCGAAATATATAGTTAAAATATCTTGGATTAGCGACAGTGAAACATATTCATCATACTCTTTATCGCCAGTAAAAAGAGCCTCTATATTGTCAGCAACTTCGAGTAAGTCATCACAATCTGCAATAACATCAATAAAATATGGTTCATCATCTTCTGTATCAAATGTTAAATTGCATAAATCATCACATAAAAAATAAATAAAATCAGGTGCATATTCCGAACCATATTTGCTTTGAGTTCCATCTTGAAAGTCTACGATTAACGTCCATGTTAATTCTTCTGACTCTATTAATTCATCGTCGTCACTCAGTTTAAAATCGTCTAATTCAGATATATTTTTCGTAATATTTTTAAACACTCTAGTGACTTCTGTTGGAATTATTTCCATCGCAAATTTCCTTGTATCTAAGTCAATATTTCGCTCGAAATAATCGATACATTTTTCTTTGCGATTAATACTAAAACTGCAAATCTCAATTTCCGAATCAGCAATTGGCAAACTATCAGAGTCGTATGCGACAAAACTGAATGCTGTTATTTGGGGACGTTTTTTAGTCGCTTTAGCTTTTTGAAATCGCATATTATATATTTCCAGAGCTAATTCTCGAACTTCTGGACGCTTATCACGAGTTCTGTTATATAGCCATTTTTTATCCGTTTCATTTATCCATTTGTCTTGCAAAGCATACAACTTATTCATTGTCGTTTTTTCACTTTTTTCTGAGGCACTAAGATTGCTACAACTTTTACAAATGTGCGTGCTATGACCTTTACCAGAAAATTTTTCATTCGCTTTATGCTCTCCACAGATTTTGCAATAATGACCAGTTTTTTTATGTGACATTTTAGAACTCCTTTGTTATTTTGTAAAATGAATATTTTAGTTAGAAACCCATATATCAATTTCTTCTTTATTTGGTGCTTCCCATAAATTTAAAAAGAAATCCAAAGTATTGTCATCGATTAAATAATCCATTGTTTCACCGTTTTTAACAGCATAATTACGCTTATCTATTCGTTGTTGCCACAAATCATCGCTAACGTCAATATAATGCCACTGAGGTGTAATGTTGTGCTTTTTGTAAAAGTCATTTGCGTTATCACGGTCTGCCTTTTGCCAAAATCCCGTGTCTATAACAACATTTAATCCGATATTATGAAGTTCGATAGATTTCTCAAAAAGATAGCTTGCAATTTTTTCTATTATTTCAGCGTGAGATTCACCGATTTGTCCACCGAAAATTGCCAAACTAATTTCATCGACCGATAAATGCACGGCTTTAATTTCTTGTATTAGGTTTTTCGTATAAGTGGTCTTTCCACTACAAGTTTTTCCACAAACTAGTATAATTTTATGCATAGCCTAACACTCTCCTTTATATACTTTAGACTTTACTTCAATACAGCTATTATACCACACACCAAACCAAAAGTCCACAAAATCACATCGTCTGCTGATACGCACTTTCCAAATCTTCGCCAGTGTGTTTTATACCTTTACTTGCTTTCAGTTCACGAAGTTTTCGCATAGCTTTGCTGTCGATTTTTTGGTGAGAAGTCGTGCTGTCTTTTGGCAAACTGTCCTCGAAAATATTTCCGAGAGATTTTAATAAATTTGCGATTGTAAAACCGATTTTTACTTTGTTTTGAGTATTATTTTGTAATTTATTTTCTGCAAAATCTAACTTCATCACTTCACGAATTATCATATTCTTAATCGACTTAAATTCTTTTTGCTCTGATAATTTCAAGTGAGGTGGGAGCGTGTCTTTGTACCCATGAAGTATTTCTTCTTGTAATTCTTGCCACAAGTTAAAAGCCGATTTTATATTCGGCTCGTTTGCAAGCTCATCTACTATGGCATTCACAATATTTTTCGTGTGTGGCTGTAAATATCCAAACTGTTTTTTGCCTTTGTGCGATTTCAGCTTTTCGCTCAACTGTGTAATCAAATTTTCAAGTTGTGGGTTAGTGTAGTCGCTGTTTTGTAGCTTTGATTTCAATTCTACAAACGATTTTCTGACTTCTTTTTTCAGCTCGTCACGTCTTTTAGTTTTCTCAGCATAGAGCGGAATTAACTCGTCTTTAAAAATTTCGTTCATAAGGTTTGACTTAATAATTTCGATGCCTTTTTTCGATAAATATTCCTTGTCGGGATTTTTATTGTAGCAAATCAAATGCACATGAGGGTGGTGACTTTCGTTGTGCATCGCACCGTACCACACAAAATCTTTATGTGGAATTTTCAGTGCATCTGCAATATACATCGCTTGGTTTTCAATTAAATTTTTCCAACTTTCAGCATTATCAAAACCAGTTTTTTCAGCATCTTCTCGCCTTAGCGAAATAATCGGAGTCCACACATTTCCAGTATGATTTGCGACTTCTTTTTGCACTTTTGACAGAATTATTTTATCATTACCACTTGTAAAAAGTCCATGCGAAGATATTTTTTCAACTCGTGGACGGTTTGCGATATATCCAACGTAATTCGACTTTTGACCTATCGTCGACAAATTCATTTCAAGCGACATCGTAATAAATTCGCTCGCATTTTTCACTGTTGGATTTTTCAAAAAATCATCATACTCAAAAATATTTTTGCTATCTGGATAATCTTTTAGAGTATTTTCAATGAAATCTTTTTGCTTTTTTGTAGCGTTTTCATTCGATTTATCAAGCGAAAGTTCAACACCACTTCTTGTGGCAATATAATTTACAAAATAACTTTTGTGCGACGATTTTCCACTTTTTATATACGGCATTTTCAAAATTATTTTTGCCATTAATCTTCACCAACAACGATTTCGTCAATATTTATTCTGCCTTTTGTCGCCTTAATTTGTTTGACGCAGTTATTTCGTAACGCTCGTAAACTTTCGTCGGAAACTTCAAGACCCTGTGCGAGAATATTCATCATCATCGCCATCTCGACCGTCAGCCTAAACAGATTGTTCGACATACGATTTTCGTTTTCCTTGAGGCTTGCCTTGATAGCCGAGTGGAGCATTGGGTTTAGAAAACTCGTGGGTTCGTTTGTTGTGAGGTAGCTGATGTAGAAATTCACAGCCTTTTCAATGAACTCATTTTGGCTGTTGCAATTATCTTGCTTGTATAAAATTTTCACCATCTCGGTGGTGTCACTGTCCATTCTAAGTGGGAAAATATTTCGTTCTTTGCTCATAAAACCTCCTATATATCATCTTGTATGTCGTTAAAATGCCTTTAAACACTGCTTTTTCTCGTGTTTTGATACTAACTTTGATATCAACTATGTTTTTTAGATATCACAAGGCTGAGCCTTGACCCATTTTTACTTTGTTTTCGCAAACCTTTTAAACAGTGGTTTTTAAGGCTATTCATTTTGGTTAAACAGTCGGCACTGCCGACTGATGTGTTCGGCTTGATATCAAGCCTTTATCCCGCTATTTTTTCATATCCCCAAAAGTCGATTTTCCGTTGCTCGCTTACTTTGACTTCACGCATTTGGTCAGCTAGGCTAATCTGCGAACTTACTCATTTTATATGGGGGTATCCGTCGGTGTACGATTTTGCAAAGTGGTTTCGGTGGGTAGTTTGTCTATTTGGAACTATGTTTCAGATTGTTCTTGTTTTTCTCGCCGAGTTTTCTTGCACGTTCAATATTTTCTTCGCTTGTCGGTGAAACTGGCATAATTCTAAGCAGATTTTTAGGCAAAATAAACGTATCGCCACGTTTTGTAACAAGGTCTGGGAATTTTGCTTGAAATTTTTCAAACCTGTTTCGCAATTTCACGTTTTGCGTGTAAACTTCAGCAGTAGATTCTTCTTCGTTAAAAATTATGATTGTTTCCATCTCTAGTTTGGTCAGTTTCATTTTTTGCCTCCTTTGGAGCTGATTTTTTCGGTTTTTGCTCTCTTTGAAGCTTATCTTCAATGTATTCACGAGTTGGTTGTGGCACAAATTTTTCATATAATTTTTGTACAGTGTCGGCAAGCTCGCTTTGTAAATCTACATCTTTTTTTGAGATATAAAAGTTTAGAGCATCGAGTTTTTCGCTTTCAAAACTGATAGTTATATTTGTTTTTTTCATAAAATATCTCCTTA
>CAYJLC010000069.1:0-7955 GCA_964370735.1 uncultured Oscillospiraceae bacterium
AGTGGATTTCATTGAAGTTTTCGAATATTACAGCGACATTATCAACCTTAGAAAAGACCATCCAGCATTTAGAATGACAACTGCCGAAGATATTGCAAATCATCAAGAAGTTTATACTTTAAATGACAACGATGGTATAATTATTCAGCATTTAAAAGACAATGCAAATGGTGATGTTTGGAAAAATATCGTTGTAGTTTACAATGCAACTACTGAAAATCAAGCTATAACTTGGTTACCAGAAGCTACAAATGGTGTTTGGAATATCGTAGCAGATGGCGATGGTGTTTACAATGATAATTTCGAGCAAATCGCTCAAACAGAAAATGCAGTTTCTTATGAATTAAAAGCTGCTAGTATGTTAGTTTTATTCGACGAAGAAATTTCATCACAAACTAGACCTCGTCCTGAAACTGACGACACAAATGATGACGTTGAAATTGAAGATGGCGATACAGCATTGTCTGATGGTGGTATATTAAACTTTGACGATGTGGCAAATCACTGGGCATTTGACAGCATTACTTATGTTTTTGAAGCTAATATTATGAATGGCGTGAGCGATAGCAAATTTGCACCAAACGAAAATGCTACAAGAGCTATGGTTTGGACTGTTTTAGCAAGAATGAACGGTATCGAAACAGAAGGCGGAGAAAACTGGTATGCAAAAGCATTAGATTGGGCTATCCAAAATGAAATTTCAGATGGAACAAATCCAATGGACGAAATTACTCGTGAAGATTTAGTTACTATGATTTATCGTTTAGCAGAAGAAGAAACTAATACAACTAAAACAGTTTTAGGTGGATTTACTGATGTAAATGACGTTTCAGAATATGCAGTTTCTGCTATGGAATGGGCAGTTTCAAACGGTATTATTACAGGAAAAACAGAAACTACTTTAAATCCTAAAGATTTAGTAACAAGAGCCGAATTATCTGCTATAATTCAAAGATATTTAGAAACTGAATAAACAAAAAATATGAACTGGTCAAAAGTGTATTCGCTTGGCAAAACAATAAACGAATTTAAAATCTAAATTGACCATTAGTGTAAAAGAGGCTGTCGCAATTGCGACAGCCTCTTTTAATATTGCATAAAATCTACGTTTTGTGATTACGTCACACTTTTGGATTTTGATAAATTTCTTGTGAAAAACAAGTTTTTCACACTGTATACTTTGGAAATTTATCAAAAAAAGTGTTTTGCATTTACGAATGCAACCAACCTACTCGGTTGGATTGAGCAAGTTTTTAAAAAACTTCACAAACATTTTGTGCAATATTACTTTAGTGCGACAGCCTCTTTTTTCAATTTAGTTTTGTACTAGGTCAGTATTTTTCACAAAATTATAGTTTATAGATGAGCTTATACTTAATAATATACATATATTTATACTGTTTTTGTGCCAAAACAAAAATATAGTTTTCATCATTACAAACAAAGCTACACAAACTCTTAGTAATATAATTTTTGGGTAAACACGAAATATTTTCGTCAATTAATTTATCATCTAAGATTTTAATCAAATATGTATTAGAACTCAAAAGAGATGATGAAATTAAATTAATATCACAAATATTAGTTAATCCATATATGTATTCGCTATGTCCTAATGATTTTTCAGAAATTAATTGACCATTTTTGTTATAAATCGCTATTTTAACATTATTTAATGAAACAATAAAAGTATTATTTTTATTATCAAATGCGATATTACTAAGCTTACTACAACCAGATATAACAATACTATCAATTTCACAGAAAGTCCTAAAATCTAATTTATATATTTTACTATTGTTAGATACTGCCCAAAAACACTTCTCTATATTATCATAACAAATATCGTTATATGAATTTGATATAGTGATATATTTTATACAGCTTAGATTAAAATCATATACTCCGATGACATTTTCCTTATTTGAAACTATGTATATATAATTGTAGTCGGTTGTAATGCCACTATATGAGTTAATATTTTTATCTAATAAGGGGATTTCGTCCATTTTTAATGTACCAATCATAATATCCACCGCCTATATATGTAAGAGCTATGCTTTAACATAGCTCATTAAATTAAACTTTAGAAACTTCTTCTACTTGTTCTTTTTCTGCTGTTTTTACTTCTTCCTCTTCTTTAATAATTGTATTTACATCTACTTTTAGATTTACAACAATATCGCATTCAGAATTTTTAGAAACAAATGTTAATCCAGCATCTTGTGCACTATTTTTTATAGTTAGTGTATTGTTAGAATAGCTATATCCCGCTGGTAATGCAGAAGCTAATGAAAGTACGGTGTATGGCTCAACAATAAATGATGCCACTCCATCGACTTTAGTATTTGGTTCAAATTTAATCAAAATATCATCATCTGTAAGTTTCGTAACTTTCAAATTTGATGGAGTTTGAGAAATCATACTAACCTTCGGAGGTGAATTTACAATAACATTTACTGTAAATGGTACATTGCAAGGCGTTTGGATTATTTCAAACTCAAAAGTACCACCTTCTGCACCATTTGCAATTGTTAAAATACCTGCATTATATGAATAACCAACTGGCAAAGCAGTTGTAAGCTCAATTTCTGCAAACGGATCGGATAATATATTAATTACTTGAGGTAAATTATTTTCACACACATAAACATCAAATACATTTACTCCAGTATCCTCGATAACAACAGTTTTATCTGCGGCTTCCACCTTAGGTGTTGCGAGTCCGTCGCCAGCAACACCACAGCAAACATCTGCATATACAAACATCGTAACATTTTTAAAGAAACAACGCTTAGAAGTTTGCTCCACAAACACGTCCTCAACGATTGAATTTACAGTGATTGAGTTTCCTGGCACATAGTAATCTGGCAAAACAATATAAGTGCAAAATGGCACTTCAAAATGTGCTGAATGTGCCGAACCATCGCATTTATCCGCAATATATTCGATAAATTGAATAAGTTTTCCTTTGACAATAAGTTTATATCCTGTGCTTATTATGCCTTCGAAATTTTTATTTGTGACAGGTGTTCTAACAACTTCAAAGTCAACTATCTCTGCCGAAATATTAAGAGAAGTAATTCTTTTCATATCAAGCTTTTGCACAGGTATCGTTAGATTTTCCATCACCGAAAATTCTTTCCACGCACTTGTCGAAAGAGGAAAAACAGGATTAACTCCGTTTATGATTATGTTATTGCAAGTCATATTATACACCTCTTTCTTTTACAGTTTCTTCACTTACAGGGTCTTTTATTTCACTTAATTTCGATGCACTTTTGCAAGTGTCGTTAAATACTGTAACATTTCCTATTGGTGCTGTAACTTTACCTTTATCAAATAAACATTTTTTAGTGTTAATTTGTAAAAGTACCAATATATTTGTACATATAGTACGCTCATCCATCATACTAACATTTGCATCTTCAATAAAAGGTGTTAGTAAAAACATATTATTTGCTAGCAAATACTCAGGAGTAACACATTCTCCAGAAACTTCAAATGTTTGTGGAATTACAATAAATTCACTTACAATGAACTCGTTGTGAATACCATGAACGCTTTGCAGTGGCTCATCTGCTACATATTGAACTTTTTGTCTAAATTTAATCTCTACTACCAATTTTTTGCCTGTTAATATCTCTCCTTCTGCTGAAGTAGCAACGCCAGGTATAAAACCTTTAGGTGGCACTTCGCCTGCCGGAGTATTTATAACTCTTATCGAAATAATCTTAGCATCAAATGCAGATGACATAAGTCTTTCAATACTTGGTTTTTGGCAAGGTAAAGTTATAGTATCGCTTACAGAAAATTCTTTATATATTTCTGAAGATGTGGGAATAAAATCAGAAATTCCAAGAATATTCACCATATTTCTCACTACGTTTGCCATCTACTTCACCTCCAAAAATAAGGATACGCATTTTGTAATATCTCTAGCACCTATTGCCTCTACTATTATATCTTCAATATATGGCACAACTGTATAACAGGTGTTTTGCCCTGCTTTCGCTGGTAAAACAACAAATGTTCCAAAGCAATAAGAATTATCAAAAACCATTACATTTTGCTCGCAATTGTCTGCAACATAATGAATAGTTTGATGAATAACACCCTCAATTACTAGTTTTTTTCCTGTTAATGTTTGCCCACTTGGGTTTAATAAATTGCCTTTTGGACCTCGTTTAGACACAGGCGTGTCAACAACATAAGCATTCTTAATCTCTACACACGCAGATACCCTTGTAATTTGCTCAATATTAGGGAAACAATCATTAAGAATAACGTGTTCTTGTATCATTATTTCCTTAAAAGCATTTACAGAATAATTAGGTGGAATTTGATTGTTTATTCCTATATATTCTATTAAATTTTTAATTATAGAACTCATTTAATTTCCTCCTGAAATTTTTTTACAGCTTTCCTCTCACAAGATATATTATTCTTTTAAACTTATATTGTTACACCAAAAGTTAATGTAATATAGATACTTTTATCGGTTATATAATTGACAGCAATATCCGTTATGTGAATTTCATAAAATCCCTTTATTTTCTCACTTTCAATCTCTAAATATGCTAAAAAACAATAACAAACACTATTAACAGAGGAGTATTCTATTAAAAACTTCACTTCATAAAAATTATATTTATTTCTTATAGAACTAACAGAAATAGAGTGAATTTTATTAATTGGGTAAAGATAGTTTGGTTTATTAATACAAATATGAGTTATGACTTTATTCATCATTTTTTCAGGGTTTGAAAGCCCATAAATAGGTATATTCATAAATTAAAATTACCTTTCTCTGATTTTATAATTTTTATATGTATTAATACTATATGATTTAATTTTTTCGAATAACAATTATTATCACATTTATTTAAAAATAACATAAAATATTAAAGACAGCATACTTCCTCTCAACTTATGCTGAAAGGTAGAAATATAATATGAATAATAATTGTGATTTAAGTATGATTAACGGTAACTCTATTGACATTGCACCACAAGGCTGTGATTCGGAGATAAAAGCAGATATAGTTGTTTCTGAATTTAACTCGGTTAGATTATGGGGGCAAATTGTTAATTGCAATGGCGAAGCAGTGTCAAATGCACTTTTAAAATTAGTTAAAATAGTAGTTGATTGTAATGGTAAATGCCTGTATCAAGGTATTGCCCACACAGTAAGTGACTGCAATGGTTTTTACCAATTTGATTTGTGTGTAGATGACCCTTGCGCAAAATACAAAGTCTTAGTTAATAAATCTGCAACTGGAACAGAGAGAGTAATTGAAGATAACACTGGAAATTGTAATGCCTGTGTTTCTCCTTCTTACACTCCTTGTGGTGAATACAAATACAGAATTACGCCACCAGACAGTTTCGAGTGCCCACAAGTTTCGACTTGTACTTGCAACAAATGTACTAAAGGCTACGATGTGCCTAAACCAAGCAGTTGCCCTTGTAAAAAAGAAATTTGTAAGGATTATTGTATAGCGGAGCCTACTTGTCCTACATCCCATGTTGGTGGCAATGTTCACGCACCCTATAAAGTAAGATTTTAAATGCAAAAACCCACCTGTAAAACAGGTGGGTTTAATTTATGTATTCAATGCTAGATAGCTTTTGGGTTATCACTAAACTCAATGATTACTCAATTTCTGCAAATTTTTTCGCCATTGTCGGATTGTTTTTCGTCAGTTTTTTAATCGATAAATCTTGTGCCTTGTTGTTTGCAAGCCTTAGATTATTTTCCGACGATAGTAGTGCTTCTTTTGTTTTTATCAAATGGTCGATAGTTTTATCGATTTCATTTATCGCAGTTTGGAATTTTCTGCTCGCTAAATCGTAATTATAGTTGAATTTGTCTTTAAAATCAAGCATATCTTTCTCAAAATTTGAAATATCGATATTTTGGTTTTTAAATTCAACCAGTTGCTCTCTATATTTCACCGAATTTAGTGCTGCATTTCGCAAAAGAGTAATCATTGGAATAAAAAACTGTGGTCTTATGACATACATTTTCGGATATTTATACGAAACATCGACAATTCCATTATTATAAAGCTCGTTATCACTCTCTAATAGTGAAACCAAAACAGCGTATTCGCAATTTTTTTCATTTCTGTCTTTGTCCAGTTCTTTGAAAAAATCTTCGTTCTTTTTCTTCGTTGCAGTCGTGTCATTTTCGTTTTTCATTTCAAACATAATTGAAATAAATTCAACACCTTCGGCAGTGGATTCTTTGAAAATATAGTCACCTTTACTGCCAGTTTTTGCGTCATTATCCTTCTCAAAATATGAATTTTGAAACCCTGCTGAACGAATTTGATTGAACGCAATTTCGCAATGTTGCTCCAGTGTTTCACCAAGCATTTTTGTCGAAAGTTTCACTTTTAAGTCTTTGTAATAATCAACTTCATCGGCTTTTTCTTTAAGCTTCACTTCAAAACTTTCTTTCAAATTTTTAACTTCAAGCTCGGAATTTGTCTTATTTGATGTGATTTCTGATATAAGTTTTGTGATTTCCATGTCTTTTTGAGCGATTTCAATATTTTTCTTCGCTTGTTCGTCTTTTAGCGCAAGTTCTTTTTCTACTTCTGAAGCTTTAATTTGTGCTTGCAAATTTGCAATTTCAAGCTTAGTTTCCGAAAGCTTTGCTTCAAGTTCGGCTTTTGAATTTGCCTCTGCGATTTTCAGTTCATTTTCTTTTTCCGTCTTAAAACTTTCCTTGTTTTTAGATAGTTCTTCTTGAATTTGACTAATAATCGCATCTTTTTTAATAATTTCGATTTGATTTTTGCTTTCTTGCTCTTTAATCGCCGTGTTTTTATTATTCTCGGCAAGTTCTAGCTTATTTTTAAGCTCTAAAATCTCTTGTTCGAGATTTAATTGCTTTTTATCCGATTCAGATTTGATATTAATTTTAACAACTTCAAGCTCATTTTGCTTTTCAGATTTAATTAACTGCTCGCGTTCAGACAGTTCTTTTTTAAATTCTGCATCACGAACTTGTGCTAAAATCGCAACATAACCCGACTCGTCCACAACAAATGTTTCATTACATTTTGGGCATTTTATTTCACTCATATTAAATATCCTTTCATAAGTTAAATTTTTATGTTTTGTATATATAATTTTAAGCATATTTTGCATAAAACACGCTCTTAAGCTTTTTTCGCTATTATATCATAAACGCTTTAGGGGGAAATTAAAAATTATAATGCCTAAAATTATAAGTTTTAGCATATTTGTTTATATTATATCATAAGTGTAAACCTTATGATATATTTACTAAATGAATTATAATATAAACGCTTTCAGCAAAAATACGACTTAAAGTGTTTAAAACTACAAGCTTCTAACATATTTGTTTATATTATATCATAAGTGTAAACCTTATGATATATTTACTAAATGAATTATAATATAAACGCTTTAGGGGAAATTAAAAATTATAATGCCTAAAATTATAAGTTTTAGCATATTTGTTTATATTATATCACAAACTTTGGCTTTACTCAATCAAAAATAAATTTAACACTCATAAATCCCCTATCATCTAACCCTATTTTGTAATTTAAGTCGCTATTTTTTAAGATTAAACTAAATAAAAAACGTGCAAGCGAAATTTCTGCTTGCACGTTTTTTAGGTTTATGAAAAAATTAATATTTGATAAGAACTATCTTTTTGTTCTATGATTTTTCGTTTTCTGTCGTTGATATTTTATACCTAAGTATCATTGCGTGCATTTTGCCATCGGCTATTTTTGTCGCAATTTTGGTATAAATTTTCAACTTTTTGCGGAGTTCTTTTGAAATTCCACCGTAAAATCCATTTGCCGACAGTAGTTTTATTTTTGTTTTATCTGCAAATTCTTTAGGGTCGTTTATATAAAAATACAGCATGGCATCTTTGTTGCCTGTTTTTTTGACATATCTTTCAGCAT
>CAYJLC010000070.1:0-7118 GCA_964370735.1 uncultured Oscillospiraceae bacterium
TATCTTTAAAAGATAGCTTTGCAAAAACATTAAAATAAAGAATATGCTTAAAAAAGGGGTTGTCGTAAATACGGATACCCATAAAGAAACATTCTGACCAAGGGGTCAAATCAAACTGAATATTAATAAGAGGTTGCAATGATAAGCATATCATGTGCAACCTCTTAAATTTTTAGTATAATAACTTATTATGTTTTGTGCTATTTAATTATGAACTAACTTAGCTTACAACGACTTCGTCTGAACCATCATAGTATGAAATATGAGTATCCGTTTTAAATGTTTTTGTAAGCATATCAGCGTCTTCTCTTGAATGTGCTTGAAATACAGCTTCAATATTTGATTGATTAGGTGAAAACACAGGATTGTAATACGTTTGTTCATAGAAATAATACTCTTTGTTTTCGCCCAAATAAGTCATGCCATAAGGCATATCTAAAAATGGCTGCTCATTTGTTACATATCTTTTATCAAAAATATATATAGATAAACTTGGCAAATGTGTAGTATTATCATAAACCTTTGAAAGCATATTTATGAATTCATCATTAATTTAAATTCATAAATACTTATTAATTCATTATCCTAATTTATAAATGATATTTGTAAATCACTAATGGATTCTTTTGCTGAGAACGACTTAAAGTAATTTAGATCAGTCGATTTACTAACTCCTTGTATAGGCAATGTTATTTCGAAGCATAAATTTTTTTCTTGAGAAACACCTATGTAATTATTATTCAAGTCGTTTTCTTTTAGCTCAATTACACTTTCTAAATATTTCTTTTCATCAGATACTAACTTTTAATAAAAAATGTTGAATATTTATTTTAACCTAAATGCTCTACGAATTTTCTGTACCATTACAGGAAGCAAGAAAATTAAAAACAATTTGAAAATATTCTCATTAACTAAACCAAATACAAATGTCAGAACCGCTAAAATCCAAAATAATATATCAATAAATTTATTTTCGAATACAACATAATGATAATTTCCTGTTGCAATACTTTTCTTGAGTATAAATATTTTTTTTATTATATGAAAAACTGAACCAAAATATATTATTCCTGTAGTAGTAATCATCAAATGCGACATTTTCCTAGAATCTCGCAATCCGAATGCTCCACCTACTACCATTAAAATCACTAATAAAACTAGAACAGTTGTATATATTTTCAAGACTAAATGAATATCAACTTTCTTGTTCGACATACTTAATCGCCTCACTTAAGTTTTATTTGAATTAATACACATGAGCTTAGTCTGGCCATTCATGATAAGTTGTGCTGACAATGCTACTTCCACTTGCTTTTCCAGTTGCTTTAAAAGTGCAAGGTGCACTTATATTTATTAAATCCCATAAATACGAAATAGTTCCTTTCATTCTAACTTGTACATATCCTTTGTTAGACGAAATATCATACCATGAATAGTTATGTTCCCAGGTCCCTAATGTAAATCCTGTGTCATATGAACTACCTATTAATGAAACAGAATTTATTTTACTATTAGTTACAGATGCCGAAAAGTCTTGACAAATATATCCCCATCCAATAGCTGGAACAAGACTTTCAACTTTTGCAACATATACATCTCCGCTTGTACTTATTCCTCTCGTCATTATTTTATTATCAATTTCTGCATTGCTACTTTTTAAATCAGTTTTGACTATATCTAATTTTTCGTCCACTAAATTCTCGATATTATTCAAGTCATCTATTTTAGAAAAATCTAAGGTGCAACTTATTTCACCGAGTGAAATAGATAGGTTTTCTTCGTTTATAAATGCAGTTAATTCACTTTGAATATAGTTTTCTATTTCATTAATTGAGTCAAATCTATTTTTATCAGCTTCAGTATCTTGCGCAAATGATACTGTTCCCATTGTCATAACCATAGCCAATGTCAATACTAACGATAATATTTTTTTTAATTTACTCATAATAAATACCTCCTAAATTTAATTCCTAATTTGTTTTACTCCGAGAAATACAAGCATAGCTGACATTAAAAATCCTAAGGAAATTACGTAAGCATAGGTATATAAACCGAATGAAAATAATGCAGTTAAAGCCGAACATTCTAAACCGAGGTTTAAAAACATTTTTTCTCTGAAGTGTGACTTTTCTTCATCGTCAAGTGGCTTTTCTAGTGCTTCTACTGGCGCGAATTTAAGTAAAACTGGTATCGAGATAAATAACAATATTAAACTTATTATCACTGTAAATTCATTAGGTGTGAACTTAATAAGCAGAAGCACAAAAATAATTATGCCACTCGAAAAGAAGTAACAATTTAATGCTTTTTTGCAATGATACCCACCTGCATAAGTACGAATTAATGAAAAACATATAAGAAAGACAATACTTTCAATAATTAGATTAAAAAAAGCCCCTAAAACTACGGTAGTTAAAACATTAATCAGTTGTTTTAAACTTGATTCTAAACCGTAAGTAATTATATCCCTGTCTTCACTTTTAACTATGTTTTTATCAATTTGTACTTCTACAATTTTTCCGATTAACTTCGTAAACATTAGAATTTACGAAGTTTTTTAGCTGTTTCTGGCACTTTTGGTTGAAAAGTTAGCAAATCACACGTTGAATTTACACTTTTAGTTGCTGAATTCATTGCTATTTTGCTAAGTGCCTTTAACGCTAAGTTTGATACAGAATTTTTCATCTTACACTTCCTCCTTCTTTATTTGTCATACATATACTACCACAAATTTCCACATCGTGCGACAAAATGGAATAAGTGAAGACTTTTTGGGAATGAACGATAAAAAATTAACTGCAAGGTATTATCACCGCTACCGAGAATATACTCTCAGTATGGCTGATTCTAAGTTCACCATTATAATTTTCAAGGACTTTTTCTACATTACTTAATCCAAAACCGTGATTTATTTTTAATAATTTTGTAGTTTTATATTGATTTTTGACTTTTATGAGTTCACCACGATAAGTATTATCAATAAAAATTATAATATTCCCTTTGCTTTGACTAATGCTAAGGCTAAGAGTTTTTTCATCTGCATTTAACACAGCAGTAATTGCATTTTCAAGTAAATTCCCTAGAATTATCGTTAAATCATAAGCCAAAATATTAATATTTGGTTCAATATTTATATCTAATTTTATGTAAGCATTGCTATCAGCAAGCTTTTTAAGTTTAAGATTAATAATACTATCAAAAATAAAATTACCAGAATCGGACAATTTATTATTATTTAATTCACTATTAAACTTATTGATATACTGTTCAAACTCTTCTTTTTTATCGTTTTGAAATAATTCATTTAACAATGATAAATGGTCTTTCATATCGTGTTTTAGTGATTTTATATACATAGTAGCATCACTTGAAATATTTGCTTGATTTACAAAAGCTTCATTTTGCTGTTTTAGGGTTTTCTGCTCTGCACTGGAAATGAGTGATTTATATATTTTTTCATCAATAAACATAAGGGTAAGGTTTACAACTATTAATACAATGCTACTAATAACTAAATTAATCATATTGATGTAAGTAACTTGTAAAGAAAGCATAAATAAGTAAAGTGTACCACATAATATAACTAATATACCCAAATAATATACTTTAGGTAGTTTAAAATCTTTTGATGGTATATTGCTATATTTATTTATTAAGTATGTAACAATTATGCTAGAAGTTCTAACGATAATCAAACCGATACTTGAATTAAACTCACTAATTTGAAACATTTCAAAATCATAATATAATATTGAATATGACACAATAAGTTCAACCACAACTCCTATTGAATAAATAAAAGTAGTATAGAAAACCCTTTTCGTAAGTGTTTCTATGTAATTGAAAGATATTATAAAAGTAAGAATTACATTTATTATCATCACTGTAACTGGCGTACGAGTCACTAAAACTCTTAAAGCTGAAATTATAAAATATATAAAAAATGATATGACTTCAATCTTTGTATTTTTAGCTTCGCTTTTAAAAAAAGTTTTAATTAATAAAAACTGTGCATAGATAAAAAGTGGTGCTGTTAATATATGTACGACGTTATAATCTAGCATCTCGTTTCTCCTTTTCAAGTTCAAGTTGCAATGAGCGAATATTTTTAAGATTTCTTTGGCTTATTGGAACTGTTTCGCCATTAATCATAGTAAGCGTATCTTTTTGGATTAAAGTAACATTTAAGAAATTTATTATAAATGAGCGGTGAGGCGAAATAAAATACTTTGGTAAAATCTCGTTTATTTTATCTAAACTACCATAAAATTCTTCTCTATCTTGAGTAGTTACAATCTTAACTTTTTTAAGTTTGCTTTCAAGATATAAAATGTCACCATACATAATTCTCTTTGTTTCATGATTAGTTTTATATTCAAAATGCGTATTATTTGAGCTAATTATTTCATAAGCTAAATCTATACACATAAAAATATTCTTTTTATTAACTGGTTTTTTCAAAAAATTAAGTGGCTGTAAATTAAATAAATCCATTTCATAACCATTTGCACCCGATACAAATACAATTTTGCTTATATGGTCACGAAGTTCTTGTCTTATAACTTTTCCTACATTAACTCCACTCATACTTCCAAGTTCGATATCTAAAAAAATCAAATCAAATTGATACTCGGTTTTAATATGTTCTATTAAGCTTTCTCCACTCCAAAAAACTTCAGTTTCCATCTCACAGAAATTTGCCTTAGCATATTCTAAAATATAACTTTCGAGTTCTGAACATATAACATTATTGTCATCACATATTGCAACTCTTAACATATATACCCCCTAAACCTTAATCTCTCTCAAATAATCCTCAAACGAAATTTCATCAGCGAGTGCCTTATCTCGCATTTTTTTCGCAAAAGCTTTCCAGTTATCCAGTTCTTCTTTTGTCATTCGCTTTTTAACGAACCTCGCATGGTGCGTTTTGTAGGCTTTTTGATATTCTTTTAAAATTGGGTCGCTATTTAATTTTTCAGCGAAACTTGTTCTTGAGCCTATTTCGCGACAAGTTTTTATCGTTTCATTCGGAGCAATATTTGTGCAAAACTCTGAGTAAAATCCGAAACTCGGAACATAAAATCTGCCACAATGCTTACATTTTTTCGGCATAACTTCGTTTTTCACGCACGTCATAAAGTCAAAATACAATAAACTTTCAATCTCGTCATGGATGAAAACTTCTCTTAAAAATCCGTTTGTAAAAACCACAGGCGTTGATTTTAGTTCCACATTTCTAGGTGGAAGTTTATCAAAATTATAAATGTCGCTCGCAGGGTGGTCGTCAAAATATTTCGTAAAAGTTTGTGCAATTTCCTTTGATTTCGGATAAAAACTAAAGTTGTGATAGTAATTTTCAAGATAATTTCTGTAAAAACCGTCAATTTTTTTCAAACTTGTAATAAGTTTAAAATATTTGTGAATAGCACTATTCATAACATTTTCAAATTCAGAAATTGCAATATCTTTCTGTTCTAGATTATCATTTTCATACATTTCGATATGAGCTTCTATCAAATCTTTAAAAATTTTTGACTCAAAGTGAAGTTCCTTTTTAATTTTTTGATAAGGCTCAATTTTTGAAATTATTTTTTCTGTCAAAACCATAAATTTATACAGTTTTTCGACATCAGCGTCCCAAATTGGGGCGTCTTTTTTTATGTGCAAAATTGTTGATGCTTTTAAAATTTCACTGAAATCGGAATTTAAAAATTCACAAAGAATTTCACCAAATTTGTAATCATAACCATTATTAATAACAATATTTTCGCTGACAAATGTATTTATTCTAAACATATTCTCACTCCTTGTAGTCGATTGATTTTCTATTAACATAATTATATAACATCTATTGACAAATGTCAAGAAATATGTTATACTCCGAAATAGATAATTAAAAAATAAATAATTTAAACATCCATCAAATTAATGAACTTTGAAAATTAAATGATTCGGCTAAAGGTGATATGATTGCGAGGACCTCGAAAGAGCGAGCGACGTAACGATGGAGAGAACCTCGGTTAGGAACTACTTTAGATGTACCGAACGCAAAAATTATAGAAAATTTAGGCTTATTTATTATGTAAAAAAAGAAAGGAATAAATATTATGAAAAAATTTAACACAATCACCACAGAAGAACTATTCACCAAAGAAATCGAGCGAACACCATTCATCGTAGACGAAATTTTACCACGAGGTCTAACCATATTCGCCGGGCTTGGAAAAGTCGGAAAATCGTGGTTTGTATATTGGCTGATGATGCAAGTTGCAAAAGGCGAGCCTGTTTGGGATTTCAAAACGAGTAAAGGAACGACACTCTACTTGGCATTCGAAGATAACGAAGAACGTTTGCAAAACAGATTATTTGTGCTAAGCGAAGAACTTGAAAACGCTCCAGCGAACGCTCATTTATGTATTGAAATTTCAAAAATGGGTGGCGAGCTTGAAAGTAGAATCCGAAATTTTATTTCTGATTTTCCTGACACAAAATTAATTATCATCGACACGTTACAAAAGGTTCGAGCAAGCACTGAAAGTAATTATATTTCTGACTATGATGACATCACAACACTGAAAAATTTAGCTGACGAGTTCAAAATTGCTATCGTAATCGTTCACCATTTGAGAAAACAAAAAGATGGTGATGTCTTCAATGAAATAGCTGGTAGCACTGGACTTCAAGGTGCAGCTGATACAATGATTGTTCTCGACCAAGCAAAACGTGGCGATGATTTTGCTACATTCCATTTGGTCGGACGCGATGTTCAAAAACGTGAACTTGAACTCGAACGTGGTGAGGATAACATCTGGACCACCTGACGTGGACGCATTAGCTTCGCAGCGAGTGACTTAAAATTTGCAGAACATTTTATTGCGAAATTGCTCGCCAGTGCTACTGGCATCGACCCTTGTTAGTGAACAAAGTGGCGATAATTATTCCAATAAAATGATTACGAAAGTTTTGCGTAGACTTGAAAAACAGATTGAAAACGTTGGAATCACCTACAATATTCGCAAGAGTAACGGAAATCGAATAATCGATATTTATAGGAAAAGTGTCGAAAGTGGCGATAAAACTGGGCTCCTAAAATAATCGCCCTATCGACCCTGTTT
>CAYJLC010000071.1:0-6216 GCA_964370735.1 uncultured Oscillospiraceae bacterium
AAAATCATCGAATTTAGCTGCAATTTTCCCAAAATTTATATATTTTTCACTCTTATATCCGACCATTGAATCCATCGTATTAATCGCCTTATAAAAAAATCCGAAACAAGGACCACCAATCGCAAGAAAAATCATCGGTGCAATAATTCCGTCTGATGTATTTTCAGCGATAGTTTCAACCGTAGCTTTCGAAATCCCCTTTTCGTCAAGTACCGAAGTATCACGCCCAACAATCATAGACACATTAAATCGTGCTTTTTCAATATCGCCATTTTTAAGCTCACTATAAACTTTCATACTTTCTGTTTTAAGCGATTTTGTAGCTAAAATTTGCCAACACATAATGCTTTGAACAGTTAAATTCAGCCAAATGCTAATTTTTGAAGACAAAATAATGATAACGAGAGGAATAATTGTCGAAATCGCAATTATAATTAATACTAAAAACAGTCCTGCTACCACTTCTCCATTTTTCGTCTTAGGAAAGAGTTTTCTTAGTCTTTTTTCGAAAAAACTTATCATATTTCCAATAAAAATTACGGGATGTACGAGAAATCTTGGGTCACCTACCAATAAATCGATGAAAAAACCTATAAATAACGCTGTTAGTGAAATAATCATATAGTAAAATATCTCCAATTCATTACTTAATTCTACTGCCAATTCCGCAAAAAACCCTATGAACTTTGCATGATTTTTCTGCTAGATGACAACAAATCTTTCCTACTTCATCACGATAAAATCTATCGGATTTTTCAATCGGAACTACCCCAGAGCCAACTTCATCGCATATAAAAATACAGTCATTTTTTTCAGCAAAACTAGTAATAATTTCGAACGCATCTGAACCTTCTAGTGAGAGATTAAAAACTATTTTTTGCAAATTATTTATAACTTTTTTACCAGAAACTAGACTATCTGATACTTCAAAATCACTTATATTATACAATTTTTTTGCATAATCAAGCTTCCCTTGCGCTTTAGCGCCTATTATAAGCTCCATAAGTTAAAAACCACCTTTGCTATTATTGTCGACGAAATTATAAAAATTTCGCAAATTTGTAGAAAATATCCTGCTATATCACCCGTTATGCCATCAAAATTTTTGTATGCCGTATATTTATAGTGCAAAAATGCAAAACATACAAAAATTAGAGTTATAATTGATATTTTATAATTTATCAAAAAAATTGAAAAAACACATATAAATACGATTATCGATAGTGTAATTGTCGCAATAATTCTACTAGCTCGCGAAGAAAACATAGCTGCAAGTCCGCTAGTTCCAGCTTTTTTTAAATGGATTATCGATAATCCGCTTAATGCGCGTTCGAGTACAAAACCCACCGAAATTATTAGTAAACCTGTGATTTCAAGCTGTGTATATAGAGAAAATGTTATTAAAAAGTACATTATAGTTTTAATTAGTGCGAACGCACCACAATTAGGGTCCTTTAATATTTTCATCTTTCTCTCTATTGGCTGACACGAAGCTAATGCGTCAATTGTGTCGCAAAATCCATCGACATGAATGCCCCCTGTAACGAAAATCGGAATATATGTTGCAAACGCTGCGAAAATTATGCTATTAAGCGCTAAAAATTCGCAAATATAATACCAAAGTATCAAAATCGCACCAATTATTGCACCGATTAAAGGAAAAAAGCAAATTGCATATCTCATATTTTTGTCATTCCATTTAATTTGTGGCATAGGTATTGCTGAATACATCGAAAATGCTACTATTAATGACTGCAAAATGTGCATAAATTCTCTCCTTTATGGAAAATCGGGATACTATATACAACTTCGACCACAACATCGGAAATTTTAGCTAGACTAATATTTATTTCACCGAGGTTTTCAATGAATTTTCTTGTAAAATCATCGTATTCGATGCCATCGCTAAAAATTTCATTAGTCACAATTACCAAATGTTCGCATTTTTTTGATAAACTCATAATATCATCCACAATTTTCTTTGTCGGATTTTCTTTTTCCTTCGCATCGTCTTCATAGCTTTCATTTGCGAGTAAATTAGGCAAGCATTCTAGTAAAACAACGCTTTTATAGTCAATTTTAATCAAATTTACGTCCTTATACTGCTCGATTGTTATGAAATTCTTGAATTTGCGTTTTTCTATATGTATATTTTTTTTCTCTTCTGCTTCGCTATCAAAACATCGCATTGTTGCAAGATAATAACGCAAATTCGATAAATTCATTGCAAAATTTTCAGCAAAATGCGATTTTCCACTTGTTGCGCCTCCTGAAACTAAAATTATCATTGTGGTTTATACTCCTCAATCCCCGAATTTTCAAAAACTATCATATTGCTAAAAACTTCGGCAGCCATATCTAAAAGTGGCATCATCGAAACAGCGCCAGTCCCCTCTCCTAGAGCCATTTTAAGGTTTAGAGGTGGCAGAATATTCATTTTATCCAAAATAAGTTTAGATCCAAATTCGTTAGAAATATGCGAAGGAATTATAAAATCTGAAACATTTTCATTAAGCATTATGCTCAAAATCGCTGCAACATAAGAAATAAAACCGTCCATCAAAATCGGAATTTTGTAAATCGCACCGCCAAGATATAGCCCACACATTGCAGCGATGTCGAAACCTCCGACTTTTGCCAAAATATCTATTGCATCATTTTTATTCGGTGAGTGAAATGCAATTGCTCGATTTATCACGTCAGCTTTGTGCAAAACGCCTTCTTTGCTAAGTCCGGCACCTTTTCCTGTAACAAATTTTGCATCAATATCAAAAATAGTTGCAGTAATTGCACTACTCGTAGTTGTATTTCCAATACCCATCTCACCAGTAGCGATAAGGTTATAGCCCTGATTTTGTAAGTTTTTAGCAGTTTCTATGCCCTTTTCAATCGCAAAAATTGCATCTTCCCTTGTCATAGACGGCATTTTTGAGAAATTATTCGTTCCATTTTTGCATTTTAAAAGAGGAACATTTTCAACTTCTGAAAGCATTCCAACATCAAATGGAAACACATCTGCTTTCGCAATTTTAGCCATTTTGCACACAGTTGCATCACCAATAGCGATATTTTTCGCAACAACAGCTGTGACATCAGGCGTGGTTTGGGTTACATTTTCCTCGACAATTCCATTATCAGCACAAAAAACGGCAACAGCTTTTTTGTCGATTTTCAGACCGTTAATCGCGTAGATTTTACAAATATAGTCCTCTAAAACACCCATTCCATCCAGTGGTTTTGCAATAGAATTCCAATGTTTTTTTGCACTTATAATCGCATTTTTATCAGTCGGCGAAATAGTTTTTATTAAATCAAAACAACCCATATTCACCCTCCAAATTTATCGTTTAATTTGATATAAAATAGCATTAACAATCGCAGCTGCGACATTACTTCCACCTTTTCTACCCTTTGCGACGATGTACGGAATCCCACTTTCCATAATAAGTTCTTTAGACTCACAAACGTTCACAAAACCTACCGGAACACCTATAATAAGTGCTGGTTTTATCTTATTTTGTTTAATTAATTCGTCTAATCTTATTAATGCCGTAGGAGCATTTCCGACAGCAATAATCAGTGGTTTATCAAGCTCACTCGCCTTATCCATAGACACGCAAGACCTCGTAGTGCCCTGCTCCTTTGCTCTTAAAAACACGTCGTCGTCAGCGATAAAACAATGCGTTTCACCACCTAAATCGGCTAGAATTTTCTTGTTAATCCCTGCCTTTACCATAGTAGTATCCGTAACTATGTCGGCACCATTTTTTAATGCTTCTATCGCAATTTTCACTGCATTTTCAGAAAAGTAAAGCGTGTCAGCATATTCAAAATCTGCGGTTGTATGGATAACTCGTTTCAAGACAAGCTTATTTTCAGGGTCAATTTTTTTATTGTAAATTTCTTTAAGTTCTTGCGATATTATCTTAAAACTCATATTTTCTATGTCCATCGGTTTAATATTTAACATTTTCTTTCCCTTCAATACATTTTTTAATGAAATTTTCGGCTATTTTACGATTAAATGCAATATGAGGAAATCCAGCATAAAGGTGCTCATTTGTATGCGCTGCTTCCCACGAAATCCCACTGATTTTTTCAGCCAAAATACTATCGCCATTATTACTACTATCATAATAATGAAATTCGTGACCTTTAAAAGATTCTCCCTTTTTGCAAAGTAAATTGTCATTTTTTGCAGTTAAACTAACATATCCGAAGCGAACAAGCTTATTTTTATTCTCACAATTGCCATTAATGAACCCAACCATCGGAAAATCATCAATTTTTTCGTTAAGATACATAAAACCACCACATTCTGCAATGCAGGGAATTTCTTTTGAAAGCGCTTTAAATATCGAATTTTTCATCGAATTATTTTCTGATAATTTTTGCGCATATAACTCTGGATAACCACCTCCGAGATACAGACCATCGATGTCATCGGGTAATTTTTCATCGTTTAGTGGGCTGAAAAAAGTGATTTTCGCACCTAATTTTTCTAAAATTTCAAATGTTTCTTTATAATAAAAGCAAAAAGCATTGTCATAAGCTACTGCAATATTGACATTTTCATATTTTTGTTCGATTTTTTCATCATTAAATTCAGTTTCACAAACTTCGTTTGAAATTTTAATTATTGCATCAATATCAAGCGTTTCTGATAAAATATTTGATATTTTATTAAGCTTTTCTTTAATATCATCAATTTCATTCGCAGTTTTTAACCCTAGATGCCTGCTCTCTAAAATGAGTTCTTGAGGCAACTTTGCTATATATCCTAAAACTGTGATTTTATTCAAAAACTCTTGCTCAATTCCTTTTTTTAACTCTGTATATGTATTTTTTTTTACATTATTTAGTATGACACCCTTGATATTATTCTGCTTGAAAGTGTAAAATCCTTTTAAAATCGCAAGCACTGAATTCGCCATTCCTTTGCAATTTATAACCAAAATTACAGGAGTATCTGTCACCTTAGAAAGGTCGTGAGTCGAACCGATTTCTGAACAAATAGTGACACCATCATAAAATCCCATCACACCTTCAATTACTGAAATATCAGCACAATTTCGATGCAAAAGCGTGTTAATCTCATTTTTTTCCTTAAAAAACAAGTCTAAATTATATGATTCAATACCAATTACTTTTGAGTGAAACATAGGGTCAATATAGTCAGGTCCGCATTTATATGAGATAGTTTGTAGCCCTCTGTTTTTTAATATTCCGAGCAATCCACACACCGTAGTGGTTTTTCCTGAACCACTAGATGTTCCCGCGATGATGATTCGTGGTGTTTTCTTCATATTTTTCCCTTTCACTCGCTTTTATAATATAAACAGGATTTTCCCCTATCATCAGGTCATATCTGCCTAATTTTTTTGATTTTGAAACCATTACATTAAAAATTTCGCTTGGAATTTCTAATTCTTCAAAGATTTGAATTGTTTCAGTTAAAGTTTGCAGAGAAACTGCTGTTACAATAATTTGCGCTTTGCTATTTTTCTTAAAAATAACATCGACTATTTCGCGAAGATTTCCTGTACTACCACCGATAAAAACTTTACTCGGAGCAGGCAAATTTTCTAGCCCATTCGGTGCAGTTTCCTCTAAAATTTCAATATTATAAGTGCCAAATTTTTCAATATTCTCTTTGATTAACGAAACAGCTTCGCTTTTCTTTTCGACTGCGAAAACGCTTCCCTCGTAAGCTTTTTTAGCCATAGCAACCGATACCGAGCCTGTCCCTGCACCGATGTCATACACGATATCCGTCGGTGAAATATTTAATAAAGACACCGAACTGTCCCTTATAATTTGCTTTGTCATAGGGACTTTTCCACGAATAAATTCATCATCTGAAATAGTCGTATAGTGATGTGCAAAGTTCTCATTATGTATAATAAGTGCACATAAACCACTAAAATCTGTTTCTAAAACTTCGGAAATTTCAAAAGTTATAATACGTTCATTTTCAAAAGATAAATTTTCGCCAACCGTTATTTTTACATTTTTAAGCCCTGCTTCAAACAACTTTTTAATAATGTTTTTAGCAGAATTTTCTCCACCTGTCAGGCAAAAAACATACTCGTTATAACTCGCGTGAGCCACAATATTTGCATTTTTTCCGTGTAGGCTTACAAGCTTTATTTTATCGTAAGGTACAAAAATTTTCGCACTCAAATACTGAAAACTGCTAATTCCACTGATAAATTC
>CAYJLC010000071.1:6226-6762 GCA_964370735.1 uncultured Oscillospiraceae bacterium
AAAGACTATTTTTAACAGTGTTTGCGATACTATAAAAACCAATATCTCCTGATGCCAATACACATAAATTTTCAATATCTTTTGCATTTTTTATGTACTCAATAATTTCGTTTATAGACAAAAACTTCACTTCTTTATCACGCAAAATCGAGTTGTTTTTAAAATGATTTGTTGTGAGAATTACGTCACTTTTTTCAATAGTGTCAACAGCTTTTTTTGTAAGCAAATCAGTATCCCAAGGACCTGCGCCAACTATATAAACTTTCAACTAGTCCTCCATAATTCTATCTAGTAAAATTTCAGCTAAACGAGGGTCTGCACCTAAAGTTTTACCAATTTTAACAGTCACTCCACTATGTTTTTTAAGCGCTTCTTCGATTTCATTTGGAATATCTTCCTTAATATGAATGCCATTAAACAGAAAATATGGCACTGCTTTTATCTCTGTAACACCTTTTTCAACCAAAATATCGATACCTTTTTCGATATTTACGTCACAAAACTCCATATATGCTATTTCTAATGGAGTATCCCCT
>CAYJLC010000072.1:0-6412 GCA_964370735.1 uncultured Oscillospiraceae bacterium
CTTGAACTCCATCAGCGCCTAGCTCTAAAATACGCTTCACATCTTCGTTTGTATGAATACCACCACCTGCAATAAGAGGGATTTTCACACCATGTGTACGCTCTAAAATATCTAATTCGGTTTTAATTTCTACTACTAAATCTTCAAGTGATTTATAAGTTCCGTTTTGCATTTCTTCCATTTTGAAACCTAAATGACCACCCGCTAAAGCGCCTTCTAAAACAACTGCGTCTGGCAATCTGTCTTGCTTAAGCCAAGACCTAGTGATTAAGTTTAGCGCTCTTGCTGAAGACACAATCGGCATAATAAGCGTTTCAGAACCTTTAACTAAAGATGGCAAAGTAAGCGGAAGACCTGCGCCCGAAACGATTATGTCTATACCACTTTTAACAGCTTCTTTAACATACACATCGTAGTTTTTCATAGCAGCCATTAAATTTAGTGAAATTATATTTTTTGTTTTTTCTTTAGCTCGTTTAATCTCTTTTGAAATCGCTCTGCAATTTGCCTCTAGTGGATTTTTAAGAAAATCTGGCTCTAAAAAACCTGTTTGAACACCAGAAATAGTACCAATTCCACCCTCGATAGAAACAGCAGATGCAAGATTTGACAAAGATACGCCTATTCCCATACCGCCCTGAATAATTGGAAGTTCAGCTATTTTATTTCCTATTTTTAATTCTTTCATTGGATTCTCCTTATGATATTTTGAATATCAAATTATTTCATAAATAAGTATATCACACTTAAATTTAAATGTAAAGATAAAAATTATATTTTCTAATTATTAAAACTAGATATATAAATAGTTTACAACTTTGACGAAAAATGATACAATATATTTATAAAAAAATAAAAGGAGAATTTTTATGGTTTACCTATTTTTAGCCGAAGGTCATGAATCTGTCGAGGCGTTAACGCCAGTTGATTTACTAAGACGTGCGAACATAGAAATTAAAACAGTGTCTATCACAGGAAGTGAAACGGTTTGTGGCTCTTCAGGGGTTAAGATTATCGCCGATACTTTGTTTGAAAATGTGGATTTTTCAGACGCTACTGCGATAATTTTGCCAGGAGGAATGCCAGGCACTACAAATTTGCTTGCGCATGTCCCGCTTTGCGACTTGATTTTAAATATGTATAATAATGACAAGTATGTTTTTGCGATTTGTGCAGCGCCTATGATTTTATCGAAAATTGGTATCAATGAAAAAATGTCGATATACCCTACTTTTAAAGACAAGGTAATGAATTTTTCAAATGACAAGCTTTGTGTTTTAGATAAAGTTATTACTGCAAATGCATTGGGTTCGGCGATAGATTTTTCGCTAGAAATCATAAAAAAACTACAAAATGATGAAGTTGCCTCTAAAGTAGCAAATTCAATCGTATATTAAGGAGAAAAAAGTAAATGTCAAAATTTTTAGTATCACTAGATGGTGGAGCAACGAAAACGAATGTTTGTCTATATAATATAGAAGATGAAAGCGTTGCGATGTTTGAGTTTGGTGGCTCGAATTATAAAGAAATCGGATTAGATGGCTTAGAGGCAATGTTTTTAAATGCAGTAGAGGAAATTTATGATGCATTAGACATAACTTCTGACGATATAAAAGGTGCTGTTATGGGATTTTCTGGGCTTGATAGTGAAAAAGATAAACAAAAAATCTCGGATATCGTAATAAAATCAGGAATTTCTCGTGAAAAAATATTTTTATGCAACGACGGTGAACTTATAATGTATTCGTCGGCGTCTGTTCCTGGTATTTGCGTAGTTTCTGGCACTGGTTCTGTTGCTTATGGTTATGACGAAGGATTGGATATTGTTCGCGCAGGTGGCCACGACAGATGGTTCTCGGATTTAGGTTCTGGCTATTGGGTTGCAACACAAGTTTTGCGTGAGTATGTTAAATATTTAGACGATATTGTGCCATATATGGGCATTTTTGAAGAGATTGAAGGTTTTTATGCTAAAAAACCAGAAGAAATGATTGAGTTTATAAATAGTGCACCAAAGGAAGAAATAGCTTCACTTGCAAAATTGGTATTGGATAATGGCGCAGACGGCGACCCTCTTTGCGAAGCAATTATGAAAGGTGCAGCCTATAATCTTGCAAATTTAGTACAATCAGTGTATACAAGACTAGACACATCTGATGCACTTAAATTAGATTTGGTAATGGTTGGAAGTTTGTTTAAGAATGAGAAGTTTTATGAGCTATTTTCTGAACAATGTGTCAATCAAACGACATATAAAAACATAAACTTTGTTAAATTTGTCACAGAGCCTAGTGAAATTGCAGTTGATTTTGCAAAAAGATTGTTTTTAGCTTAAAAAATGATAAAAAACATTTGAAATTTTTTCAAATTTGTATTATAATAGTTACAAACGATTTTTTGGAGGTCTGACAAAATGTATAAAATTCTTGAAAAAGAAAGATTAAGTTCGCAAGTAGTAAAAATGAAAATTTTAGCACCGAATGTTGCAAAAAAAGCACTTGCTGGTCAATTTATTATATTAAGGGTTGATGATGAGGGTGAAAGAATTCCTCTAACAATTGCTGATTACGACAGAAATGACGGTGTTATCACAATTATTTTCCAAGAAGTAGGTGGTTCAACTATCAAACTTGGACAAAAAGAAGCTGGAGAAGATTTAGCTGATTTTGTAGGGCCTTTGGGTGTTGCATCGCATTTAGAAGAATATAAAGGCAAAAAAGTAGCCGTTGTTGGCGGTGGTTTGGGTTGTGCTATTGCGTACCCTCAAGCAAAAGCACTTCATGCGTTTGGTGCCGATGTTGACGTTATCGCAGGATTTAGAAATGAAGAGCTTGTTATTTTAGAAGATGAAATGAAAGCTGTTTCAAATAGATTATTCATAGTAACAGACGATGGTTCTTATGGTCAAAAAGGTTTAGTTACTGATATTTTAAATGGCGAAATCGCAAATGGCGTTAAATACGATATGGTTATCGCTATTGGACCATTAATTATGATGAAATTTGTATGTCTTGCGACAAAGCCACACGAAATAAAAACAGTGGTTTCTATGAACTCGACTATGGTTGATGGAACTGGTATGTGTGGATGTTGTCGACTTACAGTTGGTGGAGAAACGAAGTTTGCCTGTGTTGATGGCCCTGAATTTGACGGTCACTTAATCGACTTTGATGAAACTATGAGAAAAGCACAAATGTATAAAGCACATGAAAAATGCGCAACAGACAATTGTAATTTGGAGGGAATGAACAATGCCTAATATGTCAAATGTTAAAGTAGCTATTCCAGAGCAAGACCCAAATATCAGAAATGGGAATTTCGAAGAAGTTACTTTGGGTTATACCGAAGAAATGGCTATCGAAGAAGCTACGAGATGTTTAAATTGTAAACACAAGCCATGTATGAAGGGTTGCCCTGTAAATGTTCAAATTCCTGAATTTATCGTGTCAATTGCCGAAGGAAAATTTAAAGAAGCAAACGAAATTATCAAAGCTACTTCTTCCCTACCGGCAGTTTGTGGCAGAGTTTGTCCTCAGGAGTCACAATGTGAGAAATATTGTGTAAGAGGTATTAAAGGCGAACCTGTTGGTATTGGTCGTTTAGAGCGTTTCGCTGCTGACTGGGCTATGGAAAATGTTACTGACAAACCAGAAAAACCAACATCAAATGGCAAAAAAGTTGCTGTTGTTGGTGCAGGTCCTGCCGGACTTACTGCTGCTGGTGATTTAGCGTTATTAGGCTATGAAGTTACTGTTTTTGAAGCATTCCACGTTGCTGGTGGTGTACTTATGTATGGTATCCCAGAATTCAGACTACCTAAAGCAATCGTACAAAAAGAAATCGATACACTAAAAGACTTAGGTGTAAAAATTGTTACAAACTTTGTTGTTGGTAAGTCATCTACTATCGATGAATTATTCGAAGATGGATTTGAAGCAATTTTCATAGGTTCAGGAGCGGGTCTTCCTAAATTTATGAATATTCCTGGAGAAAACTTAAACGGAGTTTACTCTGCAAACGAATACTTAACTCGTATAAATCTAATGAAAGCGTATTTAGATAATTCTAACACACCTATTTTCAAGGCGAAAAATGTCGCTGTATTCGGTGGTGGTAATGTTGCTATGGATGCTGCTCGTTCTGCTAAAAGAATGGGTGCTGAAAATGTTTACATTGTATATCGTAGAACAGAAAATGAGCTTCCGGCAAGAGCAGAAGAAGTTCACCACGCAAAAGAAGAAGGTATTGAGTTTAAAGTTCTTGCTGCTCCAAGCGAAATTATAAGCGACGGCAATTTCTGGGTTAAAGGCGTTAAATACAATCCTTGTACTCTTGGCGAACCAGACGAGTCTGGAAGACGTTCTCCTGTTGTTAATCGCGATGAAGAACTTATTTTAGATGTAGACTGTGTAATCGTATCTATCGGTACATCTCCAAATCCAATTATCCCAGCTTCAACTCCAGACCTTGAAACAAACCGTTGGGGTTGTGTTGTTGCAAATGACGATGGTATTACTCAAAAAGACGGTGTTTTCGCTGGTGGTGACGTAGTAACTGGTGCTGCAACGGTAATTTTAGCAATGGGTGCCGGTAAAAAAGCAGCTATGGCAATGGATGAGTATATTAAAAATAAAGGTTAGTTTTATTTAGGAGGAGTTATGAAAAATAAAGGCTTCACTATGGTTGAACTCATAATTGTTATCGCAATTATTGCCATTTTAGCTGCTGTTATTGCCCCACAATATTTGCGTTTTGTGGAAGATGCAAATGAAACTAATGATTTGCAAGTAGCATCGACTATTGTAGATGCAGCAACAATTGCAATAGCTGAACCAAATGGAATTCCTCCTGGATATTATTTAGAAGTCTTATGGATTACAGGCAAAGAATCTGGTAACTACATAGACGGTGGAAACCTGCTAATTCGTTATGGTGGTGTAACATATAGGTATTCTGTATTTAATTCAGGTGATGCTAGTGATGATATTGCACCACTAACTTCGGATGGTGGCAAAAATGACGAAGCATTAGAAAAATTTGCAGAAAGTTTAATTTCTTTACTAACGGATGCAGATATTACTAGAAAAAATAGCTCTGTTACTGGAATATTAGAATTTAGTGCACCGTTTACATCTGCAAAGTCTGATTTAGGAACATCTTCAAATTTAGCACTCCACGTTAACACTTCAACTGGTGAAATTGCTCTTGCAAAATTATATACCTCAACAAATCCAACAGAAACTAATAAATGGGTAGAATTAGGTCTTGATGCGATACCTGCGGTTTAAATAGATGGAGGTAAAATGGAATTTTTCGGCTTAATTGCGTTTATATTAGTGTTATCTTACTCTGCATATCCACGAAAGATACAAAAATTAGAGCGAGAGATAAAGAAATTATATGGAGGGAATCTAGAAATGTCAAAAATAATCAGTGGTTTAGTTGGCAAGTCTTGCAGGATTACAACCGTAGGAGATTTTGCTACTCAAATGAATGCCACTATATTAGAGGTAGATTCTGATTGGACTAAAATACAGAAAATTGACAAAAGAGGTATTGCTTCAATTGAAATAATGCGAGTAGATGATATAAAAAAAATCGACTTAATCGTCGAATAAAAAGAAAGGAAACAAAATATGCAAAATCATGAATATGTTCTTGTAATGGACTTTGGTGGTCAATATAATCAACTTGTAGCGCGTAGAGTGCGTGAATGCGATGTCTATTGTGAAGTAAAGCCTTGTTCAATTACAATTGACGAAATAAAAAAATTAAACCCTATCGGAATTATCTTTACAGGTGGACCGAATAGTGTTTATGATGAAAATTCACCAAAAGTAGACCCAGAAATCTTCAATTTAGGTATTCCGGTGCTAGGTTTATGCTATGGTACACAACTTATGGCACATACTTTAGGTGGAACGGTTAAAACTGCTGATGTAGCTGAATTTGGTAAAACAGAAGCAAGTTTTGTGACTACTTCCCCACTATATCAAGGTTTAGATGAAAAATCTATTTGCCTTATGAGCCATGTTGATTACATTGCAGAAGTACCAGCGGGATTTGAAGTAGTAGCAACTACTGCTGATTGCCCATGCGCATCTATGCAAAATGTAGAGAAAAAATTATACGGAATTCAATTCCACCCAGAAGTTAATCATACAGAAAATGGCACAAAAATGATTAAAAACTTCTTATACAATGTGTGTAATGCTAAAGGTGACTGGACAATGGCAGATTATGCAAAAACGGCTATTGAAGCTGTTCGCGAAAAAGTAGGTGATGGTAAAGTATTACTTGCACTTTCTGGTGGAGTTGATAGTTCGGTTTTAGCAGCTTTACTTGCAAAAGCAGTTGGAAATCAATTAACTTGTATATATGTTGACCATGGTTTAATGCGTAAAAACGAATC
>CAYJLC010000073.1:0-6363 GCA_964370735.1 uncultured Oscillospiraceae bacterium
TAGTTTTTATTATAAAATATACTAAAACCTTGCTTTTTTAAGCAGGGTTTTTTTCGTTAAATTATGTTTGTCAATCGCTTTAGGCATACAAAAATCACATATTTTTTTGTTGACTTTTACCAAAAAATATAATATAATAATATCACCGACCGAACGTTCGGTCAGTCTTTGTCCTATTGTAGAATTTATTTTTTATTATTGACAATCTTTAACAATTCGTGTATTATTGTATTATAGAATTAATACAACCTAGGAGGAATATTATGAAACGCAAAATTGCTTTAATTATGGCTTTATCCACTTTTATATCTATCGCAAGTGTAGTTGCCGAAGATGAAATCCCGCTAACCCCACTAGTAGAGGCTACGCCTATTGCTATCTCTTATGATGATGTAAAAGATATTGTTCTTGAAAACAATAAGACGCTTATGGCTAATGAATATGCCTTTGAGCTAATCAAAAACCCACCTGCCCCTGCCGTTGCCCTTGACACTTATAATTTTCTTACAGACCAAATATATAATTTAACGAATACTTTAAGTATGCTTGAAACAAGCGACCCACAATATGCCACGCTAACAGCCGAAATCGCTTCATTAGAGGCTCAACAAAAAGCACTAGGTGTTGGAGAAAAAACATCTGATGATGATATCGAAGACGCTGAAGAGCAATTCCAAATCGCCGAGGATAGCATTATTTGGGCAACTCAAAGCTTATTTTTGTCTTATCTTGACCTAACTCTTCAAGAGAATGATTTAAAAACTACTATCGCTTCATTAAACAATACTTATGCTATTATGCAAAAAAATTATGAGCTTGGCAATATTTCGCAAGTCGACCTGTTAAACTTCGAAATTAATAAAGCTCAAGCCGAAAGCGGACTTTTAAGTCTGCAATTTGGCAAAGAAACGCTTTTATCTAACTTAAATATTCTTTTAGGGAAAGATTACTCAGAAAACACTCTTTTATCTGACGAAATTGTGATTGATTATGATTACATTAATTCAATTAATTTTGAAGAAGATTTAGAAATTGCTATAAAAAATAATCCAAATTACAAAAAATCTGAAGACACTTATGAGCTTGCTGGCGAACTTTATGACAGCAGAAAGTCTAATTCTAACAAAGCTAATTTAGAAATGTCGAAACTAAATCTTGATGCGCAAAAGCAATCTGTGTCTTTATCTTTTGAACTATTATATAAAACTATTGCCGAAAACCAAAGACTTTATGAATTACAAATAAAAACTACTGATTTAGCTTTAAAAAACCAAGAAGTCGCACAAGTTAAATTTAATCAAGGTTCAATTTCTTCTTCTGACCTTAATGCTGCAAAAGATGAATATAATTCAGCTGTATCAAAATTAGAAGATTCAAAATTCACATTCTTTTCGAGTATCGAAGAGTATAAATGGGCAAAAATAGGTATATATTCTACTGCCTCTAAATAACAATATTGAAACGGAGTAAAAAAATGAAAAAATTATCAGCACTTGTGCTTACTTTATCTATGTTTTTAACTGGGTGTGCCTCGGTTGCACCTGTCGATGTAGATACTTCTGTCGCAACTATCCCTGTCGAAATTATAACAACATCTTCTTCTAGCATTGCAAACGAAATCAAAGTTTCGGGAAAAGTTTCATCAAATCGTGATGTCGCTGTCATCCCTGCTATGCCTGGCGAAGTTACTAGCATTAATGTTGCAAATGGTGACGAGGTTTCTGAGGGAGATTTGCTTTTTGTAGTTGATGATACTGCTAGTGCGTCTGTTCGTGACCAATATGCTTTAAACCTTGAAACTTACGAAAATACTAAAGAACTTCTTTCAAAACAAATCGAAATTGCCGAAGAAAGCTATGAAAATAACAAAAAAGTATTAGATGAATCGTTAGCAACTGCAAAGCAAACGCATGAAAATACTTTAGAGCTTTTTGAAATTGGTGCAGCATCTCAAATGCAAGTCGACCAAGCATATTTAGGACTTTTAAACCAAGAGGCAACTTATGCTACAACAATTGCAAATTTAGAACTGCAAGTTTTAAGTGCGAAAAGCACTTATGACACGCAAATCGGTCAACTTGAAAATGGTTTAACTACTTTACGCGACCAATTAGATGATATTAATGAAAGCACAAATTTAACCGCTCCTATAAGTGGTATAATCACAAGCGTTAATGTAACTTTAAACGCTTTTGCTTCAAATAGTTCACCTGCAATGGTAGTTTCTGATTTATCTTCGCACAAAGTAAATGTTGCGGTTTCTGAATCTGCTATCAATTTTATTTCTATCGGAAATACTGCGATTATTTCTATCCCTTCGCTTTCTTTAGAAGATATCGAAGCTGAAATCGTATCTGTTTCACCGAATGCAAATCCTCAAACTGGTATGTATTCTGTCGAACTTCTACTTCCAGAAGGTGTTTATACTCTTGGTGCTTTTGCCGATGTTACTTTAGAAACTGAATCTGAAGAAAACTCTATAAATATTCCTACAAACACAATTTTAACAGATACAGAAGGTCAATATGTTTTCATCATTGAAAATGATTTAGCAAAAAAAGTTTCTGTAAAAACTGGCCTTGCAAACGGTGATTTCACCCAAGTTACAGAAGGTTTATCTGGTGGTGAAAAACTAGTTACAGTTGGTGCAGAATATATAACTGACGGAGCAGCAGTTTCTATCGTAGGAGGAGAATAATATGATTTCTTTCTCGCTAAAACGTAGAGTAACTACGTTTATGATTTACATTGCAGCGACTCTTTTCGGTGTAATGTCTTTATCAAGTATCCCTTTAGAACTTATGCCGAGCATTGAAATTCCTGTTGCATTTGTTCAAACAACTTATAGTGGTGTTGCTCCAACGGAAATGGAAAACATCATAACTAGACCTTTAGAGCAAAGTATCGCCTCTGTTTCTGGTATCGAAACTATTTCGTCTACTTCAAGCGAAGGTGTGAGTATTGTTATCGCTCAATTTGCTGATAGCACTGACATCGACACTGCGATAACTGAAATGCGTGAGAGTGTTGATATGATATCTGGGTATTTGCCAGACGGTGCGTCAACTCCGATAGTTATGGGCTATGATTTAGACTCAATGCCAGTTGTTCAGTTTTCTGTTTCTGGTACAGAATCTATCTCTAGAACCACTCAAATCGTCGAAGACTCTATTATTCCAAACTTAGAGAGATTAGATGGCGTTGCCTCTGTTTCTATCAGTGGTGGTTATGAAAACGAAGTTTCTATCTACACTGACTCTGCAAAAATGAATGGTTATGGACTTTCTATCGACTATATTGCAAATATTTTACGCGCAACCAATATCTCTATTCCATCTGGTCAAATTGAATATGGTAGCAAAACTTTAACAGTAAAAACTGACAGTGAATTTAGCAATGTTTCTGATATTTCTAACACTGTAATCCCACTTCAAACAGGTGGCACGATTTTACTTTCAGAAGTTGCTGATGTTGTTTTTGAACCAAAAGAAATCACTACAATTTCGAAAGTTAACGGTGCTGAATCTATAATCGTATCTGTTTCAAAACAATCTGGTGTTAACACAAGCCAAACTGCGAAAGCTGTTGTTGCCGAACTTGAACATTTACAAAACACAATGAGCGATGTTACTATAACTACGCTTATGGACCAAGCAGAATTTATCGACTTATCTTTAGAGGCTGTTTTAACAAACTTACTATTAAGTATTGTGTTTGCAATCATTGTTTTATTCGTATTTTTAAGACGTATTTCTCCAACTTTAATCATCGCCACTTCTATGCCAGTTTGTATTATCGTTACTTTCCTTATTATGATGGGACTTGATTTAACGCTTAATATGATGACTTTAGGTGGTATGGCACTTGGTGTTGGTATGATTGTTGATAACTCGGTAGTTGTTTTGGAAAATATTTATCGTTTTAGAGAAGAAGGCCATGAAAAATTAGATGCGTGCCTAAATGGTGCGAAAGAAGTTGCTGTTCCAATAGCAGCCTCTACTCTAACTACCATCGCAGTTTTCTTACCAATCGGTGTTTCTGGTGGTATGGTTGGTGAAATTTTCAATGAATTTTCGCTAACAATTACTTCACTTTTAATCGCATCTTTATTAATCGCTTTAACGCTTGTTCCCCTTTTGTGCTACCTATTTTTATCTAAAAAAGCCACAAAAATCGAACGACACACAGACGAAAAAGGCGATGCTCACGATAATACTTCTGGAAAATCGGTTGCATTATATCAAAAAATACTACGCGCAGTTATTAAAAAATCGAAAACTTCGCTTGCAGTAGCATTTGTGTTGTTCTTTGTATTTTTAAGCTCTGTTGCTTTCACTGGCGCAGAACTTATGCCAGCTGTCGACCAAGGTACAATTAATGTTAGCATTTCTCTACCGATTTCAAGCGAACTTGATGAAACCGTATCTAAATCTGAGGAAGTTGTCGAAAAAATCAAAGATATTCCTGAAATTGAAGAATATTATTACAATGCGTCTGACAATGCATCCACTGTAACTATTAATCTTGTTGATATGGGCGAAAGAAGTCGTTCTGTCTTTGAAGTGGGCGATGAAATTGCTTTAAAAGTAAAAGATATTGCTGGTGCTGAAATTTCTGTTTCTGATGCTGGTACTATGACTATGACTTCTGGTGGCGCACCAATTAGCTTTACAATATCTGGCCCTGACTTAGACACTTTAACGTCTATTTCAAACGAACTTGTAAATCAAATCGAACAAATCGAAGGTTCTTTAAACCCACAAACTTCTGCTTCTGAACGTGTTGAGTTTGTATCTATCGATATAAACGAGCAAATTGCAGCTTCTTATGGGTTAACTACTGCCTCAATCGGTACTGCTGTCGCTTCTGAGCTTAACGGTGTGACATCGACTACATTAAAAATCGATGGTATGGAAGTTGATGTTGTGGTAAAAGGTAGCGAATATAGTGGCACGTCAATCGATGCGCTAAATAGTGTTCTGCTTTCTGCTCCTACTGGTGCAAAAATCCCTGTTTCACAAGTTGCCGATGTTAAAGTTGAACTGGGTCCAAACTCTATCGCAAGACAAAACCAAGCTAGAACTGTTACTATCACTTCTGATATTATTAATACTGATTTAATGACTTTCAACACAAAACTAAATGCATTATTAGAAAGTTATCCTTTCCCTGATGGTTACAACCTTGATATCGGTGGTGAGGCGCAAGATATTGCTGACACTTTCGGTGATTTAGGTCTAGCACTAGCAGTTTCAATTTTACTTGTATACTTCATACTAGCATCGCAATTTGAATCAATTTTACTTCCAGCAATCATAATGCTTGCAACTCCTTTAGGACTTGCTGGTGGTATTTTCGGACTATTTGTGACAGGAACTCCAGTAAGTATGCCGGCTTTTATCGGTGTAATCATGCTTTCTGGTATCATTGTTAATAACTCAATCGTGTTAATCGACTATATCCAAATAAGGCAAGCACATGGCGAGGATATTTTAACAGCTATTTTACACGCGTGTCCTTTAAGGGTTCGTCCTGTATTAATGACAACTCTAACAACAATTCTAGGCCTAGTTCCTATGGCTCTTGGAATTGGTGAGGGTACTGAAATGATGGCGCCTATGGCTATTACTATGATTTCTGGACTAGTAATTTCAACTGCAATCACACTTGTTTTCACACCTGTTTTCTACTATGTAATTAAAAAACCTAGAAATCGCAAGAAAAAGCTAAAAGGGGCTGAAAACAATGCATAAAGAAGAAAAAAGACATCTTATTTTAAAAAATTCATTCGATATATTTTTAAAATATGGTTATGACGGCGCTAAAATAAGTGAAATCGCTACCATTTCAAACATCGGAAAAAGCACGATTTATGAATACTTTTCTTCAAAAGAAGAAATTTTCATCGAATGTATGAAATATATCTTCAATGTTTATAACAACTCTTTTGTAGAAATTATAGAAAGCAATAAATCATTCAAAGAAAAAATCCATGATTTTGTGTTTTTTAATAAAGAAGTCGCAAAATATATATCAAATGGAGTTCCTTTTATTCAATGTGGTAACCCAAATATCACAAAAGCTATGGGCGAACTTTTGAACAACGAAAAAGAATATCTAGATTCATGCTTTGATAATATGATTAGCGAAGCGATTGAAAACAAAGAAATTGATGCAGATATTAACAAAAAATCAATCTCACTCTTCATTAAATCGTCTATTTTCCTTACAAAATGCGAAGAATTCGACGAAGATATATATAATGATATCTTAAAACTGACGTATCGAGCATTAGGCATATAAAACTTATAATAGAAACCCACCGGCTTAGCCGGTGGTTCTTCATATGCGGGCATAGCCCTC
>CAYJLC010000074.1:0-6139 GCA_964370735.1 uncultured Oscillospiraceae bacterium
AATTAGAACAATTTTTAATATTTTAGGCCCACTTTCAAATCCTTTAGGGGCAAGTATGCAACTTATGGGCGTTTATGATGAAAGTTTAGTAGAACCACTAGCAGAAGTTTTAACAAAGCTTGGCGTTAAACGTGGAATGGTAGTTTTCGGCACAGACGGATTAGATGAAATATCAATTTCTGCACCTACTAAAGTGTGTGAAATTCGAAACGGTTGGTTTAAATCTTACGAAATAAATCCTTGTGACTATGGTTTTGATTTGTGCAACAAAAATGATTTGCAAGGTGGTACAGCGTCTGAAAATGCTGATATTACAAGACGAATTTTAAACGGAGAAAAAGGTGCTAAAAGAGATTCTATTATTTTAAACTCAGCTGCTGCACTGTATATTTCACGAGATGATATCACTTTAGAACAGGCGATTTTGCAAATAAAAGAAACAATTGATAGCAAAAAAGCATTAAATAAACTAGAAGAATTTATAAGTTTCTCAAATATGGAGGTTTTATGATTTTAGATGAAATAGCAAAAAAAGCGAAAATTCGAGTGCAAGAAGACAAAGAAAACATAAATCTTAGTGATATGAAGAAATTAGCACTTAATCTTCCGAAAGGCGATTTTTCATTTGAAAACGCATTAAAATCAAATCGCCCAGCACTAATATGCGAAGTGAAAAAAGCATCCCCATCAAAAGGAATAATTTCAGAAGATTTTCCTTACATAAAAATTGCAAAGGAGTATGAAGAATATGGTGCGACTTGTGTGTCAGTTTTAACCGAACCTTATTGGTTTTTAGGTAGCGATGAAATTTTTAAGGAAATCAGAGAAAATATCTCTCTTCCGATGATTAGAAAAGATTTTACAGTAGATGAATATCAACTATATCAAGCAAAAGTTATGGGCGCAGATGCAGTTTTGCTTATTGTTTCTATTTTAAATGAAATCCAAATCAGGCACTATCTTGAAATTTGCGAAACGCTTGGTTTGTCGGCATTAGTAGAAACACATGATGAGACAGAGATTGAATTAGCACTTAAATGTAATGCAAGAATTATTGGTGTTAACAATAGAAATTTAAAGGATTTTTCTGTTAATTTGAATAACGCTAGTCATTTGAAAAAATGTGTTCCGAGTAATGTGATTTTTGTTGCAGAAAGTGGTATTTTATCGCCTTTAGACGGGATAAATCTTGTGAAAGATGGCGCAGATGCCTTGCTTATTGGTGAAGCTTTGATGAAAAGTCAGGACAAAGCAAGCTTTATTTCAGAAATCAAAGGAGCAAATTATGAGTAAAATCAAAATTTGTGGACTCTTTCGTCCGGAAGATATAGGATATGTGAACGATGCAAAGCCAGATTTCGCAGGGTTTATAATGGATTTTCCAAAAAGCCACAGGAGTATTGATTTTTCTTTGGCGAAAAATTTAATTTTCTCACTTGATAAAGATATAAAACCTGTTTGCGTAGTCGTTAATAAACCTATCGATTATATCATAAAATTATCTGAAATATGCGATATAATCCAACTTCACGGCGATGAAACTAATGAATTTATTTCAGAAATTAAACTAAAAATGCCTAATACGCAAATTTGGAAAGCCTTTAAAATAACTTGTCGTGATGATTTTATAAAGGCTCAAAATTCAATAGCAGATAGAGTTTTACTCGATAACGGATATGGCACTGGCGAAGTTTTCGATTGGAATATGATAGAAAAATTCAATGAAGATTTTATTTTAGCAGGTGGGCTGAATTGCGAAAATATTAAATCTGCAATAGAAAAATTTAAACCCTATGCACTCGATTTAAGTAGTAGCGTGGAAACTGATAAGATAAAAGATTTTAATAAAATAAAGTTAATAACAGATATAGTAAGGAGCGAAAAATGATGAATTCGAAATTTGGTGTTCACGGTGGTACATATATCCCTGAAACATTGATGAACGCTGTAATTGAGCTTGAAAAAGCATATAATTTTTATAAAAATGATGATGAATTTAACAAAGAACTTGAAGAACTTTTTAATGAATATACTGGTCGTCCATCAAATTTATATTTTGCAAAAAAGATGACAGAAGACTTAGGTGGAGCTAAAATTTATCTAAAAAGAGAAGATTTAAACCATACAGGCTCGCACAAAATCAACAATGTTTTAGGTCAAGTTTTACTAGCGCATAAAATGGGTAAAACGAGAATTATTGCTGAAACAGGGGCAGGCCAACACGGTGTTGCAACAGCGACAGCAGCAGCTCTTTTTGGTATGGAATGTGAAATTTTTATGGGTAAAGAGGATTGTGAAAGACAATCACTAAACGTATATAAAATGGAACTTTTAGGGGCAAAAGTTAACCCTGTAACAAGTGGAACTGCAACGCTAAAAGATGCAGTTTCTGAAACTATGCGTGAATGGACATCGAGAATTTCAGACACACATTATGTTTTAGGTTCTGTAATGGGTCCACACCCTTTTCCTACTATTGTAAGAGATTTTCAAGCAATTATTTCTACTGAAATTAAAAATCAGTGCCTAAAAAAAGAAGGCAAACTTCCGGACGCAGTTATAACGTGCATTGGTGGTGGCTCAAATGCAATCGGTGCTTTTTATAATTTTATCGACGACAAAGAAGTAAAATTAATTGCGTGCGAAGCTGCTGGCAGAGGGATTGATACTGCTGACACAGCAGCGACTATTGCAACGGGTAAAATCGGAATTTTCCACGGTATGAAAAGTTATTTTTGCCAAGATGAGTATGGTCAAATTGCACCTGTATATTCAATATCAGCAGGGCTTGACTATCCTGGAATTGGACCTGAACACGCAAATTTACACGATATCGGCAGAGCAGAATATGTCGCTATAACTGATGATGAGGCTGTTTCGGCTTTTGAATATTTATCAAAAATCGAGGGAATTATTCCAGCTATTGAGAGTGCTCACGCAGTAGCTTATGCTTTGAAAATTGCACCAAAAATGGAAAAAGACAAAATAATCGTAATAAATTTATCAGGTAGAGGCGACAAAGATTGCCTATCAATTGCAAGATACAAAGGAATGGAGATAGAAGAATGAGTAAAATAATCGATGCATTTAAAAATAAAAAGGCATTTATCCCATTTGTTACTTGTGGTGACCCAAATTTAGAAACCACAAAAGAACTTATATACACGCTTGAAAAATCAGGTGCGAGCATTATTGAGCTTGGTATCCCCTTTTCAGACCCAACGGCAGAAGGAATTGTGATACAGTCGGCTAATATGCGAGCGTTAAGCAATAATATTACAACCGACAATATATTTGACATGGTAGCAACACTAGATGTTAAAGTTCCACTTGTTTTTATGACTTATGCAAACATAGTGTATTCTTATGGAATAGAAAAATTTGCGAAAAAATGCAAAGAAATCGGTATGAGTGGAATAAATTTGCCTGATATTCCTTTTGAAGAAAAGAATGAATTTAGTGATATTTTCGAAAGCTATGGTATAGATTTTATTTCTCTTATCGCACCAACTTCTAAAGAGAGAATTAAGGCTATTGCAAGCGATGCTAGTGGATTTATTTATCTTGTTTCGTCGCTAGGAGTTACTGGTGTTAGACAAAATATACAAACGGATATTGATAGTATGGTAAAGCTTGTGCGTGAAGTATCGAGCTTGCCTGTGGCTGTTGGTTTTGGTATATCTAAACCTTCACAAGCAAAAGAAATGTCGAAAAAAGCTGATGGTGTTATAGTCGGTTCTGCTATTGTGAAAATCATAGGAGAATATGGAGAAAATTCACCTGAAAAAGTTTGCGAATATGTAGAAAGCTTAGTTTGTGCAATCGATAGTAATGAGTAATATAGAATTTGCTAAAATTTTTAAAGTAAGTTTAAGGTTTGTGGTATAATATAAGTTAGAGGTGATATTATGCGACTATTATTATGCGAAGATGAAAAAGAGCTTTCTAATGCTCTTGTTAAAATATTAAAACATTACAATTACTCCGTTGATGCAGTATATAATGGCGAGGAAGCTTTAGATTATTTAGAAACTGAAAATTATGATGCTGTTATTTTAGATATTATGATGCCTAAAATAGATGGACTTACTGTTTTGAAAACTATTCGAGAAAAAGGTAATACTATTCCTGTGATTATGCTTACAGCGAAATCTCAAGTAGATGACAAGGTGACAGGGCTTGATTTAGGTGCAAATGATTATCTTACAAAACCGTTTGACACAAAGGAACTTTTAGCTAGAATTCGTGCAATTACTAGGATGGTGAGCGATAGCACATCGTCGGTTCTTACAGTGGGAGATATTAGCTTAAACCGAAAAACTTTTGAGCTTTATTCTGAAAAAAAATCATTTAAACTAGCGAGCAAAGAATTTCAAATGATGGAAATGCTTATGATAAATAATGGACATATTATTTCAACCGAGCGTTTTATGGAAAAAGTTTGGGGATATGATAGTGAAGCCGAAATAAATGTTGTTTGGGTGTATATTTCGTATCTTAGAAAGAAACTCACTTTGCTTGAAAGCATAGTTAAAATAAAAGCAACGCGAAATACAGGGTATTCTTTGGAGGTGTGATATGCTTAAAAAACTACAAAGAAAATTTGTATTACTTACAACACTAATAAGTGTAATTGTTATGCTATTAATTGCAATTGCAATAAATATTATAAATTATAACTCGATTATATCATATTCTGATGAAGTTTTAGAAATATTAGTTAATGATGATTTTGGTGCAAACCAAGGCGCTCCACCACATCCTAGAGTGACGCGAGAATTCGCATTTACAACAAGGTTTTTTATAGTACATTCAAATGAAAATGACGATGTTTCATTTGTTGACACAAAAAATATAAGTTCTATCACTTCTGAGGAGGCTATTAATTATACAGAAATTGTAAATAAATCTGAAAAAAACTCTGGAATAATCGATGATTATAGATATATAAAAACTGAAAATGCACATGGATATACATATATTTTTCTCGATATTGAAGAAGACATAATTGGCTTTGAGAATTATATGATGTATTCGGTTTTAATCGCCAGTTTAGCAGTTGTTTTAATCTTTATTTTGGCGTGTATGCTTTCTAAAAAAGCTGTGTCACCGATTGTTTTAAGCTATGAAAAACAAAAAAGATTTATAACCGATGTAAGCCACGAATTTAAAACCCCACTCGCGATAATCAAGGCAAATTGCGATGTTATCTCAATTATTGATGGTGATAGCGAGTGGACAGAAAGCATTAAATCGCAAATTTCAAGGCTTGATACATTAGTCGAGGATTTAATTTCACTTGCAAAGCTTGAAGAAGAAAAAGTGCAGTTAATAAAAACGGAGTTTTCACTTTCAGATGCTGTAAGTGATACTTTAAACGAATTTGCACCGGCAATCAAAAATGCCAATGCAGATTTCTCCTCTGATATTAGCCAAAATATCAGCTATAATGGCGACGAAGTTTTTGTGCGAAAATTATTGTCGATACTCGTAGAAAATGCGATTAAATACAATAAAGGTACGCTTAAAGTTTCTCTTAAAAGCAACGCGAACAAAAAAGTGTTTAGGATAACAAATTCATGCGATAATATCGAAATTGGTAAGCATAATGATTGGTTTGAGCGTTTTTATAGAGCAGATGAGTCGAGAAATAGTGATACAAAAGGATTTGGTATTGGACTTTCGGTTGCAAAGTCGATTTGCGATAAACATGGAGCGAAAATCACTGCCGAAAGCAAAACAGGAAATGAGATTATAATCTCGGTTATTTTTTAAATATGTGGAGTCACCTTGCAGAAGTTTGTAAGGTGATTTTTTTTAAAAAAGATTTTAAATTTTAAAGTAAGTTTAAGGTTAAGTTTATATAATGGATATGTAAAGTAGTATACTGAAAGGAGAAATAAAAATGCAAATAAATTTTAAACGCTATGAGCTTAAATATAAACTAACGAGAGAGCAATATGATTTGCTTTTAAGTGAATTGCCTACGGATATGAAACTAGATGAGTATGGCAGACATAAAATTTCTAATATTTATTTTGATACAGAGGATTTTAGGGTTATAAGACATTCTTTGGAAAAGCCTAAATATAAAGAAAAGCTAAGGGTTAGGTGCTATGGCGAACCCTCAGAGGAGGGC
>CAYJLC010000075.1:0-6020 GCA_964370735.1 uncultured Oscillospiraceae bacterium
AAACACCGAACTTTTTAGGGGAGGTCATAAAGTGTCTTTATGAGAACTCCACTAACGTGGCATCCCCTTTTTGTATAAAAAAGCAGTAAATAAATCATATTTTTTCTTTGATAAAAATGCGTGATATTAAGACTATAATAGGCAAAGCAGAAAAAGATTATATTGCTATTGACGGAAGTATGAAAAATATGTTATATTGAGATATAAAGATAATTTTTTAGCAGTTGTAGAAAGTATAATAATATATTTTATAATAATTTTAGGAGGATAAATAAATGGGATTAATTAAGGCATTAACAGGCTCGGTTTCAGGAATTTTAGCCGACCAATGGAAAGAGTTTATCTATTGTGAAGCTATTGAAACTGAAGTTTTAGTAAGAAAAGGCGCAAAAAAAATTAGTGGCAGAAGTTCAAACACGAGTGGTGAACAAAATATCATCTCAAATGGATCGGTAATCGCAGTTGCCGATGGTCAGTGTATGATTATCGTTGACAATGGCAAAGTTGTAGAACTTTGTGCAGAACCAGGCGAATTTACTTATGATTCTTCGACAGAACCTTCAATTTTTTCTGGTGAATTAGGAAAAAATATCATCGATACATTTAAAAATGTCGGTGCAAGATTTACATTTGGTGGATCTCCTGGTAGAGATCAACGTGTGTATTACTTTAATACAAAAGAGATTCTTGGAAATAAATATGGAACACCTGCGCCAGTACCATTTAGAGTTGTAGACCAAAATATTGGATTAGATATCGATATTTCTGTTCGTTGTCATGGTGAATTCTCGTATAAAATTGTAGACCCACTTCTTTTCTATACAAATGTTTGTGGAAATATTGCCGATGACTACAACCGTACGGAAATTGACAGTATGTTAAAAAGCGAACTTTTGACAGCGCTTCAACCAGCGTTTGCAAAAATTTCTGCAATGGGAATTCGTTATAGCATGCTTCCTGCACATACTTATGAGCTTTGTGACGTTTTAAATGATGTTTTATCTAAAAAATGGGGCGAACTTCGTGGTATTAAACTTTCTTCTATGGGTATTTTTGCAAAAGCACCTGAAGAAGACGAAGAAATGATTAAAGAACTTCAAAGAAATGCGACTTTTAGAAACCCTACTATGGCAGCCGCTCATTTAGTAGGTGCACAAGCGCAAGCTATGCAAGATGCTGCTAAAAATGAAGGTGGCATGGGTTCTATGATGGGCTTTATGGGTATGAATATGGCTCAGGGTGCTGGAGGCATGAACACGCAAAATCTTTTTGCGATGGGTCAACAACAGCAGCAACAACAAGCTCAACAACCTCAGCAACCGATTGAGCAACCAAGTGCACCGAGCGCACCTAAAGCAGACGGCTGGAAATGCCCTTGTGGCACAGAAAATTCAGGCAAATTCTGCCTAGAATGTGGCTCTGCTAAACCTGCACCAGTTGAAGGCTGGAACTGCCAATGTGGAGCGACAAATCGTGGCAAATTCTGCCCAGAATGTGGCTCGAAAAAACCAGCAGAGGCGCCTTTATATGCGTGCGATAAATGTGGTTGGAATCCAGAAGACCCTAAAAACCCACCGAAATTCTGCCCAGAATGTGGCGATGTTTTTGATGAAAGCGACGTAAAATAATAACGAGATTTTAGGGGCTGTTGTAAAAAGCAGCCTCTTTGATGTGATAAAGGTTATCATTATAATCAAAGGAGGAAAAAATGACAGAAGAATTAATAAAATATCAATGTCCGTCGTGCCATGGACCACTTCATTTCGAACCGAGTAAACAAATGATAGTTTGTGACTATTGCCAAAGCGAATATGAAGAAAATTATTTCGATAAAGCCGAAGAAACAAGCGAAACAGAAGACGAAACAACAGTTAGAATTGAAACAAAAAGTGAACCTATCGATTGGAAAAAAGACGGTATTGTTACTGAAAAAGAAGTTTTAGAAAACCAATCGGGGTTTGTGTGTACCTCTTGTGGTGCAGAGGTTGTATCTGATGGAAATACAGCTGCGACAGAATGTATGTACTGTGGAAACCCAATTGTTATCACAGAAAATGTAAAGGGTATGGTAAAACCAGACCTTATTTTGCCATTTAAAATTAATAAACAACAGGCAGAAGATATGTTAAAACAGTTTTATAATAAGAAATACCTACTGCCAAAAACATTTAAAGACCAAAATAGAATTAAAAAAATCGCTGGCGTATATGTGCCATTTTGGTTGTTTACAGGAAAAGGTGACGGAAGAATTGTAGCCGATGGTCGCAATGTTAGCGTTAGAAGAAGTGGCGATTATAGGATAGAAGAAACGACGCATTACCATGTAGAAAGAGAAGGCTCACTTTCTTTTGAAAAAATTCCAACAGATGCTTCAAAGAAGATGGAAGACAATTATATGGACGGTTTAGAACCGTATAATTATAATGAATTAGTAGAATTTGCACCGCAATATATGGCTGGATTTTTTGCAGATAAATTTGATGTTAGCGTGGAAGACTGTGCCGAACGTGCGAAAGTTCGTATGATAAATTCTACAAAAGATGCACTTAGAAGAACGATTACAGGATATAGTTCTGCGCCAGAAATTAGTTCGCATTTTGAAATGATGGATGAAGATGTAAAATACGCTATGCTACCTGTTTGGGTTTTAAACACAAAACACGAAGGAAAGATGTATCATTTTGCAATAAATGGACAAACAGGAAAAGTTTCTGGAGATTTACCGATTGATAAGGTAAAACAAGTCTTATATTCAATTTTATTAACACTTGCATTTTTTATTCCGTTTTCAATAATCGGATATTTGTTTATGATATAGGGGGTAGAAGATGAAAAAAATAATTTTATTTTTAGTGACTTTAATACTTTCTTTAAGTGTACAAGTTTTTGCAAGCAATACTACTTATTTAGACGATGGGGCAGATTTATTAACCGATACAGAAGAGGCAATGCTTTTTGAGAGGATACAAGAAATACAAGACGAGTATGACCTAGATGTGACTTTACTTACGATGAACGAAGTTCCTGGTGGTGGTGATTTATTAAATTACTTGCATTGGTATACGGAGTTAGACCCAGATAGAAATGGCGTAGTTTTTGGTATAAATATGGACCCTAATGATAGAGGATATGCGACTTCGACAAGAAATGAGTCAGAATATGCGTTTAATAGCAATGCATTCGCCCAAATAGATGATGGTGTGAGAGATAATTTAGTAGACGGAGAATACTACGAAGCGCTTGATTTATTTTTAGATTACACGATAGAATTTACAAAAGCGTATGACGAAGGTTCATCATATCAAGAACCGATAGATGTGACAGAAGTTTTATTGTGGGTTATTGCAGTTCCGTTGGTGCTTGCTATAATAGTAGCGTTTGCAGTTATGCATTTTGTTTTTGTACTGCCTATGAAAACTGCTGTTATTAAAAATGAGGCTCAAGATTTTGTTGTGCCAAATAGCTTAAATCTACGCGTTTCAAAAGATAAGTTTTTACGAGTTGACGTTAGAAGAATTTACGACCCAGTTAAAAAATCGTCTAGTGGTGGCGGAGGAAGCTCAGGTTTCGGAGGTTCACGAGGAGGAAGTTCGGGAAGATTTTAAAATCGTGTTTTCTACTCAAATACAAAGTAAATATGATGAAAATAAAGAGAGGCTGTCGCAATGTGACACCCTCTTTTTTTGCGCTTTAAAATATATAAGTTTTGTAGCTTATAAAAACTGCTGTTTAAAAAAATTTTATTTAAAGATATATTTCGACAATTATTATGCATATAATCTATTATAATAGTCATAAGGAGGTCGTTTATGGTTGTATATCTCGATGTACTTTTTATAACAAACTTAATTTCTAATTACATAATTATAGCTTTATCTAGTGCTTTTGGGTCAATATTTGTAAAAAAATATCGTATTTTTCTCGGTGCACTCGTTGGCGCTATATATGCAGTTTTCACTTTTTTTAATACATTTTCTTTTTTAAATTTTGCACTGATAAAAATACTTTTTTGCGTCGTTATAACACTTATTTCGTTTGGCAAAAAAAATCTTATCAAAAATTCAATTTTAATTTTAATTGTATCTTTTATATTTGCGGGGGCGATTATGGGAATATTTTATTTATCCACTTCACAAGATTATATGATGATTAACGGAGTACCATACCTTGATATTTCGTTTAATATTTTACTATCAGTTTTTATTTTAACCTTTGTTTCACTCGGAATTTTGCATAAGGGTTTATATAAGAACAAAACCGAACTAACACGCAATATTTTAATAAAAATCGGCGAAAGGCAACTTAAAATTTCGGCTTTTTGCGACACTGGAAACCAATTATGTGACAATATCACAGGTAAACCTATTATTATTGTCGAAGCAGATGAACTCGCGAAAGTTTTGCCACAAAGTCTTATGTTTTTGACAAAAGAGGACTGTTTAGACTATATTACATACTTAAATGGGTCGTTTAATAACAATTTAAAGATAAGATTTGTGCCTTTTACTTCAATCGGAAATAAATCTTCGTCGATGATAGTATTTTCACCGGATAAAATATATGATAATGAAAACAAAGAGATAAATGCATTAATTGGAATAAGTTATGAAAAAATTAAATTATCGGGAGCAAATGCAATCATAGGAGGTGCAATATGAATATTATCGAGATAATTCAGAACTTTTTTTGCGATAATCCAGTTTATTATATAGGAGGAAAAGAAACTTTGCCAGAACCATTAAAACCAGATGAAGAAATCGCACTTTTAACACGATATAGTGGTGGAGATAAGAGTGTTCGTAAAATTCTTATCGAGAGAAATTTGCGTTTAGTCGTGTATATCGCGAAAAAATTTGAAAATACAGGTATAAACATCGAAGATTTAATCTCTATCGGCACTATTGGACTTATAAAAGGGGTTAATACCTATAATTTGGACAAAAATACCAAGCTTGCGACCTATTGTTCTCGATGTATCGAAAATGAAATTCTGATGCATCTTAGAAAAACTTCAAATATTAAGACAGAAATTTCGCTAGAAGAACCATTAAATGTCGATTGGGACGGAAATGAGCTTATGCTTTCCGATATTTTAGGTACAGATTCCGATATAGTCGTAAAACCTTCGCTAGATAATTCGGATAAAGAAGTCGTGCTTTCGGCTTTAACCAAACTTCGTGAACGCGAACGGATTATTATAAGTATGCGTTTTGGACTTTTAGGTTATGAAGAAAAAACACAAAAAGAAGTCGCCGATATTTTAGGCATTTCGCAATCATATATCTCAAGGTTAGAAAAACGTATCATAAAAAGGCTTAAAAATGAGATTTCCAAACAACTTATTTAGAAAATTATGCTAAAAAAAGGGCTATCGCTTTAGGGGAGTTCTCATAAAGACACTTTATGACCATCCCCCTAAAAGTTCGGTGTTTGGCTGATAGCTTGCGATTTATCGCAGGCTATCAGCTCTTTCTTTATGCTACAACTTGTAGTAATTCTTCATTTATACATATCAGTTCACCAGCCTTGTTTAGTACAAAATCGTACGCAGGCTCAGCTATATCTGTTTCTTTAGTGTAGTCTACAAGGTAGCCGATGTCACGATAGTAAATCTCAATCTTCTGATTGGCTGTTCGTGAGTATCTCACAGCTTTGTCATGCACTACGATTTTATCAATAAATATTCTTAATATTTCAGGTGTTAATTCAGATAAATCAGTATATTTTTTCGCTCGCTCTATGAATTTATCAGTGTTTGTAAGTGAGTTTTTTAGCTTTTCCAAATCACTTTCAAGTTTAGGTATAGTGATTTGGATTTCTTTTTGCTCATCTAAATATTCGTCACTTAGCTTTCGATAAATCTCAGCTGGTAATTGTCCGATTACATGATTTTCAAATAATTTTTTGAATAAATTATCAAGCTCTTTATTTCGCTTTTGAGATTTTTCTAACTCTTTGGTCAAATTTTTAATCTGTTGTCTTGTTTCGGCAGTACTTTTCTTAGCGATAAATTCTACAAA
>CAYJLC010000076.1:0-5185 GCA_964370735.1 uncultured Oscillospiraceae bacterium
GAATGCGACTTGCTTTTTTGCAAATCGCATCCAGATTAACACGCTTAGTTGGTGCCGATGGTGGGACTCGAACCCACACGGTTTCCCTCACGATTTTGAGTCGCGCGCGTCTGCCATTCCGCCACATCGGCTTGTAATTCACTCTGAATATTATAACATAATCTTTTCTATTTTGCAAGTGAAAATTAATAGAATTTTAACAAAAAAATCCGTCTTTGTGTTTCAAGACGGATTTAATTTTTATTTTTTTGTAACAAAAACCTCATAAGGTCTTAGGAAGTTTTCGCACACTTTTTCGTAATTTGCAAAAATAGGTGTGCCTGTTTTTTCATATTTACGCACAAATTTTCCGAAATTTGCTACTAAAGAAATATTTCCACGAGTAAATTTTACGATGTCACCATCAAGTTCAAATTTTACAGGAGTATTGATTTCTTGGTAATTTTCTTTTCTAAATTTTATAACTTTTTTATAGTATTCAAACACTGAATTATCTGATTTCAAGTCTTTTTCGATATTAACTTCGCGATAATTAGCGTTGACTTTAATCCACGGTTTGCCTTTAGTAAAACCACCATTTTCGCTATCGTTCCAAGCCATTGGAATACGACCATTATCACGCGATGTTTTCATAATCATATCCATAATAGTCTTGTCATCTAAACCAAGTTCCACTAAATCTTTGTATTTATTGATAGTTTCAACATCGTTATAATCAGCTAAATCGCTCATATAACCATTTGTCGCGCCGTATTCTTCGCCTTGATAAATGTACAAATTTCCTTTCATAAGTCCGAAGAAAGTTATCGCAAGTTTCGCACTTTCCACGCGATATTCTTTGTCATCAAACCAGTTTGAAATCATACGAGGCAGGTCGTGATTATTCATAACCATTGCTTCAACGCCAGTGTATTCATTTTGCCATTCTGTTAAAATATCCACAAGTTTTTGCTTTTGAATTTCAGTTTTAAACCACTTATCACCGTCTTCGACAACCGATAAATGCTTAAAGTGGAACGCTTGAGTTAAGCCATCTTCGTTACACATTTTGTAACTTTCTTCGAGCGTAGAGCCCCAACATTCGCCGACAGTTAGCAGTTTATCACCAAAAGTCGTGTTTGAAAGTTCTTTTAGATAATCGTAGAATTTAGGACCTTTTGACGTTATAAAATTGTCAGGTTCTTTACCAATTAAGTCAATAACATCAAGTCTAAAGCCTTCAACACCTTTTGAAATCCAGTAATTTACCATTTCATAAATATCCGAGCGAACTTCAGGATTTTCCCAGTTTAAATCCGGTTGAGTTACATCGAAAAGACGGAAATAATACTTGCCAAGCTCCTCGCTATACGTCCATGCTTTTCCAGAAAAATAACTTCCAATATCGTTTGGTTCATCTCTGAAAATATAGTAATCATAGTATTTTTCGTCTTTTTGTAATGCTTTTTTAAACCACTCGTGCTCGCTTGATGTGTGATTTAAAACTAAGTCCATCATGATTTTAATGCCACGTTCATTTGCTTTTGCGATTAGGTTTAAATAGTCGTCATTTGTTCCGAAAAGTGGATCAATCGTGTAATAATCAGCGATATCATAGCCATTATCGTTCTGTGGTGACTTACAAATTGGGCTTAACCACAAATAATCAACGCCTAAATCGCTAAGATAATCTAATTTTTCGATAATACCATTAATATCCCCAAAACCATTACCAGTAGTGTCATTAAAACTTTTTGGATAAATTTGATAAATTACCTTATTTTCTAAATTTTTAATCATATATCTCTCCTAAAATTACTTTTTTTTGCAATACCTGTCGTATTTCTTTTAACTAATTTTGCATGAAGTAAAATCGTGCCAATTGGAACATCATCAATCAAACTTTTAAGCGCATAATAACTACTTCTGCCTATTTGCAAGCAATCTTGCTTAATCGTTGTCAGTGGTGGTCTCATATATTTCGAGATATACAAATCATCAAAACCGACCACACTAATATCTTCTGGAACTTTTTTACCCATCTCTAAACAATGTGAAATTACAGCTTGCGCCATTAAATCATGTGCACACACAATTGCTGTCACACCTTTTTCTAGAATTCTTGGCAAATGCATATAAATACATTCCGAAACATAATACGCTTCACCATATAACTCTTTGTCAAACTTCAATTTGTGTTGTTTTAATGCAAATTTGAATCCCTCTAGGCGTTCTTTTGAATAATGCGACCCTAAAAGTCCACCTAGATATGCAATTTTTGTATGACCTAACTCGCATAAATGGGCAATGGCGTTTTCCATACCCTCTTTGCTGTCAGCGCCAACATACGCAACTTTTGGGTTACCTTCCGATGAATTATCATATAAAACAGCAGGTGTTTTGCAAGTTTTGAACTGTTCTGTCCATTTATCTACCAATGAAAATCCAACCACAAAAGCGCCAATATAATTATTTTTCAGCATATAAATATCATAATCAATACTATTCATAAGCTCTTCTGTCGCATTTATTATACTAACTGTGCTATTATTGCTCTCAGCGAACTGCCTAAAGCCTAAAATCAAATCATATCCAAAATGTGTTTTTTCTGTATACTCCATATTTCTGACAAAAACAGCGATTTTACTTTCACTTTTGCGAACAACTTTTTTATAACCCATTTCAATTGCAGTTTCTAATACTTTTTTGCGCATAGCTTCGCTAATATCCTCGGCACCGTTAAGCGCTTTTGATACTGTACTTTTTGTCACATCGAGTCTATTTGCAATATCTTGAATACGAACCATATTTCGCACCCTTTCTCTATTTTTTCTTAAAAATCATACCAGAACTTGCATTAATTTTCACATTTCCAAGTGTAAATATATCATTTTTTAGGAATTTAGAGCCATCCGAGATAACTTTATACTCACCACTAGGCAAATCAATTCTTTTCGGCTTGAAATACGGATTATATGCCACGAAATATTCTGCATCATCATCCATAATCGAAAAACTAACTATATTTGCATCGCTTTGCTTTTTAAATACGATTTTTTCTGCAATATTTATATTTTTATCCATTAAAACTGAGCAATTTTTTCTAAATTCTATAAGACCTTTATAATATTCGACTAAATCACTGTTTTCTTTCGCCAATTTCCAATCTAACATATTTAACCTTGGTGATGATTTATAACTATCTCCCTCACCATGCTTTGTTCTAGCAAATTCTTCTCCTGCTTGGAAGAAAACTCCACCAGCAGACGTAAATATGATTGTAGCACATAATTTGTTAATTTGCAATAACTCTAGGTCTTTTTCTGCAAAATCTCTTACATCACGCATAGTAAAAACTAATTTATCATACAAAGTAAAATTATCGTGAGCCGATACATAAGAAATAATTTGCTTTGGTAAATATGCATCTACATTATCGCTTGTAGTCCACGCTAAAACTCCGTTTTTAATGTCGTCTGCAAGTTCTGGTCTGCCATTTACATATCCAGAATCAAATTCTAAAAACACAGAACCTTTCACAGCATCACGCGTATCATCTGAAAAAATAGCAATATTTGTATCTAAATAATTCATATTATTTTTAGTTGCAGGAATTCCACCACCATAAAAACGTGGTTCTTCGGCATACCATGGCTCACCATAAATTAAAATTCCTTCACCGTTTGGAAGTGTGTTTAAATTTTCTCTGATTAAATTCATAGTTTCTACATCGTGCACACCCATAAGGTCAAATCTAAAACCATCTAAATGATATTCTTTTGCCCAATACATAACTGATTCTATCATATATTTACGATACATAAAGCGTTCACTCGCAGTTTCATTTCCACATGCAGAACCATTTGCAAAGCTACCATCTTCGCGCATTCTATAATAATAATTTGGCATAGAATACTCAAAAGCTGTTCTTTCGTTGTATGTGTGGTTATAAACAACGTCCATAATTACGCCAATACCAGCCTTATGAAGTGCCATAACCATTGATTTTAGCTCTTTAATTCTAATATTTCCGTCGGTAGCGTCTGTCGAATAAGAACCCTCTGGAACATTGTAGTTTACAGGGTCATATCCCCAGTTAAATTGGTCGTCTGCACCTGCCTCGTCTACACTTCCAAAATCATACATCGGTAGTATATGAACATGTGTCACGCCCAAATCTTTTAGGTAATTTATGCCTGTGTTTGTTTCTGGATTTTCTGTGAAAGCTAAATATTTCCCACGATATTTCATATTTCCGTTTTCATCGTAAGAGAAATCTTTTATATGCAGTTCATATATTATCGGTTGTTTATTTTTATCATAATAATAGCTATCTTCCAAAAATCCTTCTGGATTAGTGTCGTCTAAGTCTACAACCATTGCTCTTTTTCCATTTACACCGGTAGCTTTTGCATAAATATCGCAAATTTCATTTGTCATATTTAAAACTTCAACTGTGTATGTGTAATATATATTTTTTAAATTATCACAAGTTTTGTAAACCCAAACACCTTTTTCTTCAAGTTGCATTTCAAAAGATGCGATTTTTTCGCCACTCTCGTCACCTGTTTTATATAAATTAAGCGTGATATTATCTGCAAGCGGTGACCAAATTTTAAAACTTGTGCCTTCTTTCGATAAAACTGCACCTAAATCTTTGCCATTGTAATTAAATTGTTCTCCAAAATAATGAGAACGATATTTTCTTTGTAAATAATTCATAAGTATTCTCCGTTCGAAATTGCGATTTGATTAATTTCTATTTTTTTGTCTATAATTTTTGGGAAAAATAGGGACATAACAAAAGTTATATCCCTAAATCATTATTAACCTTTAACGGCACCACCAGCACTCGATACATAATATCTTTGAGTTACTAAGAATAATATCGCAATCGGAATTGAAATTAGTACACAACCAGCATAGAACTGAGTGAAATACGTTTCGATATATTCTTTTTCTAGCATCTGCCATAAGCCGATAGCTATTGTATAATATTCTACGTCATTACCTAAAATAACTTTCGCAAAAATAAAGTCAACCCAAGGACCTGTGAAAGCAGTTAGAGCTGTATATACAACCATAGGTTTTGATAGGGGTAAAATAATTTGCGTGAATGTTTGCCATTTTGTAGCACCATCTATATATGCTGCCTCATCAATCGCACGAGGAATAGTATCAAAAAATCCTTTTACGATATAAAATC
>CAYJLC010000077.1:0-5050 GCA_964370735.1 uncultured Oscillospiraceae bacterium
CCGAAAGTAGTACACTCGATAGCCGGGGCCTAAATCAATACGCATTTCTGACACACCATCACGACAGGGCTTATGGTCGCCAAAATTTCCCAAAGCAGCTCTGTCAACACGACGTGCAATGGCTATCCTTGCTTTGTTATCTCGTAAAGCATTGAGCCATTTCTGGAAAATATTAGTATCGTCATCCGTTCTATAGTGTACAACATTCATATGTATAAGGTAGCTTTTAAGCGAAAGATGTCAAGTTAAAATTGATAAAAGAGAGCTGAACAACATACCATATACGCACATGCGTAAATTAGTTTTTTTCTTATTTTGCTTTCTTGTAAGTGCATTTTATCCAACCATGAACAGTTTGGCAGCAGGGAATATTCATATCCAGTCCTACGCTCAAGCCAAAAAATTCTTGGAACGTGAGGTGTATAGACAAGATGATGAGCGCATAACACTGTACTGCGAAGCACATTTTGACACGCAAAAGAACATCACCCTGCCTCAAGGCTTTAGCACACAAAAACATAAAAAACGCGCACAGCGTGTGGAATGGGAACATGTGGTGCCGGCAGAGAACTTTGGGCGCACCTTTAAGGCTTGGCGTGAGGGGGATGCGCTTTGTAAGGACAAACAAGGGAAAACATTTAAAGGCAGAAAGTGTGCAGAGCGCGTAAGCGAAGAGTATCGGCTTATGCAGGCAGATATGTATAATCTTTACCCCAGCATAGGCGCGGTAAACGCCAGCCGCTCCAATTACAATTTTGCCATGCTTCCCCATGCACAAAGTGATTTTGGTATCTGTCTCATGAAGATTGATAGCCGAAAGGTGGAGCCACCCGAACAGGCACGAGGAAAAATTGCCCGTGCCTATTTATATATGGAAAGCGCGTACCCTCGCTACACCATGAGCAAGAGCCAGCGCAAACTTATGCAAGCATGGAGCAACATGTACCCTGTTACGCAAGATGAATGCACACGCACAAGACGCATTGAAGCCGTGCAAGGTAATGAGAATAGTATTGTTAAAAAGCATTGTATGAGAAGCGGTTTATGGGAGTTAATTTTTTTTAATTCTAAGCATCCTTTTCATAGTAACCATTGATATCATTTACAATAGATAAAATATCTTTTTCCGCCTCAGATACATTTTTATAACTCTTCCAAATAGTATTGTCTGTTCCAACACTATATTTATCACTATTACAGAAACAACGAATAGGAAGTACATTTTCACCTTTAAAATAGCTCATATAAAGGACTCTAACAGTAGCACCAGTAGAAGATACTTGTTTATATATGAAATAGTTAAACTCAAACTCAAAATTATTGTATGGAAATGTTCTAATTTTTGAAGCTAAACTAGATATATAATCATAAATAAATCTTCCATATATATTTTTATTATGTTCAATTACTAGAACTTTATTTTTATTAGTGTAATCAAGCTCTACCTTGTCTAAAAACTTAATAAATTTATTTGATTTTTTTAAAAAAAACTTATACTTACTTTTTAAAACTTTATCAATAACTTTTGAAATGTTCATTTTCTTATTATGACACTGCAGAATGCAATATTTAAAACCTAATGACATAAAATATATTTCTTTGTTATTACTTCTTCGAATTACATGCCCATCTAAATTAAGTTCTCCTGTAACTTTAATCCATTTTTTCATTTTTTCAGTTATAATATCTGAACAAAAAAGAACATGTTCATCACCCAAAAACAAAGATACTCCGAGATTTCTAATGCTTTGAAGATAACTATTAGTAGATAAAGTTGCACCAGACATAAAAAAATTACAACTTGAATTATTTTTTACTACTTTTTCAAGTTGCGTAAAATTATTATCTGATATGTGCAAATCAATAAAATAAACTGAAGTTATTTTATCAAAACTTGAAGACTCTATTGAATTCCAAAGCTCCTTATCAGACCCATCAAAATCGAGACTTGTTATTATTTTACTTTCAATACCAATTTCCATCAAACTCATTTTTGTTAAAATAGCTGTTAAAATACCATGAGGATTGCTGTAAGCATAAATTATGGCATTTTTACTCACAATAGAACTATTAAAAGTTTTGTTAGAATTATTGATTGCTGAAATCTTAACAGGAAAATATAGATGAGAACCTAAGCACTCTTTTAAAAGCCTTTCAACCTGCAGCATAGATTCAGAAATTGAATTAATAAATATCTCAAAATAGTGACATGTTCTTTCTAGTTTAAGCCTTACACCAAATATATTTTGAACGCTTTCATGATAACTAATTTGTTCTGCTCTTGAAATTTGTATCATTTCCATACTTTCTTCAGTGGTAAAATCACTTCTTCGATAATCTAAATCAAGCTCATCAGACAACCTTAGTATTGATGCCAGCATACCAAGCCGTATTGTTTCCTTTTGATACATAACCTCTTCTAACGTGTTATATTCTCCTCTGTGCCATTTACAAAGCGTAGCTACAATGTCCGCTTCTTCAGGTAAAAATGGCAATTTGTTCTTTTGAGCCAACTCGCGCACTAGCTCTGCAGATTTCACATTATGACTATCTCTATCACCAGCCGCCATCCCGATATCATGCAATAATGCTGAAGCTTGTAAAAAAGATAGCTCAAAAGAAGACAGCGAAAAAACAGGCCCAAGCCACTGACAAATTGAATGAACCCTTAAAGCGTGCAAATAACCATGATTTGTCATATAAAGGGATTTTGCAAAATCGCCTGCTTGAATCATGTACTTACAGCTTTCACGATAAACATCTCTTTCATCACTTTTACTATACATATTTTCACCTGCTATTCCTACAACTTAGAATAAATTCTTTTATAATATTAAACCGTTCTTTTAAGTCAAGCACATCTAATGCTATATATTCAATTTTATAAAAATCTAATATTCTTTTTATATCTTGAGAAATTTTTTTGGAAAAATCCTCGCAAGGACGTTTTCCATCATATTGATATGGTACAACGCTATGCGGAAAATAAAAATGAATAGAATACTGCCTAGCCAGATTAATATATTCATATTCTTCATTTTTTTCTAAAGGAGCTTCTACAGATTTTCTATATGCAAGAAGGTCAACAAATGAGCGTTCAATTAAGAAATTATCTTTTCCGCTTGATTCTAGTAATTTTTTTTCACAAAAAATTTCATGCTGTAGTTTTAACCTATCTTCCATATTTAATAAATCAACTTGACACCGTATTTTTTCTCTAACATCTTTTGGCCTTAAAAGAGTTAAACCATTTTCGTATAAAAAACTTTCACACAAGATATTTGCAATAGTAGTTTTTCCCGTTGAACTTGCCCCAGTAAATGCAATTTTCATTAAAATTCCTCAATTAATACATCCAGATTTTCTTGAGATTCATTCATTTCCTCTTTTGAGCTATAAAAGGGCAACGAACTAACATCTGGATTTAATGGATAATTTATACCTTTTGGAAAGTAGCCTAGTTGCCTCTGCGACATATACATTTCTTTACTCTGGAATGATTTTAAAAATAGCCTAGCGATCTCTTCTGCCTTTGCATGAGAAATATTACTGTTTAAATTTACAGACAATACATGCTGACTAAATCTAACAGGATTTAACCTTCCACCTTGTGTTTCTATAAGTTTTTTAAACTTTTCACTTCCAAATGATGGAAAAAACATAACAGAATATGCTGAAAAACTATGAAAATCATAAAGATTTTCTTTTAAGAAATCTTTTGTACATTTTAGAGTGTGTCGATTTTCACCGACAAATAAAAGTATATTTAATTTGATTCGTAAGCCAATGTCTTTCGCATGACGCAATGCTAATTTCATTTTTTCAATATATTTTAACGGATTACTTGTTTTTTCCATCAAAGTAAGTACTTCAGGAGATGCACTTTCAAAACCAACATCAATAACTCGCGCTCCAGCATTATACAAGCAATCCAAATTTTCTTTAGTCAGATAATCGACACTTGTTTGTGTCCTCCACACAAATTGATTTTTGCTACTCAGCCTAAACTGATAAATTTCTTTTAAATCTTTCTTACTTAATAAAAAATGGGGAGTTTGAAAATATATACAAACGCCCTGACCGTAAATTTCTACTATATTACTTATTTCTTTAACAATGTCTTTAACATTTTTTTTCTTTTGAGAAATCTTATTATTAGTACAAAAAACACATTTTTTTTTGCACCCCCTACTCACTTCTATTGATGGAACATATTCTAAATAATCTGGATACAGCTGATGGTTGAATACATGTAATTCATTAAAATCATTAAATATGCTATTTTCTAGAAGTTCATTATTTTCATTTAAATAGCAAATACCACTGCAATCAAAAATATCTTTTTTGTCTTTTAACAATTCTTTAAAAAACAACTCACCCTCATTTTTGACTACAGCCTTAGCTTTTTTTTTCCTTAATAAGTACTCTGCAATAAACTGAACATAATCCTTTCCTCCATATATAATATCTATATTTTCAAACTGTTTGCTTAATTTTTCTGCTATAAAAAAAGCACATTGTTCTGTATATGCGCTAATCAATGATATGCCTACCATATCTATCTTGTTTTTATCTATAATTTTATATATATCGCATAGAATTTCATCATCTTCTTTACCTTGACAATCATAAATTATAATATTTTCTGGAAAAAAAGAAGCAATGGATAAAATTCCAAAATTCAAATGCTTTGATTGGAAAATTTTGTCAGATTTTTTTTTGAAAGATTTTTTGTTGGGATTTATAAGAAGAATTTTTTTTAGCATACACACTCTCCACTTGGCTTAAACTTACAGTCTATACAGAATAACAAATATTGATTTTATGTATTTTGTCAAGAGTGTGGCCAAAGACAACATGGAACCTTAATGAATTACGTAACAAATTTCGGTAGAAAATCAAGCCATACGAATCTGTACTATTCAATTTGCTGTAGGTTAAGACAGAAGATTGTGCATACTGTGTTTATTATGACAATCTAGCTTTTCCCCTTTCTCCGTGAGCCTATATTTTTGCGTGGGGCTACGAGGTGCGTCAGGCTGTGTGCGTT
>CAYJLC010000078.1:0-4907 GCA_964370735.1 uncultured Oscillospiraceae bacterium
AAAGTCCTTTGTCAAAAATGAACTCACCTAGTGTAATTCCGGCTTTCATATCACCAGTTTTCGAATTAATGATAAGTTTATTTATAGAATCGCTATATAATGACTGGGCTTGTTTTACACCATCATCCGTTATTTCACCATCATATACTATTGTGTCACCTTCTACTTTTATTGTTGTTTCTGTTTGTTCAGAATTACTCATATTTTCATCAGGTTTAACCATCATACACCCTGATATCACTGTTACAATAAGTGAACCTGCAATAATCATTGCTACTAATTTTTTAATCATTTTTATTTCCTCCTTTTGTTATGTTTCTATTATAATAGATTTTCGAATTTCAATAAACCATAAGACTAACATAAAAATGTCACAAAATTGCGTTAAAAAAACCGACTTAGTGAATCTAAATCGGTTTTACTTGTCGATGTTTTTTACACACTGCATAGAAATTTTTTCTTGCTTAAGACTTACGGATTTTCCAAAATAATCACGAAGACTTTCCTCTATCTAGTTCAGTTATCGTATCGCATAAAATCGAAATATCTTCTTTATTATGGCTTGCAAGAATTATCGTTTTGCCTTGCGATTTTAGTTTTAAGAATAACTCTCGCATATCTTCGACACCTTGATTATCCAGTCCATTCATAGGCTCGTCTAACACTAAAATTTCTGGGTCTTCCATTATAGCTTGCGCAATCGCTAGTCGTTGTTTCATTCCAAGTGAATATTTCGAAACATGCTTTTTAGATGTCGCATCTAAACCTACGAAACTTATAGTATCTCTGATTTTTTGTTTGTCTGCTTTTTTATTTATATCAGCAAGCATTTTTAAATTTCTATATCCACTGCACGAGTCTAAAAAACCAGGTGTTTCAATAATAATCCCTAAGTTTTTAGGGATTTCAATATCTTTTCCTAATACTTTTTCGTCTATAATAATCTTGCCAGCATCAACATACATAAGCCCACAAATACATTTCATAAGAACGGTTTTACCCGAACCATTTCTGCCTATAATGCCATGAATTAAACCTTTTTCAAATTCTAAATTAATCTCATCTAATGCGACGAAATTTTTAAATTTTTTAGTAACATTTTGTATTTTAATCATTTTTCCTCACACTTTCGAGATAGTTTTCTTTTTAAATAGAATAATTGATGACAAAAGTGAAATAATTATCATTGAAATTAACATCACACATGCATAAGTAGTTGACGGATATAATGTAAGTCCTGTTGTGTCTAAAATAGCGATTGAACACCACGATACAGGCGAAAAATATGTCAAATAAAACGGAGAATTTAGTGCTAGAATTTCGAGTAAAACCAGTGCTATTGCAATTATAGTTCCCATACTTTTTTGTGTGATTAAATTAAACACGAACATTATCGAACCTAAAAAAGACATCACAAGAAATGCAAAGAAAAATGATGTTAACATAGATGTTATAGGTGTGTATTCGGCAACAATTCTATACGGGAATGAGATGAAAATATTGCTATCATATAGAGTATTCGGCTGATTTGCGAATGTGTTTATCACTTTTCCCCAAGATAAAGACAGTGATAAATTCGGTAGTAAAAGCAATATACTTATCAAAATTGTCGCAACTAAATATATAAATGACACGAGAAAAATATAGATAAATTGACTTATCACCCAGTTTTTTCTGCCAGTTCTTATAACGAGATATGGTTGCATTTTATTTATAAAAGGTGCGTCGCAAAGTAGCATAATAAGTCCTAGCATAATCATCAAAATCCCATAATAATCTGACATAATAAATTGCCATACCCAAATACCGACTTTCACATCATTTGCATTACAAAAATCTCTAATTGGTGCAATTACCATATCAAAATACATAATTATTAGTAAAAACACAATATAAATTCTAGGATTTATAAAAAATAAACGTATATTCGACATTGCAGGAATAAAAATTTTCTTAATCATTTAAAAACCTCTTTTTCCCGTTTTTGTAAAATAAAATTGATGTTAAAAATATCAATGGTAGAAAAAATATAATCATATATACTATGCTAAATATGTTATTTATCATAAATAATCTAGCTGATTGAATAGTTTGTATCATAAAAAAATATGGTACATTAACAGTTGTAATCAAATTCACTGTAAAATAATATGCAATCATCGGAGTGAACATCGCGACAAAAATATTGTTTATATATGTCGAAATTAAAAGTGAAATTATCGAAAACAAGGACACACAAAGCCCTTTTGTTATAATTAAAATTGTGACATAAAAAATCCAATTACCATTTGCAAAATATTCTCCAAAAAGTTTAAGACTACTCATTTCTGTCATTGAAGTCGATAAAATAGGAGTTTTAAATCGAAGTGCAAATATAAATAGAAAAATTCCAAAGCCATAGCACAAAATTGATGTTATAATATTTGATACAACTTTCGAGCAGAAATAATCACGAAAATTTGACCGAATAATAGATGTTCGATAGAATTTACTCTGATAATCTTCGCAAAATCGCATAGAAGTAGGCAGAGCACATAAAACAAGATATAATATAGACAAATTACTGTTTGCTCCATGATATAAAAAGTAAATTACATCTGAAGGTGAACGCAAAATATCCTCCCAAAAGCTAAAAGCTATCATAAATGCAAGCCCAATACTTCCGATTAGAAACCACGATGATAAAATCATTCGCTTTAAATCCACTCGTAATAAATTAAAAAATATCATAATATTTCCTCGCCAGTTATCGCGTTATAAATAATGTAACTTTTAACTGATACACCTTCTTCAAATCCACGTTCATTTACTACAAAATAATCTTGTAAATGCACAACGAAACAAGGAATTATCTCAAATGTTGTATTTGTACTATCGATCGGAACAGCTACATATTCAAAATTTATTTCATTTATCGTAACTATTCCACGAGGTATAATTTCATTATATTTCACATCGATTTTGTCTATAACATCATTCACATCAATCATCGGAACAGTTAATGTTTTCGTGGCATTTTCGCCGTCATAAAGACCTTCAGCGAAAATTTCCACAATGCCATTTTCATTATAAATAACCCTAATGCTTGTCCCATTTACATAATATCCTGTATCTATATCGCCATGATTTTCTTTGGTTATACTCATACCAGAAAAATCTTGTGTATATTCAAAATAATAAGTGGGGATCTCTAAATCTTTAGTATTTATATGACTCGGAAGTGTTATGCCTAATTCTTGATATTTTTCTTCTGATAAAGCATAAGCTTCATAATTTTTAGATAAATTTATATTAAATTCTGAAAATATTGCTCTAATTTCTTCATCAACCGACTTTATACTTTTAAATGATAAGTCCTCATTTTCAAAGAAAGAATAGAAATATTGTCGCTCATCAGTGAGTAAATCATCGTCTTCATACACTGCATATAAAATGCTATTCAAATTACTAACATCTGCCCCTTTTTTACCATCAATGTATGCAAGGCTTAATAAATTTGAACCAACTTTTAGATAACTCATATTGCTATCTGCTAAAAATGAGTCATCATCATTTGGATTAGCATAATAGTTTCTATCAGAAAATAAAAGTTCAAGTGCTTTCGTTTTTGAAAAATTTGCACGAGTAGTCGACAGTAAGTTTATTTCACTAAAATCAGGAATGTTAATATTCGCATCCACCATAACACCACTAGATAACTCCATCTCAATTTTTTCAGATGTTTTAAAAAGGGTTTCGATATATGTTTCCATAATTTTTGGGTCATAAATTTGTGTCGAGGCATTATTATTAACAGCTTGATTATTACAAGCTGTTAATAATGTATAAAATATTACAATTATTCCTAAAATTTTTATTTTATTTTTCATTTAATAAATATCTCGCCTTAGCGATACTCCTTATTCAAAGATTAAGCTGTCCAATCTATTTTTACATCTGCTTCTCAGTAAGTTTTTCATTTTGTTAGCATTTTTTAGCCTAAAAACTAAAACTATATTCGCTAAACTTATTATACCACAAAAAGGTAATTTTAACAAATTAATGCATTGTTCTAAACCGTAGATATTTTTATTTATGTTGATTTTCTCAAATTAACATGTTAAAATGGTGTTATATTAAATTTAACACCATTTTACTATATTAGAAAGATGAATCTGTTTTATTAGCAAATAAACTTAGTATTATTAATGGTGTCGGCAATGACAAGTTTGACCCATATTCTAATTTGACACGAGAACAAGCAGCAAAAATACTAGTTAATCTTGCTAATCTGCTCGGAATTGATACCTCTGATTCAGCAAGTAATATGGACTTTAATGATTTAGATGTTGCAAGCGATTGGGCAAAAGAATATATTTTGCAAGTATCTTCACTAAAAACACAAAATAACGAGAGTGTTATGGGTGGTACATCTGAAAAAACTTTTTCTCCGAAAAGTTATTATACAACTCAACAAGCAGTAACAACTTTAGTCAGGATTATGGACTTAACTTAAATATTTGTGTAATAGCCTTTGACTTCTGTGTGAGTTTTAATTGCTATTAACTAATACCGCAAGATGTGTATCAGTTTCAATATACTTCACGATAATATTTTAACCTAACTAAAGAAGATTTTTGTTGTGTCATTTTAATAGAAATAATAAATCCCCTAAAACCAGATTATATCTAGCTTTTAGGGGATAAAAAAACCGACTTAGCGAAAACTAAATCGGAATTGTGTCCAGCTTTAAGCTGGTGGAGGCGCCACCCAGATTTGAACTGGGGAATAAAGGTTTTGCAGACCTCTGCCTTACCACTTGGCTATGGCGCCATATTGATTGTCGTTTTTTGTAAATAAATTACCTTATAGCAAAAGCTGCCTTTCAGCAGCTATTTTTGGAGCGGGTTACGAGGCTCGAACTCGCT
>CAYJLC010000079.1:0-4718 GCA_964370735.1 uncultured Oscillospiraceae bacterium
TTTTCTAGTTCTGTCATTGTTTTTTCTCCTTTTATTTTAATGAAATAACTGATTGTCTTTCTTTAATGTCAACTTCGACTTTAAAGAAAGATCTTTTTATTATATCACCATTCATCTTAGCGATTAACGCGTTCATTCCGCTTTCAGCTGTTTTTTTCGATATGTTGCGAAATTGACGTAAGTTTTGGGGTTGTATATGAGCATAATTCTAGGTCATCAAACCCTAAAACCGATAAATCTGCTGGGATACGAAGTCCATTAAGCCTTGCACCCTCCATAATTCCGATAGCACATATATCGGCAGTGGTTACGACTGCTGTGATTTCTTTGAAATTTGATGAAATATGTTTGCCTGCCAAAATTCCACCATCATAAATCGGCGGGTATTCAAAAATATAATCCTCGTTAACTTCGATGTTATTTTCTTTTAAAGCGTCGATATAGCCGTGAAATCTGCGTGTAAGAAGTGGATTTTCTTTATAATCTGCAACAAAAGCAATATTTTTATGCCCGTGGTTTATTAAATATTTTGTCGCAAGATACAAACCTCCTCTATCATCAGAGGTTACATTTATGATTTTTTCGCTATCGATTCCACTGTCAAATATTAAAAGTGGACAATTTATATTTTCAATTTGCTTCTCAATTTCTTTCTCATAAACTGGTGTTAAAAATATAATTCCATTCAAATTCCAATTTCGAAGCAAATTATTTACCTCATCATATTTAGAAATTGCACGAACCATAGTATAATAGCCATTTTCTCGCAAATGTCGTTCGATAGCACCAATCATGGAGTTCACAAATGGATTTATCGAATAATCATCGTGTTCATTGTCTAATGTGGAAATAATTATAGCGACAATTCCAGATGACTTTACCGTTAAACTTCTAGCGCTTAGGTTAGGAATATAGTTATTTTGTTCTATTATTTCATTAATTTTCTGAATTGTGACATCAGATACCTTATTATGCCTACCATTTACGCCATTAGACACGGTCATCATACTAACTCCAGCTTCTCGAGCTATATCTTTTAAAGTCACAAAGTATCACCCTTTCTTTTTGGTTTATTTTAATTATACATAAATTTTAATCATAAATCAATATTTTTTTGATAAAACAGAAAGTTTTTATTTCTCTTATAAAAAATATAAGCTTAAATTTTGTGAATTGCGGAATTTTTACTTTAGAATATTGACATATAAAAAATATTGTGATAGTATAAGTTTGAAGGTTTAACGATAAACCAAAGAGAAGAAATATACTGCATTAGGAGCAAAAAAATGAAAGAAATATACAAAGTTAAAACTACCCCTAAAGCAAAAGAAACTAATATAATTAAAGGCGAAAACTATCGCATAACTATTTTGACCGACGCTTTAGTCCGTTTTGAATATTCAAAAGATGGAAATTTTGAAGACCGAGCTTCGCAAATGGTTTGGCACAGAGATTTTCCTGACTGCGATTACACAGTAAATAAAACCGACAGTGGTATCGAGATTTACACAAAATCACTTGCGATTTTCTATAACGAAAAAGAATTTTCAAAACAGGGCCTTCGTGTGGAAGTTAAAGGAAATTTAAGTGCTTATCACAGTGCTTGGAACTACTCAGAAGAAATTTCCACTTTAGGAGGCACGGCAAGAACGCTAGATTTAGCCGACGGAGAAATTCCTCTTGAAAATGGAATTATATCAAAAAATGGATTTTCTATGCTAGATGATAGCGAAACTTTGCTTCTTTTAGAAGATGGTTGGGTTGCTAAAAGAGAAAAAAGACGCGAAGATTTCTATTTCTTCGGCTATGGTCACGATTACAAAAAAGCATTAAAAGATTTTTACTCTTTATGTGGAAAAAGCCCACTACTTCCTCGTTATGCCTTAGGAAATTGGTGGAGCAGATATTATAAATACACAGAAAAATCTTATCTAGAGCTTATGGATAAATTCAAAGATGCAAAACTACCATTCTCTGTCGCAGTTATCGATATGGACTGGCATAAAACAGATATAGACCCGAAATACGGTAGTGGTTGGACTGGATATTCGTGGAATAAAGACTATTTTCCAGACCCTAAACGTTTTTTAAATACTCTAAAAGACAGAGGTTTGGTCACTACTTTAAATGTTCACCCAGCAGATGGTGTTCGTGCCTTTGAAGACTGTTATGAGAAAATCGCTGATGCTTTAAATATAAACAAAGAAATCGAAGCACCAGTAACGTTTGATGCATCAAGTCCTGATTTTATAAATGCATATTTTGAGCATGTGCATCACCCACTGGAAGAAGACGGAGTTGATTTCTGGTGGATAGATTGGCAACAAAATGGCGGTAGCAAAGAAGAAGGCTACGACCCACTTTGGATGCTAAATCACTATCATTTTTTAGACAATAAAAGAAGTGGCAAACGTCCACTTACATTTTCAAGATATGCAGGACCTGGAAGTCATCGTTATCCGGTTGGATTTTCTGGTGACAGTATTGTGACTTGGGAGTCGCTAAAATTCCAACCATATTTCACATCAACTGCGAGTAATATCGGCTACGGTTGGTGGAGTCATGATATTGGTGGACACATGATGGGTTATCGCGAAGATGAGCTTTCGGCTCGTTGGGTACAATTTGGCATTTTTTCACCGATTATGCGACTTCATAGTTCGTGTAGTGAATTTAACACAAAAGAACCGTGGACATTCAAAAAAGAAGCTGAAACTGCTATGAATGACTCACTTCGTATGCGTCATAAATTAATGCCTTATTTATATACGATGAATTATCGTAGCCATACCGAAGGCTTGCCAATTTGTCTTCCACTTTATTATGAACACCCAGACGAAAACTTGGCATATACTAATGACAATTCATATTATTTCGGAAGTTCATTAATTGTAAATCCTGCAACTTCTCCGAGAATTAAAGGGCTTAATACATCAAAAACGACTTGTTTTTTACCAAAAGGTACATATTTTGATTTTTATACAAATCGTATGTACCATGGTTCACGCACACTTGATGTTTATCGTGATTTATCAAGCATTCCCGTATTTGCGAAAGCCGGAAGCATAATTCCACTTGCAAAAGATTATATGGAAAATATGCTAAAAAATAACTTAAAATCGCTTGAAATTAATATATACGCAGGTGAAAATGGAACATTTACAATGTATGAAGACGATAATAATTCTTGCGATTTTGAAGACGGAAAATTCGTTTTAACTGATTTTATCTATGAAGAAAATTCAGATTTTGCGAAATTTACTGTAAAATCTGTCGATGATAAATATAATTTATTACCAGAGAAAAGAGATTACACGCTTAATTTCATTGGAAATGAATACAGTGATTTATCAAATATAAGTGTTTTATCTGGTGATAAAGAAATTCCATTTAAGCTTATGCAAAACGGAAAAATTGTTACGATAACCGTTTCAGATATTGAAATTTGCAAAGAATTAACAGTGAAAGTCGGTGGGATTGTCGGTTTAATCGAAAATGATGTTAAAAAAGCAGTTTTCGACTTTTTAAACCAAGCAGAAATTGATTTTAGCTTAAAAGAAACGATTTATAACAAAGTTTCAAATAGTGAAAACAAAGTAACGCTTATGGCAGATATTTTCTCAATGAATATCGACCGAGATTTATTTGGTGCAATTATCGAAATTATCACAGCTTATTAAAACAAAAAAGGTACTGATTTGCAAATTCTGCGTCAGTACCTTTTTTATATAGTTTGCATTATTTTATAAAAATATATCCACAAGATTACCTAATAAATATGTAGAAATAAGAAAAAAAATTAAAAAAATGAAAAAACGCACCGTTTTGGCGCGTTTTTTGCTATTCGCTTATTATAACTTCCACACCAGACTCTGAAAATCTATCATAGTCAGATTGTGAAATATTTTCGTCTGTGATAAAGTAATTGATTTTGTCTATTGAACCACTTGAAAAATTATTTGCTTTCATTATTTTCGTACTTTCGGCAACTACATAAATAGAGCCACTTGTGCGTTTTATCATTTCTTTATTAATAAGAGTTTCTTGCATAATACCTGTGCTAATTCCAGTGATGTAGTCAATTCCGCTTACGCCTAAAAAACATTTAGAAGCAGATACATTTTCGAGTGAATGCACAGCGAAATCGCCAACCATAGAATGTTTTTTATACATAAGTTGACCACCAGTCAATAAAACCTCGATATTATGTGGAAAATCCATGTCAAGAATTTTTCCGTTATTAGTAACTACTACTATGTTTTTATCATTAACATATTTTAATATTAAAAGTGCCGTAGAGCTTGAGTTGATAAAAATAATATCACCACTTACTATTTTAGAAGCCGCACATTTTGCAATTTTTTCTTTAAGGCTATTCGCCTCGTTATTTGCTATGTTTTCAAGTAATAAAGTTGCGCCACCATAATGTCTTTTTAGGATTCCATCATCTTCTAATGCTTGTAAATCGCGTCTAATAGTGAGCGGAGATACAGAAAAAATTTCTGCTAACTTTTCTGTGTTAATGGTCGGATTTGTTTTTAAAATATCAATTATTTTATCACGTCGACTATTTACTTCAGCTAATGAATTTTTCATAAAACCTCCAATCTGCATTTGAGTATATTATACACTAATTATTGCATTAATTCAATACAAAATCAATTTATTTTTGCCCATAATAGGCATTCGGTCCATGTTTTCTCATAAAATGTTTATCA
>CAYJLC010000080.1:0-4676 GCA_964370735.1 uncultured Oscillospiraceae bacterium
TTCAGCGATTGCTTTAGGTCCAATGTCAAGACCCATTAATTCGTCTGGGATATTGTTAGTTTCAGCCATAGTTGGAGCTACGTCTGCAAATTCAGCAGCACAAGCTGAGTCAACTGGTAATAATAATTTAACACCTTTAGCAGCAGCTTTTTCTAAGATTGATTTTGCAAGATCTAATTTATCTTCTTCACATCTTGATTTACCAATGTTAGCACCTTGTGCTTTTGCAAAAGTATAAGCCATTGCACCACCGATAACGATTGTGTCGCATTTTTCAAGTAAATTTGTGATAACGCCGATTTTATCAGAAACTTTTGCACCACCTAAGATTGATACGAAAGGTCTTTTTGGGTTTGATAACGCGCCGCCCATAAAGTCTAATTCTTTTTGAATTAATTTACCACAAACAGCTGGTAAGAATTTAGAGATAACAGCAGTTGAAGCATGAGAACGGTGAGCAGTACCGAAAGCATCATTAACGTATACGCCATCAGCGCCAACTAAATCAGCAAGTTCTTTTGCATAAGCTTCTTTTGCTACTTCATCTTTGCCATCTTCAGCAGCGTGGAAACGAACGTTTTCAAGTAACATAACTTCACCAGCTTTAAGTTCAGCAGCTAGTGCTTTTGCGCTTTCGCCAACAACGTCGCTAGCTAGTTTCACTTCTTGGCCTAATAATTCAGATAATCTTTTTGCAACTGGTGCTAAAGAATATTTGTCATTAAATTGACCTTTTGGTCTACCTAAGTGTGAACAAAGAACAACAGCAGCACCATTTTCAATTAAGTATTGAATAGTTGGTAAAGATGCAGTGATTCTTTTGTCGTCTGTGATGTTTAAGTTTTCGTCTTGTGGAACATTAAAGTCGCAACGAGCGATAACTTTTTTCCCTTTCACATCGATGTTTTCAACAGTTTTTTTGTTGTACGTCATAACAAACCTCCGTTTTTTTAATTGTTTAAATTTTATCAATTTATAATAATTATACACAATATTTGATTTTATTTCAATATATTATTGTATAAATTACGCTATTTTGTAACTTTTCTATATTTTAATGAAATTTCTCTCATTTTTGACAAAGTTTTTGGTTATTTATTATAAAAAATTGCTACCGATTTCGGTCCTGCGTTAGTCACAATAGATGCGCCTAAATCATAAATTTCCACATTTTTGAATTTGATAGCGTTTATAAGCTCGTCTTTCATCGTTTCGATATAGCTTTCAGGACAAATTCCCTTTACAATGTATGCCGTTTGTTCCGACGGATTTTTTACATCAAGTCCAACCAGTTCAAGCATTTTTTTAACAGCATTTAAGTCCCCTCTTGCCTTGTCACAAACATTAACTTGTGCGTTAGCAACATAGGAAATCGGTTTAATTCCAAGCGCTTCGCCAACAAAAGCCGAGCCACCAGAAATTCTGCCACTTTTTTTAAGAAATTTTAGTTCAAAAACTGCAAGATATGCTTTTTTAAGCTTAACTTCTTTTTTTGCAAAATCAATAATTTCATCAAAACTTTTATCGTCAAGCACCATTTTTGCACACTCAACAGCTACGCTACCATATATATAAGAATATGTTTCCGAGTCTATAATTTCAATACGCATATCACGACCAAAATCTTCATAATATAAATCTCTCGCCATTAAAGCTGCGGCATTTGTTCCACTTGCTTTTGCGTTAATTGTTATTATCAAGAATTCTGTTACGCCAATAGAGCTTGCTTTTTTAAAACTTTTCATATAGTCTTCAAGCGAAATTTGCGCTGTTTTTGGAATTTCTGTACAAGTTAATAATAATTCGTGGTATTCCTTAGGGTCTATATCATAAAATTCTCTTATTATTTTATCTTCATAAGAAATCGACACTGGAAAAACTTCTATTCCATACTTTTCCGCAATATCTTTTGGGATATCTGCTGCCGAATCAACTGCTATGTGTATCATATTTTCTCCTTTAAAATTTAGTTAATTGCCCTTCTGTAAGTAAGCCTTTAAAATCTTGCTGTCTTAATACTTCATACGCGATAGCACAAACTGCATTAGACAAATTCAAGCTTCTAATTTCGTCTTTCATAGGAAGCCTTATCGCTTTATCCATATTTTTTACCAAAATTTCCTCTGGAATTCCCCTGCTTTCAGGCCCGAACATAACATATACATCGTCGCAAAGCGAATAATCCATCTCAGAATATACCTTTGCCGATTTCGTCGTTGCAAAAAAGCATGTCCCTTTATTTTTCTCAAAAAATTCCGACACATTCTCATACATCGTAATATTCAACTTGTCCCAATAGTCAAGCCCAGCACGTTTAACTGCTTTTTCGGTAATCGTAAACCCCATTGGTTTAATGAGATGTAAATTTGCACCAATTGCAGCGCATGTTCTTCCGATATTACCTGTGTTTTGTGGAATTTCTGGTTCTAGTAATACTATATTTAAAATTTTTCTCACGCTCCTTAGTATTTCTATTTTTAGTAAACATATTCCTCTAAAATTAACCCTTTATCTACGATTTCATTCGCAATTTCCGAACTTCCAACGTATCTAAAATGCCATGGCTCATAAGCATAGCCTGTGTCTTCTGTTCTGTCTTTGTGGTATCTCAAAATAAAACCAAAGTCAGCAGCATTTTTTTCTAGCCAAACAAACTCAATCGTATTTTCGAAAGTTTGACTAAGTCCATATCCAACAGATGCCGAAGTAATATCGATTGCAAGCCCTGTTTGGTGCTCGCTTTCTCCCTCAAGAGCTACAAATTGATTTGCAGCCTCAAAGCTACCTGTTTTATTATATTGATTTTCAAATAATCTTTTTTGCCAGTAAAAATCTCTATACCCACTAGTTAAAACTAGGTTCACACCATCTTCTAAAGCAGCTTCAAACATTGCCTCTGTCGCAGTCGCACATTCGTCTTCAAGCGAAATTTCATAAGCAAGCTCAACATCTGGAACGCGAAGTCCTTCTGGCTCGAAATTATATGGTAATGACATTTTTTTATTGACAACCATAAGATAATCTAGCGAAGTATCGGCAAAATTACCGTCTGTGTCATATATAAATGAGTAGTAAGTTTTTGTCTGCCAAAAACCTCGCTCACTTGTGTCGTTATATTCTTCTTTAATTTTTTCGATTTCATCTAAAAATTCATCACTAACTTCGCTGTCAAAGTTTACGAAAATATCAAGTGTTAGAAATCTCTGTTTTAAATCCAAAATCTCATCTTCTGAATAATCATAAATAGATTCCGTCGCAACACTTAATTCATTTAAAGTAGGCTTTGATATTTCGATTTTTGTCGTTAGTTCTTTTTCATCTATCTCTGTTTTTAAAACCTTTTTTTGCGAAAGTTCGCTACAACCTGCAAGAACGCACAAAACAAGGGTTAAAGTAATAATTCTCTTCATAAATACACCCTTTCAAACCTACATTTTAAAGTATACACTATTTCATTGAAAAAATAAAGTGTTTTTTGTATTTTTTTGTAATATTTTTAATATTTTATTATTTTTTCAACATTTTAGTTATTTTTGATAAATCACCTGCATATTATATAATCTATAACGCTAATTCTAAAGGAGGTGATTTTATGGAAGTTATAAGAGATTATAGTTTAATAAAACAGGATTTTGAAAACTCGGTTGACATAGACGATTTAATTTTTAACGAGTCTTACTCTAGCCTTTCCCCATCTGAATAGGTGCTACCGTTTCATCTAACTGTAAAAAAGTATATCCATTTTCTATCCCATACTCTATTATAATCCTGAGCGCCTCAGGTGTTAACGAATTTGGATTTAAATCATGCATTAATACTATTGTATGCGAATTTTCTTTAAAGTTTCTTATTGCATTTTCTGCTTGGATTTCAGCAGTTTTTGCACCCATAGAATCATCTGTGGCAGAATTCCAATCGTAATATTCAAAACCACGCATTTTCAGTTCATCACTTATGCTTTCTGTGATTTTTCTATTGTAACTATTAAGGCTACCACCTGCATAGCGATAAATAGTTGGTCTTACACCTGTTTGATCATATATAACATTGAAAATTTTCTCAAAATCTTGCATAAAAGCGTCTTTACTCGCATAAATTTCTTTAAAAACATGTGAATATGTATGAACGCCAATCGTGTGTCCCCTATCTACTATTTCATTTAATATAGATAAACCCTCTTCTGACTTTTGACCGACCGTCTGATGTGTCACAAAAAAAGCACCTTTTATTTTATATTCATCAAGCACATCTAAAATTTCTAAAGTTACAGGACTAGGCCCATCATCAAATGTTAAATATACCGTTTTTGCGGCAGGTTTTGAAACTTCCTTTGGAATTGTCCAAACATTAGGATACTGGTCAAAAACTGGCGCAATTACAGCCGGAGTTAGTTCTACTAAAGGTATTTCTTTAGCACTAACTTCGGCTAAATTATTGTTATTATTGCTTATTTCGATTAAGATTTCTTCTTTTCCAAACCCTAAATCATAGTATGTATTAACAACACTTGCGAAACTTTCGCTATCAAATGTTGTTTCTTTTTTATCTAAAATTATTTTATTAACTTTTATTTGCTCTTCCCAAGGATATAATGCGAAAGCTAATGCAATAATAACCAAAAGTGCTTTTTTCATATTGCTACCACCTATATATTCGAGTATTTTTAGTACATAAGT
>CAYJLC010000081.1:0-4433 GCA_964370735.1 uncultured Oscillospiraceae bacterium
AGGTATAATGAGCCCTACGGGATTTTTGGCTACTGCCGAGGCGACAGCCCTTACATCATTTAGTTTATCCATTTTAGAAATAATAGGGTGCAATTTAAAATAATAAGTCATAATTGCAGGAATAATAGCGATGATAGACCAAATTTTTGTATTTTCTTCACCAGCAAATAGGATAACAAGGAGCAAAGCTATAAAAACTAATTTACTGCCAGCCACCCAATTTGCCATATAGGTTACAAAAAGACGAGTGTTTTCATCATTTTGCGAAATATTCCACTGCTTAAAAGTGGAAAGGCTGTTTCCATGTTTAAAGTCAGGTTTAAAATATATTATTAAAACATTACTAAGTTCAAGTAAAATAAAAATTGCAATTGCGATGTCTAAAAAGTTCATATACCCTCCGGATTTAGTATTAATTTGATTTTGATGCCAAAGTCAGCCGATTTAAAGATTGAGCGTTTAAAATCAGTGTTTTTTAAATTTGCTCTATTAATATTATATCAAAAAATGAAAAATATTCAAGCTAAAATTAAAATAATTGTAATGTCTAAATAAATTTGATATAATAAAATTAATTAAATCTTAATAAATTAACTACTTTATTATTAATGTAAAATATGAGAAAATATACTCGTAAAGTTTAGGAGGACGCAATGAAAAATATTTTAATTTGTGACGATGAAAAGGATATCGTAAACGCGTTAGAAATATATCTGCAAATAGGGGACTTTAATATTTATAAGGCATATAACGGATTAGAAGCGATAGAAATATTTAAGAAAAATGAAATTCATCTAGCGCTTATGGATATTATGATGCCCAAAATGGACGGTATTTTAGCCATGGAAAAAATTAGACAAATTAGTAATGCACCTATTATTTTAATAACAGCGAAAAGTGAAGATGTTGATAAAATTATGGGGCTTAATAATGGTGCTGACGATTACATTACAAAGCCGTTTAATCCAGTCGAAGTTATTGCAAGGGTGAAATCTCAACTAAGAAGATATACGGAACTTGGGTCGGTGGTTTCAGAAAATGCTATAAAAATCGGTGGTATAGAGCTTGATGATAGGAGCAAAGAAGTATCGCGTGATGGTGAGAGTGTTAAATTAACACCGACGGAATATGATATTTTAAAATTGCTTATGCAAAATTCAGGTAAAGTGTATTCACCAAGAGAGATTTATATAAATCTTTGGGAAGATACGGCTGCTTTAGATGGAATTGAAAATACAATTGCAGTGCATATAAGGCATTTGCGTGAAAAAATCGAGATAAATCCAAAAGAACCACGCTATATTAAAGTAGTTTGGGGAAAAGGGTATAAATTTGATAATGTATAAGGAGAGATTATGAAAAAAATAAACAATAGTTTCATTTTTAAAGTGATAATGATATGTGCTTTAATATATGGAATACTTACTTTTGCTACAAATAGTGTGAGTTATATATTAAAATATTCAGACTATGGTTATGGGAATATGACTTATGATGAATATGTCGAGGCTAGGGCTGAAGAACATATGAAATCGTGGTTTGATGGCAATTTTACAGGTGAAAGCAGAGTAATATTTGATGATGTAGACGATTATATGGCTTTCACAGAGAATTTTAACGAAAAATACGACTTTGCAGAAGAAGAAAAATATTCATTCTTGGTTACAGAAATTAACGGTAAAGAAGTTGATGTTGATATTCCAGAAAGCGTGTTTTACTACGAAGATTTCGTAATTGTTGGCGGATATATGCTCGGAGAAACGGTTTATTATGGGCAAGTATCAGACTATGTGACGAGCGAAATAATGCAGAATGACGAGAATATTATCGGAAGCACTCTAATCGGTAAAAATGGTGAAGTTTTCGAGTTTGTAAACAGTGATTTTACCTTAGAGGTTATTAAAGCACCTGATGATTTAGTGATGCTTAAAGTAGCAATGATGCAGAGCAAAGACAATATAGAAGAGTATTCTAGCACAATCGAAAGAGAATGGGTGCAAAATGCTTATGAAAATAGTGCAAATGCAGGTGTAAATATAGTTATTTCAATAGTAATGATGCTTGTATCTTTAATGTCACTTTGTTTTTCTGCTGGCAGAAAAAATGGCATAAACGGAGTGTATTTGAATGAATTCGACCAAATACCATTTGAAATCCTATTAGTATTAGACGGTATTTTCCTAGGGCTTGTTTATTTATTTATCGAAATAATGTCAGTGTCAATGTTTTCTGTGCTACTCGGAATATCATTGGTTTCACTAGTGCAAATTATTTTGTTTATATCATTTATAGCACGAGTTAAAGGAAGAACATGGTTTACATCGACTTTAATTTACAAAATTATCTGCAAACCTTTAAAACGACTTTTTGGTGCAGTGAACAAAAAAGTATTAAAAACGCCTATCGTCATTCGTGTGATAGTATCAATGGTGTTTGTTCAAATAGCAATGTATGCAATGATTGCGTCTGAATTTACTGTTGGTGCAGTAGTGCTTTTCCTTATTTTGTGTATAATGTTTGTTTTGACGTATGCATATATTTCTATATTAAAAAATTCGGTTGATAAGATGGCAGCAGGCGATTTAGAATATAAAACTGACACGAAAAGCTTGCATCTTGATTTCAAGCAATTTGGGAATTCTCTAAATCAAATAAGTGATGGCTTAGATATTGCAATTCAAGGCAAGATTAAGAGTGAAAGAATGAAGGCAGAACTTATCACAAATGTGTCGCACGATATTAAAACACCGCTTACTTCGATAATAAATTACGTTGATTTGCTTAAAAAAGAAGACGATAATGATAAGAAAACGGAATATATTGAAGTTTTAGAAAGACAATCTCAAAAACTTAAATTCCTTATCACAGATTTAGTGGAGGCTTCGAAAATTTCATCTGGGAATATTAGTGTGAATGCAGAAACGCTGAACTTATCTGTTATTGCAACCCAAATTGAGGGTGAATATATCGAAAAAATGACAGAAAATTCATTAGAACTGATAGTAACGCCACCGAAAGAACAAGCGTTTATTAAGGTTGATAGCAATCATCTAAATAGAATTTTAGATAATTTAATCGGTAATGCACTTAAATATTCAGCGACTGGAACTAGGGTTTACATCGATGTTAATTCCGAAGATTTAAGTATTTCGATTAAAAATATATCGAAAAATTCATTAAATAATATTACAGCAGACGAACTTACTGAACGTTTTGTGAGAGGGGATAAGTCAAGAAATACCGATGGAAATGGACTTGGACTATCTATCGCTGAAAGTTTGGCGAAAGCAATAAATGCTGATTTAGAAATAATAATTGATGGTGATTTGTTCAAAGTAAATTTATATTTTGAAAAAGCCGATGAAGAAATTCAAGAAGAAATACAAATAGAAAATGTCTAAAGATTTGAGAGCCACTGAAAAAGTGGTTCTCTTTTTTATAAAATGATTGAATTTTTTTACTAAAACTGTTATAATCTAATTTAGTAGATTAAAATTTAGGAGGGAAAATGGCTGGTTTAGTTTTAGAGGGTGGCTCACTTAGAGGTATTTTTTCTGCTGGTATAATGGACGCACTTATAGACCACAACGTGGAATTTAATTATGTAATTGGTGTTTCGGCTGGCATTTCGAATGGAGTTTCATATATTTCCAAACAAAAAGGCAGAAATTTAGAGATTATGCAAAGATTTAGAAATGATAAAAGATATCTTTCGAAGAGAAATCTGCTAAAATGCAGGTCGATTTTTGGGTTAGATTTCATATTTGAAGAAATTCCGAATAAATTTGTTCCTTTTGAGTGGGAAACATATAGGAATTTTAAAGGAAGTATTAAAATTGGTGTAACAGACGTAAAAACTGGGCAAATTGTTTACAAAGATGGAAAGCTAATGGATAAAAAGTGCCAAATGTTGAGGGCTACCTGTGCAATTCCGTTTTATTTTCCTATGATTTTGGTAGACGGTGAAAAATGTGTTGATGGTGGAATTTCTGATTCAATCGGAATAAAACAGTCGCTTAGCGATGGGAATTTAAGAAATCTAGTTATTTTGACACAGCCAGAAGGATATAGAAAAGAACTCACAAAATCTGCAAAATACGGTGCGAAATTTTATGAAAGAAAGTATCCAAACCTAGCAAAAACAATGTTAAATAGGCACGAAATGTATAATAAAACAATAGATTTTCTCGAAAAATTAGAACGAAATTCACCTGAAGATATTATTATTTTAAGACCGGAATACAAACTTAATTCATTTGAAAAAAATATTGAAAATCTAGAAAAAAACTATAAACATGGCTATGATATAGGTATTAAAAATATTGAAAAGATAAAAAAACTAATAGAAAATTAAGACAGGAAAATCCTGTCTTTTTACTTGACAAAATTGATAGGTTGTGATACTATATAACTATATCATTATATAGTTATAT
>CAYJLC010000082.1:0-4239 GCA_964370735.1 uncultured Oscillospiraceae bacterium
AATTTAAAATAACTCTTAAAGTGCTTTGAAAAATAAAGTGGGTCTAAATATCCTAGTCTGTATGCAGTTTCGGAAATAGATATATCTTCGTTTCTAAATATTTCGCAAGCACGTTTCATTTTTTGTTCAATGATATATTTTATTGGAGAAATACCGACTTCATTTATAAAAAGACGATACAAACTACTTGAACTGAGCGAAAAATTAATGCAAATATCTGAAACTGATAAATTTGATTTAGAGATATTTTGATTGATATATTCTGATATTTGCGTGAATTTATCATAATTTTTATCGGTTATTTTGAGTTTGCTATTTCTATGCTCTATCAAAATCGAAAAAATCAAATACACAAAACTAGTCATTTTCATAATATCAGACAAAGAGTTTCCAGCACTAACAAACATATCTTTGAAAATATTTTGGATTTTTTCATCATAAATTTCTTGCAAATTTACCACATAATTGCGATTGATAAATTCGGTATTTGACAATATATAAGAAACCTCGCTACCACTAAATCCAACCCAACAATAATGCCAAGGGTCGTCTTTATCAGCCTCAAAGAATACATCTTCTCCATTTCTAATTAAAAAACAATCACCTGCTGAAAGTTCATATTTTTTACCAGAAACCTCGTAAATTCCTTTTCCTTTTATGACAAAATGTATTAAAAAATGGTCACGTTTTCCTGTCCAAGAATGCATAGGTTCACATTCTTCAAATCCTATGTAATGAATAATTAACGAAGATAATCCGAGAGATTCTGTTGTAAATGCGATTTTATTTTTTTTATGATTAAATTTTTCATTTTGATTTATATTATCTAAAAACATACAAAACACCTCGCTTTAATTTCATTATAAATCAAAAACTATAACTTTGCAATACCTGATTGAAAATTCCATATAAAAGAAAGGTTTGTTTATGTCAATTTGCATTTTTTCTTGCTATAATTAACCTAAACAAGATACAGTTTTATAGAAAAATTATAGAGGTATATTATGAAAAACAAAAACTTTAGCATAAATATTGATGAATTATTACTGGATTTGAATATTTATGCGACTTTAAATAACAATGATAGCTATTTAATCAATGAATTTCAAAAAACAGACGAGGATAACTATCTTTTTGATATAAATGATTATTTGTCTGGTAATATAAGTTTTAAATTGGTTGAAAATTGCATAATAGCAAGTGTATTTCTGAAAATCAAAAACGAAACATCGTATGTTCATAACAAGTTTTCAGACGGTGGCGTTTTTATAAGATTTAACGTGCAAAAAGACAGTAATTTTTTAGCTCACCACAACTATAATTCGTGGTGGACTATGCCTATTTTTTGTAAAAACGAAAGTGAAATCCCTGAAAACACTCAAGTTTTATCTTGGCAAAATAATGGCGACACTTATGTTTTACAAACGCTTTGCGATGATGAATTTAAGAGCATTATAAAAAGTCATGACAATTCTTGCGCAGTTTCATTACGCTCAAACACTAGTGGATATTCCGAGATAAACTCAAAGGTTTTTGTAATTGCAAAACACGAAAATCCATATCAGGCTTTCGAAGACGCTATGAATTTTTCGCTTAAAGAGCTAGGTGCTGGTGTTAAAAAATCTAGCGAACGTACTTATCCTGAAATGTTTAATTATTTAGGTTTTTGCACTTGGAACGCCTTTTATAGCGATGTCGACGAAGATGGTGTTTTGAAAAAAGCGAACGAATTTTGTGCAAAAAATTTACCTGTAAAATGGTTTTTAATCGACCACGGTTGGTCTAAATCAGAACATGAAAAACTGACTAGTTTTAAGGAGGATTTCAAAAAATTCCCTTCTGGACTTTCTGGGCTTAAAGAAAAACTACAATCAAAAAATGTGGACTATTTAGGTGTTTGGCAAGGCTTTTCTGGGCATTGGGGAACGATTTCTGAAAATTCTGAAGTGCATAATGAAATGAAAGATGTGCTACTAAAAACTAACACTGGTGATTTAATCCCACACCCTAATAAAGCATTTACTTTTTGGAATACTTGGCACAATTATCTCAAGAAACAAGGCGTTGACTTTGTAAAAGTTGATATCCAAAGCTCGCTTGCTGTTTTTACAGAAGGTCTTATGTCGATTGGTGAAGCATCTAGAAATGCACATTTGGCATTAGACGCATCGGCAGGAGTTAATTTTAACGGTGCTATCATAAATTGTATGGGAATGGGCATGGAGCAAGTTTTAAACCGCCCGACAAGTGGAATGTCACGAAATAGCAATGATTTTTTCCCAGAAAAAGTAAATAGTTTCAAAAAACACGTCGCAGAAAATGCATATAACACACTTTATCACAGCCATGTGTACCACGGCGATTGGGATATGTGGTGGACAGAACACGAAGATGCGCTGAATAATTCGTACCTAAGAGCACTCAGCGGTGGACCACTTTACATTAGTGATAGACCGAATGAAACCGATGCTTCAATGCTAACTCCACTTATCTTAGACAATGGTTTTGTTCTTCGTTGCGATAATCAAGGTGTGATTGTAAAAGAGCAAATTTTCACCAACCCAAGCGAAGATTTTAAAGCTACAAAAGTGTGTAATATCAAAGGAAATACTGGCTATATTGGTGCGTTTAACTGTCGATTTGACGACGAAAACGTAACTGCAAGCATTAGTGCAAGCGATATTCATCAAATGTCGGAAACTGCCGAGTATCTTGTTTATGATTACACAAATAAAAATGCAAAAATTATAAAAAAAGACGAAGTTTTGCAATTTAATTTAGAGAAAAACAAGTCAGTTTTCCTATCATTCACGCCGATAAACAATGATTTTGCATTTTTAGGAAGTACTCAAAAATTCATTTCTTCTGGCGTTATAAAAGAGCAAATTGGAAACACTTTCGTGCTTAATTTCGGTTCAGAAATTATGTTTTATTCAAAAAAATCCGTTGATGTAAAAATTAACGGTGAAAAAGCAGAATTTTCTTGTGTCGATAACATTTGCACTTTAAAAGGCACTAAAGAAAACGCAGTCGTTACAATCGCATTTAAGGAGTAATTATGAACAGTTTAACCACTTCTTCGCCGATTAAAGCTATAATTTGTTTTGGTATTCCGATTTTTCTAGGCAATTTACTGCAACAATTTTATACGCTTGTCGACTCTGCGATAGTCGGAAGATATGTCGGTATAGATGCACTTGCTGGTGTCGGGTCGACAGATTCTCTAAATCTTATGATAATCGGATTTGTAATCGGTATGTGTTCAGGTTTCGGCATACCAATCGCCCAAAATTTCGGCGCAAATGACCACGATTCACTACGAAAAAACTTCACTCATTCAATTTATCTTACGATAATTTTCTCGATAGTTTTAACGACACTCAGCTTGATTTTTTTAGACCCAATTCTTGTGCTTATGAACACCACCGAAGAAATGATGCCGTATTCTAGAACTTATATCGGCACGATTTTCTTTGGAATGTCAGGGATATTTTTATATAACTTGCTTGCATCGATTTTACGCTCGATAGGAGATACAAAAACGCCACTATATTTTTTAGCAGGTTCTGCAATTTCGAACATAATCTTAGATTTAGTATTTATTATAGCATTTGACTGGGGAGTTTTCGGCGCTGCATTTGCAACAGTTTTATCACAAACTGGCGCAGGAATTTTATGTGCGATTTTAATTTACAAGAAATTTGACATTCTAAAAACCACAAAAGATGATTGGACTTTCGACAAAACTGCTATTAAAAGGCTATTATTTTTAGGGTTACCTATGGGGCTTCAATTTTCTGTAACTGCTATCGGCACTGTTATTTTGCAAACTTCTGTAAACTCGCTTGGCACGATTTCAGCAGCTTCTATTTCGGCAGGGTCGAAAATTCACACAGTTACAAAGACACTACTTGAGGCATTAGGACTATCAATGGCGACATATACTGGACAAAATCTAGGCGCTGGCAAGATTTCTAGGATTAAAAAAGGTCTTGTCCAAAGTGTATTAATCGGATTTATTTATTCGATTTTATGTTTCATCACAATAAACTTGACAGGGCAATATTTAGCGCTTATTTTAGTGTCACCAGAAGAAACTGAAACTATCGCCAATATAAAATTATTCCTAACTATGGTTAGTGGATTTTATCCGATGATGACTATGTTATACATTTTCAGAAACACAATTCAAGGGCTTGGATATTCTAGTGTTGCTATGCTTGCTGGTGTTATGGAATT
>CAYJLC010000083.1:0-3672 GCA_964370735.1 uncultured Oscillospiraceae bacterium
TTTCAAAGCTGTCAAAAATTGTATCGTCGAGTGTTACAGAATAAGTAGCCTCAATTGACGGAACATCTTCTCTTGCAGCTTGTGGTGTTACTGATAAAGTACCTGAAACCATTTCGTTTGTATAAACTGTGCTTAATCTATTAGCTACTCTGTCGATAGACTCGTCTAAAAACTCGGCGTCATAGTCGCCATTTCTAGATGTAAACTCGTGTACTGTATATGGTGTTCCACCGTACATTAAATAGTTTGGATAAGCAGCATAAGGTGCATATCTGCTATATTCGATAAATTTTGCACCGATGTCATTTGTAGAGCCTTCCATAGATGTGTTTTCATCTTCTGTTGCACCGTCTAAGTATGTATAGAAATTATCCATATTATCGTCGCCAATTTGCTCAATAATAGCTAAAATATCTCCATTGTCTTTCCAAATATTATCAGAACCTGTGAAATTTCCGTTGATACTTGCAACAGACTTGAATAAATTCGGATTAGTTTGAACAGCACCTTCAGCCGAAGATAGTGAAGTTACATACGCCATATATCCACCGATTTCTGTACCAACAGCACTTCTATAATCTGCACTTTTGATAGTGTTGTATTTCGCATCAACAGCACTAACAATACTTTCAGTTTTAGCAAAAATATCGTCTGAACTCTCGAAATTCATTTGCACAACAATTACATCTAATGCATCTAATGTTTTCATAACGTTTGTAATGTCAGCAACAATTTGCTCATCAAAACTTGCTAACCCATCTTTAGGAAAAAGATAGATAGTAGGATATGCTTTCCCTGTATTTGTGGCATCATATCCATCAGGTAAAGTTACCTTGATTTCTTCTCCCTCTACCGAAATAATTTCGCTCAGATTTTCGTTTGCATAGGCTACATTGTAGCTACCTGCTCCGATGATAATCATAGTTGCCATCGCAACGCTTGCGAATTTACAAATTAGTTTGCTTTTTCTCATACTGTACTCCTTCACTTTACAAAAATTCATTTGTTTTATTATCAAAGTAATTATATCACCTTAAAAAAAATTTTTGTATAAAAAAAATTTGCTTATCTATGACTTTTTTATGATTTTAATATTTTTTATGCATTTAGCCATAATAATATTGTGCTTCGCAATGAGTTTTGTATAAAATACGAGTGCCATTTTATAGTAAAATTGCTTTTTTGATTATTTATTGATATTTTATGTATATAATATAGACATTATATGACTATAAAAACTCACATAAAAGTTGCAAAATTAGATAAATTTGTTATAAAGTTCAAAAAATTTTTCAAATATTTATTATCAAAAAAGTGTTATAATTAAATTATAAATTTACTGTGCTATATTATGATTTAAGCAATCTAAATTTCACTGAAAGGAACCACCCATGCTTAACACTGAACTTTTAAAACTTTATATTGAAAGTGAAGATTATACGACTTTATTTGAAAACCTTATGCCTTTAAAAATATATCGACTTAACGATGAAGAAATACAATTAATCGGAAATCTGCTTAAAACACTTCCAGACGAAGTCAAAAAAAGCTCCCCTATAATCTGTGCTGTCTGTGCCTCGTTTTATTGGTTATATGACGAACCATCTAACCATATTTATGGAGTTAAATGGCAAAAAGAATTAGATAATTTACTACTACAAACCGACGAGAATTCTTCTGAGCATCGTGAATTAAGAAGTTTATCTACGTTTTTAAATATGGTTTGCCCTACTACTGATAATAAATATCTGTTCTTTTATATCTCTTTATTATATAGCGATATTTTAGTAACAAAGAAACCTATGCAATCTTTAATGTCTACTCGTGGCTTCCCTAGTGTTTTACGCGGGGAAAAAGACTTGTCTGAGTTAGGTCGTGATTATAAAATCTTTGAAAACTTATTAAAACCAATGCTCGAAGTAATCTTAGGGCAAGGCAGTGATGATTTAACTTCATTTGCTGTTGCAGAAATATTATACCAAAAAAATATGATAAACGAAGCTCATTTAGAAGTCGCAAATATTTTTACGCTTAATGAACCAGAGCTATTATTTGCAAATAAAGCTATTCAAATTTTGCTAGACAGATTAGAAAATAATTGTCCAGATAAACTGAATAATACGCTTGACATGCTAGAAAAGTATCTAATCGAAATAAATCTAGACTATATACTTGAAAATTTCAAAGCATTTAAAATTAGGCTTGATATAGAGCAAGGAAATCTTGATTCTGTCGAGCATTTCGTAGACACCCAACCACTTTCTATGGATGATAGAAAACTTAGTAACTTATATCGTATGATAACTTATGCTAAGGCTTTACTTTCGTTAAATAGAAATCGTGATGCTGCATTTATCTTCAAAGGTATTATTTCAGCGCACGAGGACAAGCATCGTCCTATTGACATCTGTGAGTGCTATGCAAATATTGCTATTTGCTTATTTGGTGCAAACTCGAAGCAACTTGCACTACATCATTTCAAAAAAGCGTTAAATATATCTCGTCCAAATGGATTTATTAGAATTTACTCTGATTTAGGTAATGCAATTGCTCCTATTGTTAGTGAATATCTTATTGAAAACCCAAATGACAACTATGCAAAACAAATATATGTTGAAGCTAAAGCTTTTGGAAAACTGTATCCAAATCTATACAAAAATGTTGCTGGAAAACCTTCATTAACTTATGACCTTGAAAATTTCCAAGAGAATTTGCAAAAAAATGGTATAGCCGAGCTTTCAAAAGCCGAATATACAATTTTAACTTGTCTTGCAGAAGGACTTTCAAACAATGAAATCTCTGTAAAACTTGATAGAAAACTTACGACTGTAAAATTCCATGTTAAAAATATACTTAGCAAGTTTAAAGCAACCAATCGTACCGAAGCTGTTAAAATCGGTAGAGAACTAGGTTATCTTGACTAAATCAATTTATAGCTGTTCTATCGCTATTTTGATATAAACAAGTATATTTCCCTACCCAGCGATAAAACAGGCTTTAAGCATTAATTATAACTGTTTACTCTTAAATTTAAAACTCCTACAAAAAAAGTAGCAGTCACAATTCGACAGCTACTTTTTTATGTTATATTTCGTTAATTACGAAAGTTTTTATTTTTTATTTTTTCTGCAAAAAATGTTATTAGAACCCCGACTAAATATATTAGAATATTATAAATAACACATATTTTCAAATCATCTATATCTATAAGACCTGTCATAATATTATTGAAACAATAACACATAAGGACTGTTCCTAAATAAAACGGAATGCCTAAAAAATATCTTAATTGTTCATCGCGAAATGCAAACAAAACTATGATTGCCATACAAGCAACATTATAATATATGCAAGTTTCTCCCAAATAGTATAATATTTGAGCTAGATATATATTTCCAACTACTATAATATTAAAAAAAGCAAGGGCTATCATTAGGATAATATATGTCATTGCTAAAACAACGCTAATTATATTTAAAACTTTCATTATTTTATTGTTTTTTATCAAATTATTCATATTCCCCTCCCTAGTGTAAACCTTATGATATATTTACTAAATGATTTATAATATAAACGCTTTCAGCAAAAATACGACTTAAAGTGTTTAAAATTACAAACTTCTAACATATTTGTTTATATTATATCATAAGTGTAAACCTTATGATATATTTA
>CAYJLC010000084.1:0-3591 GCA_964370735.1 uncultured Oscillospiraceae bacterium
ATCGCTAAAGCTTTTTATCCTCCACCAGCATAGCTGGTGGTTTAGTTGGACAAAATAAAAGAACACCTACTACAAAGCAGGTGTTCTTTTTTATTAGAATTTAATTCTTTCTTCGATGTATTTATCAAGTTCTGCGATTGGAATTCTAACTTGAGTCATTGTATCACGTTCTCTTACTGTAACACAATTGTCAGCCTCAATTCCTTTTTCAGCATCACCAACTGTTTCAAAGTCAACAGTTACACAGAAAGGAGTTCCGATTTCATCTTGACGTCTATAACGTTTACCGATAGAACCAGCATCATCAAAATCAATGTTGTATTTATAAGATAATTCGTTCCAAATTTCCATACCTTTATCAGATAATTTCTTAGAAAGAGGTAAAACTGCAAATTTAAACGGTGCTAAATATGGATGCAGACGTAAAACTGTTCTAACATCGTCTTTACCGTTTTTATCTTGCCCAATAACTTCTTCATCATAAGCATCACAAAGAAACGCAAGCGCTACCCTATCAGCCCCTAAAGATGGTTCTATAACATAAGGAACATATTTTTCGTTAGTTTCTGGGTCGAAATAAAGCATATCTTCGCCAGAATGTTGTGCGTGTTGCTTTAAGTCGAAGTCAGTTCTGTCAGCAATACCCCAAAGTTCGCCCCAACCAAATGGGAAGCGGAATTCGATATCCGTTGTTGCATTCGAGTAGTGAGATAGTTCTTCTGCTTCGTGTTCACGAAGTTTGATATTTTCTTCTGTCATATTTAAAGATAAAAGGAATTTTTTACAAGCATCTTGCCAGTAATTAAACCACTCGATATCAGTTCCTGGTTTGCAGAAAAATTCAAGTTCCATTTGTTCAAATTCACGCGTTCTGAAAGTGAAGTTACCTGGAGTGATTTCATTTCTGAAAGATTTACCGATTTGACCTACGCCAAATGGTACTTTTTTACGAGTTGTTCTTTGAATATTTTTGAAGTTTACAAAGATACCTTGTGCAGTTTCCGGACGTAAATAAAGCGTCGTAGAGCTGTCTTCAGTTACACCTTGGAAAGTTTTGAACATAAGGTTAAAACTTCTGATATCTGTGAAATTAAGCTTGCCACAATCAGGGCATGTAATATCATTAGTATTAATAAATTCGCTCATTTGCTTAAAGTCCCAGCCAGCAGGATTTTCGCCGAAAGCTTCGATTAATTGGTCAGCTCTGTGACGAGTTTTACACTCTTTACAGTCCATAAGTGGGTCAGAAAATCCACCAACGTGACCAGATGCCACCCAAGCACGAGGGTTCATTAAAATTGCAGAATCTAAGCCTACATTTAAAGGTGATTGTTGCACGAATTTTAAAAGCCAAGCTTTTTTTACGTTGTTTTTGAATTCAACACCTAAAGGACCATAATCCCAAGTGTTTGCAAGTCCACCGTAAATCTCAGAGCCTGAGTAAATAAATCCACGATTTTTACAAAGAGCTACGATTTTGTCCATTGTTTTTAATTTGTTATCCATTTTTTTCTCCATTCTGACATATATGGCTTATATGTCATTTAAAAATTTTGTCGGTATGGAAATAATTATAACATATTTTAGTAATTTAAGCAAGTGATAAAAATAAACAAAAAAATTTGTTGACAAATATGTTTTATGTGTGATATAATACCTTTACGACATTTTGAGAGGTTATGCTTTATGATTACTATTTTTAATCGAAAAGAGCTACTTATTACATATTCTTTAAATGAGCAAGCAACTGTTTGTGACATTTTAAATAAAAATAATATTAAATGCAAAGTTAAAGTTATAAATCGTCAAAATTCTAATTTATCGCAAGGTAGTAGGGCGTCGGGTTCTCTAGGTATAAATTTAGATAACACGCGAGAATATATCATTTATGTTGCAAAAAAAGACTTCGAAAATGCACGATTTTTATCTCGCAAAAAGCACTAAAAAATATTTTTAAAAAATATTAAAAAAAGTGTTGACAAGTCCTAGTGGTTATGATATAATAAATATCGTTGACTAAGGAAATAACTTAATAACATCGAGGCGTAGCTCAGTTTGGTAGAGTGCCTGGTTTGGGACCAGGATGCCGCAGGTTCAAGTCCTGTCGCCTCGACCACATAAACAGATGAACAAAAGTTCATCTGTTTTTTTATGCAAAAAAGGACTTGAACCTTAAGAAGGTAAGAAGCGTTAAAAAAAGTTGCCTGTGGCAAGTTTTTAGCTTCGAAGCGCGAGGGTGCAAAATTTGCAAACAAATTTTTATTTTCCATTTTTAAATAAATACTCATATCGACTTGACAAAAAGTTCACTTTATCGTATTATTATAGTAGTATAAAATTTTGGAGGAATATTTAATGAAAATCAATGAAAATTATAGAAACCTTAAAGATAGCTATCTTTTTTCTACAATTGCAAAAAAAGTAAACGAATTCAAAGACGCAAACCCTGAAAAAGAAGTAATTCGTTTAGGTATCGGTGATGTTACTTTACCACTTGCGCCAGCTGTTGTTGATGCTATGCATAAAGCTGTGGACGATATGTCAAAATCTGAAACTTTCAAAGGTTATGGCGACGAACAAGGCTATTCTTTCTTAAGAGAAGCTATTAAAAACTACTATTTTAAAAAATCTGTTACTTTAGATATGTCTGAAATCTTTGTTTCTGACGGTGCAAAAAGTGACTTAGGTAATATTTTAGACATTTTCTCAAAAGATAATAAAGTTCTAATCCCAGACCCAGTTTACCCTGTTTATGTTGACACAAATATCATGGACGGCAGAGAAATTTCATTTATCAAAGGTAATCCTGATAATAAATTCGCGCCACTTCCAACTGACGACATCAAAGCTGACATAATCTATCTTTGCTCTCCAAACAACCCAACAGGTTCGGTTTATAACAAAGAAGAATTAAAATCTTGGGTTGATTTTGCAAATAAACAAGACGCTGTTATTCTTTTTGACTGTGCTTACGAAGTGTTTATCCAAGACGAAAACCTACCTACAAGCATTTATCAAATCGAAGGCGCTGAAAAATGCGCGATTGAGTTCTGCTCTTTCTCAAAAACTGCTGGTTTCACAGGAACAAGATGTGGTTACACAATCGTTCCTCAAGCTATCGAAAAAGATGGTTCGAAATTAAACAAATTATGGTTACGTCGTCAATGCACAAAATTCAACGGTGTTCCTTATATCGTTCAAAAAGGTGCTGAAGCTGTATTCACTGACGAAGGCTACGCTCAAATCAAAGAAAGCGTTAATTATTACATGGAAAATGCGAAAATCATCGCTGAAACACTTACAAACTTAGGAATTTGGTTTGTTGGTGGTGATAATTCACCTTATATCTGGTTAAAATGCCCTAAAGGTATGGATTCTTGGTCTTTCTTCGACTACCTATTAAACGAATATAACATCGTAGGTACTCCAGGACAAGGCTTTGGTGATGCTGGCGAAGGTTTCTTCCGTTTAACAGCTTTCGGTAGTCGTGAAAACGTTATCAAAGCAATGGATAGAATTAAAAACATGGAAGTTTAATAATAGAAACCCACCGGCTTAGCCGGTGGTTCTTCATATGCGGGCATAGCCCTC
>CAYJLC010000085.1:0-3487 GCA_964370735.1 uncultured Oscillospiraceae bacterium
CGTAGTCTGTGTCGAAGTCTACAAGTTTTCGGAGCAGGAAGTTTAGCTCATTTAGATTCACTTCTTTGTCAGCTAAAATTTTAGCAAGTCGGTTATTATCATAGTCAGTTTTTATTGTAACACTTGCTGACATATTATTTGGGATACCGAATTTGTCGCAGATTTTTTGCAGGTCTTTTTCTGTTGCTGGGAGATAGATGTAATCTTCTTTGGTTTTAGTTTTTACCGTTAATCTCATTTTGATCTCCTTTGAATAATGTTAGAATTTCGTTTCCGTATTTTTTGGTAAGTATTGAATTTAGTAAAATTTTAAATGTATTGTCTGATATTAAATACTCATCGATAATTTCGGAAATTGTTATTTTAGGTTTTTTATCATATATTGAGTGTGCCATTTTAAAATAGGAGTATTCTTCTGTGCTAATGTTTTTTAACTTAATTTTTTTGAAATCTACATCAAAGATACTTACATAATTTTTTGATGATTCCCAAAGTTTATCTGTAGTTGTTAGCAAATATAAAATACTTTGAATATCGAAATTAACGTTAACTGCTTTTTGTTTCAAATTAAAATAGGCAATAAAAAAACGATGTTTATGCTCTAAATTTAAGAACATATTAACATCGTTTTTCTGTATTGAATTTTGTATTCTGGTTTGTAGCTTTTGAAATTTCTTTGATTTAAATTCTTTTAAAATGAATGATTTGTAGCTAAGAGTACCTAGCAATGCTTTGTCAAATAGGTAGGGGCATTTTTTGTATTTGCAATGATGTTTTCTTTTGTAATGCAAACAATATTTGCAGTCACAAGCTTCACGGTCTTGCTTTGATTTGATAATGTGAACGCCAAAACCTTTTGGTTCAAAGTTAGGTATGGTTTGCATCATAACTTCAAACTCATAGCTCGGAGTTCCTTTAGTAAAAGTTGATTTCATTGGTGCCTCTCTTTCTTTTCAAAATGTAAAATTAGTAGGGGAGTTATTGGTTTTTGCGCTAAAAAAAGCATAGACCGAAATCTATGCTTTAGTTTTTGTCATCTAGCCTAAAAGCCAAAAGATGATTTGTCATCTAGGTAAATGCCCTTTTTTTAGGTTAAAGTTTTGGTCGAACAACAGCCTTAAAACGCTGATGGACACTGGGTTTTAAGCCCTTGTCATCATAACCACGCATTCAACGTGGGTCGTTCTTGGGAATAAATCTACTGCGACGCCACTCATTATTTTATAGCCGTTTTCAGTTAAGATTTTCACATCTCTTGCTAGGGTTCCAGGGTCGCACGAAATATATGCGATTTTGCTTGGAGAAATGTTGATTATAGAATTAATTGTATCATTATCTAAACCTTTTCTTGGTGGGTCAACAATAATTACGTCGATTTTTTCATTTTCGAATTGTTTTACGGCATCTTTTGCATCAGATACAATGAAATCAGCATTAGTGATATTGTTTGTTTTTGCACTGTTTTTCGCATTTTGAATGGCTTCTTTTACAATTTCAATTCCAGTAATTTTCTTTACATTCGGTGCAACAGCAAGAGTAATAGTACCAATGCCTGAATATAGTTCTAAAACAGTTTCGTTACCTGTGAAATTGCAAAATTCAATAGCTTTTTTATATAATTTTTCTGCACTCGAGTGATTTACTTGATAAAAAGCGGCAGGTTCGATTTCAAATTTGTTCTGACATAGATAGTCGATTAAACTCATATTTCCATAGGAAACTGCAAATTCTTTGCCTAAAATTTGATTTGTCTGTTTATCATTTTTATTTAAAATTACATTAGTGATTTCTGGGAAATTTTCTACTAAACTTGCACTTAGAGTATCAATTTTTGGTATTTTTAAATCTTTTGTAACAATACATACCATGATATTACCAGTTACAAAACCAGTTCTGACATAGATATGACGAATAAAACCTTTGTGTTTTTCTTCAGAATATGCAGGAATTTTGTTTTTATTGAGAAAATCTACAATAAATTTTGCGATTTTATTTGATTTTTCTGTTTGTAGCAAACAATCATCGCAAGGAACAATATCGTGCGAATTTTTGCGATAAAATCCGAAAACTGCTTTACCATTTATGTTTGAAACAGGGAATTGAGCCTTGTTTCTATAACGTTCTATATTTAAAGAAGGAATACATTCTTCGAATGAAAAGTCTAATTTTCCGAGTCTTTGCATACAATTGTTAACTTTTTCTAGCTTAAAACGAAGTTCTTCTTCATAGGTCATATTGTTTGCAGAACATCCACCACACTGGCTTGAAACAGGGCATTTTGCCTCTATTCTATGAGGTGATGGTTCAATTATTTTAACAATAATTGCGTAAGCTATGCTTTTAGTAACTTTTATGATTTTTATTTTAAGAAAATCTCCAGAAACAGCATTTTTTACAAAGACAACCATGTCATTCACTCGACATACACCTTGACATTCGTTTGTATATCCTGTTATTAAAACTTCGTATGTATCATTTTTTTGCATTAAATTTCACCTAAATATTTATATTCTTCTTGTAAATTGTCAATTATTTCGCTATATGGGATTTCGAAAATAGGCACACCAGAAGAACTAGGAGCTAAATCGTATGTGTCATAAAAAACTACGATACTATCTTCGGTTAAATAATATTTTTCTGGATCAAATAGAGTGTAGACAAGCTCATTTGCATCATCAAAATAATCACCATTTGTAGGTAAATTTTCACTTATGTAATCTACTAATTTATTAGGTTCTAGAACTAAATCTGATAAAAGCAGCATAGAACCATCAGAAATTTTAAAAACTTCACTGAAAATTTGGTGTGAAATACGAGAACCACCATTAAATCTAGTTTCAAAACGCGAAATTGAAAGCAGATTTTTGTCCTCAAATTCCACGATACTCTCTAAAGAATAAGTCGAGCTTAAAAATCCATCAGGGTTGTCATTGCGACGGATTACAGCAGAGTCAAATTCTTCGTAATTAACATATTCTAAAATTTTTGATTTAATATTCGAATAATAATCGTTAAAGCTTGAAACAAACTCAGAACTACCGTTTATTGCGTATGGTAAAATAAATTCAGCAGTAACCAAAACACCTGTTTTATCGCCTGCATTTTCGATTGTAGAAACTAACTCAACGGTATCCGTATTTTCTTCTATTTCTTCGTTTATAGTAGGCGCAGTTGGTTCTTCGTCTTCTTCAATTGCTGGTTCATTAACAACGGGGTCGCCAATAACATTTGATGGATTTCCGAACTCAGTGTATATATAAAACCCTGAAGAAATGGCAATTAAGCCTAAAATTCCAAAAATTAAAAATTTACTCTTCATTTTTTTCACTCCTTAGTGTATAATATAATCAGCATTAATTGTCGAATGCTGTCAAAATTTGATTTTTGTAATACTACTATTACAATTATAGTATATCATAGAAGATAGGACAAAGCAATTTAAAAATGCGATTTTAAGAAAAAATAAAGAATTTTTGGCACTTATGTA
>CAYJLC010000086.1:0-1419 GCA_964370735.1 uncultured Oscillospiraceae bacterium
TTCTACAAAGTTTCTGCAAAGTATCGCTTTTATATTTTCCTCAATGTTGTATTCACTTGGATATAAAATTTCTGCATGACGGAATTTTCTTTCTTCTTCATCAGAATAACCATTGCTATAAATTTTAGAAAAATCTAAGTTTGAAAAAGAGTCTTCTCCTTGATACAGCTGTGAGCCGTGCCCAGCCTGACTAAATTCAGAAAATTTAACCTTGGGGTTTTTAAGCAAATTTTCTAAATCAAATGCAAAAAAAATTGGAACAGGTACATTGGCATTTACATCTTTAGAATACCTAATACTTTCATGTTTAAATCCTTCATTATAATACTGAGTAGGTGTAAGCGGTCTAAAGTAGAATCTGACATATGATGTCGCATCACTCTCTGTCATATTAATCACTTGTATACTTGCATTATCATTTTTCATAATGCTTTGCTCTTTTGCGCGAATTCTGCTATACAAAAGCCCTGATGAAAGTACACTAACAGCATTTTCTACATCAGTATAATGGAAAGCATGTTTAGTCCACCATTTGACAGTAGCTTTGTCACAGTTATTTTTGATAGTTTCAGAATAAGTCATTATATCTCCTCCAATCCAAAGGAGCGCCCCAATCCCTCATTAAGTTGATACCCTTCTACCAATTCATTTGTACTCGGGTTCAAAACACGTATAGATGAAAGATACCCCAGTTTTAATAACAGCCGTGAAAACGCTTCTTTTTCTTTGTATGATTTTCTTTGAAAGATTGATTCTTCTCTTATTTCATCCCAAATTTTATACAAATCGTCAAATAATACAGTAAACTTATCTTCTTTCTCTATAAATAAAAATCCTCACCGCTTTTACTTACATAAAAATTGTCGGCAAATTCAAATGGCATAATTGCACACTGATAACTTATGTCGTCAACAACACCTCTAAACGACATATTTTTTGCATCTCCTCTCAGCCACTCCATAGTCTCATTTTGTTTTGTATGTTCTGCAGATTGCTCTCCATTTATTCCAATATAAATATAGATATCTATCGGAAGCAATTTTAAATATTTCTCCATAACAGGTCTAACTTCTTCCCACTTTAATTCACCGTTTCCACAACCCAGCCTTGGAAATGCAACGGACGAAATGTTTTTATCGGCATAGGTTTGCACAAATTTTGCAAGTCCATCCTCTATATAACTAATCTTTGATGGATTTCTCCAATGTTCTTTTGTTGGAAAAGAGAGTATCCAGTGGTCTGGATAATAATAAAGCATAAGCTTTCCTGTTTTAAGCAATTTTCTATCACAAGCCTTTTTATAAGCCTCGAACATCTCTGGATATTTCTTTTTAAATGATAATGCAAGTCCTTTACCCATTACTCCCACCGTATTGACTGGGTTCACAATAACTTGAGCTGGGCTATTAAAAATATCCC
>CAYJLC010000086.1:1429-3439 GCA_964370735.1 uncultured Oscillospiraceae bacterium
AGCATCTTTCTCCTCCTATTTAAGTTCTATTTTATCGCCGTTTGTCAAAGTAAAAAAGCATTCAAATTTACATCCCGTAACCATGGCTATTTCTTCTAAATCATTGATTGTAAAAGTTCCACGCTTGACCTTCTGCGAAAAAGCTTGCGGAGTTCTATTTAATCTTTTAGCAATCTCTGAAGATGAAACACCTGTTTTAATGGATAATATTTTAATTTGTTCATCAATTTTCATTTTATCACTCCTTATTTACTATTTTAAACTTTTTTATTTAATTGTCAATACATTTATTTAAAATCAATAGTGATATTGTATACTTGTCTAAACATCTATGGTGTAATTTATATAAGGAGTTTATTTATGCGTTTTAGTAAAACAGAAAAAGAGGGGCTTGTCATTAGGTATAGAGCTGGCGAGTCTGTAACAGACATTTCAAGAAAAACTGGTGTAAAAAGAGGAACACTGTATAGTTGGATAAAAAATTATGATGTACTTCATAAAGATAAAATGAGCTCTCAAAGTGCTTTTATCCTAAACAAAAAAATTATTCGTACCGAAAAGTTAATCGCAGTTTTACAAAAAGTTAACTGCACTACTACGTCTCCACTAAAAGTAAAACTTATTGAGTTAGAAAAACTAAAAGAGGAATATCCTGTACGCATTCTTTGCGATGCACTGAACGTTGACCGAGGCACATTTTATAATCATATATTTAGAAATAAACGAGAGAATAGCAGTTATAACAGAAGATTTTATGAACTATGTGATATTGTTGAAAATATCTTCACAAGCAGTAACAGAGTCCATGGTGTTACAAAAATTACTGCTATTTTGAAAAAACAAAACATTCGTATATCAGAGGAATATGTCAGACGTATTATGCACGAAAAAAATTTAGTTAGCATTCGCAACACTTCAAAGGCCGATTATAATGCTTTATGTAAAAACAAGAGCGATTTTGTAAATTGCAATTTTTCAACTAATAGACCAAATGAAGTTTGGGTGAGTGATACCACACAACTACAGATTAAACATAATACTTATTATTTATGTGGCATTTTAGATTTATTTTCAAGAAAAATAATTGCGTATAAAATTAACACTAAGCACACAACTAACTTGATATCAGCTACTTTTAAGATGGTGTATGAAACCCGTAAACCACACGACCTAATTTTTCACAGCGATAGAGGTTCACAGTATAGTTCGAAATCTTTTATGTTAAAACTTAAATCACTGGGAGTTACTCAGTCTTTTACTCCTCCTGCTAGTCCTACAAGAAACGCCGTAAAGGAATCATTTTTTAACAATTTCAAGAGAGAGGAATTTTATAGAATAAATTATAGGTCATTTAGCGAGTTAAAAACCGCTATTGCCAAATATGTGCAAAATTACAACGATATTAGGCCTCATTCTTACAACAACTACAAAACACCAAATGAAGCCGAAGAAATATACTATAAAAAATTGACAAAATAGTTCAAATCTTAAAACTTTTTTCTAAAGTGGTTAAGATTTTTCTTAAAAATGGATTTTATGTTCAAAAAATAAAAACACCGTAATTCACTATAAATTACAGTGCTCGTGCCATTTATAAAAAGAAACAGATTAGTCACTTTAAACACTTTTGTTCAAAAGTCACTAATCTGTCCATCATCTTATTTTAAAAGAGGGTTTGAACTAGTAGTTTTTCACTTATTCTTCATCTACATATTCATGTGGTCTTTCAATATAATTTTTAACTTTATAATCTCCGATTTCTTCATACTTTGTACTACCACTAATATCTATGCTATCTTTTTTGTTGACACCTAAAATAGCATCAAAAAAGATTCTCTCAAAGTATTCATACTTTGAATAAATCCCTTGTGAACACCAAACTAAAGCATTTCTTACATAAGCTACATTTTCTTTAAATATTTTAGGATTTACATCAAATCCTAAATATTTAGCAAGTAGCACCGCAAACACAATAAGTGCTCTTGTGTTGCCCTCACGAAAAGGGTGGGT
>CAYJLC010000087.1:0-3406 GCA_964370735.1 uncultured Oscillospiraceae bacterium
CTGTCACTGTCCAAAAATTTACGCTCTGAGTTAAGAAAGTTATTAACAAAATCTGTGTAGAGATTTTTTACACGCAAAATATCGTCAATAAAAATAATATATTCATTACATAAATTTTCTATCTTTGCATTTAATTTTTCTAAATCTTCGGCTTGCTCATGCTCATCAATCGAAACACGTAGGTCAAATGGAATGAATTTATTTAAATGAAAATGTACACTACGCTCACCATATTTGTTGTAATCGGCATAGCCGAAACCATATTCGCTAACAAAATCTTCTTCGTGTTCAAAATCACTATCCTCCATTGTATCGCCGTAATCCCAAAACCATCTCTGCGAGTTTAAAACTTCATATAGCTTGTCGGAATGTATATCCTGACCACCGGATATATATTTTGATATAGAAAGCCTATTAAATACCTCGTCAAGTGCTCTCATTAAATTTTGTACACGCTGAACATACCAGTCATAATCTACGATTGCGCAATCTTCCATTCTACCATATAGCTTAAGTTTGGGCATATTTTTAATTAGTTCGCTACGAAGCATTTCTAAATCCTCGTAAGGTTCAAACTCAATTAACTCCGTCAAAAACTGGTTGTTCAGATACACAAATATATTATCAATATAGATTTCATTTTTAAAAAAGTGTGCAGTAAAAGTAAACATATAGCCTCCTAAAAAAATAGATGTAAAATCTCAAAAAAGTAGAGAGTAAAGAAAATTTTTCAAAATAGATGATAAAATAGACAAAAATAGAGAATTAAAATTAATTCTATCACATCTATTTACAAATTACAATAGTGTATGCTATTATGTCGGTAGATAATAGCTATATCGTAAATTACATCTATTGAAAAAGGGGGACGAATTATTGACAAAACCAAATTACAAAATGCCTTACGAGGTAAGGGGCAACTGTCTATTCAAATGGGTTGCAAGTGGCAAAAGTGCAAAAGACATTCTGCTCTGCAACTTTTTACCTTATCTAATTTCAGAAAAAGTATATGATGATGGAAATGAGCAGAAACGATACTTTGAAGTTGGTGCTGTTTTTGAAGATGGCTCAGAGCTAACACCACTGACTTTATCTGTTGCAGAGTTTGAAGCTATGAACTGGGTGACAACCAAGTGGGGTGCTAAGTGCAACATCGAAGCTGGGAGAGCCACCAAAGACCACATAAGGCATGCAATTCAAAGCACAGGACTTGAAATAGTGCCACAGATAATCTATTCCCATAGTGGTTTTAGAGAAATTAATCATAAACTTAAATTTCTGCTTAGTGGAATGGAAACCAGTTGCGAAACCAATGACAGCACCTTGAAAAATTATTACTTCCCAAATGAAATTGTAGAAAGCAAAATAAGTTCAAGCTATGAACTATTAAAAAGTGGACTTGCACCAAATAAAATAATATTTCCACTAACAGCATTTATGTATTTAGCGCCACTTACACACTTACTAAGAAAAGCTAATTACCCACCAAAATCAGTGTTAATGTTAATCGGCAGAACAGGTGCTAAGAAAAGCAGTTTATCTGCATTAATGCTATCCCACTTTGGAAATTTTACTCATAGCACTTTACCATTAACTTTTAGAGATACAGGTAACAGCATAATTGAAAGATTATTTACCCTAAAGGATTTACCTGTGGTCATCGATGACTTTCACCCAACTAACGGTGGCTATGAAGAAAGTGCAATGCTAAAAACTATGCAGCTGATTATGCGAGCATTCGGTGATGGAACAGCACGAGCAAGCTTAAATCAAAAAAGAGAACTCAAAGAAGCTAAACCACCAAGAGGTATAGGTTTAATTACTGCTGAATATCCTCCCAATATTTCAGAAAGTGGTATTGCAAGAAGTGTGGCTGTAAATATTTCACCAACTGATATTGACATTGACAAGCTGACAGAGTGGCAACTAAAGGCAGAGCAAGAATATCTATCCACTTCCATGAAGTCATATATTTTATGGCTTGAAAGTCAGCTAAACACTTCTGAAAAACAAGAAAAGTTTGTATCAGAGCTTAAAATTCTCTTTGAAGTCTTTCGTGAAATGGTTCGAGATAGGCTTAAACAAGCGAACATAAGTTTCCACGATAGAACTCCAGAGGGTGTGACTTTCTTACTGGTTGCTTTTGAATATTTTACTAATTTTCTCTGTGATAAAAACATCATTGATTATTCTGAAAATAAAAATCTAAGCGAAGAAATGTTTGAAATCTGTATAGAGCTTTGTACAAACCAAAGCGAAAGTTTAAAAACAGTTTCAATCTCTGAAAAGTTTATAGAAAATATTCTACTTATGATTGAAAATGAAGATGTGTTTATTATTCCAAAAGAAAGTTTCAACTGTGTCCAAAATGGCTGTACTGGATTTTACGATGAAGATTTCTTTTATTTAAATATGACAGCGACAATAAAATCACTTAGAAAATTCTGTTTAGAACAGGGTGAGCCAATGCCACCAAGTGTAAATATTTTACTAAAACATTTAGATGAAGATGGAATATTGATTTTGAATTCTACAAATGGCAGAACACATTCTATAAAATTATCAAATGGTAAAAATATTCGAGTTGCAAAACTTAAAAGAGAAAAGTTTTGTGTAGAAAGTGCTTCGTAACATAAAGAAGTGTGGTAAGTGTTACCACAGCAAAAGTTACACTTGAAAAATCCTCTCAAACCCTTTAAAACACTGACTTTTCTGCTTAGGTTACACCAGTTACACTTTTTAATATCACCAGTTGGTATTTACATTAAAAACAAAAATGAAGGAGACAATATGAAATTAACAAACATTGAAAGAGAAACTATAGTTTTATTTAACGAGCATGAAAAAAGTTGCTGAGATTTATACTCATAATAAAAAAATAATTCGTAAAATTAAAAATGTAAATGAAAAACACCCAGAACTTTTCAAAATTAAAAGAGAAGATAAAAATGGAGCTGTAACTCTTGAACTGCCAAAAGATAGGCTATCTATTAACATCAAAATGCCACCGAAAAAGGAGATTTCAGAGTTTCGCTCCAAGATGGCAAAGGACAGGCACAAGGCTACATCAAATAACCCACAAATTTGCACGAATTTGGAGAGCGAGAGCATCGCATAGGGTAAACATACCACCCCCACCAAGTAAGAGCGAGATACCCCACAGTTTTACGGGCTGTGAGAGCCTCAAATCGCAAGGTAATAGCTGTGGTAGTAGTTGCTACTGCAAGAACACGAAAAGAGCAGGTTTTACAGCAGAATACTGACAGGTGCAGATGGATTATTTTAGAGCGGGAGAAAGAGAGGTGGTCAAAGACCCCTCTCGGATACATCGGACGGCAGTGCCGACCGAGAAAAACCCAGTGTTTAAGCCACTTTACAAAGTTTTATGGAGTAAAAACTTTAGGTG
>CAYJLC010000088.1:0-3078 GCA_964370735.1 uncultured Oscillospiraceae bacterium
CAGAAGCTTTTTCCTCAATAACATATAAAGGATTGGTTATGAAAATATCCATACGTAATATAGCAAAGCTTAAAGAAGCTGACATAGAAATCAACGGTATCACCGTCATAGCAGGACCTAATAATACGGGAAAGAGCACCGTTGGCAAGGCTTTGTTTTCTGTTTTTAATAGTTTCTACAATGTTAAGAATAACATTCTCGAAGAGAAAGAATTGAAAATTTTAAATATTTTATATGATATGTTTGATGAATACGAAGTATATGACGAAGACGATGGGGATGATTTTGAAGCAATAGACATAGTTTATGCATTAACGGAAAGGTATCAATCTGAATATTTTGATGATGAAGAATTATTTGAATCATTATATGAATCAATAATTTATGTTGATGAAAGAATTGATGATAGAGTTGGAAAAAAAGAATGTAAGAGATATATTTCAGATATCATAGATACTTTGAGAATACCTAATGATATATTAGCATCAAGAGTTTTACATAAAAAATTGAATAATACTTTTGATTCGCAAATCAATAATATCAGCAACAACAATCCAGGTAAAATTTCCTTAAAAATAAAAAATAAGTTTGTACATATTTCGATAGAGCAAGATTCTACAACTTTTGTTAACAATTTACTAAATCTTAGAACCGAGGCTATTTATTTCGACAACCCTTTTATTCTCGATAGATATGTTAATGAGCATGTAAAACAGTTTGAAAACAACTATATAGATAGTTATCAAAATCACTTATTTAAAAAAATATTTTCCTCAAATGGTTCAAAGAGTCTCATTGATGAAATTATAACAGAAGAAAAGTTAAACATTGTATATGAAAAAATTAATTCCATTGGTATAGGCGAAATAACTCAGGAAAAAGGTAAGCAGACATACTGTGAAAAAAATTCACAGAAAAGTCTACATTTTAGAAATCTGTCTTCCGGACTAAAAACATTTATTATTATAAAAAAACTGTTGCAAAATGGTAGTATTGAAAAAAACGGTACACTTATTCTAGACGAACCAGAAATACATTTACACCCTGAATGGCAGATTGTTTTTGCAGAAATCGTCGTACTTTTGCAAAAAACTTTCGGCTTACATATTTTGCTAAACACTCATAGCCCCTATTTTTTACGAGCTATCCAAATATATGCAGCTAAGCATGAAGTTGCAGATACGTGTAAGTATTATCTTTCGCGTGTAGAAGGTCATGATGCCTATATTGATGATGTGACAGAAACTACGGAGAAGATTTTTTCTTCATTGGCTAAACCATTTCAGGAGTTAGAAGATGAAGTATGGGCTAACTCCTAATATTAGTATTTCAAACTTTTTTCCAACATGTCTAACAACGTTGAAAAAAACTTCATACGATAGTGAGAAAGATACATATATGACAGAGAAATGTTTCCCTGTTGTTAATTTTGATTTGGTTAAAAATATATATCGAGAAAATAGAAACTTAGTTGAGGCTAATACGCCTAAATCTTGTGATGCTCTGTATGAAAATCGATATGGACATTTATTTTTTATAGAATTTAAGAATTCAAGCAATAGAAAAACACTAAACAGCTCAGATTTAAAAATAAAAGCCTATAATAGCATGATTATTTTATGTGATATTTTGGATAAAAAATTTTCTGAACTTTCCGAAAATGTTAGTTTTTTAGTTGTATATAATGATAAGGAAAGCAATCAAAAGCAATCACCTAGAAAAAATGTTATACCTCTTGCGCCTGCTTTTGACAGACTTGCGACCCAAATCACACAAAAATCTGAAGAACAAAGGCTTGTTAAATTCAAACTTGGAAGTTTAAAAACATTTTGCTTTAAGGATGTTTCTACATTTACACAAGAAGAATTTGAAGAGTATACTGTAAAATTGCACGGGTATGACCCGAAAAAATAACCAGTATGGTACTTATATAACAGAAGATGTTAAAAATAGATGAGCGCAACGCTGTGAAAACTAGGAGAGCAAGGTGAGACAAAATAATTTTGCTTTATTGAACAATAAGGAAATCATAAATATTTTTATTGGCGATACGAATTTTGGAAACCATACATTTGATGGCTGTACAAATGAAACGACAATAGCAATGCCCTACCTCAACGGACTTACGTTGTGCAACATATCTACTTTGTTTGGCTTATCAACAACATATCCTTCAAGTGGTGCGTTAAGCAGATGGCAATATTTTGAAGCTCTTTTAGAGTTCTGCATTAAGGAAAATAGAGAACATGACCTTTTAGCATACCTTTTTGCAAAAGATAAATTTTCTGATAGACTAAGAGGACTGCCTTCTCCTATCATTGACACGGCGCATGCTTTAATAATTGAAAAAGTTTTAGAGAAAATTAATAGCTTACTTTATTTTGGCGGAAATGAACTTTATGTTGTAGGGACAAGGTTTCAAGTCCGTAAAATAAATTCGACAGTAACCATTACAGCCCCTAGCATTAAGGTCATTGATAGAGCTTACATAAATGGCTTATCTGAAAGAGCTATTAATGACATTCATAATGGGGACTTTGATAGCGCCATTACAAAATCACGGACAATTCTTGAAGAAACTTTTTGTTTTGTTCTTGAAAAGAAAAATACACCCCCCACAGGCAAAGAAAAAATAGGCGAACTATACAATCAAGTTAAGAAATCATACAACATGCACGCCGATAAAAATAACGATATAAGAGTAAACACATTGCTTTCAGGTTTAGAAAAAATAGTTTCTTCTATTGCTGAAATGCGTAATAAAGAAGGTGATGCTCATGGTGTAGGAGGTAAAAGAATTGGCATAAGTGACTATCATGCACGGCTATTTGTTAACTCTGCAACAGCTATGGCAGATTTTATTTTGTCGGTACACCTAAATACGATAAAAAAGTAGTAATTATAAAACACTACAACTAATACATAATTACGCGCAATATATTATTATAATTAAAATTGTATATTCTTCACCCTTCCTAACATTTACTTCTTGCCTTTCTAACCTCTTTGATACAATATTCTCCTAGGTGCTAACAACGCCTTAACAACCAGCGGGTCGTGGCTTTACACGGGTTCGCA
>CAYJLC010000089.1:0-3046 GCA_964370735.1 uncultured Oscillospiraceae bacterium
TTATTATGCCAGCTCTATTTGGAGTTATTGGCAGAGAAATCAGCTTTAGTTTATATCCTGTTTTTATTGGTGTTATTTTAGTAATAATGTTTTTTATGTATGAAATCATGTTAAAGAAAATAGAAGAGAGAAAAAATGAAAATTGAACACATCGCACTTTATGTCAAAGATTTAGAGATAGCAAAAGCATATTATGAGAAATATTTTGGCGCTAAATCAAATAAAATGTATCATAATAAAACCACTGGCTTTAGGTCTTATTTCTTATCATTTGAAGATGGTGCAAGGCTTGAACTTATGAATTTAGCAGAGCTTGAGGCTAAAAGTGCAAACAACAAGCGCACAGGATTTATCCATTTATCTTTTAGCGTTGGCAGTGAAGAAAAAGTTCGAGAACTTACTAATGCCATTCAAAATGATGGTTTCAAGGTTACAAGTAAACCACGAACCACAGGTGATGGATATTATGAAAGTTGTGTTGTAGATCCAGAGGGGAATTTGATTGAAATTACAATTTAATCCCAAAATATATAGCAGCGACCAAGTATAACTGGGTACAGTTTATATTTTTGCCTATATGTTCACTATATCCTAGTTAATATTTGCATAAGGAAAGTCAATATACTTTCAAATTTGAAACTATATTGACTTTCGCTTATTTTGGTGATATAATTTCAATATTGAAACTATTTGAAATGAGGTATAGTATGAGAGAAGCATATTTTAGATTTATGAGTGCAGTTGATATTGACTGTTATAAAAGTATTCGTGAGAGTGAAATAGGTAGCACTTTGCCATATTCCGATGTTTTGCAATTATTTATTATAAACCACAAAAAGAATATGACAGTTAGTGAACTTGCTGATAGACTTAATCTTTCTCGTCCTGCAACAACTCAAAAGGTGAATGAACTTGCAAATAAAGGTTTGGTTATAAAAACGGGATCTACTGAAGATAAAAGAGTTACTTATCTTTCTTTAGCTGATAGTTTAGTTCAAAATAGTAATGATGCAAAGTCCGCCTCTCTTATGGACGCAGTTGATAAAAAGTTTTCTGATGATAAAAAAGCTGTATTTTCGGAAATACTAAACTTTATGGCTGATTACTTGTTGGAGGACGATAATAAATAATGAGAACCGAATTTATAAAAATCACAGGTGCAAGGGAAAACAACCTAAAAAATATATCGGTAGAAGTACCAAAATACAAACTTGTCGCTTTGACAGGTGTGTCGGGAAGTGGTAAAAGCAGTTTTGCTATCGATATATTGCAAAAAGAATGTCAGCGTCAATATTTAGAGTCGATGGGAATGGTGACAGATGGTCTTAATAAACCACAAGTAGATAGCATTGTTGGACTTTCGCCATCTATTTCAGTAGGGCAAAGGGTGCTTTCAAAAAACCCACGTTCAACTGTTGGAACATACACGGAAATACTGACTTATCTTCGCATTTTATATGCAAAACTTGCAACAAGAATTTGCTCTAATTGTATGAGCGAAATTACTCCAAATTTTGATGAAGATGAGGAAATTGACTTTACCGACACTTCTTGTCCTCATTGCAAAACAAAACTACCTCATCTTAGTATGGCAAGCTTTTCTTTTAATAAATCTGAGGGTGCTTGCCCAAAATGTAATGGTATTGGTGTTGTTAAGGATGTGGACTTATCCAAACTTATTGATGAAAATCTTACAATAAAAGAGGGAGCTATCAAGATTTGGGGGAACGAAACTTTTTGGGAACATTATTCAAACACATTCAAGGCTTGCGGTGAGCATTATGGATTCACCTTTGATGTTTCAAAGCCTATTAAAGATTACAATGAACTTGAAATGCTAGTACTTCTTGATGGTGTAGATTGTAAAGAGTTTAAAAAACGTTTTCCAAACATCAAAAAACCAAAACGAGTTATGGACGGATACGTCGAAGGACTTCGTACTTTTGTAAATAAAAAAGTGGTAGAATCTGCTACAAAAAAGGTGGCAAATCCTGTTATCGCAAGTGCTATTGGAAGCACTCCTTGTAATGAATGTCATGGTACAAGGCTTGGATTTGATGGGAGAACTGCAAAACTAGGTGGTAAAACTATAGTAGAAGTAAGCACTTTTACAATGTCGGCACTTGTAGAGTTTTTGGAAGATAAACAAAAACATCTATATCCTTCAGCTAAAGAAATTGCGGCAGTTGTAATAGGCGATATACTAAAACGCGTAAATGGTATTATAAAAATCGGTCTTGAATATCTTTCAATTGACAGGCCAGTCAGCACTCTTTCAGGAGGAGAAAGTCAGCGAATTCGTCTTGCAAGCATTTTAGAAAGCGGACTTACGGGGGTATTATACATCTTGGATGAGCCCACAACAGGACTTCATGCAAAAGACACTTTACTACTCTTAAAAGCAATAAAAAAACTACGTAATTTAGGTAATACAGTTATTGTAATTGAGCATGATATGGATTTTGTAAAAGAGTGTGATTATGTAATTGATTTTGGTATAGGCGCTGGCTCACTTGGTGGTGAAATTGTAGCAAATGGAACAGTTTTAGAAGTTTCACAAAACAAAATTTCTAAAACTGCTAAATATCTGTGTGAGCAAAAATCTAAACCGAATGATAAAAAAATAAATACCAACAGATTTATAGAAGTTAAAAATGCTACTGCACATAATCTTAAAAACGTATCGGTAAATATTCCACTCGGTCAACTTGTTTCTTTTGCTGGAGTTTCTGGTAGTGGTAAAAGTAGCCTTGTTTTTGATGTTATAGAGCAGAGAAAATATGCTGAAGAGATTCGTGGGTTTGAATATATTTCAGAGGTAATCAAAATTGACCAAAGCCCTATTGGCAGACAAAGCAGAAGTAATATTGCAACTTATACAGAGGTTTTCACTTTAGTAAGAGAATTATTCTCTTTTCAGCCACAGGCAAAAACATTAAAACTCAAACCTTCCGATTTTTCATTTAATGTTAAAGGTGGCAGATGTGAAAAATGCGAGGGGCTTGGAGTAATTGCCCTTGATATGCAGTTTTTAGATGATGTTGAA
>CAYJLC010000090.1:0-3013 GCA_964370735.1 uncultured Oscillospiraceae bacterium
CGATAAAGGTCAAAATGCAGGCATTGAAATAAATGATTTAGTCATCACAGAAGATGGTGTTGTCGGCTTTATTTCGCATGTTGGAATTAATTTTTCGAATATCACAACTATTTACGATGAAAATTTCAAAATTGGTGCGATAGTTTCTGAAACACGCGCTTTAGGAATTGTTGAGGGCGACTTAGAGCTTTCTGAAAACGGTCTTATTCGTCTAGGATATATGGACAAAAATGCAGAAATCGAGATTGGAAACACTGTCGAAACATCTGGTAATTCTGGAACTTTCCCTAAAGGAATAGTTTTAGGCGAAGTTTCTGAAATAACATTTGAAAGCCAAGGCGTTTCGAAAATTGCATATTTAGAACCAGTTGTCGACTTAGACGATATTCATCAAGTCTACATTATAAAAGGTTTTTAGGTGAATTATGAAAAATGACATCATTAAAAACCTTACATTCATAGTTTTAATAACAATTTTATTTTGTATTCAGTCTACTAATGGTCTTTTGCCAACAGAATATAGGATTGATATTTTAATACCCATTTTAATTTCAATCGCTGTGTTAAACGACATATATTCTTCGGTGATTTCGGCATTTTTAGTATCGTTTATTTATGAATACAACTATGGAATGCTCCCTGGAATTTCAACCATATTTTTTGTCACACTGATAATCGCTGTCCACTTTTTATCGACACATTATTACACAAAAAACATAATAACAGCGCTAATGTTCTCAACCATTACAATTCTTTTGTTTAGAGTGCTTATTTATCTATTTATCCTAGATAATTTCCTGTTTTTCTTCAAAGTTACATCGGCAGAAGTTATCTTAACCACAATATTAAGCCCTTTTGCTTATTTTGTTGTAAAATACATCAGTCGCAATTTCGAAGTAGGTGAAAAATGAAAAAAAATTCTTTGCTGATAAGGCTTTCTATCATAGGCGTTTTAACGCTAGGTTTTGTGGGTCTTTCAGTGTATAAATTATATAGTTTGCAAATAGTTCATGGCGAGGACTATAAAGAAAAAACCGAGCAAAGTTTAACAGGGAATTCCCCTATTTATTCTGCTCGTGGTGAAATATTAGACAGAAATGGCGAAAAATTAATCACAAACACTACGTCTTTCGTTATAAGTCTGCAAAAAAATAAATTAGCCACTGAAACACAAAACGATATTGTTTTAAAGCTTATAAATTTATTTGAACAATATAATGTAGAGTATAAAAATAACTTGCCAATAAGCATAATAGACGGTAGCTATATTTTTTCAGAAAATAGTGATAGTATGTTTAGCTTTATCGAAAAAAAGCAATCCTCAGCAAAAACGCCTGATGAAGTTGTCGATTTTTTCATAGAAAGATATAATATATCGCGTGAACTTACCGACCAAGAGATTTTAAACATCGCGTCTGTAAGATACCAGATGGAACAAGATTTATTTTCTTCTGTAACAGACTATATTTTCGCAGAAAATGCCAGCCAAGAAATTGTGTCTACTATCTTAGAAAATGAAGCAGAATTTTTCGGAGTTTCTGTCGACTTAAAACCTGTTCGTGAATACAGCACAGCATACGCTGCACATATTTTAGGAAGAACAGGTAAAATTCAATCAGATGAAGTTGATTATTACAGGGATTTAGGCTACAAGTTAAATGCAATCGTTGGAATTGATGGTTTAGAGGAATATTTAGAACCATATATTCGTGCAACTGACGGTGTAAAACCTCAGGAATTGTTTGTCGATGGTGAACTTGTTGTAAGTGGAGAGGAAATCCCTGCAATCCCTGGAAATAACGCAGTTTTAACTCTTGATTTAGACCTTCAAAAAGTAGCCGAAGAATCACTTGCAAGAACTATTACAGAAATCAAAGAAAAGCCTGGTGCTACTTCTAAAACTGGTTTAGATGCAAGAGGTGGTGCTGCTGTTGTTTTAGACGTCAACACAGGTGAAGTTTTAGCGATAGCATCTTACCCTACCTATAATCTTTCAACATTCAATCAAGATTTTGCAACACTCAACACCGACCCTCTTACACCAATGGTAAATCGTGCAACGTATGGAACGTATGCTCCTGGTTCTACTTATAAAATGGTGACAACCATAGCAGGGCTTGAAGAAGCTGTCGTTTCAACCTCTACTAGACTTGTTTGTAATGGGCCATACACCTATTATTCACCGTCATATACCCCAGCTTGTTGGATTTATAACTATTACGGTGGTTCGCACGGTTCTTTAGAAGTAACCGAGGCGTTAAAAGTATCTTGTAACTGCTATTATTATGAAGTCGGTCGACTTTTAGGTGGGCAAGCGCAAGAAGATTATGCGAAAATGCTTGGACTTGGGCAAAAAACTGGCATTGAAACAGGCGAAAGCTCAAGGACTATCGTTGCAGGGCCAACATCGAGAGAAATAATGGGTGGCATTTGGCAACCTGGAGATAGTCTTCAATCGGCTATCGGCCAATCAGACCATTTATACACCCCTGTTCAACTTGCAAACTATGTTGCAACTATCGCAAATGGTGGCACATTAAACGAAGTTCATTTGCTTAAAAGCATAGAATCTTTCGATTATTCTGAAACAATTATGGAAAACAACCCAGAACCTATAAATGAACTCGATATTTCAGAAGAAACATTAGACGCAGTTTTTGAAGGTATGAACAATGTTGTATCCGAAGTCGGTGGATCTGCCGCTTATCTGTTTTATGATTACCCGATAGAAATTGCAGCAAAAACAGGTACTGCCGAATCTTATGGCAACACTGTAAATGGTGTTTTCGTTTCATTCGCACCATTTGATGAACCAGAAATTGCAGTTTGTATCGTCGGCGAAGGCGTTGGTTCTTCGAGTAGTTTACTAGGTACGGTCGTGCGTGATATTTATGACGAATATTTTGGATTAAATGTAGCCACTGAACCTACTGAATAATCGCTTTACTCCTTTATTTTTTAAAAAATAACAAAAATATATAAAACAGGTGATTTTTTTCACCTGTTTGTCTTG
>CAYJLC010000091.1:0-2962 GCA_964370735.1 uncultured Oscillospiraceae bacterium
TTGTAACATTTATTATCTTTTATAAGACAAAAAACTCTTTAGTAATAGAAAACAACCAAGTTTAAAACTTGGTTGTTCAGACTGAAGAAAAAGTCCCACAAATCGAAAGAATTGTGGGACTTTTGTTGTAAAACATGATATAATACAAGCATAAGGCGGTGAAAGTGATGATAGTAAAAAATAAAGAAGATAGAATACAAGTAGAACTTTTATGTTTAGAAGATTTTGTACCAAAAGAACATTTGCTGAGAAAAATTCAAAATTCTATAGATTTTACACGAATTTATGATTTTGTAGAAGATTTATACTGCAAAAACAACGGAAGACCATCAGTAGACCCAGTAGTTTTAATAAAAATGGTATTAATACAACATTTATATGGAATAACATCACTTCGAAAATTAGTGGAAGAAGTGCAAATGAACTGTGCTTATCGCTGGTTTTTAGGATATTTAATGAACGAAAATATACCACATTATACAACTATTTGCTATGCTTTTAACCATAGATTTAAAGAAAATGTAGTAAATTTAATATTTAATTGGGTATTAAATGAAATAAATGATGTGGGTTATCTTGAACCAGAGGTGGTTTTTGTAGATGGAACACATATAAAAGCAAATGCAAACATAAAAAAAGTTGTTAAAAAACAAATACCAATAGCTGCAAAACATTATGAAAATGAACTTTTTGCAGAAATAAATAATGACCGAGAAAATCATGGAAAAAAACCATTTGATGATAAAAACGCACCTAAAACTAAAGAAAAAACTGTAAATGAGTCAACAACTGACCCAGAAAGTGGAGTTTTTCATAAAGGTGAACATAAAAAATGTTTAGCATATGAAGCACATACAGCGTGTGATAAACGTGGATATATAATGGGAGTACATGTTACAGAAGGAAATGTTCATGATAGTGTGGCATTTGATGATTTATATAAAGAATTATGTGAAAATCACCCAAAAATCAATACAATTGTAGCAGATTCAGCATATAATACCCCATATATTGCAAAAACAGTGTTAGAAAATGACCAAAAATTATTAGTACCATATCGTAGACCTATGACAAAAAAAGATTTTTTCAAGAAGTATGATTTTGTATATGATGAACTTTTTGACTGTATAATTTGCCCAAATAATGAAATTTTGAAATATTCTACAACAAATAGAGATGGTTATCAAGAATTTAAAAGTAATCCACAAGCCTGTGCAAAATGTAAGTTTTTAAACAAATGTACTGAAAGTAAAAATCATCAAAAACTATACACCTTACATATTTGGAATAATTTCTTGGAAAAACTAGCCGATATTCGTTATAATTTGCATTTTAAAGAACTTTATGCACTTAGAAAGCAAACGATAGAACGAGTCTTTGCTGATGCAAAAGAAAAACATGCTATGCGATTTACACAATTTAGAGGTTTAGCCCGAGTGAAAAATTGGGTTAAGCTTAAATTTGTTGCAATGAATCTGAAAAAAATGGCAATACACAAGTGGAAACAAGAAATTTCCACTCAATTTTCATTAAAATCATACAATTTTTTAGTTTTTTCCATCTTTTTCGATTTGAGCTGTAAAAAGCCAGACTTAGTTCCATCTAAATCTGGCTTTTTCTTCAGTCTGAACAACCAAGTTTAAAACTTGGTTGTTTTCTTATTTTATTAAATAAATATTTCGCGTTTGCTTGGGATACTTTTTGTAAGTAGTTTACCATTTCTATATTGATACAAGATTTCACTTTTCTTGTTCAGTGCATTATAGAAGTTATCGGCATCGAAAATTAAGAAATTAGCCGAGTTTCCTACTTTAATTCCGTAATCATCGGTAATATTTAGGGTTTTAGCACCATTATGAGTGATAAGTTTGTAGCTATTTAATATTTCTTCATAGCCCATCATTTGACAAACGTGAAGTCCCATGTGAACTACATCTCTCATATTTCCATCTCCAAGTGGATACCAAGGGTCGAAAATATCATCGTGACCGAAAGAAACATTGTTTCCATTAGCTAAAAGTTCTTTTACACGAGTAACACCACGTCTTTTTGGATAAGTGTCAAATCTTCCTTGTAAATGTGTGTTTACTAAAGGGTTTGCTACAAAGTTTATGTCACTCATAGAAAGTAATCTAAATAATTTTGATGCATATGCATTGTTATAACTGTGCATAGCTGTTGTATGGCTTGCAGTTACTCTGTTTTTAAGTCCAGTTTCTAATGCACGACAGGCAAGAGTTTCAAGTCCTTTTGCTTCTGGGTCATCAATTTCGTCACAATGCACATCAATTAATTTATCATATTTTACAGCAAGTTCTACACAGTAATTTAAACTTTCTACAGAATACTCACGAGTAAATTCAAAGTGAGGGATAGCACCGACAACGTCAGCTCCCATTTTTATAGAATTTTCAAGGAGTTCTTTACCATTAGGGTAGCTTAAAATTCCTTCCTGAGGGAATGCAACGATTTGAATTTTAGCAAAATCTTTTAATTCTTCCCTAAGTTCAATCATAGCCTCCATTGCAGTAAGACTAGGGTCTGTTACATCAACATGGGTTCTAATATACTGAATACCGTTTGAGATTTGCATTCTAACGGCTTTATTAACACGTTCTTTTACATCTTCTTTTGTTAGTTTTTCTTTTCTTTTAGACCAACATTCAATGCCTTCAAAAAGAGTGCCGCTCATATTCCAAACAGGGTCACCAGCAGTAAGACATGTATCTAAATGAACATGACTTTCGACAAATGGAGGTAAAATCATTTTACCAGTACAGTCGATTACTTCTTCGTCTTGTTTTGGTATGATATTTTTAGAAATTTCAGTAAATTTACCGTTTTCTACACGAATATCTGTTGGAATATTACTGTTTTCGATAAATACATTTTTAATAATCATATAGTTTGTCCTTTCAAAGATTATTTTTTACTTACTTTGCTTAATACAAAGTGAACGATA
>CAYJLC010000092.1:0-2735 GCA_964370735.1 uncultured Oscillospiraceae bacterium
CAAATTGGGGAGCGAAGTGCAATGTCGAGGCTGGACGAGCTATAAAAGAGCACATTCGCCACGCAATCCAAAGCACAGGACTTGAAATTTCGCCACAAACAATTTATTCTCATTCTGGTTTTCGAGAAATCGACGGAGCGTTAAAATTTTTGCTAAATGGAATGGAAACAACGTGCGAAACGCACGATAGCACCCTGAAAAACTATTGGTTTCCTAAAGAGATTGATAAAAATATTGAAAATTCGAGTTATGAGCTACTAAAAAGCGAACTTGCACCAAAGGAAATAATATTCCCACTGATAGCATTTATGTATTTAGCACCACTTACACATCTACTTAGAAAAGCTAATTACCCACCGAAATCAGTACTAATGCTAATCGGTAGAACAGGTGCTAAAAAATCATCACTGTCAGCATTAATGCTGTCGCACTTCGGAAATTTTACTCATAGTACCTTACCATTAACATTTAGAGATACAGGTAACAGCATAATCGAAAGGCTGTTCACATTAAAAGATTTACCGGTGGTCATCGATGACTTTCACCCAACCAGTGGTGGCTACGAAGAAACGTCAATGCTGAAAACTATGCAGTTAATTATGCGTGCATTTGGCGATGGCACAGCTCGTGCCAGCTTAAATCAGAAAAGAGAACTCAAGGAGGCAAAACCTCCTCGTGGTATCGGTTTAATTACTGCCGAATACCCTCCGAACATTTCTGAAAGTGGCATCGCAAGAAGTGTAGCTCTAAATATTTCGCCGAACGATATTAATATGGACAAGCTGTCTGAATGGCAAGAAAAAGCCGAGAAAAATTACTTATCAACTTCGATGAAATCATATATTTTATGGTTGGAAAATCAACTTGATAACAAAGAAAAACAAGAAAAATTTATATCAGAACTGAAAATTCTCTTTGAAGTTTTCCGTGAAATGGTTCGTGACAGGCTGAAAACTGAAAACGTCAATTTTCACGACCGAACTCCAGAAAGCGTTTCATTTTTGCTTGTTGCATTTGAATTTTTCACAAATTTTCTACTCGATAAAAATATTATAGATTTTGCAGAAAACACAAATCTCAGTAATGAATTTTTAGAAATCTGTATGAAAATTTGTGCCGACCAAAGTCATAGCTTAAAAAATGTTTCAATCTCTGAAAAATTTATTGAAAATCTAATGTTGATGCTTGAATGTGAGGATATTTTCATTCCGACAAAAGAAAATTTTACTTCTTGTCATAGTAATTACATTGGATTTTATGATGACGAGTATTTTTATCTTAATATGACATCAACGATAAAAGCTATGCGAAAATTTTGTTTAGAGCAAGGCGAAAACCTTCCACCGAACGCAAATATTTTGCTAAAGCACTTAGATGAAGATGGATTTTTGCTTAAAAATAATCTCGGTGGACGAAGTCACTCAGTAAAAGTTGCAAACAGAAAAAATGTTAGAGTTGCAATACTAAAACGTGAAAAAATTTCAGCTTGTACAGAAACAGCTTTGTAAATTTAAAAGGTGTTACCAGTGTTACCACATCGATTTGGTTACACTAAAAAACGTTCAAAAATCCTGATAAATACTGACTTTTTAAAGTTGGGTTACACTGGTTACACTTCTAAATATCACGGAGCCATATTTACTTTAAAATTTAAAGGAGAGCAGTGAAATGAATTTAACAAAACTTGAAAAAGAAACCATAATTTTATCAAACGAAAAAGAAACAGTCGCAGAAATTTATACTTTTAACAAAAAATTAATTAGAAAAATTCGTAAAGCAAATGCTACTCACCCAGAACTTTTCAAAATTAAAAGAGAAGATAAAAATGGTGCGATAATTTGCGAAATGCCGAAAGATAGGCTTGGGATTAGACTGATTTTGCCACAAAGTGAAGATGTTTTGGAAAGACAAAAACATCGCATGAAAAAACTGAATGAAGAAAAGAAAATAAGCCGACTAACATCGCAGTTTTAAAGCCTAAACAACTTTGTAGGGTCACTACCCCACCGCTATCAAATAAAGGCGAGATACCCCACAGTTTTACGGTCTGTAAGAGCCTCAAATCGCAAGGTAACAGCTGTAGTAGTAGTTGCTACTACAAGAACTCTAGAATAGCAGAATTATAGACAGAATGCAGACATTTGCAGATGGAATATTTCAGTGCGGGATAAAGCCGGTGCACCGACAGTCACATCGGACGGCAATGCCGACCGTTTTAAAGGGAGCTTATCCCCCATTTTACGGAGTTTGTGCAATTAAAAACAGTAAACCTAAAATTCACCTTAGGTACACATTTTTTGAGCAGTGACATCAAAAAGGTGCTCTAAATTCTCGAAAAGCCCGTGTTTAAGCAGTTATTTAGGTGCTCTGTTAGGTGGTCAAGAGTGACATCAGATAAAATAGGAGGAAATTGAAAATATGGTAAAAAGAATTCCAGTATGGTTAGATGAAGAAATGATTAGCGACATAGGAGATATCGTTAAAAAAGAAGATATGAAGAATAGGAGTGAATTTATAAGCCTTGCACTTGAGTTTTATTTTGGATATTTGAACACTCAAAAATCTACAAAATTTATCTCAGATATTCTGATTGGTGAGATGGAAGGCATCGTAAAAACTTCAGAACAAAGGCTGTCACGACTGCTTTTAAATAGCAATATTAACACCGAAGCAATGGTGCAAATGTATGCTCATGAAACCGAATGGACAGAAGAACAGATAGCTTATGTGAAACA
>CAYJLC010000093.1:0-2727 GCA_964370735.1 uncultured Oscillospiraceae bacterium
GCGCAAACGGAGCTGAGCTTACTGATGATGCTATAAACAGTGTTAAAACTGGTCTTATGGGACCTATGGCAGGTATCGGAGATACTTTATGGCAAGGTACTTTACAACCAATTTTTTTAGCCGTTGGTATTAGTATGGCATCTGCTGGAAGTGTAATGGGAGCAACAGTTTATGCACTTTTAATGTTCATAATCATGACAGGTGTTGGATATTACATGTATATGAAAGGTTACAAAACTGGTAAAGGTGGAGTTGAGGCTATCATGAGCGGTGGCAAAATGAAACAACTAATAGCAGCTGCATCTATTATGGGAGCTACTGTTTTAGGCTCGCTTACTGCAAGTTATGTTTCTGTCCAGTCAAGTCTTGTAATAGCTATCAGTGAAACGGAACTTGCTGTTCAAGCTGATATTTTAGATAAATTATTACTTGGTATTCTTCCGCTTAGTGTAACACTCGGAACATTATATTTGCTTAAAAACAAACAAATGAAAGCAACTCACGTTATGGCGGTACTTGCAGTTGTTGGTGGTATTTTAGGATACATTGGAATTTTAGGATAATTTAAAAACTTATTTAAATCGAAAGGATAATTATATGGATAACATGCAAATTGCAGTATTTAGAGGAATAAATGACATTAAACTTGAAACACACGAAAAACCAAAAGCAACAGGTAAAAAAGTGCTTGTAAAAATCGACGCTTGCGCGATTTGTACTTGGGAACAAAGAGTATATACAGGTATTAAAAAAGTTAACTATCCATTCATCGGTGGACATGAAATCGCTGGATATATTGTTGAAATCTGCGATGATGTTGATTCAAGAGAATGGAAAGTAGGAGACAAAGTATTAGTTGGTGCGACACTTCAATGTAGAGAATGCCCTGCTTGTAAATCAGGAAATTCCGAAAGTTGCGAGAGATTTAATCACAGCGCACATCTAGAGGGCATGCCATACCCTGGTATGGGTGGTTTAAGTGAATATATGTTAGCTCCGACAAGCTGTATTTTCAAGTATGAAAATATCACTCCAGAAGAAGCTACAATCATCGAACCAGTATCGTGTGTAATTCATAGCGTCGAAGTTGCTGATATTCAATTCGGAGATACTGTTTTGGTTATTGGTTGTGGTATCATGGGATTACTTCATGTAATGATGAGTGCTAAAAAAGGTGCTAGAGTTATCGTTTCTGATGTAAATGAAGAACGCACTAAACTTGCAAAAAGCATGGGCGCAACTTACGCGATAAATCCTGCTACTGAAGATCTAGAAGCAAGAGTTTCTGAAATTACAAATGGAGAAAAAGCACAAGTTATTTTTGATACAACACCAATTCCTTCAGTAGTAGGTGACTGTTTCAAAGTAGTTTCAAACAGAGGTAAAATCGTATTATATAGCTCAATAAACCCACCTGAACCAGTTCCGTTCGACCCTAACTGGGTTCATGGAAAAAGCATACAAATTCTAGGAACAGCAAACTCAAATGACAGAGATTTTGTAAGAGCTGCTGCAATGGCATCAGCTGGAGTAATCGATTTAAAACCATTTGTAAGTGGTGTTTTTGATAAAGAAAATATAGTAGAAGCATTTGAATCAGCTATTAAAGGTGATAAATTCAGATGTATAGTTAAATTTTAATTATAAAAGGAGTATAAAATGGCTTTAGTTACAACGAAAAAAATGCTAGAGGAAGCCCAAGTTGGTGGATATGCAATCGGTGCATTTAACGTAGAAAATATGGAAATGGTAATTGCGGCAATAGCTGCTGCTGAGGAGAAAAACTCACCAATTATTCTTCAAACCACTCCATCAACAGTTAAATATGCAAGCCTTGAATATTACTATGCAAATGTTAAAGTAGCTGCTGAAAAAGCAACCATTCCTGTAGCTATTCACTTAGATCACGGAAGTTCTTTCGACCTTGCTATGCAAGCATTTCGTGTAGGCTATACTTCAATTATGATAGACGGTTCACACGAATCTTTTGAAAATAATGTTGCAGTAAGTAAAGCTGTTTTAGATGCTTGTCATGCGTCAGGTGTTGGTGTTGAAGCCGATCTTGGTAAAGTTGGAGGCAAAGAAGACGACCTTGATGGTGGGGATAACAATGCTCACACCGACCCTTTAGAAGCTAAAGAATTTGTTGAGGCGACTAATGTTGATTCACTTGCAATAGGTATTGGAACTGCCCACGGAGTATACAAGGGAGAACCTAATATTAATGTTGCTCGAATTAAAGAAATCAAAGAAGTGGTATCAATTCCACTTGTATTACATGGAACAACAGGTGTGCCTGATGAAACTGTTAGAGAATGTATAACCTCTGGTATTTGCAAAGTAAAGTATGCAACAGGATTAAGAATAGCATTTACAGAGGGTGTAATTGCTAAAATCAAAGAAGAACCAGATGTAATTGACCCTAAAAAATACAATAAATGCGGAATGGAAAAAGTAAAAGAATACGTGTCACAAAAAATTGAAGTTTGTGGTAGCGTGAACAAAGCATAAACTAAAATATTAAATTAATTTCGGCAGATTTTCATTGAATTTCTGCCAAAATTTGATTAAACCCAACTTATAAGGAGAAAATTGATGATTACTATAAATTTTAAAGTGACTGACCCAGTAGGTATCCACGCGCGTCCAGCAGGTTTACTGGTTAAACTTGCGGGAACTTTAGGTAGCACTGTTACTATCAAAAAAGGTGAGCGTTCGGCTGATGCT
>CAYJLC010000094.1:0-2601 GCA_964370735.1 uncultured Oscillospiraceae bacterium
GAACTTAATTTGCTACAAATAGAGGAAGACAATGAAATTCGTAAAATTTTATATACGTTATCGGCATTGGTTGACGAAAATTTAACTTCGCTTAAAACGAATATGGACTATATGGAAACGCTAGATTTCGTGTTTGCGAAGGCAAAATTTTCTTATGAGCTAAAAGCAAACGAGGCGCCGATTTCGACAAATCGAGTTATAAAAATCATTAAAGGGCGTCATCCACTACTGAAAAAAGAAGAATGTGTGCCACTTAATTTCAATTTAGGTGAAAATTATCGTGGAATTGTTATAACTGGACCGAATACTGGTGGAAAAACCGTTGCACTGAAAACGGTTGGACTTCTATCGCTTATGGCTCAATGCGGGCTACACGTTCCATGCGAAGAAGGTAGCGTTTTCTCTATGAATGCAAATATTTTATGCGATATTGGTGATGGACAAAGTATTTCGGAGAATTTATCGACATTTTCTGCCCATATCACGAATATTGTAGCGATTTTAGAAGAAGTTTCGCACGAAAGCTTGGTTTTACTAGATGAGCTAGGTTCTGGAACAGACCCTGCCGAGGGGATGGGGATTGCAGTTGCGATTTTAGATGAGTTGCGCAAGAGAAATTGCCTATTTTTGGCGACGACACATTACCCAGAAATCAAAGATTATGCGAAAAACACGCCTTCTCTTATAAATGCGAGAATGGAATTTGACAAGGAAAATTTAAAACCACTTTATAAATTGCAGATTGGTGAAGCAGGGGAGAGTTGTGCGTTATCTATCGCCGAAAGACTTGGTTTGCCGAAACATTTGCTAGACAGAGCGAAAAAAGAAGCCTATCATGACGTGAAAACAGTAAAATCAGACAGATTTACCGAAGTTTTGGAAGATGATACGACTTATCCTAAAAAAGCGAGTAAAATTGCGCGCGATATACCAACAAGGATTAATGAAGTTAAAAATTTATTTGATATGGGAGATACTGTGACGATTATGGCAGACAATAGCATAGGAATTGTCTATAAGCCAGCAAACGACAAAGGCGATTTAATCGTGCAAGTGAAAAATGAGAAATTTGCAATAAATCACACTAAAGTGAAGCTTAAAACGCGTGCATCTGAACTTTATCCGCCTGATTATGACTTTTCAATAATATTTGATACTGTTGAAAATCGCAAAGCTCGTCACAAAATGACAAAGGGGCATAACCCGGATTTAGTTATAAATTATGAGAAATTTGCAGATTAAAATTTTTATGATAAAAGGTGTGTGATAAGTATGAATGACAAAACTTTTTTAAAATTAATGTCAGAAAACGATTTTTTTGTGTCAGATATGAGTTTTTCAAAGGAAAATTATGAAAATGAGGACTTTTACAGTGCTGAATGTCGCTCAATAACGTTGCAAAATATGAATTTCATTAAATGTAGTTTCGAAAAAGCAACATTCATTAAAGTGAAATTCATAAATTGCGATATGTCAAACTCAAATTTTGAAGAAAGCTATTTTAAAGATTGTGAGTTTATTTCTTGCAAATGTGTCGGTGCGAATTTGAATGAAAGCAGAATATTAAATTGCAAACTTTATGAAAGTATCTTTAAATATGCAGTGATTGATAAGTGTAAAATTGACGATGTGACTGCCGAAAATTGCGATTTTACAGAAGCAAGCTTAAGCGAAACTGCATTTAAAAAATTTAAAACAGAAAAGTGTAGATTTATTAAAACAAACTTTTTTAAAGCAAAACTTTCTGGGCTTGATTTTTCGAAAGATGAATTTATAGCGCCAGTGCTTTCGAGCAATTTTAGCGAGCTTAAATCACTTAAATTAAATCAAATGCAAGCAAGCGAAGTAGCGTCGCTTTTAGGAATAATTATAATTTAAAAAGAGGTGTATTATGAAACTTTCTGACGTATATAAATGTATTGAAGAGTATGGTACAGAGCAGATTTTACCCATTATTGACTATATAAATACAAACTATAAAGATGCTAAATTTGATGAGTATAATTCAGAAAAATCGCGTATTCCGACTTGGAGATTTTCAGAAAATTATGTTGGAATAGGGTGTAGAAAACATTATATTTCGCTGTATTTTAGCGATAGAGAAGCTGTTAGAATTATATATGAAAATACACCTTATTGCAGAGCACAAAAAGGATGTGTCAATTTCAGTTACAAAAGGGAATTGCCACTTGATGCAATATTTTTGGGTATAAATCAATGTTTTTCTTCAAAAAAGTAGTGATAAATTTTTATTAAGCAAATTTTGATATATAAAAAACTCAAGCCGATAAAAGCTTGAGTTTTTGTTATTTTGAAATTAAGAAAATTAGCAGAAAAATGCTATTTTAATGATTAATAAGCGCCTTTTGAGTAAGTCACTTCATAGCTATGAGTATAAATTTCAAATACGATACCAAATGGGTCTTCAACGTAACACATTTTATATGGTTTTTCATTTGGGTAGTATTCTTTAATTGGCATACGTTGTTTGCCACCATTTGCTACGATTTTTTCAATCATGCCTTCAATGTCAGGGTCTTGTACAGAAAAGTGGAACATACCAGTGTTTTTAAACTCAAACGGTTGCTTTTGCTTATCATT
>CAYJLC010000095.1:0-2585 GCA_964370735.1 uncultured Oscillospiraceae bacterium
TCCTGTTTAATCGCAGGAGCTTTACTTATAATGGAGAAAATTTTATGAAACAAGTAATATTTATAATGACGGATACTACTAGAAAAGACATGGTTGGTTGCTATGGTAATGAAAAAATGATTACACCAAATCTAGATAAACTAGCTTCACAAGGTATTAAATACGAAAATGCTTATACGGTTCAGCCTGTTTGTGGTCCTGCAAGGTCAGCGATTTTTACTGGGCTATATCCTCATTCCAACGGAGTTGTTGCAAATAGCCTTGCACTCGGAGCTAATGTTAAAACTATCGGCGAGCGATTATCCGACAACGGAATTCATTGTGGATACATCGGAAAATGGCATTTAGATGGCAGTGATTATTTTGGGAATGGATTTTGTCCATCAGGTTGGGACGAAGAATATTGGTATGATATGCGAACCTACTTAGAAGAACTATCTGCTGAGGATAAAATTAAATCGAGAAATGCAGATACTTCATATGAAGACGATATGACAGCCGAATTTACTTATGGGCATAGATGTTCAAACCGTGCAATAGATTTTCTTGAAAAATATAAAGATACAGATTTTTTTCTATCTGTTTCTTATGATGAACCACACGACCCAAGTTTATGTCCGAAACCATTTAATGAAATGTATAAAGATTTTACGTTTCCACATAACGAAAACTTTGGTGATACACTAGAAAACAAGCCACTAATGCAAAAACTTTGGGCAGGAAAAACACTCAATAAATCACCTGAAGAAATAAATGTTCCGAGTAAAAGTTTATCACTATTTTTGGGTTGTAATACTTTTGTTGACTATGAAATAGGTAGAGTTTTAGAAAAAATCGAAGAAGTTTCACCGAATGCACTTGTAATTTTCACTTCCGACCATGGTGCTATGCTTGGTGCGCATAAATTAAATGCAAAAAATGCTACAATGTACAAAGAAGTTTCCAATATCCCTTTAATCATTAAAGGTGGAGAAGTTAATAAAACAATTTACGAACCAGCGTCGCATATTGATATTGTTCCGACGATTTTAGATTATATGGGAATAAATCTGCCTAAAGTTTTAGAAGGAAAAAGCATTTTAAATCAAATTTATGATACTAATGTGAAAATTCACGATGAAGTTTTTTGTGAATTTACTAGATACGAAGTTGACCACGATGGGTTTGGTGGCTTACAAATGATGCGCGGAGTTGTTACTGAAAAATATAAACTTACAATAAATCTTTTAGATACCGATGAACTTTATGACGTGAGCGTAGACCCTAATGAAATGAAAAACTTGATTAATGATGAAGAATACTACGAAATACGAAATATCCTTCACGATAAAATTTTAACTCACATGGACGATACTCGTGATGTATATCGTGGCTATCAATGGGCATGCAGACCTTGGCGACAAGAGAAATTGCCTAGTTGGCTGAATGGTGGATACACTCGCCAACGTGAGAATGAAGAATATGAACCTCGTCAATTAGATTATGACACAGGTCACCCTATGAAAGATGCAATTAGAACGAAACATTTTGCAAAAAAACAAATAATAGGAGGCGCAGATGAATAAATCAAATATTTTATTTATTTTAAGCGATGACCTATGTGCATGGGCATTAGGCTGGGTTGGAAACTCCGATATAAAAAATTAGACTGACTTTGAAAAATCATGAGTGGTTATTCTCTCCATACATATATAAAACTTTTAGAAAACTCTCCATGCTCTCTCAAATAAGGAACAACCCTCTTGGCATACTTAGTTGAAATCATAGTATCAAGTTCAGCGATAGGCTCTACTACAAAACTAAAGTCAGCCTTATTTATCGTAATTATACCACCCTCAGCTGACTTATCAGCTTGTGGTAAATAAATGTAGGTGACCGTCTTTTAATTCTCGCTTTTTCTAAACCCGACACAAAATCTAATATTTTCTCATCAGCAAGGTTTGTTAGTAATGCAAGCCTTGCTTTTTTGTTTAGTTTTTTCATATCACTCTCGACGGATAGCTGAAATCTGTTGCAAATTCCACCTATTATAAGACTTAACAATAGGCAACATCTTTAGTTTATCGCATAACTAAGAATAAAAAAACATCATTATTTCAAGAAAATTCAGTAGCTATTCCCCTCCTTCTGTGATATACTATTTGACTTAGAAGGAGGTATGTTATGAAAATAATCGAAGAATTATACTACGGAAATCTAAACACCGAAATTAATTTATCAGCTGACAAAGACTATCAAAAAAATCTACAAATCATTATGAATAACGAAGAAATCCTTATCAAATTACTTGATGAGAAAGAGAAAAAATTACTTCTCGAAATGATACACGCATATTCAAAAGTTGACGGAGAAAATTCTGTTGCAAATTTCACTTTAGGATTTAAAACCGGAGTGAAATTTATGATCTAAATTCTAACTTAATATTTAAACTAAGGACATAGAGCCTTAGTTTTTTTGTGCCTATTTACTGAAAAGTAGATAGGTATTATTTTGTTTTTTCTCCGTCCTGTTTGTCATTTTTGGGTCATCCTGTTTTTTTCTGTGATTAAAATAAAAATCACCATTATATAAGTGAACAGTTTTTT
>CAYJLC010000096.1:0-2537 GCA_964370735.1 uncultured Oscillospiraceae bacterium
TTTAAAGTTACAAACTTCTATCATATTTGTTTATATTATATCATAAATAGCAGTTGTGTTCAAGTAACTTTGTCCTAATTAGCTGTTCAAAAGTGTAGCATTATTGTTAAAAAAATGTAAATTTTTTCTTTGCAAAGTTACTAATATGTAATGTTTATTAACAATACATATATATTTTATCTTTAATTATATGTAACCTTTTCGTGATAAATTCAAGCATTTTATTGATATCAGATGTCAAATTCACACAAATTACAATGTAACAAAAAAAATTAATCAAGCAATTTAACTCTATTTAAAATTAAAAAAACCATCAATTACGATGGTTTTTACTGCTTAAAAACCCTACTAAAGTAGTAGGGTTTTGGCATATAGAACAATATTTTCACTTTACAGCCTTAAGATTTTTACAAAATACCTTGAAAAGAGTGGTTTTCCACCTGAAAAAACAGGCAAGTTTTATAAATGAAAGCTTTCTGCACTCGTTAGTGCAACACATTCCACAAACCTGACCACCTGTCGTGGACGCTTTTGTGCAATATTTTCTCTCTATCGCCTATACTGTTATTTCTACGAGATTTCCCTCAGGGTCTAAAACACAACTTTCATAATACCCATCACCTGTAATCCTCGGGTTGCTTATCACTTCAAATCCATCATTTTGTATTTCATAAGTGAGTTCTTTCACTTTTTCTTCGCTCGAAACACTAAATGCTAAGTGAATAAATCCTGTTCGCCTATTATTGTCACTTTTTTCGAGTTCTGCCACGTTCATAAGTTCCAATCTTGCACCACTCTCAAACGACAGAAAGTACGACTTAAAGCCTTTTTTCTCGTTGTGATACAGTTCATTGCTTTTTGCATCAAAATACTTCTCATAATATTTTTTTGTCACTTCTAAATCTTTTACATACAATGCAATATGTTCAATTTTCATATTTTTTCTCCTCTTTTTATACTATCATTAATCAAATTATAATATAATTATAGCGTATTTTTTATTCACATTCTATGATTATATCGTATAATCCTATGATTATTCAGCCAAAATATAATTCAACCTCTCATATTACAACCATCTATAACTAGTCTTTTTTGAAAATAAACTTTATTTTTTTGTAAAAATGCTATTTGGTAACCAAAATGTAATGTGTTTTGTGGTAAATTATACTTATAGGGATATTTTTCTATTTAATACTTTGCTTTATAAATTAAACCCTATTGACAAATGTCTACTAATATAGTATACTTTAAATAGTTAGTGATAGCTAATCAAATTTTTTAGATAAATCGGTACATTTTAATGAACATAAAAAACGAAAAAACACACCATTGCAACGGAGGTTGTGGTGGTGCTGACAAACCAAAAGATTGCAACAAAGACGGCTGTGGACGCTGTTGCAAAGGAAAAAATCACTCAAACTTTGATGAAAACGAGACAGAATTCCTGCTCGATTTACTCGAAAAGAACTTTCTACCATTCATATATAACAACACAGAAAATGAGATAATATACATAGAAAACAGTGAAACATCCGCTGAAAAAATTAAATTAAACAGTAAAATCATCGAAAAATTCCAAAAACTCGAGTTTTTAACAATAGATTTTGATTATGCGCTTGATGATTTTAGTTACGAAGATTATTGCCGTTATTTAAAAAACGAACAAATAACAAAAGGCTCTATTTCTATAACTAATAAATGTTTCGACATGTTTTTAAAGAAAGGCTGAGTATCATAGAAAATATTTTAATAGCATTTTTACTAACAACTTTCGCAGGACTTTCTACCGGAATCGGAAGTGTTATGGTGCTTTTCACCAACCAAACAAACAAAAAATTTCTGTCTTTTTCGCTAGGATTATCAGCAGGCGTTATGCTTTATGTGTCGTTTGTTGAGATTTTAGCAAAGTCTGTTGACTCACTTACACTGTCTTTCGGTGCTAAATTCGGCAATATTTTCGCAGTAATAAGCTTTTTTACCGGCATTTTAATCATAGCTTTGATAGATAAATTCATACCATCGATGGGAAATCCCCACGAAATACATACTGTCGAGGAAATGGACGGAAAAAGTGATGAACATAAACAAAATCTTATGCGAATGGGACTTTTTACTGCCCTTGCGATAGCTTTGCATAACTTTCCCGAAGGTCTTGCGTCATTTGTTGCGACACTTGACGACCCAAAAACTGGTATTGCAATCACTGCTGCATTCGCAATTCATAATATTCCAGAAGGAATTGCAGTTGCTGTTCCGATATTTTATGCAACAAATAGCAAGATGAAAGCCTTCAAATTATCGTTTTTGTCTGGACTTTCCGAACCTTTAGGCGCTATTATTGGCTACTTTTTGTTAATTCAATTTCTCGGCGAAGAGGCTTTCGGCTTTATTTTCGCATCTGTTGCTGGAATTATGGTTTATATAAGCCTCGACGAACTTCTTCCCGCTGCTAAAGAATACGGCGAGCATCATATTGCAATGTGGGGGCTCGTTTCTGGCATGGCGATAATGGCTGCTAGTTTGATTTTATTCAT
>CAYJLC010000097.1:0-2205 GCA_964370735.1 uncultured Oscillospiraceae bacterium
TGGTGTAGTTTGTTTCGTGCTTTCATCTGCTCCGAACGTTTCTGCGAAAGCTCCTGTTTTATTGGGAATTTTAAGTTCACAGAAAGCCTATCTTTCGGTATTTCGCAAATTATCGCACCATTTTTATCTTCTCTTTTAATTTTGAAAAATTCAGGGTGTTTCTCGTTTGCAGTTCTAATTTTTTTGATTAATTTTTTGTTAAATGTATAAATTTCTGCGACTGTTTCTTTCTCATTCGATAAAATTATAGTTTCTTTTTCAAGTTTTGTTAAATTCATTTCACTGTTCTCCTTTAAATTTTTTATACAAAAGTAGTTGCGTGATATTTAGAAGTGTAACCAGTGTAACCAACTTTAGAAAGTCAGTGTTTATCAGGGTTTTTGAACGTTTTTTAGTGTAACCAATCGACGTGGTAACACTGGTAACACCTTTTTAATTTACGAAGCTGTTTCTGCACAAACTAAAATTTTTTCACGTTTTAACATTGCAACTCTAACATTTTTTCTGTTTGCAACTTTTACTGAGTGACTTCGCCCACCGAGATTATTTTTATGCAAAAATCCATCTTCATCTAAGTGTTTTAGCAAAATATTTGCGTTCGGTGGAAGATTTTCGCCTTGTTCTAAACAGAATTTTCTAAGAGCTTTTATCGTCGAAGTCATATTGAGATAGAAATATTCGTCATCATAAAATCCAACCGAATTATTTTGACAATTCATAAAATTTTCTTTCGGCAGAATAAAAACATCTTCGCTTTCAATCATCAGCATTAGATTTTCAATAAATTTTTCAGATATCGAAACATTTTTTAGGCTTTCGCTTTGGTCGGCACAAAGTTTTATGCAGATTTCTAAAAATTCGTTGCTTAAATTTGTGTTTTCCGAAAAATTTATGATGTTTCTGTCGAGCAGAAAATTTGTGAAAAATTCAAATGCAACAAGCAAAAATGAAACGCTTTCTGGAGTTCTATCATGGAAATTCACGTTTTCAGATTTTAACCTATCACGAACCATTTCACGGAAAACTTCAAATAAAATTTTAATGTCAGCGATAAACTTCTCTTGTTTTTCACGAGTGTCAAGCTGATTTTCGAGCCACATCACATACGATTTCATCGAAGTCGACAGATAATTTTTCTGGGATTTTTGCAATCAACGTTTAACTTGCTTATGTTAAACATAACTGATAACTTTTGTCGACATCTGTACAATCGCAGTGTTTTGTGCTATACTAGTTTTATTATAAATTCGGAGGATTAAATTATGAAGAGGGAAGAACGCTCAAACGAAAAAATTAAATGTGACATTAAGTCGGCAGGTCAAAGTTTTTTAGGTATACATATTGCTGATTTACTTAACAGAACATTAGAGCTTGATGATAAAGAATTGAAAAAAGTTTTAATTCAAGAGTATTATGATAATCAAATTGGTACATTTGATAAAGAAATTAGTGGTACACAAACTAGGGTAAACGCAGTATCAAGAATCATTAGAGCTGATAAGGTTATCTATGCTTTGAGTATGATTGACGGCTCTGATTCAAGAGTTTTGCAAGAAGCTGTTATAAAAGCACAAGACACACTTTTAAAAATAAAAAGTGGACAAATACAACTCCCCGTACTAGAGTAAATATTAAAATTTAATTTGATCTTTTGCTTTGCAGTTCTATTGTTGCACTTCGCACCCCAGTTTGACGTTATCCAGTTCAGTCGGTTTCACCGACAGGCAACAAGGCTGAGCCTTGACTCACCAGTTTGAAACTGGACACAATTTTGTAACGAAATTTTCAGTAAAATTAAGTCAATCGCTGCGAAGCTAATGCGTCCACGTCAGGTGGTTTTCAGAAATCAAGTACGGCAAAAAGTTACAAAGTAAAATATCTTTGCACGATTTTCCACTTGCCACCCATTTAAAAAGTGAATTTCCTCTCACTTCGTAAGGCATTTTGTAATTTGGTTTTGTCAATAATATTGTCCTCCTAAATTTTATTTTCTGAATTTAGATGTAGCTACTATCTGGTCGGTAGCACCGACAGGCAACAAGGCTGAGCCTTGATTCGATTGTTTTATCAATTTATCACGCGAAATTACGAGTATATTAATGCGTCCACGTCAGGTGGTTTCCAAAATATATTTTAGGAGTTGAGTGATCTGAACCCATACGAAGATATTTTTAGATTAGAACCTGATGCCGAAAAAAACGTGGT
>CAYJLC010000098.1:0-2179 GCA_964370735.1 uncultured Oscillospiraceae bacterium
TTTTCTCCTTTGACAGAAAGAACCTTAACAAGTATTTGGTCGCCTACTGAAAAATGCTCATGTGCATCACCAATCCATCCCCAAGATAAATCCCTTGCCATAATAGAACATTCTGCTCCGAAGACTTCGGTTCTAATAACTTTTTCAGCTACTGCAATAACTCTAGCCTCGACAACTCGGCCTTCGTAGATTTTATTTAAACCTTTAGAATCAGATGTAAAATAAAATTGTTGACGTTTTTTAAACATTGCTTCTTCTCTACTTGCAACAATACTTCTACTTTTAGAGTCAATGCCTTTAATGATGAAATCAATTTCAGCTCCAAGCATATTTCCTAAAATCTTATTTTGCCTTTGCATAAGTTCCGAGTAATTACCCATTGCATCTGAATTTAAGTTAATCATCATTTCTTTTAGTGGAATTATAACCCTAAAACCTTTGTATTCTACGATTACTATTGTTTTACCATTATCTGTTTGTTCAATTCCACCTAGATAACCTGTTAAAATTTTGCGTGTTCTATACGCATTATGTACCTCGTGCCAAGCAGTGTCTTCAGCACTTGACCTTGTTTCTATATCTGCACCAGCTTCAATAGTAAGAATAGAGTTGTTTGGCACTTTACTTTTACGCCTAGTTTTAGGTTTTTCTAATGGCTCGTCATGAGCGTCATCATTTGGCTTTGTGTCTTCGATTTCATTCGGAATAGTCAGTTCATCTTCGACTGTTTGGGTTGCATTTTCCGTAAGTTCGGTTGTTGCTTGAGTGTTTTCTAAAGTTTCTTTAACTTTTCTTGGCATATTATTGCCTCCTTTTAATTATTGTATTTGAATTTTGGCATAAAAAACACCTACAAACAAAATGTTGGTAGGTGTAAACGATATTTATTATGATAATATAAACCTTACTTTATATTATCATAAATTACATAATTTTATCTAAATAAGTCTACAAGGAATATATGAATTTCCTTGATTAATTGGAACAATGTTTTCACTCATACAAATTATTCCACCAGATGAGATTTCGGCATTAGCTTTTGATAAAATATCAAATTTATTGACTTCACGTCTATCAGGTGTTGCTGATTTCTTTATTTCAATTGGGTGTATTTTTCCGTTCATTTCAACTAAAACATCTATTTCTTTCGCATTTGAATCTCTATAATAATAAAGTTCATAAGCCTGACTTCCATAGCTATAGTTTCGAAGAAGTTCACAAACTACAAAATTTTCAAAGTAATGTCCACTAGCAGCACCATTTAAAAGTGTATCTTTTGACAGCCACATAGAAAGATAGGCTGCAAGCCCAGTGTCTTTGAAATATAACTTAGGTGTTTTAGTTAGCCTTTTGAGATGATTATTTGCATAAGGTTTTAATAAATAAATAATTCCCATTCCTTCAAGCAATTTTAACCATTCTTTGGCAGTTGGTTGTGAAATATCGGCTGTATCTGCAAGATTTTTGTAATTTACCTGTTCGGAAATTAATGAAGCTGTCGCGACTAAAAATTTTCTAAATTTTAAAGAATCTGTAATCCCACCAAGTTCAGACACATCACGCATAATATAGGTATCAACATACGCTTTAAAATATTCATTTCTCATATTTTCATTTGCTTCCCTGACACCAGGCATACCACCACGCCAAATAAAATCAAATATATCGTGAACATCAACCGTAGGAGCAATATGTTGTCTTTCGGTTAAACATTCTAATGTAAAATCAAGAGTATTCTCATAATGTACGTCGTTTATTTCGCTTAAAGAAAAGCTGAATAAATCTAAAATTCCTATTCTTCCAGCGAGTGACTCTCTCACATTTTTCATCATAGAAAATTGTTGCGAGCCTGTTAGCCAAAATAGACCAGTTTGTTCACTATTATCGCAGATAATTTTTATTTGACTAAATAATTCAGGGGCATATTGAACTTCATCTATTATAATTGGTGGTTTATACATTTGAAAAAATAACGCAGGGTCGCTTTTTGCAAGCTCTCTCACAACCAAATCATCGAGCGTTACATAGGTTCTATTTTCGTCTTTAGCAAGATTTTTTAACATAGTTGTTTTGCCTGTTTGCCTTGCGCCTGTAACTAAAACAGCTTTAAAAAATGAATTCATTTGTAAGAACTTATCTTCAATGCTTCTTTTAATATATTTCATAGCATTCTCCTTTT
>CAYJLC010000099.1:0-2143 GCA_964370735.1 uncultured Oscillospiraceae bacterium
AACCCAACCCCTGCTGGAGAGGGCAAAACAACTACAACGATTGGTCTTGGCGATAGCTTAATGGCTTTAGGAAAAGACACAGTAATTGTAATCAGAGAGCCGTCTTTAGGACCTGTTTTTGGTGTTAAAGGTGGAGCAGCTGGTGGTGGTTATGCCCAAGTTATCCCAATGGAAGACATAAATCTGCATTTTACTGGCGATTTACACGCGATTGGTGCTGCAAACAACCTACTTTGTGCGTTAATTGACAATCATATTAAATGGGGAAATGAGCTTAATATCGATGCGTCGACAATCACTTTTAGACGTGCGTTAGACATGAATGAACGCCAACTTAGAAATATTATTTCTGGTTTAGGTGGAAAACCTCATGGTGTTCCAAGAGAAGATGGTTTTGACATTACAGTTGCATCAGAGGTTATGGCGATTTTCTGTTTAGCGACAGATATTTTCGATTTAAAAGAAAAATTAGGTCAAATTGTTATCGGTTATAATTTCAAAGGTGAACCTGTTACGGCGAAAGATTTAAAAGCAAACGGTGCTATGACGGCACTTTTAAAAGACGCTATCAAACCGAATTTAGTTCAAACGCTTGAAGGCACTCCTACGTTTATTCACGGTGGTCCTTTTGCGAATATTGCTCATGGATGTAACTCGGCTATTGCTACAAATATGGCTCGCCATTTCGGTGAATATGTTGTAACAGAGGCTGGTTTTGGTGCTGATTTAGGTGCTGAAAAATTCCTTGATATTAAATGTAGAAAAACTGGAATTAATCCGTCAGCTGTTGTAATTGTTGCGACTATTAGAGCTTTAAAATATAATGGTGGCGTTGCAAAAGCTGACTTATCAAATGAAAATGTTGATGCGCTAGCTAAAGGAATGGTTAATCTTTATAAGCATGTTGAAAATATTAAAAATGTGTTTAATTTACCAGCAATTGTTGCAATTAACAAGTTTGCAAGCGATACTGATGCTGAAATTTCTTATTTAGAAAATGCTTGTAAGGAAAAAAATATCGAAGTTTCACTTTGCGAAGCTTTTGCAAAAGGCTCTGAAGGTGGCAAGGATTTAGCAGAAAAAGTTATAAATATTATCGAGAAAAACCAAGCAAATCTTACTTTTGCTTATGATGTAAATGATAGTATTCAAAATAAAATTAATGCTGTTGCCACTAAAATTTACGGAGCTGATGGTGTTATTTTCGAAGGAAAAGCACTAAAACAAATCGAAACTTTCGAAAAATTAGGCTTTGATAAACTGCCAGTATGTATGGCAAAAACTCAATATTCACTTTCTGACGATATGACAAAACTTGGTCGTCCGACTGGCTTTACTGTAACGGTTAGAAACCTTACTTTATCTGCTGGTGCTGGATTTATCGTTGCATTAACTGGTGATATTATGAAAATGCCAGGGCTTTCAAAGGCTCCTGCTGCACATAATATTGACATTGATGAAAATGGAAATATTGTAGGTTTATTCTAAAAATTTAAGGGAGCTTGTCGACTGTGACAACTCCCTTTTTTAAATTATCCGATGTATGCTAAAACTATATCGCTGAAAAAGTATCCAGCAGCCATAAGACAAAAATTCCAAATTGAAATCCCAAGGGCAGAACAACCTAGGTAATATTTGAAGTCCATCTCTAAAACTCCTGCTGGAAAATCTATAAGAGTTCGTATGCTTGGAAGTAATTTTGCAATAAATATTGTTTTTCTTTCCTGTTTCATAAGTTTTTCTATCCAAATACGTATTTTGGGTTCTATTTTAGGGAATTTTTTTAACAAGTATTCTAAAAGTCTGTGGCCACCGTATTTTCCGATTGCATATAAAACAGCTCCGGCTGAAACTCCTGCTATAACAGAGATTATGACGGCTAAAAGTAAATTTATTTCAGAACTATACGCCCAAATTCCTGCCACAGGCAAAATTACACCACCAGGAAAGCCAGGTAAATTCAAATATTCCAAAAAAACTATAACAAAAATAAAAAACACACCGTATGAAGTTAGCATATCTAATACTTCGCTTACGCCCATTTAATCACCTCGTTTTCTTTCTTTATATACATATTATACAACAATTTTCGTCAAATTAAAATAAAGAATTTCTTAATTTATTACGAGTTAAATAAAAAGTT
>CAYJLC010000100.1:0-2058 GCA_964370735.1 uncultured Oscillospiraceae bacterium
TGGAGAAGTTTCAGCGTCTAAGATAGAAAGGAACATATCTAATGTTTCTACTGGCGCTGCGAAAGTGTCGCTACCATCTGCTTCGATGGCTTGGATTGGTGTCGCTGGGATTGTGTCGATTGAATTATCTGCAAAAACTACATTTGTAGAAAATGCAGATATCATAATTGAAGTTGCGATTAGTCCAGCACTAAGTGCTTTTGAGAATCTCTTCATGTTAATAAATCTCCTTATTTTCATCTAATAAATACTATACTTTAGGACTGGAAGTTACATCGGAGGGATAGGTCGATGTAACAATTTGCCTAAGAGCTTGTAACATACTAACATGTGCTATTTGTTTTGTCAAGAATATTTGTTGACAATTTAAAGGGCGAAACATACAAAAAATACAGGTAAAAACATAATTATGAACAAAGTTTTCAACAAGTTAAAAATATATGCATAAAAACGTAAAAATTGCTTAATAAAACAAGGCATTATTATCAGAAACAATGATTAAAAGAGTGTGTAAACTAGAATAATATACAAAAAAGAGAATGGGAGTTAAAAATAAAAATTGCTTTGAAACTCAAAATATTATTTATCGTTTAGTATTTTTATACAAAAAAATAACATAATTTAGCTGAAAATAGCGAAATTTGTCAATAGTGAGTTAAGCGACAAATTCCGAGTTGTGATGAAAAACGTAAGCAAGGAAAAGGTGTATCCTGACTTTTTCGTCAGCTCAAAAGGTTACATACATACTACTTGCAACCACTAAAATATGTATTCTTTATTTTATGCAAATCAAGAAAAAGATGCCATAAAAAAAGGACGGTAACCGTCCTTAAATTATACAATAAGATGATTTGGTTTTTCGCGCATATAAATCCCTGCAACAATTCCAACAGATGCATACATCGTAACAATCGAAGTACCACCATAGCTGAAAAATGGGAGAGTTAAACCGATTACAGGCGTAATTCCAAGGCACATTAAGATATTTTGTACCACTTGGAATAAAAACATCCCACCAACACCGGCACAAATCAGCATAGTAAATGCCGTAGGTGCTTTAAAGCAAACATAAAAAAGTCTGAAAATAAGCGCGACAAGCATTATTACGATTAAAATTGCTCCTAAAAATCCTAGTTCTTCGCCTGCTACCGAGAAAATAAAGTCGGTATGTTTTGCAGGTAGTCCACCAAATTGAGTTAAAGTGCCATCTAAATATCCAGAGCCAGAAAACTGCCCAGAACCTATCGCCGTTTGGCTTTGTAGTCCATGATATGCTTTGTCAGGGTCTAAACTAGGGTCAAAAATTACTAAAATACGCAGTTTTTGATATTCTTTTAAAACAAAATTCCATAAAATAGGTATAGTGCTTAGTGCGAGTATTGCCCCACCCAAAAACCATTTATAGCTAAGACCACCGATGAATAAAATCACTACCATAATGAAAATATATGAAAGTGCCATACCCATATCACCAGAAGTGAGATAAACTGCACCTATAATACCACCTGCGTGGACTAAAAGTAAAAATAAGTATTTAAAGTTATTGATTTTATCGCGAAATATTGCAGAATGCATCGAAAAAGTAAAAATAAACAGAATTTTTCCGATTTCACCGGGTTGGATTCCGATAGGACCAAAACGTATCCAGCTATTATTCCCCGTTTCTTCCCCACCGACACCGAAAAATAAGAGTGAAAGCTGGAGCAAAATATTTAGGACATAAAGCCAAATCCAGGCGACACCAAAGTGGTCAACATCTATTATGGATATAATGATAAAACCTATAATCCCCATAACGATAGCAGCGCCTTGTACGAGTAAGTATTGGTTTGAACCATAGCTCGCTGTTGCAGAACTTATCAAAATCAGTCCATAAATACTGCAAGCGATGGATAAAAATAAAATATATTTGTCTGTGTTTTTAAAGTAATTATATATATTAGTAAGCATCGATACCTCCATTTTTCTATACATACTCATATAGTATAACATTTTTGTGAGAAAAATAAAATGATTTTTTAAAAAAATTTACACAAACGCGTCCACGTCAGGTGGTTA
>CAYJLC010000101.1:0-405 GCA_964370735.1 uncultured Oscillospiraceae bacterium
TTCTTGTTCTGCAAAATCAATTCTTGAAGTACGCGAAAAAGTTTTAGCGTCTAACGCCGAAGAACTTCGTAAAAATTACACATTCTAACATAATATCATACAAAAAGACAACACTTTTTACGGTGTTGTCTTTTTTTGTCATAAATCGTTTCAAATTTCTTCTTATAAATAGCCGACTTATAGTCTAACGTCGACCTTCGGGTTATGAGCTTTGATATGTAGGTTTTTGCTTGGTTTTATCGGTGTTTTGGGTGGTTTTCGTTGTATATACAGAAAATCCCGAAGGTTTGCTTAAATCGGTTTTCTCACAAAATGGTCAAGCAAGTAGTCAAAGTGGTCAGCATAATTTTCAGGGTAAATTAAGGCTGAAGTGCCCAAAAAGTGTCCAGCTTCAAGCTGGTGTGT
>CAYJLC010000101.1:415-2013 GCA_964370735.1 uncultured Oscillospiraceae bacterium
TGTGTTCACGTCAGGTGGCTCAAAATTTGCGTCGCATAAACAAAGAGAAAAAGATTTTAGATTAATTAATTGCTTTTATCAAAACTCACTTTTTGAATATTTTACAGTGACGACTAAAACTTCTTTTTTATCTCGATTTATTCTGAAAACAACAGTAAAATTACCGACGAAAAGTTGCCTATAACCTTGATTTGCAAATTTTCCAGTTTTTCTTGTAGAAAATCTATATGGCATTTCTTCGAGCGATAAAATCGCTTTTTCGAACTCGTTTATTTTGTTTTCTGCAATGTTCGGTTCAAGTAATTCATTTGTGATATACAAATAAATTTCGTCGATATTTTTAATCGCTCGTTCTAAAATTTTAACATGATATTTATCCAAGATGTTTCCTCCGAAGTTCTGAAAGTGCATCTTTTGCGTCGATTGCAACACTAGTTTTAGCATATTTTGCTTCAGAAAGCTCAATTTCTCGGTCAATTTCACTATCGTTTATAATATTTTCATACGTTTCCATACTCATAACAACTAAATCACCATAGCCATTTTTTGTAATAAAAATCGGTTCATTTTTCGCGTGGCAAAGTTCAGAAATCTCACCTGTATTTCTAAGGTCAGTAATTGGACGGATTTGTGGCATTAAATCACCTCTTTCTATGTATATAATTATAACATTATTTTGTGCGAAATTCAAGCAGAGTGTCAAATAAATTAAAAATATTATAAAATTTAATTTGATAACACCCAAAAACTGTCCTTCTTCTTTGGTATAATAGTATCATAGACAAAGAAAAATTATCTAAGGAGAATACTATGTATTATTTAAAATTTATCGAAACTATCAAAGATTATAAGAAAATAGACGAATATGTGGCTCAAAAGTGTGAAATTCATGTCGAAGTTCATGATTATTTATTGGGCAAAGTCTATAATTACATAATTAAAGACACAAGCCGAGAAGATTCAAGTTCACTTAATTGTTTTATTGGCGTAAATCTTGCAAATAAGTTCAAATGGGAAAAAATTATGTTTCACTACATAATAAATTACGAAGAAATTTATAAAAAATTGATCAATGCAAGAGAACTTAAATTAATTTAATTTTCAAAAGACCCAAATTTTGTCCGTGTGACAATATATAATAGATATAGACAAGAAAAACTACCCACTTCTTCGGTAGGTAGTCATCATTAATTTAATTCTTTGAGGAAATTTTTTAGTGTTTCTTGTTGGCTTGGAGTTAAGCGATAGATTTGCTGCAACAAATCATTTTCTTTTAAAGCCTTCGGTGAATTATCATCAAAAAAATCGTTTAAAGTAATGCCTAATGCGTCACATAAAAGCGAAATTGTTTCAACCGTTGGCTTTTTGCTTCCAAGCTCAATATCTCTTAAAAAACTTTGCGAAATACCTGATAAATTTGCAAGTTTATTTACTGTAATTCCTTTTTGTTCCCTAAAAAATCGAATACGCTCAGCTACGTTCAATGGCGATACCTCCTTTTCGTTTTAGATATAATTAGTATAACAAAAAGTTATTTCATATATTACATTTATAGATATTATTAACAAATTCTTTAAATATATTTAATTGAATATTTC
>CAYJLC010000102.1:0-1965 GCA_964370735.1 uncultured Oscillospiraceae bacterium
GTATCGATTATTTCAGCTTTTAATTTTTCACCTATAAAGTAGGATTTTGAATAAAAAAGTTGCAGAATATATAAAAATATTGTATCACAAAAATACGATTTTTTCAAGTGTTAAAATCTAAGCGTTGCAAATTACATCAAAACTTATGATAAGAGTTAAAGCAACTATTATTTCATTTGACTTTCATCAAATTAAATGATACACTTTTATATATAAATATTTAAAGGAGTTTTTTATGAGAAAAATTTTACTTGGAATACTCGCGACATTGGCGATGTCAACCTCTGTTTTTGCAGTCGATGTAATTGTTGATAGCGAACCGCTGGTTGTAGATGTACCTGCACAGATTGTAGAAGGTAGAACTTTGGTTCCATTAAGAGCAATTTTCGAAGAACTTGGCGCTACAATAGAGTGGGACGGAACTACACAGAAAATTACAGCTATTAAAGACGAAACGACCATCGAATTAACTGTAAACGATAAAACAGCGTATGTAAATGGCGAAGAAATCATTTTAGATGTTCCAGCGACGATAGTTGATAGCAGAACTTTAGTGCCTGTTAGATTTGTTTCTGAATCACTTGATTGCAATGTATTTTGGATAGCTGAAACTCAAACAGTAAGAATTGCAAGTGAACTTTATGATGTTGTTCGTGTTGTTGATGGTGATACTTTAATTATAAATTTTAATGATGTTGAAGAACGTGTTCGTTTAATTGGTATTAACACGCCTGAAAGTGTTCATAGTGATGAATCTAAAAATACGCCAGAAGGAACTCTTGCGTCTGATTATACAAAATCATTAGCAGAAGGTAAACAAGTTGAACTTGAATTTGACGAAGAACTTCGCGACCAATATGATAGAATGCTTGCGTATGTTTATATTGATGGTGTGATGCTTAATAAAACTTTACTTCTAAATAATTATGCAGAAATAGCTACATATCCACCAAATGTGAAGTATTTAGACGATTTTAATGCTATAAAAGGTATCGAAGAAGTTGAAACTACTTTAAATATAATAGAATAATTCAAATAACAATCAAGTTATAATTATTTCGGAGGTTTAAATATGAGCAAAGTTGTATTAATCACTGGCGCAAGTGCTGGCTTTGGAAATCTTGCAGTAAAAGAATTACTAAAGCAAGGTCACACAGTGTATGCTGGCGCTAGAAGGCTTGAAAAAATGCGTGATATTGAAAAACTCGGTGCGAAAATCTATAAAATGGACGTAACTTCTGACGAGGATGTTACTAAAGTTGTGGCTGATATTATCAAAAACGAAGGTAAAACTGATGTTCTTATAAACAATGCTGGCTATGGTGGTTATGGAATGGTAGAGGCTGTTTCGCTTAAAGAAGCACAACGCCAATTCGATGCAAATGTATTCGGTTTAGCACGAGTAACAAAGGCAGTTTTACCTCACATGAGAACGAAAAGAAGAGGAACTATCATCAATATGTCTTCACTTGTCGGCAAAGTATCATCCCCTATGATTGGTTGGTACGGTGCATCAAAACACGCAGTCGAGGCACTAAGCGATGCTTTAAGGGCAGAGGTTAAAGGTTTTGGAATTAAAGTTGCAATTATTGAGCCTGGTGCTATGGCTACCGAGTTTTTAGACGTTGCATTAAAACAAATACAAACTGTAAATCACCCTGAAGAATATAACGCCAATGTTTCAAACTTTGTCGAAAGTTTCAAAAAGAATTATGCAAGAGCCCCAGGTGCTGAAAAAGTTGTAAAAGCTATATTAAAGGCCACTAATTCAAGCAACCCAAAAGCAAGGTACACTGTTGGTTCAGACTGCAAAATGGCGATGATGATGCGTGGCATATTACCAGATAAAGCTATGGATAGCGTTATGAGAAAAGTGTTTAACTTTAAATAAATTTTAGCCTAAGCGCTTAGTTTTCTCATTAAAATAAAATTGCTGAATAAGACAGTGTGCCACTCACATTATCT
>CAYJLC010000103.1:0-1677 GCA_964370735.1 uncultured Oscillospiraceae bacterium
CTAAAGCTTTTTATCCTCCACCAGCATAGCTGGTGGTTTAGTTGGACAATGAAAAAGCTAGTCGATTTGACTAGCTTTCAGTTTTTTATGCTACTTTAGCAATCTCTTTTTTTCGTTTTAATTTTTTAGCGGGTTTTATTTGAAGTCTTATTTCTTGTTCTTGTATGTAGCCATTTTTAAAGTAAATTTTAATTTTATGTTCATCTATAATGCTAATTGCACTTACTATTTGTCTAATTAAGTCATTATTGTATGTGCTATAATCAATATCATCATTTTCTATTGTATCTTTAATTTGCATCATACGTTTTTCGATATTTTCTTTGTTATCTTGGTTCATCTTAAATTCAGTAACTTTATCACTTAGCATTTTTACTTTATCAGACATTTCTTTAAGTACAGTTTGATTTTCGGTGACCGTGTTAGTTCTAATGCTTTCGGCTACAATTTGCATAGTTTTTTCTTTTAGAAGTTCAATTTCTTTTTCGACTTCTTCGACATTTATTAAACCACCAGCTTCTTCCCATAAAACATTTTCTACTTGTGATAAAAGTTCAGGGATTAATCGTTTTCTATCATCTGAAGATATGCTAATCGCTTCCATAATTGCTTTTTGCAAACTTTCCTCGTCTACTGTTACTGAATCATCGCAGAATTTCACACCAACATCAACTCTGTTAGTACATCTCCAAACTGGCACTCGAACTTCGACACCTTTTCGTTTTCTTCGCCATATCAATCGTCTATATTGCGAGCCACAATCTGAGCAAAAAATCATTCCAGTGAGTGCGTTTCGGCTATGTTTACCACTGATACATTTGCTATTTTTCGCAGCCTTTTTCTTATTTCCACGTTTTACAAGTTCTTCTTGAACTTTGTCATATTCGTGTCGACTGACTATCGGTGTATGGTTGTTCATAATCTTGTATTTTGGCAGTTGACCTATATTTTGAACAACTTTTTTCGTTATTGGGTCTTGAATAAACGTCTTTTGTAGAATTAAATCGCCGACATATCGTTCGTGTTTTAAAATTCTTCGAACAGCAGTCGAGTCCCAATTTCCTTTTTTTGATGGCTTTAAGATATTTTCTTCGTTAAGTAAATCAGCTATCACATTAGTCGATTTTCCACTTAAATACCATCTGTAAATTTGTTTTACGACTTCTGCTTCTTTTGGCACTATTTCAGGCATTCCATTAGCACCTTTTTCATAACCGTAAGCGTTATGGTATCTAAAGTTTACACGACCTTCTTTCATCGCCATTCGTATGCCCATTTTAACATTTGTGCTTAGTGATATAAGTTCTTCTTGGGCGAGTGCTGCAAGTATCGTTAGTATAATTTCGCTGTTTTCTTCAAGGGTATTGATATTTTCTTTTTCGAATAAAACTCCGATACCCATAGCTTTAAGCGTTCTAACATATTCGATACTATCAATCGTGTTTCTTGCAAACCTACTAATTGATTTGGTTATGATAAGGTCGATTTTACCACGTTTGCAATGTCTAATCATCTTTTGAAATTCAGGTCGATTTTTTGCATTAGCACCTGAAATTCCTTCGTCAGCATAAGTGCCAGCTAGTTTCCAACCTTTTGTTTTAAGTATAAGGTCAGTGTAATATGTTTTCTGTGCATGAAAACTTGTCAGTTGGTCTTCAAAATCCGTAGAAACACGGC
>CAYJLC010000104.1:0-1666 GCA_964370735.1 uncultured Oscillospiraceae bacterium
TATATTTTCGGTTTAAATAAACCCATAACAAATGGTGAATTTATACCATCTGCAAGGTAAATATTATCGCAAAGTAATTTTGAGCCGATTAATTTGCGTTTAAGCAAAGCATATTGTATTACAGCATATAAAACAAGTGCAAATATGCCAACGCTCCAAATAATTCTACCGATAAGTATCCAAATCTGAATTGGATTTACACTCGCCATAGGAGTTCCTGGTGGTAAAATCTCGTTGACTGAATTATCTATAATCTCAAATCCTGTGTCAATTTCTGGCTGTGCCTCATAAACAATATTTTGAGGTATCGGCTCATTGCTTGGAATAAGTCCAATAGCACTTTCAAACGAAAAAGGACAAAGCAGTCTAAAAAGCACTACTGCCCAAATTGCATAAGAAAATATTTTAGGTGTTTTTTTCAGTAGTAATCTTATAGCTAAAACCGCGATAATTACTATGCTTGCTGTAAAACTCATACCCAGTAGGCTTAAAAATACACTATCCATGCTAACCCTCCTTATGCTCATCGATTATTTTCATAATTTCATTAATTTCACTATCGGACAATTTTTTTCGCATTGTAAATGAAGCCAAAAAGCTCGGAAGTGAACCTTTGAATGTATCGTCAACAAATCTCTCGCTTTGCATAGAAGTGTATTCAGCCTTTGAAACAAGCGATGTTACCTGTGCTTTTTCGTTTTGAAATATACCTTTAGAGCATAATTTTCGCAGTATTGTATAAGTAGTTGAGCGATTCCAAGTGAGTTCTTTTTCAGCAAGAACAGTAAGCTCACGCGATGTAAGTGGTTCATTTTCCCATATTATATTAGCAAATTGCATCTCGATTTCACCTAATTTATATTCTATCATAACAAAACCTCCTTGTTTATCGTCAGTAAACTATATATTTAGTTTATCATGAATAAACAGACTTGTCAAGATATACTTTTTTTGAGTACGGGTTATCATGCTAAATTATTACAAAGCCATCGCCAAATGCAACGAAATATAAGGTTTTATATAGTGCTAAATTCCGACTATATCCAAGTTAATACTCGCATAAGGATAATGAAAGTATAACAATAGCTATTCTTCGCGTTAAAAATTTTTGACTTTTCCCCATAAATGTGATATTGTAATTAAATTATATCGGAGGGTATGTTATATTAAAGTAACTGCTGGATAAGATAATGTGTTTTACACAAATCTTATTCAGCTTTTTTTATTTTACAAGTAGAATAAAATGGATTTATTAAAAGGAAACATCAAACAAATTTATTTAAAGTATTTAGCAGCTTCTTTTGGTGGTGCTATACTTCAATCGGTTTACGGGCTTGTTGATATGATAGTAGTCGGGCAGTATCATGGACCTAATGGTTCTGCTGCTATGGCGATTATTGCTCCAATTTGGAACGTAATATATAGCTTTGGACTTTTAACAGGTATTGGTGCATCAATACTTTTTAATATCACAAAAAATTCAGACAGACGTGACACAACAAAAGCAAATGGCTATTTCACTGTCGGACTTATTATGACAACAGCTATTTCACTTATACTTTGGTTGTCGCTGATATTATTTGAAAACCAAATTTTAATAGCACTCGGAGCAGACGAAACACTGTTGCCACTCGCAAAAAGCTATTTAGTACCAGTGAAATTTTCA
>CAYJLC010000105.1:0-1664 GCA_964370735.1 uncultured Oscillospiraceae bacterium
TGACAGCCCACTAATCCCTCTGTTTTTTTATGCGTAAACTCTATATTAAACATCTATATTTGTCATATCTTGAATTTTTTTCACCAGTGTCATCAAAAAACTCGGCATCGGCACTCCTATATCTGCTAAATTTTCTAAAACGCTTATTATTTCATTGGCTATAAGCCAAATCGCAACTAAACTTGCCATATAATAGCTTATTTTTATGTCAATACCTGCATTTTCTGTCGCAAATATCAACAACCAATCTACCACTCCACCAATTATTACAAGTACCCACATACTAATTTTTTTCACTATTCCCGAAAAACTTTTGTATGAACTTATTTGTTCTTCTCTATACGGAGCAGAAACTAAACCAGTAAAATAGTCTACTAAATTCAGTAAAGCTAGCATATAAATCGGCACTGCTAACACACCTAAAGTTGAGTTTATGATTGCTAATATCGAAACTGCCGTTAATTTTATTTCGCTAAATTTCATCACTCCACCCCCTTTAGTCTATATAGCATCGTCCAAATTTCTTCTCGCGTTGCATATTCTTTCGGTCTTTCACCGTCTGTAATCCCATTTTTCACACAAAAATCTTTTGCCAAATCAAATTCTGATACTTCATTTGACTCCTCAATACCAAAATATCTCAAAATCCCTCGAACATTTACTTTCGCCCAATCTTTATATCTATTTATTAAAAGCGAAATATCGTAATCATTTGTATGAAACCCTTGCTCGACCAAAACCGCTGGCATGAGAGTATCTCGAATTATCGCATAATTGCTTGATTCAATAAGCACTCCCCTATCATACATCTCCGGAAACTCCTTAAATGTTTCTTCGTGAATTAATTTCCCTAAATTATATCCATCGCTTTGTTTGCTATAAGCAAAATTGCAATAGCCATTTGCACTCGTATTTGAAAAGGCATTACTATGAAGTGATATTAAAATATCAGCATCCCACTCATTCGCCACAGAAATAACTCGATTTAATTCGGTTTTTCCATCAGTTTCTTCTGGGAAATCTATTATTCGGCTGTCAATGCTATCGTATTTTTCAAGTAGTATTTGCATTTCTTCGGCGATTTTCTTCATTCCTTGGTATTCATTATAATTATATTTTTCATTTCCATTAACTGTGTTCGGATTATGACCAATATCAATCGCTACCTTATATTTTTCTATATTTTTCAAGTAAACACATAGAAAATTATGCACAATTCTACTCGAAGTCACCTTTTCTCCCAGAAAATCGCATTGCGATGAACCTCCACCATCTAAATTAATCGCTATATCGCACTTTTGGGCAATAAGCTCTTCAGAAAGCTCCTCAAGTGTAATCCCACTATCATCTTCCATACAACTAAGAACAATTTCGTCATTTGACGTAATGCCTATGGCTGTCCTTCCTCTGTTTCCTGAAAGTTCCACTGGTGTTTTATCAAAATATTTTTCTCCATTACGCAGTAAAACTGGATATGCAGACACAAACTCGTCTGCTTTTATATTATTTTCGTAAGAAAATATTGCTTTTCCACCTGCAAATCCAAAACCATACGCACCAACTTGCGTTGAATAAGTTTTCCCTTCTGACATTAAAATCCCAACAGGTTTAAATTCATTCATATCAAAAAATCCACAGTTCATTATATAGTCGGCTTTTGTTTT
>CAYJLC010000106.1:0-1658 GCA_964370735.1 uncultured Oscillospiraceae bacterium
GAGTTATGTATAGTCTTGTTAAGGTGTATCGCAAAAATTCGCATTTAATTTAGATAGGGAGGCTATGTATGTAGCCTCTCATATCTTTTGCCTACATTAATAATGAATGTTTTTACTTGTAAATTTAAAATCTTCAATATTATCACCTTTCACACATTATTTATGGTTAATTTTAGCATATTCCAAACTATTAGTACATAAAAAGGGACTAATTTTTAATACATTTTTTATATAATGGTATTAGTACAGAATTAGGGACGGTGTATTATGAAATTAAATAAAGCAGTAAGCACACGCATTTTAGAACTTTTAAACGACAAGAACTTAACGCAATATCAATTATTTAAGTTAAGTGGCATTCCACGTTCTACACTTGGAAATATAATTAACTGTTCTTATGAATCGGTAAATTTGCGAGTTATACATGAAATTTGTTTAGGACTTGAGATTAGTATAACGGACTTTTTTGCTTCAAATATCTTTGATAGAGATAACCTTATGATTAGAGCCTGACACTAATAGTGCAAGGCTTTTAATTTATTGTAGCTATTTAGTATGTTCATTTCCATTAATTAAGTTTGCAATATTTATCACTTTAAGATTGTTACTTAAAGCATAATCAACAGTATAAGCTGTTCCACCAGTATTTTTACAGAGATAAGAAATACATATACTGCTATGATCAACTAGATGTCGATTTCTTTTGTGCATACAACCACTAAAATAGTTTTCAGAAGTATATCTAATTTTATCGCATTTTTTTAATATTTCTTCATAAACAGCAATGTCGTTCGGTTTCCAATTTTTAGATTGTGATTTACATGGCAACACAAGAATTAAATTTATATGTTTATATACTTTTTTAAGTTCTAAAATTGTTAAACTAACTTCTGTATCAAATCCTAATGCTCCACCTACCCCAAAGTGTCTATATCCTTGCTCTATTAATTTAACAATTTCTTTTTGTAAGCATTCTCTAAGGAGTGGTTTATGCTGACTTTCTATTTGTCTATGCCCTGTAAAACAGCAAGTTATTTGACGCATTTAAACACCTCTTAGATACTATAAATATGAATTATGAACATTATTATATTTATAGTATATATTATTTCGTTAATAATATCAATAGTCTGTGGAAATATAATTATAATATTTGATAGACTATATATAGAGGTGATACGATGGAAGAATTAAAAATTATTCTTGGGAAAAGAATTAGAAATTATAGACGAAGTTTGAATATGAGCCAGGAGCAACTAGCCGAAAAGGCTTCGTGTCATCATACATATATCGGGCAAGTTGAGCGTGGCGAGAAAAATGTCACGATTGAAGTTGTTGAAAAGATTGCACAAGCACTTAATGTGGAAATATCACAATTATTTGAAAAAATATTTAGCGATAAAGAAACTATAAGCTATCCTTTGCTTTCATACGAACTTTTTAGTGGAAAATCTATCAAAGAACAAGAGAAACTCTATAAGCTTTTGCTTGAAATAGAAGAATACAAAGAAAATTAATTTTAACTACCTTTTAAGGTAGTTATTTTTTCGAAAAAATAGTGTAGCAATAATCTGCTACACTAAATATTCTTATACTTCAAGTCTTTGTGAAGCATATTCAAAAGTCGTTATTCGTATTTTTTTGCATTTTCCACGGTG
>CAYJLC010000107.1:0-1573 GCA_964370735.1 uncultured Oscillospiraceae bacterium
AAAATCAAATGTAGAGTCTTGGTCTGATGTGATACAAAAATATGCACATTTTTCTTTTCCGGGTAAAGTTAAGTCAATTTCATCAAAACTTGTAATTTGATTGATAATCGAGTTTTGGAATACTTGAAGTCTTGTTCCAAGACCCATAATTGTTCCACTTTTTACAGTGTCACTAGCTTGTTTAAATATCGCATACGGTGCTTTGGCAGGGTGTGTGAGTGGTAATGTATCAAAAATTGCATTTAATTCGTTTTCAGATGTAAGTGATATTAACTTATATACTTCGCCTATATTTTTTTGATTATCAGAAAAACTTTGGTCCACATATAAAACTAATGCTTTAAGCAGATTAAGTTCTGCATTATCCCAAAAATGGTCGCTTTTCGCACCACCTGTATTTTTAATGATAACATCACAAAACACCTGAGCCATAAGTTCTTTTCCTTCAATTTCGGCTAAACAGTTCCAAGAATCAGAAAATTGTGGATTTACTAAATTGAAAACTTTAACTTTGTATCCACTTTCTTTTAGATATTCGCTCATATCTTCAAAAAGTTCCGACTTTGGATCGGTAATAATTAACGATTCTCCACGAGCTACACATTGAAAAACCATATTTCGTGCAAATGCCCTTGATTTCATCGAACCACTAGCACCATAAACTGCAATATTTTTATTCATTCTGCTATCTGGTGGCACACTTACAACTTTGCCATCTAAAAGCCCTAATATAGTTCCTTTTGTCTTTTTTGCATCTGTCGTAAGATTTATAACTTCGCTCATTTCACTAGCCGACATAAATCCAGCTGTACCATAAGTACCTTTTTGTGAGTAAACTAAATTTCGTTCTCTGTCATATTCACCATCTTCGTTAAATCCAAGCTTCATTACAAAAGCAAGAACAATAACGATGAGTCCAATGCAAATGAAAACACCATAAATTCCGTGAGGTGGTGTTACTGATGCGATTATACAATCAATAAAATTTGCAGACGGAAGGGCGGGGGAAGTTCCATCACCAGCCACTCCACCACTATTTTGCCAAATTTGATAATTTGACATTAATTGCCCCAAGAAACCACCAGTGTATAAAATTATGAGAATTAAAAATGGAATTACACTAAGAGCTAATATTTTTTTGCGTTCTACTTAAAAAACCTCCCTTCAAATTTTTTGAAGTTAATTACTTCAAAAGAAATATTTTTAGAACAATACTTTTCAAGTATCTCTTTTTGAAAATCAAAACATATTATCACCCCTTTTTTATTATATAGTTCTAAACCGTGATTAAATTTATGAATTCGTGGTAAATTCAAAGAATAGCCTAAAAGAATAAAGTCTGAATTTTTATTTAAACCATCACAATCTATTAAACTTTGATTGCTAGAACTTTCAGTATTTTCAAGTAGCAGACTATTAAGTTCTGCCTTTTTTTCTTTGTCACACAGAAGCTTTAGCAGGGTTTCACCATAATAGTCATTGGTTAGAAAGTTAAATTCTCCATAATTTCCATCAAGAATAAAATAATTATGATTTTTTGTATTTGATAAAATTTCATAAGCTATATCGAGTG